>JASHOB010000219.1 GCA_030041335.1 Alphaproteobacteria bacterium | reverse complement strand
CTCGGCGGCGGCGTGGTCTTGAAGCGCTCGGCCAGCGCCGAAAGGTCGGTCTTGAGCGAGACGGCGGTATAGGCCTTGTCGCGCGCCGCGACCGTCGTGTGGATGCCGGCATTGTCGCCGCGCAGCATCGCCTGGCTCACGCCGTCGATATCGACCAGCACGGCGCTGACGGCATAGCCCTTGGTGGCGCAAGCGGCGACCGCGGCGCCGACCGCTTCGTTGGCCAGCGCCGCCGAAATGCGATGCGTGGTCATCAGGCCTTGCGCCTGGGCGGCGGTCCCGGCGATCGCCACCACGCACAACGGAGCCAGCGCAATCACACGATAAAGCTTCATGGTGTCCTCCCATCTCGGCGAGAAAACGACACTAACCGCCAAAGCGCCTAGACGCCAAGACAGCGGCTTCATTAGCTAAACCAGCTGTCGCGGACGCCCAGATAAATCCGGCTGTCATCGCGCGAACGGCAATCCCACATAATTCTCGGCGGGGGCGTGCTCGAACGGATTTTCGCCCGGATCGAGATGCAGCATCGTCGCCACGTACAGGAGAAGCGCTCGCCGCGCCAAATCCGGCGGAGGCATTCGAGCGTAATTGAACCACTGAACACGTGGGATTATGATTCCCGCGGCTTGGCGGCTTGGCGATCTAAGTATTTAAAATAATTTAATCTTTTGTCGGACACGCCGCCGCCAGCAATCGCGCAGCAATCGCCCGGGATGGTCATTTCTGGACGGGGCCAGCTGCTCAAGGCTTAATTCTCGGCGCTACACCTTTTGATAATGCGTTCATGTCTTCGGCCTTTTTGTCCTTAACTCAGAGCTTTACCTTCCAAGCCAAGCTTTTCGACGAAGTGTTTTGATAGGCAGATAGAGGGTGGTTTCCAAAGCTGTGCCCCAATTGCTTCCGTCGGTGTACATGCCGACTCCTATCAGCGGAGGCGGAACGAGTTTACCTCAACGAAAATCACCAAACTGTCGCCCGCGTTGACGCCGTCATGCTCGCCGCCGGCGTTCCGGAGGCATGAGTTCCTTCCTCCAGTCTCGAACGCGTCCAGTTCCCTTCGGGTCCGACTCGCGGTCGCCCGGGGGCGCAAAGCGCCACTCGGTCACGCAAAATGTTCATTGTAGATCTGAAGCGTCGGTGTTGCTTTGACATCGGGCATGTCTCATCCGTGAGATGGGACCGGATCCGAACACATCGTCCGGCCGATCCAAAACCGATGGTTCCATTGGCACCGTAAGCGAATGGGCGTCCGTTTTGTTGCGAAAATGGCAACGTTCCGTCGCCTAAATCGCGCTATGCGCCGACGTGACATGATCTCACGATGCGGGTCGCGATGAGGAACGTCACATGAGGCATTCTGTCCCAATCATCGATTTGGCGCCTATGCTTTCCGGATCCGCGGCCGGAACGCGGGCAGCGGCGACCGAGATCGGTGGCGTATCGCGGGAGATCGGCTTCTTCTATGTCGTGAACCACGGCATTCCCGCCGACCTGACCGAAGCGGTATTTCGCGAAGCAATCATGTTCTTCGCGCGGCCCACAAACGACAAGGAGCGGTTCTCTTATAAGAAGTCGAAAAGCAATACAGGTTATTTCGCCTTTGGCGATGAACAGCTCGATGCCACCGCGGCGGACTCGAAGGAGGCCTTTCAGGTCAACCGAGATATCGCCAACGACGATCCTGCCTATCTAGCTGGCAAACCGTTCCATGCGCCCAACCAGTGGCCTGATAGGGCGCCGGAGTTTCGCAACACAATGCTGTCGTACTTCGCGCTTCAAAAGAGCTTGTGCGAGCGCTTGCACCAGGCGTTCGCCATCGATCTCGGGCTCGAGCCCGACTATTTCGCGCCCTATATAGATAAACCCTTAGCGACTTTGCGGCTGCTTCACTATCCGCCACTCCCAGGCACGTTCGACGGCCGGCATTTCGGCGCGGCCCCACATACCGATTACGGCAACCTAACAATTCTGGCGCAAGACGATGCCGGCGGGCTCGAGGTACGCGCCCGAGATGGTACCTGGATCGCGGCTGCCCCAATTGCCGACTCCTTCTTATGCAACATCGGAGACTGCTTGATGCGGTGGAGCAACGACACCTACGTCTCGACGCCTCATCGGGTTATCAATCGGTCAGGCCGTGACCGTTATTCGGTCGCATTCTTTCACGATCCAAATTTCGACGCACCCGTGGTCTGTCTGCCAGGCTGTACCGACGCCAACCGGCCGCCACTCTATCCGCCGACGACAGGCGGGGAATATTTGACGGCGCGGCTGCAAGAAGCCTTCGCGTATGAAGGACGCTAACAGCGCGCCATAAATCGGCGGTTAAACGGCGCTGACTTCGCCATCAACATGAGTCGCCAAGTAGTCTGCACGTCGCGAGAACAAACGGGATGCCGCAGCATTCGCCTCCGCGAGGAGTCGACCGAGATCCGCCGACCGCAGTACGCCGTCGTCCACAACGATCCTTCCGTCAACCATGGTGAGATCGACATCCGATCCCTGCACCGCATGGACGATGTTGTGATGCAGATTGAAAAGCTTGCCAAGAACCAGGGGGGTCATGCGCGGCGTGTCGAGGCGAACGGCGACCAAGTCCGCTTTCTTTCCCACCTCCAGCGACCCGAGCTCGTCGTCCAGGCCGACGGCCCGTGCGCCCCCGATAGTCGCCATTCGTAGGATGTCCCATGAGTCGAGTGCGGCGGCATCCATATGATGGAATTTGGCTAATAACGAGGCGACCTTCATCTCCTCAAAAATATCGAGGTTGTTGTTTTCCTTTTCGCCATCAGAACCCAACGCCACGGCCACGCCCGCGTCGAGCAGCTTTTGGATCGGAGCAGCGCCGCTTGCGAGCTTCATGTTGCTTGTC
>JASHOB010000218.1 GCA_030041335.1 Alphaproteobacteria bacterium | reverse complement strand
GCGATGTGGGCCGAAAACGATGTTCGCGGTGGTCAGCATGAAGCCGTCAAGCACATACGCCACCCGGTTCTTGGTCGGCTCGCGTTCGAATATTCGGCCTTTTCGGTCGACGGCCGGACTGATCTCAGCATGGTGGTCTACAATCCGGCGACCCCGGAGGACGCTGCCCGAATCAGATCACTTCTCGGTCGGCGTTCAGCCGACACTTCTCGTTGACCGATTCGTGGCACCGAAGCGCCGGTAAGATCGGCGGAGACAGATCCTCAGCTGCCAGGGGAAGCGGCGAGCCCATTTTTGATGACCGATATTCGGGCGCGGAGCCAGCCGGTGACCGGTCTTGGGATCACCTTCTGGAGGTCAGGCGTCCGATTTGGGTCTGCCTGCCGAAGCACTTGCCCACTTTTGTCGTCCGCTCTGCCGCGTTGCGCGCCAACAACCGTCGTTTCGTTTTCGGCCAATAGCAGGTTCGCGCCCATCGCGGTCACCGCAGTACCGCGGTCGACTTGCCGAAAGCGGACAAAGCATCCCAGGGCCTATTCGACCGGCATGGGTGGATTTGCGTCGGTCCGCTCTCAGACAGCGAGGCCAAAAACCGGACGTTCGTCTGGTGGCTCGGTTGGTCGTGAGCAGTCGGACTACTTTCGGCGCTAGAGGAGCAGAACCTGACATCCACTTCAGCGGAGCGATCGAGGACGCGGGAATTGTTGGCTTGATTTGCCCGACGAAGGGATAGGCGGGTCTTCCTTCACAGCGTCTGCAAACTTGCGCATCAACCGTACCAGTCCATCGATGTCGCGTGGATCCCAAGTCTTGAAGGTGAGTCGCCCGATCCTTTCACGCGCCGCATCGACCAGGTCGGTCATCGCCTTTCCTTTTGGGGTGATTGCGGCTTGCCGCACGCGCCTGTCGGCAGCACTTTCTTGCCGTTCGACGAGCCCAAGGCTTTCGAGTTTTGCGACCTGACGGCTGACAGTCGTATAGTCACGCCCGACCCGGTCGGCCAACTCAACAACTCCAATCGGTCCGGCCCGCTCGACACCGACGAGAAGTGGGAACAATGCCCGGTCAAGCGGAATCCCTGCTTCCTTGATCAATACCTCGTCGCGTTGTGGTCGATTCATCGCGCTGACGATGTCGAGAACCGCGCCGTGCAACTCCCGAATCTGACTGCCGATATGTGTATTTCGCACTTTCTTTCTTGACGACACCTCAGCCTCCACTTATATGCATAATACACACATATGACGGACTGGCAAATGCAGTTCACCGCTAGCCCCAACGCAGGTTCCATACGCCGTTGGGCCACTCCGCTCACGATTGGGGCGATCATCCTGATGGCCACGACCGGCGTGACCATGTTTTTCAAATTGGACCGAGGACTGACCGCCGTTGTGCACGAATGGGCCTCGTGGCTTTTTCTGGTCGGAGTTGGCGGGCATGTTGTGGCCAACAACCGGCCTCTCAGGAATCATCTCAAATCCGGCTGGGGCAAAATCAGCGTCGCTGTGTTCACTATCATCTTGGTCGCTTCCTTCTTTTCGTGGGGGTTCATCACCGGTCCTCAACTGGAAAAGCCGATTGAGCGGGCGCTTGTCACCGCCCCACTTTCCGCGTTGGCGAGCGTGACCCGGACCTCGCCGGAAGCGTTGGTGTTGCGGCTGAAGGGGCGCGGAATTAGCGCGACCGGGCGGGAATCGGTCCGAGGATTGGCCGCTACATCCGGCCGGGGCGCGAACCAGCTGCTCGCGATCATCTTCTCGGTCCAATGAACCGTTGCCCCGCTACCCCGTCATGAAAGGAGTATAAGCATGAAAGCCGCCATCGTTCGGGGACCGCACCAAGCGCCCGTCTACGGTGATTTTGCTGAGCCGGCGGCATCGGACGGCGAAAGCCTGGTGCAGGTCACCGCTGCCGCCCTCAGTCCTGTCGTCAAGAGCAGGGCCTCCGGCCGGCATTACAGTTCTTCCGGCCAATTTCCCTTTGTCGCGGGCATTGACGGCACCGGACGGCTTGATGATGGGAGCAGGGTGTATTTTATTTTGCCGAGGGCTCCCTACGGCAGCATGGCCGAACGAACCGTGGTGCCATCGTCGCAGTGCCTGCCATTGCCCGCCGAGCTAGATGACGTGGCTGCGGCAGCCATTGCTAATCCCGGCATGTCCTCCTGGGCCGCTTTCACGGAACGCGCACGACTCAAGGTCGGGGAGACGGTATTGGTTAACGGCGCGACTGGTACGGCTGGCCGTCTTGCGGTTCAGATCGCCAAGCATCTCGGGGCGAAGAAGGTCATTGCGACCGGGCGTAGTGTCGACGCCCTTCGCTCAACAACGGCGTTCGGTGCCGATGTCACGATCCCCCTCACTACCGAAGCCGACTTGGAAAAAAGCTTCGTGAAGCAGTTCGCCGACGGGATCGATGTGGTAATCGACTATCTTTGGGGAAAGAGCGCCGAGCGTCTTCTCATCGCTGGCGCCAAGGCCGGTGCGGACGCGGTGCCGATCCGGTTCGTTCAGATCGGAGCGGTGAGCGGGCCGGAGATCACGCTGCCGAGTGCCGTGTTGCGCTCCTCGGCGATCGAATTGATGGGCAGTGGCATCGGCAGCGTTTCCCGCGAACGATTCCTTGGCGCGATCGCCGGGCTACTGCAAGCGACAGTCCCGGCCGGGTTTAAGATCGCATCTAAACCAGTCTTGCTGTCGGACGTTGAAAGGGCTTGGTCTAGCGACGACACCATGAGCCGTACCGTGTTCTTGACCACCGGAGCCTTGGATTAAGCTGGGTCGTGTCGCGAATGGAGGGACAGGAGCGACGCCTACACTCAGCCAAACCGTCAGCCGTAAAGTCTGCTTTGGGATTACAGGAACGATTTGGGATTCGTACTTGGGCCCAATCCTGCCGCCGGTAAAGCGGCGTGGGGCACGTCTGGTCTCGGCAAGCCCTCGGTAGCCACCCAATGACAGATTTGGGTCGATAGGGGCCATTCCGGCCCTCTTAGCTGGGCATCTGAGCGTGGCTGCGCAGCGGAGCAGGCCGCACGTTGGCCCGCACTAAACGCGTTCCGCTGGACTGCTCCTGCCCTCTATGCGCCGCTCAAACCCACATTCAATGGGCGGGTGGTGTTGTCATGACAAATGATGGCCGTGCGGCGATGCACTCGAACCAAGCACACAATTTCGGATGCCCTGGACGCCAATCGAATTGAGGGTTGCGTACTTCCAGCCCCAGGGCACAGGCAAGTCTGATCTGGATCAGATTGAGCCCGCCTCCCTTCACCGGATGATCCATCTCTGTCTCCCAGAGATCGGTCATTCGCCTGGCGCGATCCGCTTCGTGACCGATTATCGTCGGCGATTGTTCGTTCTCGGGCCGCACAATTTCTCGGCCCCATACGGATAGGCCATCCAGCAAACTGCTCGCCAAGGCACCGATGCGGAGCGCTTCCCATTCGGCCGCACCCGCCGGCAGA
>JASHOB010000217.1 GCA_030041335.1 Alphaproteobacteria bacterium | reverse complement strand
CTCCGGCCTGCCACACGCCGAAGTTGTGCGGCGGAGCGGCGTTTCGAGCGGTACCGTGAGTGCCATCCGGCAGGGGCTTAAGGCGGAAATGCCGCTTTATCGAAACACGGAAATTAACTTTTGCGTGCCCATTGCGTGCCCAACCCCTGACTTGGAGGGTGAGCCGGAATCTCAAGTCATTGAAAAGATTGGTGGGCCCGGCAGGACTCGAACCTGCGACAACACCGTTATGAGCGGCGCGTTCTGACCAACTGAACTACGGGCCCGGCCCAGTTCAGCAGCATCAGGGATGCAGGTATCAGACGGGCTGACAACTGAAAAGATGTGAAATTACGCTGCGGACGACCGAGCGAGCTCGAACGACCGGTCCAAGAGCCGGGAGGTCTCGCGTTCGACCAATTCGCGGTAAGGGCCCGGCCGGCGAAGCAGCATCAGCGGTGCGCCATCCTGGACAATCCTGCCCTTGTCGAGCACGAGAATTCGGTCAAAGTCACGCAAGGTCGACAGCCGGTGCGCGATCGCGATCACGGTACGGTCGTGCATCAGTCCGGCGAGCGCCTCGCGGACCGCCTCTTCGGAGTCGATATCGAGCGCCGAGGTCGCCTCATCAAGCAGCAGAATCGGCGCATCCTTGAGCAGCGCACGAGCGATCGCGATGCGCTGGCGCTGGCCCGCGGAGAGCTTGACGCCCCGTTCCCCGACCACGGTGTTAAAGCCACCAGGCATTTGCTCAATGAAATCAAGGCAACGCGCCGCCTCGGCCGCCGCCCGGACCTCCGCGTCGCTCGCATCAGGCCGCCCATAGCGAATATTTTCGAACACCGTTCGGTGGAACAGCGACACATCCTGCGGCACGATGGTGATAGCGGCTCGCAGACTTTCCTGCGTCGCCGAAGCAATATCGAGGCCGTCGACCACGATGCGGCCCTGCTGCACATCGTAAAAGCGTTGCAAAAGCGCGAACACCGTTGATTTGCCGCCACCCGATTCACCGACCAACCCGACACGCTGGCCGCCCGGAATTTCCATGTTGAGATCAGTGAAGACCTTGCGACCGTCGGGATAGGCGAAGCCGACCTTTTCGAACTTAACCGAACCCCGATGAGGAACAAGCGAGGCGGCATTTGGCCGGTCGCGAATTTCATGCTCGCCAGCCACCGTCTGCAGCGCCTCCGCGAGACGGGCATAGTGTTGCGTCATGTCGACAAGGGCCACCGCCAGATCACGGGTCGAATGCAGGATGGTGAAGGCTAGGGTGCAGACGAGCACGACATCGCCGGTCGTGGCGTTGCCCGAGCGCCACCGCAAGATGACCCACGCCAACAGGACGATCGTGACGGCGATCACCACGATTGCATGCATCAGCCGCAACATCTCGATATAGCGCAGGCTTTTGCGGCGCGCCGTCAGCTCCAGCCCGAGCGCATTCGCTAACCGCGCACGCTCGCGATGAAAGCCGCCGAAGGCACGGACCAGCGGCATGTTCGAGACGATGTCGGTCATTTCGCCATCGACCGATGCGGCCTTGTGCGCATAACTCTGATGAATCGGCCAGCCGCGGGACGCATATTTGAATAGGGCAAAGACGAGGAAACCCGAGAACAGCGCCAATCCAGCGGTCACCGGCCAGCTGACGCTGGCGAGATAGGCGACAGCACCCAGCGTTGCCACACAAGGCGGCAACACGTTCCACATGAACAAATATTCAATGGTGAATAGCGCGTTCGACGTCGCGGTGATGCGGCTGGTCAGCACGCCAGGCAAACGATCCGCGAAATAGCGCGGCGCATGGCCCATTAGGTGGCCGAATAGATCCGCGCGGACGTCTCCCGTATCGGCGACGATGGTTCGGCTGGCGACCCACCCGGCGACGCGCCAGGACAGATTGTCGCTCGCGATTAACGAGATCAAAAGGCCGAAGGCGATCCAGATTTGATTGGTGCCCGGCGGACCTGCCGCAAGGGTGTCGATGAGGAATTTGACGCCGTATTGCGAGCTGACGGAGCAGGTCGCCGCGACCACGACGGCCGCAATCATAATCGCATGGGACCAAGGTCGGGCGCAAACATAGTGCCAAATGAACGCCAGGGGTCGCCCCGCAAAACGCGTCACGTCACCGATCGCCCGGGTCACCCCCCATTCGTGGGTCATAGTCGCCATATTCGACACTCGTTCGGAATTGCCATCGCCCAGCATCACTAAACGGAACGATTGAGCGCCAAAACTATTCCATAAGAGCGGCAGCGCCCCCATCGGGCTCATCGCCACATGCGACAAAACGACAAGGAATATGGCGGCTTTCGCTCCGTTCTCTATTCGCAGGGCCCGAATGGACCATTCCCGGCGGGAACTGGCTGCTCAATGTGTGTTCCCATAGGAGTTCTAGAATGCGCATCGCACAGATCGCACCTCTTTATGAGGCCGTCCCGCCGAAATCCTATGGCGGCACCGAGCGCGTGGTTTCCTGGCTTACCGAAGAACTGGTCCGGCAAGGACATGACGTCACCCTGTTTGCCAGCGGCGATTCCAGGACGTCCGCCCGCCTAGAGCCGGTTTGGCCTAAGTCCTTCCGGGGTTCCCCTGTACTCGACCCGATAGCCCTTCACATGGTGATGCTAGAGAGGGTGCGGCAACGCGCCGCAGAGTTCGATATTCTGCATTTTCACCTTGATTATCTGCCCTTTGCCCTTTTTTCGCGGCAATCGACCCCGTTCGTCACAACCCTACATGGCAGGCTCGACCTGCCGGAGCTGCAGCAGGTCTTCACCGCCTTCGCGACGGCCCCGGTCGTGGGGATCTCCCATTCACAGCGCCGGCCCGTTCCTCAAGCGGGTTGGGTCGCCACTATTCATCATGGGCTCCCGGAGCACTCACTGACCCCGCGCTACGAGAAGGGCGAGTATCTGGCCTTCCTGGGGCGGATCGCGCCGGAAAAGCGCGTCGACCGTGCCGTCGAGATTGCTGCTCGCTGCGGCATGAATCTAAAGATCGCTGCCAAAATCGACCGGGTGGACGCGGCCTATTTCGAGGCCGAGGTCAAGCACCTGTTCGATCAGCCTCATGTCGAATTCATCGGCGAGATCGATGACAGTCGCAAGTCGGATTTCCTTGGTCGGGCCAGTGCCCTGCTCTGCCCGATCGACTGGGTCGAGCCCTTCGGCTTGGTGATGATCGAGGCGATGGCTTGCGGCACCCCGGTTATCGTCTATGACAAAGGTTCGGCGCGGGAAGTGGTTGACGAAGGTGTCACTGGCTTCATCGTCAAGAACGAGGCGGAGGCCGCCGCCGCCGTGGCGCGCGCCATCGAATTGCCGCGTCCCTCCATCCGCAAACAGTTCGAAAAGCGTTTCACGGCAAAGCGGATGACCGACGAATATCTCGAGGTCTATCGCGCGCTCATCGAGCAACAGGACATGCCGGCGCAGCAACTGAAGCGCGCATAATTATCATACCATTTGACACTGCGATCTTCCCGGCTTTCGATAGACTGCGGGAGGATCGCAAATGATCAAGGTACGAACGGCGGCGCCCCGCCGCATATACGCATTCTTTTTTTCTGGTTTAATGATTCTCGCCGCTGTTGCGCTTTCGGTCGCAGCCCGTGCGCAATCTTACAACCATGTCAGTGTCGCCACCAATGCCGAGCCGGACACGCTCGACATGCTGACAAGCGTGTTTCCACCGATCTCCTACGTGATCCTGCGTAACACCTCGGAAATGCTCTGGGACTACAATAATGACGGCACGGTTCGCCGAACGGTTGCCGATTGGCAAGTGAGCCCAGACGGCAAGGCCATCACCTTCCAAATCCATCCGGGCGTCCGATTTCATTCCGGCGATGAACTGGTCGCGGAGGACGTGTCATTCAGTTTCAACCGGATGATGGCCAATACACCGTCCTTTAAGCGACACGGCCGTCTTGTCGAGAAGATTGAGGTGCTCGACAAATATTCGGTGCGCTTCCTCTTCCGGCAGCCGGATGTCACCTTCTTCGACGGCAATCAGATTTTTCTTGGTTCGAAGGCCTACCACGACCGTGTCGGTGAAAAAGAGTTCATGACCCATCCGAGCGGGATCGGGCCCTACAAGATTACGGCCTACAGCCCCGGCCAGTCGATCGACGTGACCGCATTTGACGGCTATTACGGTCCCAAGCCGAAAGTGAAGTCGGCACGGTTTTACATCGTCAAGGACGACGAGACGCGGGTCACAAAGCTGAGGGCGGGCGAGGCCGACATTATTACCAACACGCCCTATCCCGAGGTCGCGGAACTGGAGAACGCCGGCTATCACCTCGTCAAGTTTCCAGCCAATCCTTCGGTCAGCATCGTATTTGATTTACTGACGCCGCAGTCGCCCTGGCACAAGCTTCAAGTACGCGAGGCGATTGCGCATGCCATCGACACCAACGCCATCATCAAGGGCCTGTTCCACGGTGTGCCCTATCGCTATCCGATGCTGGCGCCCGGTGAAGCCGGCTATAATCCTGACCTTCGGAATTTCAGGTACGATCCTGCGTTGGCAAAGGAGTTGCTGGTGGAGGCCGGATATCCGAACGGCTTCAAAATGCCACTCTATTATTCCGCAACCTCGTTCTATGGTTTCCAGCAGGCGGCCGAAGCCGTGTCGCTCTACCTGAATGCGATCGGCATTCAATGCGAGCTGCACAACCAGGAGGCGGTGCGAGGGCTGCAACTGGCACGGCGCGCCCAGACCGACCACAGTATTGAGTTAGTCTCGGTTGGCGGACTGCCGATCGCCAATACTGGCCTGACCTCACTCGACATGCTGACGATCGCCTTTCGCTCGAGCGCGCCGTCGGTGGTTTCGCATTTTGACCAGGTCGACGCGGGTATCGAAAGAGCATTGAGCGAACTCGATCCCGCGAAGCGTGCTACCATCATCAGAGGCGTAGTGGATTTCCTGTATAATCAGGTTGCCGTCATTAAACTTTGGGATTCGGTGTCCGTCTACGCCATGAAAAAGGGCATCGACTACACGCCGATCGCCCACCGAATGCCCTTCATGCTGCTTAAGAACGTAACGATTGCCGCTAAGTCCTAGCATGGCGGCTTGCCCGGTCGGGGAGGTTCTTTTATCGTCCAGTCACCAGGACCCGTAGCTCAGCTGGATAGAGCGCTGCCCTCCGAAGGCAGAGGTCGCACGTTCGAATCGTGTCGGGTCCGCCAATTTATTAAAGTAAATCAATAGAATGCATAGGGGATGTTGCGAAAAGGCACTTCCAATAAACGCTGCGGAAGCACCACGGAAGCAGCTTGGTCATAGATGGATGTCTGATTACAACCATGCCAAGGTTGGGGTCGAGAATCCCTTCGCCCCGTTCAAAATTCAAAGTGTCCGGACCGGACACATAGTAACCATTGAATCGCCATCAACCGACGGGCTACCTCGTCGATCTTAGCGGCGCGAACGATCTGTCCTTCCAGTTTGCCGGTATCGCCATTCTGCCTTTCCCAACGAGATCGCCCACATAGAGCTCATTCTGAAGAATGCCCGCGCCACGTTGTCTATTGCCATTGATCGTCGATGAATTCCACAGGCGTCCTCTCGGCGGCGGCACGCCCTCCTTGTTCAGATCATGGGCTATTTCTCGAGGGGTTCGTCCGGCTATGTACTCGTTGAATATGCGTCGCACGATTTCAGGTTCGGCCTCGATGATGGTGCGCCTACCCCGCTCTCCCGGAACGGGCGCGTAGCCGTATTAGCCCGCCGGCGTGGAGACCCCGAGTTATCCGCCCAGCTTGGCCCCTTCGCACTTTGTGCGCATTGTCCTCGCGATAGAGCTGGCCGACCAGCCCGCGAAGGCCAACGAGGACGGTATTGACGACCCCTTCGTGGAT
>JASHOB010000216.1 GCA_030041335.1 Alphaproteobacteria bacterium | reverse complement strand
TCTGCCGGCGGGTGCGGCCGAATGGGAAGCGCTCCGCATCGGTGCCTTGGCGAGCAGTTTGCTGGATGGCCTATCCGTATGGGGCCGAGAAATTGTGCGGCCCGAGAACGAACAATCGCCGACGATAATCGGTCACGAAGCGGATCGCGCCAGGCGAATGACCGATCTCTGGGAGACAGAGATGGATCATCCGGTGATGGGAGGCGGGCTCAATCTGATCCAGATCAGACTTGCCTGTGCCCTGGGGCTGGAAGTACGCAACCCTCAATTCCATTGGCGTCCAGGACATCCGAAATTGTGTGCTTGGTTCGAGTGCATCGCCGCACGGCCATCATTTGTCATGACAACACCACCCCCCCATTGAATGTGGGTTTGAGCGGCGCATAGAGGGCAGGAGCAGTCCAGCGGAACGCGTTTAGTGCGGGCCCAACGTGCGGCCTGCTCAGCTGCGCAGCCACGCTCAGACGCCCAGCTAAGAGGGCCGGAACGGCCCGACATTCGGGGGCTCGCAAACCTGTCTGGCGAGTGGTGGATTGCTGGTGTCTTCACCCACCTTGCGGCAAGGTCGGAATCCGGGTTCGTGAGCGGAGGCTGGCAATTCCACATGCACAAAACCGGCAGGACAAAAGCCCTCTACGCGGGATCGTTCGATCCCATCACACGCGGACATCTGGACATCATCGGGAAGCGCTGATGACTTTTGATGCTGTTCACGTGGCAATCAGAACTAACGTCAGGAAGCAGCGCGCCTTCGGCGAGCCAGAAAGCCTGCGGCTGATTGTGCGGTCAATTGTGGAGCATTGGCCTGAGGCAATCCCGACAAGTGACGCTGTGGCCTCCGGCGAATTGCTGTTCGATGGCGCGCTGGAAGTCGGCGAGTTCACAAATCAGAGCCTGATAGGCTACGCCCGCAAGATCAACGCGACGCACATAGTGCGGGGGCTCCGCGAGGCCAGCGACTTCAACGAGGAGTTCAACCTTCACGGCGTGGCCGAGCGCATCGATGCCTCGATACCCTTGGTCCATTTTATCTGCGAGGCCCAATTCCTGCACGTCTCATCGAGCACTGCTAAGGAGCTAGACGCTTTGGGCGAAGACATTGGGTGGTTGGTCATGCCCAGCGTCGAGGCGGCGTTCGCCGCCCGTCGCAGATGAGCAGCTGCGACTTTCGACACCGAACTCCAGTCCGCGCCGAGGGCCGCTTTTCACCCGAAGCAGACTTCTGAGCAGGGACTGACAGGCTTGGGCGAACGTCCGCATTCGAGTGACGGCAGGGCGACGTGGAACGACCATCTGCGCTACCCGGACCAACGCGACGTACTCCATCGTGCAGGTGATGAAGATGAAAAGTGGACATTTCAGCAATTGCCGGTGGTCGCCAAACTCTTGGTATGCGTCGTAGAATGCTGCGTGCCCGGCGGTCGGCCACCCAAACCTGTCCAAATGCATCGTCTCGAGGGCACTTATCGGCGGTATCGCCACGATGGCGCCAGGAGGCGCAGGCGCCGGGGCTCTTGAGCGAGACGCGGCTGCCGGCGTGGATGGATAAGTGCCGGCGGCAGATCTGGCGCGAGGTGCTGGCCGATGCGCCCTTTGGGCTGCTGCGAAGGATCGACCGGCAGCTGCTGGTAAACTACGTCGAGCTCGTGGCGAGGCATGAGACGGCGGCGATGGCGCAGCGCAAACTCAACAAGGTGGCAACGCCGCCGCTGCTTACGGAGGGAAGCGAGCACGCGGTGATCTCGCCCTATGTGCGCATCATGAATCACTGCGTGATGTTGATGACGCGGTTGCAGAATGAGATGGGCTTCACGCCGACCTCGCGCGTGTCGTTGGGCGCAGCGGTAATGTCAGTTGGAGAAGTCCGGCGAGTGAGCACGAATTGTTTGACGTCATCCTGCCGACGGGCGAGCATTCTTATTGGCCCGTGGGTTCTGCGGCCGGCATCACCTCGATGATGGTGACTCCAGTGCGCTATCGCGATCACCCAGGACGCGCAGCTGATTCCCGGTCTCGGGCGTGCTCCTTGGCTCCATCGTCCATGCCGGCCGAGGGCTGTTTCACGCTGGTCTCTCTCTCCTCACGGTTCGGTGCCAATGGCGGCCGGAGAAGATCAAATAAACTGCAATTAACGCGACGTTTAAGCGTCCATCAAATGCCAGAGTCATAACGCGTTGCATTATAAGTCGGAGGCGGGAGGCATTCTCAGTCGTCGCGTACTCGGTCAATCGTTCATTGTGAAATCCCGCGCATCGGCGATTCCGATGCAAGCGAGGCCCGCAGTCGGCCGTAACCCCGACGCCTAATCGGTCACACGGCACTGTCGCAGGCCGTGGCCGAGCATGACGCGCTGATCCGGCAGGTGCTGGCCGAGCAGCCCGATCCGTCCCTGAGCGATGTCGAGTTTGGGGTCAGGCAATACCCATACAGGCTGCGCGAGGCCGGCTGATCCTGTGCGGTTGGCTGACCGACGATTTGCAGTGGCAAGAAACGGCAAATTCTCGGGATGGTATCGGGGATGGTACAGCTTCAAAAACCTCGAAAAAACCGCAGTTTTGCTGGGTTCGTGGCGGAACTGCTGTCTGGCATCGATCCTCCGGTGGGCGGTTTAATGGTTCTTCAGCGCGTCGCGCGCTATGACGATCTTCTGCACTTCGGTGGCGCCTTCGTATATGCGCAGCGCGCGGATCTCTCGGTAGAGTTCCTCGACCTTGACGCCCTTCGTGACGCCAAGCCCGCCGTGAAGCTGTACCGCCCGGTCGATCACGCGTTGTGCCGCCTCGGTCGCGAACATTTTCGCCATTGCCGCTTCGCGGGTGACGCGGGTGGCGCCGCTATCCTTGCGCCAGGCGGCACGATAGACGAGCAGCGCCGCGGCATCGACCTCGGTGGCGCTGTCGGCGATCGCGGCTTGGGTCATTTGCAGATCGCCGAGTGGCGCGCCGAAGAGTCGGCGCGTGGCGGCACGCGTGATGCTCTCCTGCAAGGCGCGGCGGGCGAAGCCAAGCGCCGCCGCGCCGACGGTAGCGCGAAAGATGTCAAGGGTCGCCATCGCCACCTTAAAGCCGTCACCCGGACCACCCAGCCGGTTGGTCAGCGGCACGCGGCATCCGCTAAAGCGCAGGGTCGCGAGCGGATGCGGCGCGATGATCGCGATGCGCTCGTCGATTGTCAGACCGGGTGTGCCGCTGTCGACAATGAAGGCCGACAGACCCCTGGCGCCGGGCGCCTCACCGGTGCGCGCAAACACGACATAATGGTCGGCGATGCCGCCATTCGAGATCCAGGTCTTGACGCCATCGATCCGCACATGATCGGGCCCGTCCGCCACGGCGGTGGCCGCCGAGGCGGCGACATCGGAGCCAGCGTCCGGCTCCGAGAGCGCGAAGGCGGCAATGGTCTTGCCGTCGCGCACCGGCGGCAGGTAGCGGCGCCTCATTTCCTCCGCGCCGAACAGCGTGATGGCACCGGTTCCGAGCCCTTGCATCGCGAACGCAAAGTCGGCGAGACCGTCGCGCGAGGCCAAAACCTCGCGCGCGATGCAGAGGGTGCGGACATCGAGATGGGGATGAAGACCACCGTGGGCCGCCGGCACGCAGGGCCTGAGGAAGCCGGCCGCACCCAGCGCCGCGACCCGCGCCCGGCATGCCGCGTCGACATCGGCGTCGCCATGCGGCAGGTCGCGTAGCACGGCGTCGGCCCAGCGCACCAGATCGTTCGCAAATCGCCGATGATGCTCGTCGAAGAACGGCAGTCCCAACGTGTCGGCGAGCGTCATTCAATTGCCCTCAAACACCGGCTTCTCTTTGGCGGCGAAGGCGCGGTAGGCGCGGGCGAAATCCTCGGTTTCCATGCACAATGCTTGGGCCACCGCCTCGGCATCGACCGCCGTTTCAACCGACATGGCCCACTCCATTTCCAGCATTCGCTTGGTCATCGAATTGGCAAAAGTCGGGCCGTCGGCCAGATCGCGCGCCAGCGCTTCGGCGTCGGCCAGCAGTCGGTCGGGCGCGGCGAGGCGATTGAAAAACCCCCAACGCTCGGCCTCGTCCGCACCCATGCTGCGCCCGGTCAAAAGTAATTCGGCCGCTCGGCCCTGGCCGATGATACGCGGCAGCACGGCGCAGGCGCCCATGTCGGAGCCTGCGAGCCCGACGCGCCGGAACAGGAACGCGACTTTGGCATTAGGCGTGCCAATACGGATGTCCGATGCCATGGCGATGATTGCACCGGCGCCCGCGCAGACGCCATCGACGGCAGCGATGATCGGCTGCGGGCAAGCACGCATCGCCTTTACCACTTCGCCCGTCATGCGTGTAAATTCCAGCAGTTGCGCCGCCTCCATCCGTACCAGCGGTCCGATGATCTCGTGCACGTCGCCGCCGGAGCTGAAATTGCCGTCGGCACCGATGACCACGAACGCCTTGACGATCTTCTCCTTCGCCGCCGCGCGGAACAGGTCGACGATCTCGGCGTAGGAATCGAACGTCAGGGGGTTCTTCTTCTCCGGCCGGTTCAACGTCAGCGTCGCGACCTTGCCGGTGACCGCGAAGCGCACATGCCGGGCCTGATAGTCGGCAAGCGGCAGCATGACGGGATTGGCGAGGCTCATCCGATCTCTCCTCCGGCGACGGCGAGCGTGGTGCCGTTGATCGCGCTCGCTTCCGGCGAGCACAGATAAAGCACCGCCGCCGCGACCTCGGCCGGCTTAATGAGGCGTCCCAATGGTTCGTATTTCAGCATCTCGGCGAGGATGCTCTCTTGCGACCGGCCGGTCTTGCCGACGGTTTGCGCGATGCTGTCGCGCAGCAACTCTGTGTCGGTGTAGCCTGGACAGACCGCGTTAACGGTGACACCTGTTTTTGCCGTCTCCTGCGCCAGCGCGCGAACCAGCCCGACCACCGCGTGCTTGGCGGCGCAATAGGCGCTGACATAGGCATAGCCCTTGAGGCCGGCGGTCGAGGCGACGGCGACGATGCGGCCGGTGCGGCGGGCGGTCATCGCGCCGAGCACGGCATGAATAGTGTGGACCGTGCCCATGACATTGACATCGATGAGGCGCTGGAACTGCGCTGCCGTTGTCTTGGCGAAAGGCGCACTCTCGGCGGTGCCGGCATTGGCCACCAGAATGTCGATTTCTCCGGCCTCGCCGATCGCTGCGGTCACCGCGCGCTCGTCCGTCACATCCGCGACGATAAAGGCATCCGCCTCTCGCGCCCTGACGGTATCGCGCAACGGCGCTTCGCTGCGCCCGAGCACGGTCACCGCCACGCCCGCCTCGGTCAAGGACGCCGCGACGGCGCGGCCGATGCCGCGTCCCCCACCGGTGACGAGGGCACGTTGGCCCCGCAATCCTGGCATCAGGCTCCTCGCGGATCGGGAAAAACGAATGCGAATAGTGTAGTCACGCCCACCGCAGCCAGCAAGCGCAATGGCCCGGTTGCCACCGCATTATTTTATGTCTAAACTATTACTAGGACCGCATGAAGTGGCGGCAGCGCATGTGCGGGGAGGGCCATGAAAGTCGAGATTCTCGGCGGCGGGCCGGCGGGCCTCTATTCCGCAATCCTGCTGAAGAAAGCCTGGCCGCAAACCACGATCACGATCTGGGAGCGCAACCGGCCGGACGACACTTTCGGCTTCGGCGTCGTGTTTTCGGACGAGACGCTGCAGACCTTCGAGGCCTATGACCGCGAAAGCTATCGCGCCATCACGGACAATTTCGCTTATTGGGATGACATAGAGATCCACTTCCGAGGCACGGTGCACCGCCTCGGCGGTAACGGCTTTTGTGGTTGCTCGCGTGCGACCCTGCTGCGCCTGCTCCAGGAGCGTGCGCGGTCCCTCGGCGTGATTTTGCGCTTCCGCACCGAGGTTACCGACATCGAGACGCTCGCCGGCGATGCCGACCTGTTGGTTGCCGCCGACGGCGCCAATAGCCTCGTTCGGGAGAAATACGCCGCAAGCTTCAAACCGGAGATCGATTGGCGGCCCAACAGATTTTCCTGGATGGGATCGACCCGACCCCTCGACGCCTTCAATTTCTTTTTCCGCGAGACCGAGCACGGCATCTTCATCGCCCATTGCTATCAGTACGAAGTGGGGCGCTCGACCTGGGTCATGGAGACCGATCCCGAGACCTTCATCTCCGCCGGGCTCGATCGCCTCGACGAGCAGCAATCGGCCCGTTATCTCGAACAGGTCTTCGCCGCGGAACTGCAAGGGCACAAGCTCATCACCAATCGCTCGGTGTGGCGGAATTTCCCGACAATTCGCTGCGGGCGCTGGACATCGGGCAATATGGTGCTGATCGGCGATGCGAAGGCGACCGCGCATTTTTCCATCGGCTCGGGCACAAAGCTGGCGATGGAAGACGCGATCGCGCTCCACGATGCCTTTGAGGCGACCGGCGGCAAGGATGTCGCGGCGGCGCTGGAACATTTCGAGATCGAGCGTCGTGCGGATGTCGAGCGCACGCAGCACTCGGCCGATGTGTCGCTGGTGTGGTTCGAGCAAGTGAAGCGGTTCTGGTCGATGCCGCCGACACGGTTCGTCTTCGGCCTGATGACGCGCTCGAAGGCAATCACCTATGACAACCTCGCGCTGCGCGCGCCGGGCTTCATCGACGAGGTGGATGCGCTGGTGGCGCGCGAGGTGCGGGAACAGGGTTTCGACGTCGATGTCGAAAAGCCAGGCGTTCCAATGTTCCAGCCGTATCGATTGCGCAACATGGTGGTGCCGAATCGGGTCGCTGTCTCGCCGATGGACCAGTATTCGGCGGTCGACGGCGTGCCGAACGACTGGCACCTCGTGCATCTCGGCGCTCGCGCGGTCGGCGGCGCCGGGTTGATCTATACCGAGATGGTGTGCGTCTCGCCCGAGGCGCGGATTACGCTCGGCTGCAGCGGTCTCTACAACGATGCGCAGGAAGCGGCCTGGCGCCATATTCTCGATTTCATCCAGGCGAATACGGCGGCGAAGTTCTGTTTGCAGCTCGGCCATGCCGGGCGCAAGGGTGCTACGAAGCTGATGTGGGAAGGCATGGACCGGCCGCTGCCCGAAGGCGCGTGGCCGGTCATCTCGGCCTCGCCCCTGCCCTATTATCCCGATAGCCAGGTGCCGCGCGCGATGACACGCGCTGACATGGACGACGTGATCGCCGACTTCGTGGCGGCAGCACGGCGCGGCGCCCGCATCGGCTTCGACATGCTGGAGCTGCACTGCGCACACGGCTACCTCGCGGCCAGCTTCATTTCACCGCTCACCAACGTCCGCACCGACGAATATGGCGGAGCGCTCGAGAACCGCCTGCGCTTCCCGCTGGAGCTGTTTCGCGCCGTACGGGCGGTCTGGCCGGCGGACCGGCCGATGTCGGTGCGCATTTCGGCGACCGACTGGAAGGAGGGCGGGCTGAGCGGCGCCGATTCGATCGAAGTGGCGCGACAATTCGGCAAGGCCGGCGCCGACCTGATCCATGTCTCGACCGGCCAGACCGTGCCCGACGCGGAGCCGGTGTTTGGGCGAATGTTCCAGACGCCGTTTTCGGACGCGATCCGCAACGAGACCGGCATGCCGACGATCGCGGTCGGAGCCATCACGACGGCCGATCAGGTCAATACCATCATCGCCGCCGGCCGTGCCGATCTGGTGGCGATCGGGCGGCCACACCTCGTCGATCCCTCGTTCACTGTGAAGGCGGCCGCTTGGTACGGCGCGCCCAAGATCTATTGCCCGCCGCAATATTTTTCCGGCCGCGACCAACTCTTCCGCAACAGCGAGCGCGAGCACGCCGAGATGATGGAGCTGCGCCGCCGCGCCAAGCCCAAGGCGCATGCGGGGACGTGGCGCAAGGCCGCGGAGTGAAACCAGCTTTCGACTTCAATTGACGGAGACGTGCGTGCGCAGAATTGCCTTGGCGGAGTTACCGACGCGAAGCCCCGAGCCACTCGACCACGAGACCAGAATGGCCGAGGGGCCGTCGGACCATAAGGAGGATTTGCGGTTGTGGCTTCGCCTGCTGGCCAGCGCCACCCTGATCGAGGACGAAATTCGTCGCCGGCTGCGCGAGAGATTTGCGGTGACGCTGCCGCGGTTCGACCTTCTGGCACAGCTCGAAAAGGCCCCGGTCGGCCTGACGCTCGGCGAGTTGTCGCAGCGGTTGATGGTCTCCAACGGCAATGTGACCGGCCTCGTCGATGCGCTCGTCAGCGAAGGCATCATTGCCCGCAACGCCGCACCCGCCGACCGGCGTTACGCCTTCGTCAGTCTGACCAAAAAGGGGCGCACGTTGTTCGCCGAGATGGCCCGCGCGCATGGTGATTGGATCTCGGAGATCTTTGCCGATCTGACCGCGCCCGAGCGGGCCGCGCTGATGCGGTTGCTGGGAAAAACCAAGCGTTCGACCCGCAAGGCGATTGACGTCCGTCAGGCGGCGAACCGAAACCGAAAAGAGATCTAAGGCCGCGGGCGGCACATGTGGAAACCGCCGCAACGCATCGCCTATCGGTCCTCCCGCGGCTTGGTGCCGAGCCGTGCCGAAGCGGCGGCGTCCCGCCTTTACTCTCCGATCGCCGTCGGCAACCTCGCGCTCGCGCAGCGAAGCTGGGTCCCGGCCATGGTCCCCTGGCGCGCGACCGAGGACGGCGTCGTGACGGAGGACGTGATTGCCTGGTATCGCCGCTTCGCGCGCGGCCGTCCCGGCGCCATCGTGGTCGAGGCGACCGGCATTCGGGATATTCCGAGCGGTCCGCTCTTGCGCATCGGCCACGACCGGTTCCTGCCGGGTCTCAGGCGTCTCGTCGATACGGTGCGCGCCGAAAGCGGCGGCGCGACGCGCCTCTTCATTCAGCTTATCGACTTCCTCACCATTCGTCGGCGCCCCGATCCCAGCCGCTATCTGTCGCAGTTTCTTGCCATCACCCCCCGCCACCGCCACCTGCTCGACATGGCGGGCGCCGATGATGACGCGGTTCGGGCGCGACTCCTGTCACTGAGCCGGCCGGTGCTCGGTTCCGTTCTGACGGAACGCGAGCGAGAGGCGCTCGATTTTGGTTATCGCGAACGCGTCACCGACATCCATCTGCCGCACATCGCCGATCTGCCGAACGTGCTGCCGGACCTCTTTGCCGCTGCCGCGGTGCGGGCGCGTGCCGCGGGCTTCGACGGGGTCGAACTGCATTACGCCCACGCCTACACGATGGCTTCGTTCCTGTCGGCGACGAATCGCCGCCAAGACGGATACGGCGGCCCGCAGCAGAACCGGGTGCGGCTGCCGCTCGAGGTCTACGGCGCCGTGCGCGCCGCGGCGGGATCGGACTACGTCGTTGGCTGCCGGTACCTCGCCGAGGAATGCATCGGCGGGGGCAGCGAGTTGTCGGACGCGGTCTATTTCGGCACCGAGTTCGCCCGTGCCGGCATGGATTTTCTATCGACCTCGCGCGGCGGCAAGTTCGAGGACGCCAGCCAGCCCGCCGTCGGAGCCGCTGCCTATCCCTATACGGGACCGAGCGGCTACGAATGCATACCGCAATACCTGTCCGATGAGCATGGGCCGTTCGGCCGCAACCTGGCGCCGACGCGAGCGATCCGCGCCGCGGTGCGGGCCGCGGGCTTGGCCACGCCGGTCGTCTGCACCGGCGGCATCCATAATTTCGCGATGGCGGAGCGCGCGCTGGCGGAGGGCGTATGTGACATTGTCGGTGCCGCGCGCCAGTCGCTCGCCGATCCCGATTGGTTTCGCAAGGTAGCGCTTGGGCTCGGCCACACCGTACGCACTTGCGAATATACAAACTACTGCGAGGGCCTCGATGGTAAGCACAAGCCGGTGACGTGCCAATTGTGGGATCGCGTTGCGCTCGATGCAGCCGATGCACGTCTTACCGGCGACCGCAGACGGCGTCTCGAAGCGCCCGATTGGGCACCGCCCGATGACAAGGGCGCTACAAAATAAAGCCGTTTCGTGGAGTCCGGCATTCCTGCCGGCGTGTCATCGAACGGCGCCAAGAACAAGTGGCCGGCCCGCGGTCGGCTGGTTGCGCCTTCCGCGCAGGCGAAGCCGGATGTCCCGGCGACGTTGACGCAGCCGGGGCCTGGGCTTCGCGGCACGGCACGCCCCGGCCGCGGTCGATGAATCTAGTCATCGCCGCTTGCCATTCGGCCACACCGGCTTTGCTCCTGATGCCACGGAATTTTCCGGCGGTTCGAACGTGCCGCCGACAGCCTGGCGACCGGGGGCTTGCGCCGAGCTCGCGCACCGTTCAAGACAGTTTGGTGCGGCATGAAATGTGCATCGAACTCCTCTTAAAGGCGGCGAAGCAATACCGGGCGAATCGATGGCGACCATGATTCGCGACATCAGCTCCGACGAGTTGCGCCTCTTCGGCAACATTGTAGCGCACCTCCAATGTCTCGAACCGGGAACCGATGCCCGCGCCGCCGTTCTCGGCGACATAGTCAGGCTGGTGCGCGGCGACTTTGCCGGCTCTTATGTCTGGAATCCGCAAAAGCGTCGATTCGAGCAAGCGCTCAGCATCAACATGGATCCGAACAATCTGCGCCGCTATGACGAATGGTACCAATACCACGATCCGATGACTTTTCAGCTCCGGGCCCGTCGGCGCGCCACCTTGGTCGAGGAAGTGATGCCGCGCCGGGAACTTGAGCGCTGCGAGTTCTACAATGATTTCCTTGCGCGCGACGGCCTGCATCACGGCGTCAATCTGTTCCTGTTCGACCAGGATCGCGATCTTGGCGATCTGCGGATTTGGCGTAGGCGGGGCCGGCCGGATTTCAGCGCGCGCGAGACCGGGCTGCTCAATGCGATCGAACCCTTCCTCTGCCAAGCGCTGTCAACAAGCGGCCGCCCGACAGTTCTTACCGCGCGCGAGCAGGAAATCGCGGTCCTGATCGCCCGCGGTTACACTGATCGCGACATCGCTCGCATCCTCGGCCTCGGTTTCGGCACCGTTCGCACGCACATCAGCAACGCGATGCTCAAGCGCGGCTGCGCCAATCGCGCCGAGCTCGCCGTCTCGATTGCACGTCGGGTCTGACCTCGGCCCGCGAGCACCCCTCGGCATTTCTACCGATATCGCGGATACCGGCACCGGGCTAGAATACCGCGCTCGTCGTTCGATTATGGCAGCAGGAAACCCATGATTGAGCTTTGGGAACTTGGGGTCGGCGAAGCGGCCAACGCAATTCGCACCGGTGGCGTGACTGCAGAACAATTGGCAAGAACTTTGCTGGCCCGCATTGCCGCCAATGCCACGCTCAATGCATTTGTCGCCGTCGACGGCGACCAGGTTTGCGCCGCGGCGCGGGCGGCTGATCGAACGCGCGCCAGCGGCGGCACATTGCCGCCGCTGCATGGCGTTCCGCTCGCCCTTAAGGACAATCTCGACACGGCAGGCCTGCCGACCACTGGTGGCACGCCGGGGCTTAGGTCGAATCGGCCCAAGCGCGATGCAGTCGTGGTCGCAAAACTTGTGGCGGCCGGCGCTCTCATCCTCGGCAAGTGTAACCTCCACGAGCTCGCTTATGGCATCACCAGCAACAACGCCGCCTTCGGCCCGGTCAGGAATCCCTACGCGCGAAGCCGCATCGCCGGAGGCTCCAGCGGCGGCACGGCCGCTGCAGTTGCGGCTCGGCTCGCCCCCGGTGGCATCGGTACCGATACCGGTGGTTCCGTCCGCATCCCTGCTGCGCTGTGCGGGGTCGTCGGCTTTCGACCCACCACCGGCCGCTGGTCCCAGCATGGCATCGTGCCAATCTCCCATACGCGCGACACCGCCGGCCCGATGACGCGCAGCGTCGCCGATTGTGCCCTGCTCGACGATGTTGTTTGCGGCGCGACCGACAAGCAAACGGTGATTCCGGCGAAGGGCTTGCGTGTCGGGTTGCCACGCCGCCATTTCTGGGAAGGCCTCGATGGCGAGCTTCAGACGATCGCGGAGGCGGCGCTTCAACGCTTTCGCGATGCCGGCGTCGTGCTGGTCGACGTCGATCTCGGCGATGCCGCGACGCTCGACGCCGCGGCGGGGTTCCCGATCGCGCTCTACGAGACCGTCACCGATCTCAACCGGTATCTCGCAGAGCATGACAGCGGTCTTGACTTCGCCGCGCTCGCCGCCAAAGCCGCCAGCCCCGACGTCCGTGCAATTCTTCAGAATCTAGCAGGGGCGGGCGCAATTGCAGAGACGGCGTATCGCAACGCCCTTGAAAAGCAACGGCCTGCGCTACAAGAGACCTATCGGCGTCAATTCCAAGAGCACGGCATCGCGGCGCTCGTCCTACCAACGACGCCCGCGCCCGCCCCGGCACTAGGCGAGGACGAGACCGTTACGATCAATGGCGCGGCGCTGCCGACCTTCCCCACCTTTATCCGCAACTGCAGTCCCGGCAGCGTCGCCGGCATTCCCGGTTTGAGCCTGCCGGCAGGCCTGACGGCCTCGGGTCTGCCGGTCGGGATCGAGCTCGATGGGCCTGCCGGGACTGACCAGCAGCTCTTGGCGATCGGCGCGGCGCTGGAGCCGTTGCTCCCGCGTCTGCCATCGCCGCCGGCTTGAGCAAACCCGAAAAGGACGAGGGGAGATATTGATGACGAAGCGGTCACAAGGATTCACGCGGCGGCGCTTTCTTGGCTCAGGTGCCGCGCTCGGGGCCGGCGCCGGGATCGGCATCGGATCTTTTCCAATGCGCCTGGCAGTGGCGGCGCAACCGTTCAAGATCGGGCTGTTCATCGCGTTAAGTGGTCCCGCCTCGCTGTTCGGGCCGACGCAACGCGCCTGCGCCGAGCTCGCCGCCGAAGAGATCAACCAGAAGGGGGGCATCCTCGGACGCCCGATCAAGCTCTATCCGACCGACGCCGGCGGAGCACCGGCAGAGACGACGAAATCGGCCGTTCGCCTGATGCTGGAAGACGATGTCGATCTCTTCATCGGTTCCCATGACAGCGCAACGCGCGAGGCGTTGGTGGCGACGATCAAGGGTAAGGTGCCCTACATCTACACGCCGGTCTACGAAGGCGGCGAATGCGCCTTCAATGTCTATGTCATCGCCGACACCCCGCCGCAGCAGATTCACCCCTCCGTCGCCTGGATGATGAAGGATCACGGCGCCAAGAGCTTTTATTTCATCGGCGACGATTATGTCTGGCCGCGCAAATCGAACGAATACGCCAGGCAGGTGATCGCCGAGAACGGCGGCAAGGTCGTCAACGAGGAGTATGTTCCGTTCGGCGCGCCCAACAAATTCGAGGAGGTCGTGACGCGGATAAAGGCGGTGAAGCCGGACGCCGTGCTGATCACGCTCGTCGGCGCCGACAACGTCAATTTCAACCGCACCTTCGCCGGCTTCGGCCTCGACAAGGATATCGCGCGCCTGTCGCTGCTGCTCGAGGAAAACACGCTCCACGGCATCGGCGCCGACAGCAGCAGGAACCTATACTCGTGCATGTCCTATTTCGCCAACGCGCCCGGCAAAGCGAACCAGGAATTCAAGGCCGCCTATTTCAAGAAATACGGTGCCAAGGCGCCACAGCTTTCGATCATCGGTGTCGATTGTTATGACGGTGTCAGTTGCGCCAAGGCACTGGTCGAGAAGGCAGGCGGCACCAACGCGCGCAGATGCATGGCGGCATCGCAAGGGCTGGTCTTCGAGAGCGCGTCGGGACCTTGGAAGATGTACAACCAGCATGTCGACAAGACGATGTATCTAGCGCTGTGCAAAGGCACCGAGTTCGACATCATCAAAACGTTTCCAGACATCAAGCACGGCCAGACATGCAGGGCCTGATGGCGCGTCGCGCCTAAGTTCAGGCCGCGCCATGGATCCGCTGGTTCTGACGCAGGCAATCAATGTAGTCTACGGTGTCAGTACGCTTGCCGCGGTGACGCTTGGCCTAGCGGTGATTTTCGGCCTGCTCGGCGTACTCAACATCGCGCATGGCGAGTTCGTCATGATCGGTGCCTATGCCGCGTTCGTCGCGCAGTGGGCTGGCTGGCCGTTTCTCGCCGCCGTGCCGGTCACTCTCCTGGTTTGCGGCCTCTTGGGATATGTGGTCGAACGCATCCTCATCCGCCCGCTCTATCGTCGACCTTTCGACACTTTGGTGGCGACTTGGGGCCTCAGCCTCCTGCTGCGCGAAGCGGCGAAAGCTATCTTTGGCCGCGGCTATCACAGTCTGACCATTCCGGTTCCGGGAACGCTGCACTTCCTCGGTACCGAATATCCGACCTACCGGCTCATACTGATCGCGATCAGCCTCACGGTGGTGACCGGACTCGTGGTTTGGTATAGCCGCAGCCGCACCGGCACTTGGATCCGCGCCATGATCGGGAATCCCGAACTCGCGCAGGCTCAGGGCATCTCCGTCCGCAAGCTTGCCTCGGCGACGTTCGTCACCGGCACCTGCCTTGCCGGGTTGGCCGGCATCATGGTGGCGCCCCTGGTGCCGATCGAACCCTATATGGGGCTCGACTATGTGCTTCGCGCGTTCTTCGTCCTGGTTGTTGGCGGGCTCGGCAGCGTCCTCGGACTCTTTTCCGGTGCCGCGGTGATTGGCGGCGTCAACAGCGTGATCTCCGCCGTGGCGAACGCGACCTACGGATATTTCACCATGCTGGTGCTGGCAATTCTGGTGATGTGGCTGCGGCCGAGAGGCATCGTTGCTCAACGGTAGCCTCGTCGTCTTCCTCACCGTCCTGCTACCGTTCGTGGTCGGCAGATTCTGGGCCTACCAGCTCGGGCTCTATGGACTTTACGCTGCGGCTGCGGTCGGTCTGGGTCTGTGTTGGGGACAGGCCGGATTTTTGCCACTGGGTCAGGCATTGTTTTTCGGTTTTGCCGCCTATCTCTCCGGCTTCGCGTTCATTCACTTTCTTGATCACCCGGTCATCGCCGTCGTGATGCTGCCGCTCGCTGCGCTGGCGGCCGGGTTGCTCGCCTATGTCATTGGCATCCTGATCTTTCGTCGGCGAGGCGAGAGCGGAGCCTACTTCTCCATGATTACCTTGGCGCTGGCGCTGCTGGGCTTCCAGGTCGCGACGAGTTGGAACTCGGTCACCGGAGGCTTCGACGGGCTGAAGAACATTCCGGGGATTCCCGGTCTCGATGACATTTCGTCTGTCTACGATCTCTCGGCGGGCGTGTTGTTATTGATGCTCGCGCTGTGCCGCTGGCTCCGCCATGCGCCCGTCGGCGTGTTGTGGCGGGCGCTGGCGCAGAACGAGCGTCGCCTCCTGCTGTTTGGCTTCGACACCAATCGCCTCAAGGCCGTCGCCTTTGGCGTAAGCGGGCTGATGGCGGGCGTCGCGGGTGCGATTTACGCGCCCGAGCAGGGCATCGTCACGCCCGAACTGGTCGGATTCGGGCTATCGGCCGACCTCGTCATCTGGACCGCAATCGGCGGGCGGGGCAGCCTGTTGGGACCTGTCATTGGCACGCTGGTGGTCGGCTCGCTGTCATCCCAGCTTCGCGACAGCTTCGTCTACTGGGAGGTACTGATGGCGATCTTCTTCATCGTCGTCGTACTGGCTTTTCCCCAAGGTATCGTCGGACTGACGGCTCCCCTTGAACCCTATTTCGCCGCGCGGCGACGGCTTCGCGAGCCGATCACCGTGTCGCCCCGCGCCGCGCCAGAGCGTCCGGCGCTGCTCGCGATCGACGCAGCAACCGTGACAATCGGCGACGTGACGCTGCTCGATCGTTTGTCGCTCTGCTTCAATCGCGCTGGAATCTACTGCGTGATCGGCCCGAACGGCGCGGGCAAGACCTCGATGTTCAATCTAATCACCGGCGAGCTCGATGCCACAGCCGGCAAGGTGATGCTCGATCAGGTCGAAGTAAGCGGCCTTGAACCGCACTGCATCACGCGACGCGGCCTCGCGCGGAAGCTCCAAATCCCGAGCATCTTTCCCGACCTTGCCATCACTGACAACCTGGCGATCGCGCTATGGAGCGGCCGCGCCTCGGGCCTTGCCCTGCTCGATCCGCGCCTGCGGCGGTGGAAGAGTCCGATGCTGGACGAACTATGCCGGCGCTACCCGTTTCTGGCCGACGCTGGGCGCAGGGCAGCTGCATTGTCACATGGCGAGCGGCAGATTCTAGAACTGGCGATGGCGCTGCTCACCGAGCCCCGCGTGCTGCTGCTCGACGAGCCTTGCGCCGGCCTGTCACCCGACGAGACAGCGACCTTGATCGACGCGCTGCGTTGGGCCGTGGGCCAATTGCGCGGCGCCATCGTCATTATCATCGAGCACGACATGGCGGTGGTGAAGGAACTCGCTCAGAGGATCTATGTCCTGCACAATGGCGGCCTGCTCGCCGAAGGCGACGTCGCCGCCATACAGGCGAGCGACAAGGTGCGCGCGGTCTATGTCGGTGCCGAGAAATGAGCGCGCCACGTCTTGCCTTCGACGATGTAACCGGCGGCTATGGCAGCACCATGATCGTGCGCGGTGCCTCCGGTGCGGTGTCTCCGGGCGAAGTTCTGTGCGTGCTGGGCCGGAACGGCGTCGGCAAGACCACCCTCTTAAAGCTGTTGTTCGGCTTCCTGCCGTGTCGTACGGGCGCCATTCGGTTCGACAATTGTCCACTCGGCGCACTGGCGCCGGAAATGCGGAGGCGGATCGGCATGACCTATTGCCCGCAAGAGCGGCCGGTATTTGACGATCTTTCGGTTCACGACAATCTGACGCTGACACGGGCCGACCGCAGGCTCGAATCGTTCCGCCCGTATTTTGCTCGCTTTCCTGTTCTCGAAAGTCGTCTCCGTCAGCATGCGGGCACGTTGTCCGGGGGCGAGAAGAAGGTGCTGTCGTTCGTGCGCGGCTTGGCCGAAGACCAGCCACTCGTCCTGCTCGATGAGCCGAGCGAAGGCGTGCAATGGGAAAACATCCTCGAGATGGAAGCCGCGATCAAGGAGAAGACGGCGCAGGGCGCCGCCTTCATTGTGGTCGAGCAGAACCTCGCTTTTGCGGAGCGTATCGCCGATGCTTATCTCGTCATGGATCAAGGCCGAGCGGTGCTCGCAGGTGTCCGGGCCACGATGGACCGCGCGCGACTCCTCGCTCATCTTCACGTCTAGACCAGCTGTAGCAGCCCTCGACGCTTTCGAACTGCATTACCCGCACGCTTGCACGATGGCTTCGTTCCTGTCGGCGACCGATCGCCGCGACGACAGATACGGCGGGACGCCTCGGACCCAGGTGAACGCTCACGAGCGCTGATTTAACACCCGCCACACCCGATTCTTCCGAGGTTCGCGGTGTCGAACTTGAGCGTGGTTTGACCGGCGCACGGGAGAACGTCCAGGAATCATACTCGATAATGGCGAACTCAACCCAGTTCTTGAGTTGTGTTGCTGCTTCCCAAGCGGAAGCCCGCGGCGTCTGAAGCGCAGAAACCTTGAAGGGCGCGGTAATCGGGCGGCCCCCTATATCGAAACAATGTACCTGGGCTGCGCATTCGGCCGGGGCGGAAGGGACAGGTGCGTTCCGCGGCGCAGGGTGATGATCCGCTCCTTGCCCTCGGTCCAATCCTTGTGGAGCCGGCTGGCGTCAGCGGAAACATATGGTTGATCGGCCCAAAGTCGCCGGTGCCGGTGCTTCCCGGTGGAGGTATGTCTCTGATCTGAGCGCGTCGCAATCCGATCGCGTTCGAATATTCGTCCTTGCGTTGTCGCTGGCATCAGAGCACGCCGGTCGTCCATTGTGCGTGAGACGCCGGCCTATCTGACTTGTATGATCGATCTCCCGCCTCCCGGAAGGAGAGACAAATGCCGAACATGACTGCGATGGTGGTGCCGCATGCCGGTGGCAGGTTCGAGCGCGTCGAGCGCCCGATTTCGGAGCCGGGCCGCGGCGAACTCCTGGTCGAGGTCCATGCCTGCGGTGTCTGCCATAGCGACGCGCTGACGGTTGAAGGTCATGTGCCTGGGATCCAATACCCTCGCATTCCCGGGCACGAGGTGATCGGCATTGTCGCCGCCGTCGGCGACAATGTCCGCGGCTGGCGACAGGGCGATCGTGCCGGGGTGGGCTGGTTTGGCGGTTCGTGCGGCCATTGCACGCGTTGTCGCCGCGGCGACGCCTTCGCGTGCGAGACCATCCAGGCCGTGACTGGCGTCACCCGCGACGGCGGCTATGCAACCCATCTTGTCGCCGACGCCTCGGCGGTGGCGCACGTGCCCGCCGATCTCAACGAAGTCGAGTCCGCGCCGCTCCTCTGTGCCGGACTCACCACTTTCAACGCGCTGCGCAATTGTGGCGCGAGCCCCGGCGACCTCGTCGTGGTGCACGGCATTGGCGGGCTTGGCCACCTCGGGATCCAGTTTGCGCGCCGCCTCGGGTTTCGCACCGTCGCGGTCAATCGCGGGCGCGACAAGGAGGAACTCGCGCGGTCCCTCGGCGCACACGATTATGTGGACAGTCAGGAAGGCGATGTCGCCCAGACGCTCCAGAAAATGGGTGGTGCGCGCGCGATCATCGCTACCGTGACCAGCGCAGATGCGATGGAGGCGATCGTGGGCGGGCTTGGCCCCAACGGTGTGATGATGGTGATCGGTGCAGTCGGTACTTTCCCGGTCGACACACTCGGTCTGCTCGGCAAGCGGGCGGCCGTGAAGGGCTGGTATTCGGGGGTCGCCGCGGACTCCGAAGACACACTTGCCTTCAGCCAGCTCAACGGCGTGGGTTCGATGAACGAGATCTTCCGGTTCGAGGAAGCTCAAGCCGCTTACGACCGGATGATGAGTGGCAAGGCGCGGTTTCGCGTCGTCCTTAAAATGCGCTGAGGTCCACGCGGCGGTAAGGTATCGAGGTTGGTCGGCTCGAATCGAAGCCCCGGCCCCTCACCCATGAGAGGGACACCCCCTCGAGGCTGAGACGCGCCCCATGATTTCCGGCAATAACGCTGCAGCACTCATGCTGGCCGATGCCCGGCAGGTGTTTCACAGCGCAAGAACGGCATGGGAGCAAGGAGAGATCTCGGTCATGCGTGGCGCCAACACCGGACCCCCCGCAAGCCCTCCAATTCCGCCTCGTTGCCGGATTTGATATGATCGCATCCCTTGGGGGAGCCGGTGCATTGCCAGAAACTCGCAAGCTCACGTCGATTCTTGCCGCCGATGTCGGGGGTTATAGCCGTCTGACTTCAGCAGATGGGGAAGGGACCGTCGCGCAAGTGCCCGAGTTGCGCCGCTCATCCCTCCGAATTGCTGCAGACTTCGATCCTCCCGCCTGAACCAGATCACACATACACGGGAGAACTCATGCAAAAGGAAGTGTTGATCATTGGCGCCGGCCCCTCCGGGCTCTTCGCTGCCGCAGAGCTCATTCGCCATGGGGTGGACGCGCGCCTGGTTGAGCGGGAGGTACACTCGCATCACCAGGCCCGCGCGACGACCATACAGGCCGGCACCCTCGAGATCCTAGACTCCGTTGGTCTTCTGCCGCCGTTCATTGAATCGGCCGAGCAAGTACGGTGTACACGTATTTATGGCCCGGACATGTCCGAGCTGCGGTCTACGACTTTCGATGGCCTCGATTGCTGCTGCGAGTTCCAATCCGTCCTTCCGCAATATGAGACCGAGCGCATACTCGAGCAGCACCTGGTGTCGCTCGGCGGAAATGTGGAGCGAGGAGTTACGGCGACAAAGATTGAGGTGGATGCGGACGACCTCCTCGTCGAACTCTCCCATCCGAATCGTAGCACCGAGCAGGTCCGCCCCGACATAATCATCGGTGCAGGCGGTGCGCACAGCGTCACGCGCGCCTCAATGAATGAGCTGCTCGAGGGCGCCACTTACGAAGGTCATTTCCTCGTCGCGGACATCGCAATGCAAGCGCCGCTTCCTCGCGATGAGTCCGGCGTCGTTTGTGGCCCGAACGGCCTCATTTTGCTCTCCCCACTTCCGGGCGGCCGCTGGATTAGCTTCCAGGACCTGGAGGAGACGCAACAGACGGTTTCAGTCGATGAGATCATCAACGGCGTCGAGGCCCGGCTTGGCGCCAGATGCCGCCCAACAGATGTCGCGTGGTTCTCGCCGTTTCGGATGCAACGGCGAATCGTCTCGCGGTTAGATGACGGCAAGCGATTCCTGATCGGCGATGCGGCTCATCTCTCGAGCCCGTTCGGCGGAGAGGGCCTCAACGCGGGACTGCAGGATGCCTACGATTTAGCCTGGAAACTCGCGTTCGTTTTGCGTGGCCACGCGCGCCGCTCGCTGCTTGACGATTACGCTATAGAGCGGACGATTGCCGACCGTCATGTCCTGGAGGTCTCGGACCAAGTGCACCGTGGCATCGTTGACATCGCCCAGGCCGTACGGCAGCGACAAGAGGTGCCCGCCGCAGTTACCGACCCGCTCGCGGCCGCGCTGCAGCGCAATGCGCGCGCCATGATTGACGTGGACTATGCAGGAAGTCCGCTTATTGCAGACGATCATGGACCTGGGGCCGTTCGTACCGAGCCCCATCCCGGACAGCGTTATCCCGATTGGAGACGGTTCGGCGGGACGTCTCATCACCTGCTTGTCTTTGGAGCCATTGCCGAGCTCGAATCGCTCAGGCGATTCGAGCGACGCTGGTCCAATCGCGTCGACATCGCTCGCGACCCCGACGTCAGTCCCGCGCGCGCTGGCATCCCAACGGGCGGGATGGTCCTGATTCGTCCCGATGGCCATATTGGTTTTCGGTCCCGGGCCGTTGACTCGGCAGCGCTCGCGGCAGTCGATCGCCATCTGTCTTCGTATTTGATTAGGCGCGACCCCGACTAGCGTATGGACCTCATTCCATAAGAACAATCGCCAGCGGTTTGCCGTGCCGCAAACGAGTTGACACGGACGGCGGTTCGGCAAGGGCGACCCGGCCGCGAGGCGCGTCGAGCCGACCGAGCCGGTGGCGGCGTGATCAGAAAGACCCAAAGAAAGAACCGAGCGCGATGATGGCGGCCAGTGCGATGATCGGCCCGACCATGCCGGTGAAAACGATATCGCGATAGCTCTCTCGATGCGTCGAGCCACAGATGGCGAGCAGCGTAACGACAGCGCCGTTATGCGGCAGGGTGTCAAGCGTGCCCGACCCGATCACCGCAACACGATGGAGCAGCCCCGGGTCGAGTCCGATCTCGGCCGCGCGCGCCATATAGGTAGCGCCCAGAGCATCGAGCGCGATCGTCAGTCCGCCCGATGCCGAGCCGGTAAGTGCGGCGAGCACATTGGTTGCCACCGAGAGCGAGACGAGCGGCCCGCCGCCGATGCCGAGCACGGCATCACGCACGGCGGCAAAAGCGGGCATCGCCGCCACCACCGCTCCGAAGCCGACCAGGCTCGCCACGGTGACGACCGGCAGAACCGAGGCATTGGCGCCCGCGTCGATGGTTGTGCGAAGCTTCGGGATCCGGCGACCGCTCACCGCGAGAACCGTGACAATGCCGGCCGCTAGGGCTGTCACCACCGACCACACGCCGCCTACGGCGGACAGCGAAGTTTCGCCCCAGCGCGATTGGGCGAGAAAGCTGGTGTCCAGTGCGGGCAGGATGAACAACGACATGGCGAGATTGACACCGATCACCACCACGAGCGGCAGGGCGGCGAGCAACACCGGCGGCGGCTTGCCGGCGATCTCCCCATGGACGATCTCGACCGGATCGAATTCGTGGGCCATGGTGGCCCGTTCGCGCAGATTTTCGTTGCCGGCGACCTGCCGGGGCGAGACGGGCGCGCCATCGCCGAAGCCTTCCCCGCCGCGCTTCGCAGCCTCGGCCACGCGGCCGAGCCACCACAGACCGAAGCTGAGCATGATCACCGACGCGGCCACGCCGAGGCCGGGTGCGGCGAAGGGTGTGGTGCCGAAAAATGGCATGGGGATCGCGTTCTGGATGGAAGGCGTGCCCGGCAATGCCGACATGGTGAAGGTGGAGGTGCCGAGCACGATCGCGGCCGGCATCAGGCGGCCGGGAACATTGGCAGACCGGAACAGATTCCGCGCCATCGGCGCCAGCACGAAAAAGGCGACAAATAAGCTGACGCCGCCATAGGTGACGATAGCGCCGGCAAGCACGACGGCAAGAATGGCATGCCCCGGACCGAGCCGCTTTATCATGAATTCGGCGATGGCGGTGACGGAGCCGCTGTCCTCCATCAGTTTGCCGAACAAGGCACCAAGCAGGAAAAGCGGGAAGAACTTAGCGAGGAATGTCGCGGCGCTGCCCATGAAAGTCTGGGTCCAGTGGGCAAGCAGCGGCTCGCCGCTAAAGAGGGCCGCCACCATAGCCGCCAGCGGCGCCAGCAGAAGCACGCTCCAGCCGCGGAAGGCGAGCCAGATCAGGAGACCGAGCCCGGCCAAGATGCCGACCAGACCAAGCAGGTTCATAGGCTCAGCATTCGGACAGGAGCACGTCCAGATCGGCGGTCGATCTTGTGCCGATATCGTCCGCATGGGCGGCAAGAAATTCCTCGGCGCTGCGGCGGCCCTCGGCCTTCAGCATCATGAGGAAGTCGAGCTCGGCATTAAATTTCGAGGACGCCCCGAATTGCGCCAGCCGGTCGGTCATGATCCGGTGCATGCGCATCGCCGCCCAGCGGGCGCCCTCGCCGTGCCCGGGATCGGCGACTTGCCGCAGCAAGGCGATCATGCGCAGCTCCTTCATCAGCGGGGAATTGAAGGAAATCTCGTTGAGGCGATCAAGAATCTCATTCGCTGTGCGCGGCGTGTTCGGCCGCTCGCGCGGATTGATCTGCACCAGGATCGTGTCATGCGCATCGCTTTCGCGTACCAGCGGCGTGATGGTGGGATTGCCGGCATAGCCGCCGTCCCAATAGGACTCGCCGTCGATCACGATCGCGTGAAACAGCGTCGGCAGGCAGGCCGAGGCGAGGAGAACGTCGGGAGTGATCTCGCCGTTGCGAAAGATGCGGCCGCGCCCAGTGTGCACATTGGTCGCGGTGACGAAAAGCTTGATCGCTGAGCCGGCGAGACGATCGAAATCAATGCACTCCGACAAGATCGTGCGCAGGGGATTGAGCCCGAACGGATTGAGAACATAGGGGGAGAACACCCGCGCCACCATTTCCATGGCGATGTAGACCGGCGAGGTGTCCAGCGTCCAGCGGCCCATCAGCCGATCGACCGGCGAGCGCTGCAGCGGGCTGAATGCGGCAGCCTGCGCCACGCGCTGCCAGTAGGCATCGAGCGCGTCGCGCGCGCCGTCAGCGCCGCCGCGCTGCCACCCATGCGCGAGCACCGCTGCATTCATCGCCCCCGCCGAAGTGCCGGAAATTGCGGCGATCTGAAGCGATGGCTCCTGCAACAGCCGGTCGAGCACACCCCAGGTGAAGGCGCCATGAGAGCCGCCGCCCTGAAGGGCGAGGTCGATCGGGACCGTGTACTTCTTTGCCATGCCTCACGCCCCTGAGAGGTCGAAAAAAATAGCGGCGGCGAGCCCTTCTGGCTAGGCGGGGCAGCATCGCCCTCGACAGCTTCATTCGCGTCGGCCACAATCCGTCGGCTGGTATAAAAGGGGGATTTGCTCTTGCTTTTTGAGCAAGTGACGGTGGGCGGCTGTCAGTCCTATCTCGTGGGCTGCGCCGACACCCGCGCCGCGGTGCTGATCGATCCGGAAATCAGTCAACGCGATCGCTATTTGGCGATCGTCTCGCAGGCAGGTTTGCGTATTCACTACGTGATCGACACGCACACTCATGCCGACCATTTCTCGGCGGCGAAGCAGATCGGTGAGGCACTAAGCGTGCCCGTGGTGATGCATCACGAAAGCGTGGCGCCGTTCGTGGGGCTGCGGCTTGACGACGGCGAGTTACTGATAGCCGGCCGGCTCCGGATTCAGGCAATTCATACCCCGGGACATACGAGGGATTCGATGTCCCTCGTGGTCGAAGACCGTGTGTTCACCGGTGACACGCTTTTGATCGGCGCCACGGGTCGGACCGATTTGCCGACCGGCGATCCGGAGCAGCTTTACGACAGCCTTTTTGGCAAGCTGCTGAACCTCGATCCTTCGTTGAAGGTGTACCCGGCACACGACTACAAGGGCCGCAGCCATACGACCATAGGTGAAGAGATCGCCAATAATCCGCGGCTGCAAAAGCGCGGGCGCGCCGAATTCACCGACCTGATGCGGCATCTGAATCTGAACGCACCGGATCACCTGACGGAGGCGCTGCGCACGAACATGAGCGGCGGCAAGACGGTAACGCAGCTGATATCCGAGGCTTCGGCGGTGATTCCGTTTATGTCGCTGAACGAGCTGCGGACTCGGCTGGCGGCAAGACCCAATGATTTTGTCGTGCTCGACGTGCGCGAAAAGAATGCATTCGACGCAGGACACATTCCTGGCGCGCGCCATGTGCCACGCGGACAACTGGAATTGCGCGTCAATGAAGAACTCTCCGACCCGACGCTCCGGATCCTGGTCTATTGCGAGCTTGGAAAGATTTCGACGTTGGCAGCCGCGACTTTGCGACAGCTCGGGTTCACGCGTGCGGCGGCCCTCGACGGCGGCTTCAAGACGTGGCGCGAAGGCGGGCTGCCGGTGGAAAAAGCGGCAGAGCCGGCATAGTACGACGGAAAATCGCGCTGCCGTGGGGCATCGCTAGTCCCTTGCTTCGCCGTTGTCCCTGAGCTTCGCTTACGAGCGGCTCCTTCCAAAATGTCGCAAAGAGACCGTAAGAAGCAGCGCACCTGGCAAGGGGAGCTCGCCGCTGTCGCTCAGCGCTGCACAATATTCCAGTCAAACTCGCCGCAGATCAGATCCGAAAAGGGCCGACCTTGGGCGACGGTTTGATTTCCGGAGGTTACGCCAAGCCGCGCCAGGTGCAGCGTGGTCCAATTGACGACCTCAGCGTCGTTCTGGTGAAAAGCGGAGACGCGAAAAATCGCGCTTACGCACCCGCCGGCGCCGCTTCTGGACTATGCGACCCAGAATCTCGGGCCCGCCACATCGTATCGTCTCTTGCACCCGCTGACGGCGCGGCATCGCACGACACGAAAGCCGATCACCCGCGGCAATCGGCCACCAGCCTCAACCCTGAATAAGTCATCGTTATGCGCGCGAAAAAAAATCATGAACCAAATCGTGCTTGCCCATCAGCCAGAGGCAGATCGTCGTGTAGCTAAAGATGATCAATCCGAAAAAAGGATATCCCAGATACCCCAAGATTGGCATTTCAAATGCTTTCCAAAAGCCGACGTAGGGGATTGTGTATACCCATTTTGGTGACGAATAAAAGTTCCAGCATTCCCAAAAGAAGCCGGTTATCAACGTCGCCGCTGCAATTGCCGCAATTGGGAGATAATCTCCGCGCGCCACCAGCACCGAGATCGCGTTTGGCACGCGCGTTACCCTTGCAATAGCATCGAGGACGAGCAGCGGCGCGATCCAGACAAGGGGGAAAGCCTCGTTCGGGAACACCATTAGCAAGCCGAAGCAGGTGCAGCCGGCAACAAATTCGAGCGTAGCGACGCCTTCGGCAGGAAAAGCACGTTTGTCGAA
>JASHOB010000029.1 GCA_030041335.1 Alphaproteobacteria bacterium | reverse complement strand
ATCCACATATGCGGCCGCCGCTCGAAAAGCGGGTCGAGCGCTTCATGGCGGCGTACCGCAAACTCGGCCCCGCGCCGCAGGAGCTTCGCTGATGAAGGATTTTCACGGCAAAGCCGCGTTCGTCACGGGTGGCGCCAGTGGCATCGGTCTCGCCATGGCGCGGGCGCTGGCCGAGGCCGGCGCGCGGGTGATGATCGCCGACATCGAGGAGAAGCCGCTGGCCGACGCGGTCGCGAGCCTCAAAGGCAATCTGCCGGAGGTGCGCGGCGTGGCGTGCGACGTGCGCGACTACACCGCGGTCGAACGCGCCGCCAAATCCGCGATCGACGCATTCGGCAAGGTGCATATCGTCTGCAACAATGCCGGGGTCGGTTCCGGCGCGTCGGCGCTCGAGGACACGCCCGACGAGATTTTCGACTGGATGTTCGCCGTCAATACCATGGGGCCGATCAACGGCTTCAAGGCCTTCGCGGGCAAACTCAGGAAGCATGGCGAGGGCGGGCACATCGTCAACACCGCCTCGATCGCCGGCGTCCGCATCGCACCGGGCATGAATAACGGCATCTATGCGGCCAGCAAGTTCGCCGTCGTGGCGCTGTCTTTCGCGATGCAGGACGCCATGGCGCGACATGATATCGGAGTCTCAGTGTTGTGTCCCGCCGGCGTCGACACCAACATTTACCGCGCCGGCCGCATGCGGCCCCAGCGTTTTGGCGGCCCGTTCGAGCGCGAGATCTCTCCGGTGATGGCGTCGTTGCTGAAGCAAGGCCTGTCGGCTGACCAGGTGGGACAGTATGTTCGGCGTGCGATCGAGGATGGCGATTTCTTCATCTTTACCCATCCCGAGACTCGCGAGTGGGTGATGGAATGGCACGCGCGCGTCATGGCGGGCTTCGACCGCGCCGATCTCTTGCGCGACGTGCTGGGCATCAACGCCCCGCCGCAGCCCGATCCGGCGAAAATGCGAAGGACTTAGTCTTGCCAAGGGAACCGAATTACTACGCCGCCGGCGGCTATGACCGGGCCGCAAAACTGCGCAAAGACCGGGACTGGCTGGCGACGCGAGTCCATCATCCGCAGAGCCGCATCGTGCCGGTGTGGCGCAATCAGAATCTGGTGACGAAAGCGCAAGATGGCCTGCCGCCGCGTGCCGTTTTCTTGACCCGCGACCAGATCGTCGGCGGCGCACGCACCGAGGTATTTCTCGGCCAGATCGAGGACAGTTGCTTTTTTGCGCACGATCTGTCGCCGGCCGAGTTGCCGCTCGACATCATCCGCTCGCAGACGCAGCTGGAATTCGCCGATTTGCGGCGCATCGGACCGCTGGTCGGCAATCGCGACGGTTCGCTGATGGCCTACGCGCGCGGTATTCTCTACTGGCACAGCCGTCACGAATTCTGCGGCGTGTGCGGCGCGCCGACCGAGCCGGAAGAAGCGGGCCACGTCCGCCGCTGCAGCAACGAAAAATGCGCCACGGCGCATTTTCCCCGTACCGATCCCGCCGTCATCATGCTGGTGCACGACGGCGACCGCTGTCTGCTCGGCCGGCAGAAGATCTGGCCCAAGGGCATGCATTCAACGCTCGCCGGTTTCGTCGAGCCCGGCGAGAGTCTGGAGGATGCGGTGGCGCGCGAAGTGCTCGAGGAGGCCGGGATCCACATCACCGATGTGACCTATCACTCGTCGCAGCCTTGGCCGTTCCCCGCGTCGCTGATGTTGGGATTCCACGCGCGTGCCGTCAGCACCGATATCAAGATCGATCCGGACGAGATCGAATCCGCGAACTGGTTCAGCCGCGACTTCCTGCGGCAGAATATTCGCGGCGGCAAGGACTTCTTCGTGCCGCCCGGCATCGCGGTGGCGCGAAGGTTGATCGACGATTGGGTCGCGGGAACGGTGTGATGGCGTCGAAATTTCGAAGCGGCGCCGTCGCCTACGACAAGCAGGGCCGGTGTTATGTCGTCGAAGACGTCGAGGACGGCATCGTCTATTGCTCGGCCGAGAACGGTGTCGAAACCGAATTTCCTGAAACCGCCCTGGTCACCGAGGCCGAATGGCAAACCCGCCACACGCGGCGGGAGCCGAAACGTCGGCCGGTTGACGACCGGGTCTACGACCGGGTCAGGGCGTCGCGCGTTTACCTGGCGCCGACCGGCAAACTCGATGCAGCGGCGGCGCAGCACGCGCTCGCCAAGGTGGAACGGTTGCTCCCCAGGTTTCTCGATTTCGCCGCGGTCATTGCCGCCGAGCGCGCGCTCGATGCCGACGGCGATAGCGGCCTCGCCGATCTATCGACGGTGAAATGCCGGGAAATCTTCGATGCCGCGAAGCCCGAGACCCGTGCCAGTCTGGTGGCTGGCCTGATCGGCAGCCCCCCCCATGTGTTCGTCGGCGCCGCCCGAATCGGAGACAATGTCATGCGCGCCATGCTCAACAAGTTTCTCGAAGCCTACGGCGTCGAATTCGAGCAGTTCAAAGGCGCACCGCGGAAATAGGCCGCCCCCGCAGCGCCGACATGACCGGCGTTGCTGCGAATCTTGCGCGAAGGCGCAAGCGCCCCCGGCGAGCGGCGTCGACGCCATGCCGGGTGCGGTGCGTCTCTGCTGCGCCGTGCGGCGCCGATCGCGAATTGAATTATGCCGCCGACGCCTTGGCCGGCGTCCGTCCGACCAGCACGTCGAAATCATCCATCAGCAGCTTGGTGATCTTTCCGGGCGTGAATTTGTATTTGCCGATCTCGGAGACCGGCGTCACCTCCGCGGCGGTGCCGGTGATGAACACCTCGGTCGCCTTCTCGAACTCTTCGGGCCAGATCGCGCGCTCGACCACTCTGATGCCGCGCTTTCGCGCCAATTCCATCACCACCTGGCGCGTGATGCCGTCGAGGAAACAGTCGGGCGTCGGCGTATGGAGTTCGCCGTCGATGACCAAGAACACATTGCAGCCGGTGCCTTCGGCGATCTGCCCGCGATAGTCGAGCATGAAGGCATCGTCATACCCTGCCGCCTCGGCCGCGTGCTTGGCGATGGTGCAAATCATATAGAGGCCCGATGCCTTGGCATGAACGGGCGCGGTGTTGGGCGCCGGCCGCACCCAGGGCGACATCATCATTCGCAGACCTTTGAGCCGCGCCTCGGGAGAGAAATAAGACGGCCATTCCCAGACCGCGACCGCCATGTGAATTTTGGTTTCCTGCGCCGATACGCCCATCTGCTCGGGCCCGCGCCAAGCGACCGGACGGACATAGCCGTCGGTGATCTTCTGCGCGTGGACGACCTCGTAGCAGGCGTGGTCGATCTGATCTGCTGTCCAGGGAATCTCGAAGCCGAGGATGCGACCCGACTTGATCAGCCGCTCGGTATGCTCCCTGAGCTTGAAGATCTTGCCGCCATAGACCCGTTCCCCCTCGAAGACGCAGCTTGCATAATGCAGCCCATGGGTGAGGACATGGATCTTGGCCTGACGCCATGGCACCAGTTTGCCGTCGAGCCAGATCACGCCGTCGCGATCGTCAAAGGGTATGCTTCCACTGGTCATCTCAAGGTTCCTCGTGCCACGCGGCGTTGCGTATTAATCTTGCTTCCGAAGCCGCCTCCATATAACAATCCGGCAAAAGATAAGTCAACATGTCTGACATAAAATCGCCCATGACTCCTACCTATTTGCGCGAGCCCGAGCTTCGGCAAGGCATCGAATTGTTGTTTTTCGCCTATCGCGACTTTACCGCCGGCCCGGACCATATGCTCGAGCGCTATGGTTTCGGCCGGGCTCATCACCGCGTCATTTATTTTGTCGGACGGCATCCGCATGTCAATGTAACGGAATTGCTGGGCATTCTGCGCATCACGAAACAGAGCCTGAACCGGGTCTTGAGCCAGCTTGTGCGGCAGGGCTTCATTCGCCAGACGCCAGGCAACCGTGATCGCCGCCAGCGCCTGCTCGAACTGACCGAACAAGGCGTGGCCCTGGAACGCGATCTGTCCGAGAATCAGCGCGGTTTCATCGCGCGCGCTTATCGCGAAGCAGGCCCTGAAGCGGTGGAGGGGTTCCGCAAGGTGATGATCGATCTCATCTCTGATGCCGAAGACCGGGCGCGGTTTGTGCGCGGCGATAAGGATTAATGGACGCGCAACCGCATCTCCTCGTCGTGGACGACGACGCGCGCTTGCGCGGCCTGCTGACGCGCTATCTCGTCGATCAGGGTTTTCGCGTTACCACCGCCGCCGACGCCGCCGATGCGCGCCTGCGCCTGCAAGGGCTCGCCTTCGATTTGCTGATCCTCGATGTCATGATGCCGGGCGAGGATGGCCTGACGCTGACCCGCAACCTGCGCGGCGAGAGCAAGGTGCCGATCCTTTTGCTGACGGCGATGGCCGAACCCGAGCATCGCATCCGCGGCCTCGAGCAGGGCGCCGATGATTATCTGGCGAAGCCGTTCGAGCCGCGCGAGCTGGTTTTGCGCATCCGCAATATCCTGCAGCGGGTGCGCCAGCCCGTACCGGCTGGGACGCTGCGTTTCGGTCCCTGCCGGCTCGATCTCGATCGCGCCGAACTGTTTGATGGCGCGGTTCCGGTGCGGTTGACCGAGGCCGAAACCGCGCTGCTGCTGGTGCTGGCGCGACATTTCGGTGAGCCGGTGCCCCGCGAAACCCTGTCACAAGAAGCCAATTTCAGCGGCAACCTGCGTACGGTCGATGTCCAGATCACGCGATTGCGGCGCAAGATCGAACGCGATCCCAAATTCCCGCGCTATCTCCAGACCGTGCGCGGCACCGGCTATGTCCTGAAGCCCGATTAGGTCCCGAGGCGGAATGCCGGGAGCACGGCAACCGCCGCGGCAAGCACGAAGCGCCAAGTCGGAACCGCCCGTGCCCCGATGTTGTCGCAGCTCGGTCGCTTGTGCCCTGGTATCGGGAACGATAAGGTCCGAAGGGTGTTGCCGCCGTGTTGGCTCGGCTTTTGAGGACCGGGTTTTTGAGGAATCGGGCATGACCCGTGCCGGTTTTGGAATTCTCCTCGTCATCGCGTGCCTGGCACTCGCGGGCTGCGGGGTGACGCCTGGATGCCGCGCGGCCAGCACTGGCCTGCTCGGCGCGGGCACCGGCGCGGCAATCGGCGCGCTTGTGGGCGGTCCCGTGGGCGTGGCAGCCGCGGTGGGTGGTGCGACCGGCGCCATTGCCGGTGCGGCAACGCCGCCGGGCGGGGCATTTCTTGGTCCGTCGCCATTCTGCTATTGAGCCGTGCGCAAAGTTAATGCTGGTCGATGGTGCCGTTTGAGCTTTGCCCTTCGTCATGCAGCAATGGCCGCGGACTGTGATCGCAGGGAGCGCGGTTGATTGAGCGACGGCTTTTCCACGGTCTCGACGGTCCGGAACCGCGTCGCGATCAACCCGCCGCCATGCAAGCGCTGAGGGGTTTCAGGGGCGTCCGTCCGATCCGTTTCGACAGCCAGACGATCAACGCAGCCAAATCGCTCGACCGAACCAGAGGCGACCCATGCGTTGCGACCGAGAAGGGCGCCGCTTCCAGTCTCAATCGCGCCCGATGCATGTCGGTGACGCGCTGCCACCGGCGCCGCCGCCCGCATTTAAGGGGCGGCGAGCAGCGCGCTTGTCGCTAGAATAGGTCATGGCTCTCGGGAGAGACTTATCCTCAAGCCCGATCGACGCCGCGGTCGAACTACCGCGGCGGCAAGACGCTGCCGGAACGGCGCCCGCTCTTGCGGGCAGCGACAGCCACCGTCGCTGGTGGAAGCGGGTGCTGCCGCGCTCGCTCTATGGCCGCTCACTGATCATTATCATCCTGCCGCTGGTGCTGGCCGAGCTGATCGGCACCGGCGTGTTTTACGATCGGGTTTGGGGTACGGTGATAAGGCGCCTCGCCGACAGCGTCGCCTCCGATATCGGCTTTACCATCGACGCCATGGCTTATGCCGACAACGATGCGGAGATCTTCGGCCTGCTCGGTCACGCCAAGCGCATGACCGATCTGACTTTCGGCTTTCTGCCCGGAGAGAAGCTGCCGCCCGGTCTTCGTCAATTGGGGCACGGCCAGATCGAAGATGAACTCGCGAGCGCCATCGGCGCGGTGGTGGCGCGGCCGTTCCAGATCGATGCCGAATTCGATCCCCGCGACATCCTGATTTCGATTCAGCTCGACAATGGCATTCTGCAAGTCGCAGCGCCGCGCAAGCGCCTCTACACCCCGACGGGCTATATCTTCGTGCTGTGGATGGCCGGATCGGGATTGGTGCTGGTGGCCATCGCCTCGCTATTCATGCGAAACCAGGTTCGCGCCATTCGCCGGCTCGCCGCGGCGGCCGACAGTTTCGGCAAAGGCCGCGACGTACCGAATTTCCGTCCTGAGGGTGCCAGCGAAGTGCGCCAAGCGGCGGCGGCGTTTCTCAAGATGCGCGAACGGCTGCAACGACAATTGACGCAGCGCACCGAGATGCTCGCGGGGGTGTCGCACGATCTGCGCACGCCGCTCACCCGCATGCGGGTCGCACTCGAGTTTCTCGGCGATAATGCGGCGGTGGCGGAGCTGCAACATGATGTCGGCGTCATGCAGCGAATGATCGAAGGCTATCTCGATTTCGCCAAGGGCGAAGGCGGCGAAGAGCCTGAGCCGACCGATCTGGCGGCATTGGTTGAAGATGCCGCCGCGGCGGCCCGGCGGCAGGGGGCGGAGGTTGCCGTGGTCACGCCTGAACAGTGCGTGCTGCCGCTGCGTCCCGATGCGATCCATCGCTGCCTCGCCAATCTCGTCGGCAACGCGCAGCGCTATGGCAGACGCATTTGGCTCACCGTGACGCCGCTGACCGACAGCGTCACCGTGCTGGTCGATGACGACGGACCCGGCGTGCCATCTGCCGAGCGAGAGAATGTCTTTCGCCCGTTCTTCCGGCTCGATTCGGCGCGCAGCCCGGCGACCGAAGGCGTCGGTCTCGGTCTGACCATTGCCCGCGATATCGCGCGCGGCCATGGCGGCGATCTCCGCCTTGAGGATTCGCCGCGCGGCGGGCTGAGGGTGCGGCTTACCCTGCCGCGATAGGAAAAGGCCGCCGATAGGGCGGCCTTTGCCACTTGTGGTCGACGGACTTTGTTACTTCACAACGGCGCGCTTGGTAGCGAAGTCCTTGAATTCCTCGAAACTCTCGGTGAAGCGCTTGTTCAGCACACCAAACGCCTCGTCGCTGGTCTTGGCCATGAGCTCAGTCAGCTCGCGGGTTGCCGCGAGTGCCTTTTCGTAGGCCGCTTTGACCAGCGCCGCGTTCTTGGCGATTTTTTCCTCGGCGCCGCCAGGGGCGGTCATTTCCTTCAGCGCCGCTGATGCCTCTTCGATCGCGGCCGAGGCGATTTCGACCTGACGCTTGACCAGCGCCTGAACGCCTTCGACGGCGACTTGATTGGCCTGCGTGAACGCCTCGAAATTCTTGCGTTGGGCAGCGATCAAACTGTCGACATCAAAACCGGGGAAAGCGAAGCCGGCAAACGTCTTGCCGACATCGGTATCGAAGAAACTTTTACCGTTGTTCATGGTAGGGTCCTGTGTTTCCTAGTTCCGCTGGTGGTGGCTCGATGGTTCGCCCCGCAGGATTTATGTTGCGGTGCACAATGACCAAGATATGGCGGAAGCCTGCCCCCGCGTCAAGGGCTCAACGACAATATATTGCAGCGCAATAGCGGCTTTTATGTGGCAGAGCGAGCGGCACTCTCGCCAAACGGCCCAGCTTTGAGACGTCGATCGAGCGCCGCCATGGTTTTTGCCAAATCCTCGCTGTCGTCATCGAGGAACGTGCGGAAGGTCGCGGCATAGGCCCGCGTCAGGGCGAGGCACCGGGCACGGCCCCGCCATCCCTCGGCCGAGATGCCCGCCCCTTCCAGCATCCACGCCATCGCGTTCAAGGCGGCGGGGACCCCGCATATCGTTGCCGGATCGCCAACACTGCCGCGCAAGATGGCCTTCAGGCCGGCGCGATGGTTCTTAAGTGCGTCAAATCGCCGCATCAACAGCTCGAACAATCTTTCGCGCGGATTGCCTTGGGCTTCGCCCCCCGCCAGCGCGGTTTCACTGACTTGGCGCGCGAAGGCGGCGAGCAGGCCGGATTTGGTCCGGAACGCGGCGAACGCCTCGCCGAGATTGACCCCCGCAGCGATGGCGATTTCACCCATGCCGAGATTGCGCCAGCCCTTGCGCGCCGCAAGGTCGAGCGCGGCCGCAATCAACCGCGACTTGACGTCGCCTGCCGAACCGATTTGCGATGATCTCGCCGGCGTTTTTCGTCTGCGTGGCATAGCGCGCCCTCCCTCCGGACTTTCTCTAGCATAAAATATCGCCGCTCACTCGCCAGTTCCGCCCCGTGCGGACGCATGCTAGCGTCCGCGCAAAACCGAGTGGGGACGACCTTATGACTTCGCCTCAGACACAAGCCGCCTTTCCTACCGCCGACCAAGCGAAGGGCGGCCGCAACGAACCCAATGCCGCCGATCGGCTGCTGGCGGCGCTCAAACAGCACGGCATCGACTATTTCCTGGCCAATGCCGGTACCGATTTCGCGTCGATCATCGAAGGCTTCGCTCGCGCCTTTGAGAGCGGCACCGCGGTGCCAAGACCGATTGCGGTACCGCATGAGAATGCCGCCGTGGCGATGGCCCACGGCTACTACATGATCACCGGCAAGCCGCAGGCGGTGATGGTCCACACCAATGTCGGCACCGCCAACACCTTGAACGCGCTGATCGATGCCAGCCGCGACAATGTGCCCCTCATTCTGATGGCCGGCCGGACTCCGTTGACCGAGCACGGCATCACCGGCGCGCGCAACGCCTACATCCATTGGGGCCAGGAGATGTACGACCAGGCCGGCATGCTGCGCGAAGTGGTGAAGTGGGATTACGAACTGCGCCTCCCCGAGCAGGTCGAAGAAGTGGTGGCGCGCGCCTATGAGATCGCAATGACCGAGCCGCGCGGCCCGGTCTACCTGTCATTGCCGCGCGAGGTGCTGGCGGCCGCCGCGGCCCATGTCGAAGCCGCACCGCCGCGCGCTTATCCGGCTCCGCCCTATGCCGACCCCGGCGCGATCGCCATACTGGGCGATTGGCTGTGCCAGGCCGAGCGTCCGTTGATCATCACCACCGGCATCGGCCGCTATCCCGCCGCCGTGGACGTGTTGGCGAGTTTTGCCGAGCGCTATGCCGTCGCCGTCGCAAACAGCGTTCCCCG
>JASHOB010000215.1 GCA_030041335.1 Alphaproteobacteria bacterium | reverse complement strand
GGAGATTGCCAAATGCTAGACCATCTTCCAGGCTGCACTCGTACGGCAGATGGGCGGCGGAGTGCGTGGCCAAGTGTGGCTGGCTGCCTATCCCTCAGTCGCGGTAAATTCGGCTTTGAGAAGGGGCCTAATAATGCCGGATATCCGCTTTGGTACCGACAAAAAGGTTGAATTCGAACAGTTGTGGACGGAGTGGGTTTGGCAGTTGCCGGAAGCGCAAGGGGAAATCGTCAGAACAAGGGGAATAGTCTGGAAAAGGCTTTCTGTGGATTTGAATAATCCGTCGAATGAGATCGCGGAGGTCCAAGCGGATCTTGTCGATTTCCTGATAAAATGTGGATTCCCGTTTGCGATAGTTTGAGCTTGGGGAGCGGCTCGCCTCGCCGTAGATAGGAGTGGGGTGTCCGGTATCGAGTGCCCAGGACTCACCAGAATTGAGGATGAGCGGCGTTTTCGAGGACGATTTTGTTTCTGTTCAGATGAAATCGTAAAGCCATCTTATAGATCAGTGTCGTAACGCGCGCGGACGATGCGAAAATCGTACTCGCTGCCATCATGAGAAACCTCAGGAACACCGGACCGACCGAGCCCGACGCGATCCGACTCATCGATACGGAAGGGCACGCGAACAGCGCGATGCGAACGCCGTTTCCCAAGATCAGGGCAGCAGGAATGTGCTGATCGTTTTGTTCATGATTGGGATTGTCACGCCGCGCGCTGCAACTCTCGGTCAAGATCGGGCCGATCCATACGAGTGGGATGCGATAGAGGCGGGCCGAGCGGCCGAGCAGGGGAGCGGAAGGGTTAACGGTCGGCCGTCGACCGCTCCTGCGTGCTGGACCTACCTCCCGCCTCGGTCCCAGATCTGAAGCAATGCTACATTTTCTGAAATTGGGTTAGGTACGTCTCAATCAAGGAACCGAGGCGAACCTCGGCGGCAAGCGAGGTTCCCTGGTTGGCAAAACTAAAGGCGTTCCCCAACTTCGACTTAAATTGAAGGACGTTGCCGTTGATGCTGGCCGTATACTGTTCACACCGGCGGCCGTAGCCTGTAACAGAGTTAGTTCCGGAGCAATAGCTCACATTGGCGGAAGTGCTGCTGGTAACCGATACATGCAATCGAGCGCACACGGTTGCTCGCTGCAGGTAAATGCCCTGTAACATCTGGAATATCCAAGTTCCGCCCCACACTCCCGAGAACCCGGCGGCGTTAGGAGATACTGACGCTGGAGGTGCCGCGATCGCCGCGCTCGGGTTTGGCGCGTCGCAATCCTTTGCAAAGCCTGGTGAAGAGAAGAGTGCGGAGATCAGAGTTCCAGCCGCAAAGCCCACTAATTTGATCGAGGATCGCATCCTGATCCGGTCTTTCAGTTGAGAGATGCTTAATCAGCATTGATTGGCAAATCCCTATTTGCAAGGTTCTCACCCAATCGCTTGGTTAAGGATGGCTAGTCACAGCCAGCGTTCGACCTCGAGGCCCTTGAGGCGTTGGCCCGCGAAATCAGTGCCGTGCGCCCCGAATTTCGACGCTCTGGCCGGGAAGGACTCGCGCGATGGTATAATCATGCTGCCCTGGCTCGGCCCGGCGATGGCCGCCCACCACGTCGCTTTGGGAGTACGCATATGGCATCCAGGCATCTGCTCGCAATTTGCGCAATAGTAGCTCTGTTGATGACCGCTACGGTTCATCCGGCGCATTCGGCGGACGGCCCGAAACGCGCTATCGATTTCTCCGGATTTCCAGGTGGATCCGTTTTAAGCTGGCTCGGCGCGAAAGGCTTCGTGCCGAAGCAAGACGCGAGCAACCCGCGAAGAGTGGTTTATTCGGCCACGCCCAGCCAACTCGTGCTCGAAACCAAAACGCGCGCTTTTGGCCTTCTGCTCAACGAAATGAACGTCCGAGATTTTTCGCGTGTACATATCGAGTGGGGTGACGACGCCTTTCCGGCCGGTGCTTCTTATGAGAAGGGCATTAGATCGGAAGCGATCATGGTCTATATTTTCTTCGGTCGAGAGCGCCATCCGAGTGGATCGCTGTTCATTCCCGACAGCCCCTATTTCCTCGGGCTCTTTCTCTGCGAGAACGACACGATCAACAAGCCTTACATGGGACGCTATCACCACACCAGTGGCCGTTTCATCTGTGTCGCGCGGCCGCCACGGGGCGCGACCGTTGCGACCGATTTTCCGATTGCCGAGACGTTCAAGCGGGTTTTCGGCAAAGAACACGTGCCCGACGTCAGCGGCATCGGGCTCGCCATCGACACGGCCAATGTGACCGGCAGTGGAGTCGCGAAATCCTTTATCCGGAAGATCGAATTTATCAAGTGACCTCCGAACTCGTGGCACACCGTCGCGCAGGTGTGCCCAGCCCGTTCGCGGGGCCGGACGGCCATTAGCCTTGTGTCTCCGAACACCATTTCTGCGCCTTTGCCTCGTCGCGGGTGCCTAAGCTGCGCCATCTCGTCGCTCGGAGCCGGTGCAGCAAGTGCGGGGCTAAGTGGCCGCAGCCATCGGTCAGGTCGGGACGATACATACGGGCGGGATGCGGTGATTGGATCGGTGAGATTTTCGCCGGCCCAGCGATTGGCCAGTTGTTCAACCTGACCGGACTGCCGCCCAATGGCGATCCACGCAGGCCTGACATTATTGTGACGCCGAATATCGGCGTCACCTACTCGGGGAGCCATGCCAAGCTCGCCGAACATGGCGGCTTCTCGCACGACGATACGAAACTCATCATGCTGGTATCGAACCCGAGCTTCAGCGCCCGCATGGTGACAAGCCCCGTTGAGACTGCACAGATCGCAGCGACGATTCTGGCCGCTCTTGGCCTCAATCCGGAGGCGCTGCAGTCTGTGCAGCATGAACATACCCAGGTTCTGCCGGCCGTTCCGCTCGACTTTGACCGCCATTGAGGCGACCGAGCAGCGAAAAGACTACCCCGGCTTCGCGCTTGTCGTACGACCGGGCGAAGCCCGAAGGTCGGCTAAAGGTTTCACAGGATGTTTGAGTCTTAGGCGGGCCCGGACCGGCATTCGTAACTCAAGACATCGTCCCTTCCAGCATCAGAGCGCCGCTTTGACGCTCGGCACGCGCTTCCGTCAGTACCCGAACATTTCGTCAGCGACACGTGTCACGCCCGGTACACTCTCGGCTAGCGCAATCAGCGCCTTGCGCTCCGAATCCGAGCTCACGAGACCCCAGAGATGCACCACGCCGCGAGAGACAATGACATTGCGGGCGCCAAAATCCGTCCAAGACTGCTGCTTCAGCTTATTGAGCAAATCGTCCCGAATCTTGCGGTCGGTGGTCGGGCTTTCCTCAAGGTCGCCGACGAGCGACGCCAGAGCCTGAATGAGATTGGCGCGGCTCACCACGCCGACGACCTTGCCGTCCCGAGTGATCGGCACGCGCTTTATGCGCTTGTGCTCAAGCAGCGCCGCAATTTCCGACAGCGGCGTGTCTTCCGTCGTAGACACGACGTCCCTGGTCATCATTTCGCCGACTTTCTTGCCATGTGCCTTCGAAAACTCGTCGGCCAGGGTCGCCGCAGGGGTTACCGCTTCGAGCCACCACGGTCGCCGCCTTTCGGCGCCGATCTCGGGGCGATGGATCAGGTCTGCCTCGCTGATGATTCCAACGAGATTGGCGTGACCATCGACGACCGGCAACGCGCTAATATCATGTGCGACCAGGAGCTTAACCGCCTCTTCGATATCGGTGTCGGGAGTGACTGTCACGACGTCCCGCACCATCACATCTCTCGCCCGCATGACGTTCTCTCTAGCGCTCCCAAGGTTTCATCGCCGTGACGGTATGGTATGCCGAAGTCAATGACAGTACCGCGTCGCCATGGTAGCACCGGTCTAACCATTGCGCGCCACTTCCGAGCAGTCCGGTCGATGGGACCGCGTGCTGCACCTCACCCGGTCGGGGGTTCTGTCTGACGCCGGTTATTAGCTTCGCCTCACAAGTTAATCAGATTCCGACACCTTCGGGCAAGGCACCGCGGCTTATCGAGCGTGCTTGAATTCGGTCGTTTCGTCTCGTAGTGTCTTGATCTAAGCGATTGATTCTTTAGATTTTGTCTACCCTGTCCAGGGTTGCGCTGAGAGCCGTGCGCAGGGTCGGGTTTCGCGAGTTCCATTTTGTTGGATCGGCAACAAAAAACCCGGTTCGGGGGATAGAGGGGAGCGACGCATGGCGCTAACGACGCAGACAATGACTGACGAGCAGCGCAAGTCGGTTGCGCTCGAATATCTGAAAGCCTTCGACAATGGCGGGAAGACGTCGACCGGAGGGTCGATCCTCGAGCTCTTCGCCGGCGACGCTCAGGTGTATTTCCCAAAGTGGGGCCTCGCCAACGGCAGTGCCGAAATAGAAAAGCTGTTCACCGAAGTCGGGGGCACCATCAAATCGATCGTTCATCATTATTCGCATTTCAACTGGATCTTCTCGGGTAGCGATCTGGTCGTGTGCGAAGGAACGAGCCACGGCGAGCATCGCGACGGCTCATGGCGGGCAGGCGCGCCCGAGTGGCAGGCCGGACGATGGTGTGACGTTTTCGAGATTCGCGATTGGAAGATTCAGCGCGTCTTCATCTACCTCGATCCCGATTACGCGGGCAAAGACACGGCTCGCTATCCCTGGCTCAAAATCGACCGCTAAACCCTTGCCGTGCGTTAATCCCGCCCGCGAATTTCCGCCAGCCGCAAGCCGGTAAATCTTTTGTTATTGAAAATTAAATTTTTTCAGTCAAATCTGCGTTTAAGCAAAAAGCGAGAGCAGGGTCGGCCCAACCCTCGCCTTCGCCGGAGTTGAGCCAAAGGGAGGGGTGGAATGTCGTCAATGCAAAAACTGATGCTCGGCGCAGCGGCGCTGAGCATGGCGGCGGTGCTGGCTGCGCCATCATTTGCCGCCGATATCACCAAGGTCGATCTTGCGCCAAACAAGAAGGGCACGGTCGCCGACTTTCAGCCGATGTCGAAATTCTGCGGCAACAAGAAGATCAAAGTGGCGCTGTCGGATGGCTGGGGCGGCAATTATTGGCGTCATATTACCCGCGCCGAGTTCGAGGACGAGGCCGCGAAGTGCAAGAACATCACCGAGACCAAATACACTGATGGTGAGTTCAAGCCGGAAAAACAGATCGCAGACATCGAAGGCCTGGTTGCGCAGCATTATGATGTGATCGTGACCTTCCTCGATGGCGGCGCGGCAATCACCAAGGCGACACGCGAAGCCACGCAGGCGGGCGTCGCGGTGGTGCCTTATGACACGGGCACTCCGGCCGACAACTTCCCCGGCAAGATCGGCCGTGACTATGTCGATCGCGTGACTGAAGACCAGGTTGTGGTCGGCCAGCAGTTCGCCATGTGGCTGGCCAGGACCCTTCACGATCAGGGCAATGTGCTGATCTTCGGCGGTACCCCGGGTAACCCGATGACCGGCGCTCAGGTGACCGGCTGGGCGGCTGTATTCAAGAAATATCCCAACATCCACGTGCTCGAGGGACAGCCGGTGCCGACCAATTGGGATCCGGCCTTGGCGCAGCAGAAGACCGCGGCGTTGATAGCCAAGTATCCCGAGATCGATGGGATTTACAGCGAAACCACAGGGCCGATCCGGGCCTTCCTTGCGGCTGGCAAGCCGGTGCCAACCTATGTCGGGCAATCGTTGATGGATCTGAGTTGCCTCACCGCCGACCACCCCGGCTTCAAAATGGCCAGTATGGACGCCCACACCTGGATGGTCCGCCTGGCCTTGCGCAAGGCGGTGGCCGCGGCTGAAGGCGTCAACAACCTTGAGCCTAGCCTGATCACGCTTCCCTTTACCGAGGACAACACCTCGAACAATCCGAAGCTCGCGATCAAATGCGATAAGCAAATGCCGGCGGATTCGATCCCATCCTCGATGCTGAGCAAGACGGAGCAGCTGACCGCGCTGGGCGGCAAGTAACCAGCGAGCGCCCGCCGCTCCCCCCACCGGGCCCGCCCGATTGCGTCGGCGGGCAACAAGGGGCGGAATATCCGGGGGGAACGGCGGTCGCCGCTCCGCAGGCGACGATGGCAGGTTCGTAACTGCCTGGTTTTTCTTGGGACGTGGCCAACTTGCCTCTTGCCGCCAAATCCTTCGTCGCCACGGTTGTTTTAGTAATCATCGGCTCCATACTCGCGCCGAGCACGATCAATTCCGCTGCGATTCTTTCCACCCTGCCCTATTTCGCGATTCTGGCGATGCCGTCCATCGGCCAACATCTGGTGATCCAGCAGCGCGGCCTTGATCTCTCGGTTGCCGGCATCATGTCCTTTACGGCGGTGATCGTGACCAAGTTGCCCGACGGCAGTACGCATTTTGGCACGGTCATATTCTGGGTGGTCGTCGCCCTCGCCGTCGGCGCGCTCTGCGGCGCCCTCACCGGCGCGATCATCACCTATTTGGGGGTTCCTCCCCTGGTCACCACCATTGGCGCCAACGCGATCCTGTTCGGGCTCACATACTGGGTGTCGACCGGCGCCTCGGTACAGGCGCCGCCAATGCTCGTGTCCTTCTTCGAGGGACGTGCCCTCTTCGTTCCGAACACGATTTGGGTGTTGGCCGTTGTCGTCGGCGCCGTCGTCTTCGTCATGACGCGCACCGTCATCGGACGCCGGTTTATCGCGGTCAGCGTCAATCCGGCGGCGGCGCACGCGGTTGGCATTCCGCTTGAGACCTACGGTCTCCTCACCTATGTCGTAGCGGGGCTCCTCTACGCGATCGCGGCGATCATGCTCTCGGGCTATCTGGTATCGCCGACGGTGCTATGCGGCCTGCCCTACCTCCTCGGCACCATCGCGGCCGTGGTGGTGGGCGGCAATTCGATCGGCGGCGTTACCAAGGGCAGCGTCGTCGCCACCATCATCGGCGCCTTCTTTCTGACCTATCTGGCACAGTTGGTGACGGCACTGGGGTTCGGCGGCTCGGCAGAAGACCTCGCCGACGCGGTCATCGTCATCGGCGGCGTGGCCTTGCCCGAAGCGGCGCGGCGGCTGCGGCTGCGCTATGGCTGACGTGCCGTTTCCTTCGTCGTCGCCGCCGCGTGCCGCCGCGCTCGTCCCAGCGATGGCATTACACGGCGTGCGCAAATCCTTCGGACCTGTCCAAGCGCTGAAGGGGGTCGATCTGGACGTCATACCGGGCGAGGTGCACGCCATCGTCGGCGAGAATGGCGCCGGCAAATCGACTCTGATCGGCATCGCCGCAGGCGTACTTGCCGCCGACGCAGGAAGAATTGAGTTCGACCGAGAGCCGATCGTCGCGCCCAATCCTAGATCGATGCGCGAGATCGGCGTTTCCGTGGTCTATCAGCATCCGGCGCTGGCAACGGATTTGACCGTTTTTGAAAACCTGCAGCTTGCGGCCCCAAGGCTTGACATTGGCGGCGCCAAGGAGCTGCTCGACCGGGTCGCGACGCCTCAACTGGTCATGCCGGCAAACCAGCGCGTCGCCGAGTTGTCGCTGGCCCAGCGGCACATCGTCGAACTGGCGCGGTCGCTCGCGACAAACCCGAAGGTACTGTTCCTTGACGAGCCAACCGAGCCGCTCCAGCAGGCCGACGTGCACAAGCTCTTCGAGCTGATTCGCGAATTGAAGCGTAACAATGCGGCAATTGTTTACGTTTCCCATCGGCTGCATGAGGTCGACGAGCTGGCTGATCGCATCTCGGTGATGCGCGATGGGGAGATCATCGACCGGCGCTTGGCACGCGCCATCACCCCCGGCGAAATCGTCACCCTGATCGCCGGCAAGCCGCTCGGCCAGATTTTCCCTTCGAAGGCCGCGGAACGCGGCGAGATTCTGTTCGAAACGCGCGCCCTCAGCGGACACGGGTTCGACCAGGTTGATCTGGTGGCGCGGCGCGGCGAGATCGTCGGTCTTGCCGGCATTGAAGGCGAGGGACAGCGCGCCTTCATTCGCACCGCTGCCGGGATCGAGCCGCGGCTCTCCGGCGAAGTTGTGGTACGGGGCCAGGCGATAAGCGGGGATCGTCCCGGTATTTTCCGTAGGGCAGGCCTTGGCTTCATTTCGGATGACCGGCACCGGGAGGGGGCGTTCCTCAATCTCAGCCTGCGGGAAAATCTCAGCCTCGGATTTTTGGGCACGATCTCGCGTTTCGGCCTGATCAATCGCGCGCGGGAGAAAGACAAAGCGGCCGCGATCGTAGAAGCACTGCGCATCCGTGCGCCTTCGATCGAGGCGGATCTGTCGCAACTCTCCGGCGGCAATCAGCAAAAGGCACTGGTCGGCCGCGAAATCTCGGCTGAACCGGCCGTGCTTCTGGTCGACGAGCCGACCAAGGGCGTCGACATTGGCGCTCGTGCCGAAATTTATCAGCGTCTGCGCACGGCCGCGGATCGCGGTCTTGCCGTGCTGGTTTCCTCGTCTGACGGCATCGAGCTCGAAGGCTTGTGCGATCGCGTGCTGATCTTCGCGCGTGGACGCGTAGTGCGTACGCTCACAGGCGCCGACGTCACCGACGCATCGATCACCGAGGCCAACCTCACTGCCAAGGTGTCGCGCGCGGCGGCCGGTCACGCCGGCGAACGCGGCGGGGGTTGGCATGGGCTCCTTGCCAGCGATCATTTCCCGGCGGTCATTCTCGCGATTCTGACGGTCGCAATTCTCGGCGGCACCGAAGCAATAAACGGCTATTTCCTGTCGCCGCTAAGCGTCAAGAGCATGCTGTCGTTTCTTGGCATCCTGACTTTTTTATCGATAGGACAGCTGGCGGCAATCCTGGTCGGGGCCATCGATCTGTCGGTGGGTTCCCTGGCGGGCCTGTGCGTGGTCGCCGCCTCGTTCCTCACCCCCGACGGCGCCGATGGCTGGTCGCTGGTCGGCGGCACGCTGGTGATCGTCCTCGGCGCGTTCGCCTTCGGCCTGCTCCAAGGCGTGACCATCGCATATTTGCGCTTGCCGGCGATCGTCGTAACGATCGCTTCGTTCATCGGTCTGCAAGGCATTTCACTGCTTCTGCGTCCGACCGCTGCCGGGGATATCGCCGACGAAATTTCCGACACCGCACAGATCCGGATCTGGTTCTTGCCCTTGGCGATGGTCGTGACGCTGCTGGTCGTCGCCGGTCTCGAGGCGGCGCTCTATCGTACAGACCCTGGGCGGCGCTTTCGCGCGGTGGGCTCTAATCCGCTGGCAAGCCATCGTCTGGGCATCGACAATCGCCGCTTGACGATGTTGGCCTTCGCCCTGTCAGGCCTGCTTTGCGGGATCGGCGGCATGTTACTGGCAGGCCAGGTCGGCATCGGTTCGCCGTCAACGGGGACCGACTACACGCTGATGAGCATCACCGTCGTTGTGCTCGGCGGCGCCAGCGTCGGCGGCGGCCGAGGCTCGATCCTGTCAACGTTCTTGGGCGCCGCGCTGGTGCAAGCGACCTCGAGTGCCTCGACCTTCATCAATGCCAATTCGTCGGTCCATTACGTGGTCATCGGCAGTCTCACCTTGCTGGCGGCCATCTTTTTCAGCCTGGCACGCCGTCATCGACTGCGGATCGTCACATTGTGATGCGCGATTGCGCTCGGAAGGTCGCCCGTGCGCAGCGCCAAAGACGAGCGGGATCCGAACGCTCAGCCAAGTTTATCATCCCGGTCGCGGCGCAGCGCCGACTGCGGCGGTAACGGAATTGGCAGGAGATTCTCGGTGTGATTCGGGCCTAATCGAGCTTAAGCGGCTGCCCAAACAAATCCTCGGCGCGTTCGACCTTCAACAGCACCGCAAAGCCCTTCTTGTCCGGATCCCATTTCTTCTCGCCCGGGATCAGTCGCTCCCACACCTTGTCATAGACCGGTCCCGATCGGTGGACCGAGACTGTCCCGAAGAAGCGTGCAATACCCCCGATCGGCAGAACGCCCTCTGACCGAAGCCTCAATTTGCGGAAAAATATCGAGAGCTTGCCGCCGTCCTGCAACAACTTGTCCGTCGTGCCGCGTCCGCGGATCCAGAACGAAAAATGTTCGTCGTCATAGACTTGGGTGCTGCCACGCGGCGTGATATGGACGTAGCCGTCGGGAAGCGCGATTCCAATCAGGGGTACCTCATATTCCTCTTCGTAGGCGTTGTTGATTTCCGGTTGCAGCTTCTTCGGAATCTTCACTTCGTCCCCCGTCCAGTCGTTAGCGGTAGTTGTTGTTCGAGTGGTGGTCACCGGCCAGCCAGCGCTTCAGCTCCGAGCGCGCATCGGCCAACCGATCCGCATTGATCTTCTCGACATTAGGCGCGTCGTGCGTCAGCTCGACGATCAGACCATTTGGGTCGGTGACATAGACCGAGCGGCAATAGCCATGCTCCAACACGAATGTTTGTGGTTCCTTCAAGCCTGCCGCTTTGATGCGCTGTTCGATTTCGGCCTGGGCCGCCGCATCGACGTTGAGCGCGATGTGATGGAATGGCGTGAACGGCATTTGTGGCCCGAACTGGTCCTGGTCGCTCTTGTTCGCAAACTGGAAGAACGCCAGTGCGCCGCCGTCGCCGATACCGAAAAAGCAATGGCAATAGACCCGCAGCGCGCCGAACAACTCGTCTTGCTCGCACCAGGTCGCGAGCAGCGGAAACCCCAGAATATCCTCATAGAAATGCCGAGTCGCCTCCATGTCCTTGGTGACATAGGCATTATGGTGCAAGCGGCTTGGCAGGCGGCCATGCTTGCTGGCGCCCGGGCTGGCTTTGGTTTCCGTGTCGATCGTCATGGCGTCGCCTCCGTGGCAGCAATCTGCTTCTTCAGCCGAAGAATTCTTCATTAACAAGGATAGTCGGTTGGAAGAGATTTTTCCAGCCCGAAGCCGGAAGCAAAGAAGAGTGGCGTGGGCGGCGGTGGGAAGGACAATATTCTTGCGACGTGATTTTGCCGCACCGGCTAAAGGCGGGCTAACCGCCCATCAGCCGGCGCCCGATCGCGGATTTTTCCAATCTCGCAAAATCAACCTGGCCCCGCAAAAATGCGCAATGCGGCTCCTCGCGATCATGGGCGAGGCACGCGCGACTTGGTTATCTCCAGCTTTGCCGTCCCGTCTGCGACGGGTTCGCGCAAGCCGGCGTCGCGCGCGGCCCGACACCGGGACCCGGGGCCGTGTTGCCAGCCGGTTCCGGAGACCGGTCAGTAGCAGGGCGGACAAACCGCTTTATTGACGCGACGTGCGCGCGGTGATCGTCGCGGCTGTGCCGGGCCGGGCAGTCAAATCGAACTGGAACAATCGGTAGCGCTGATCGTAGGCCAGGTTCTCGATCGAGCCGGCCTTTACGTCGAGGACGGGTTGCGCCCGTGAGAAGCCGTGAAGACGGACGCGGCTTTCCCCTGGTGCGACCACGATTTCTGCGCGCAGCCTGTCGCTGTCGGCGATGCGCCGCACGCGTGATCGCGCGTTCGAGACAAATTTATCGGGGTCGCCGAGCAGGCCGATACCCGAAGCCGCCACGGGAACCACGATGAAATAGGCGATGCGACCCATGAGCGTCAGTCGCAGCCGTGCCTCGGGCGTCAGATAGGCGCCCGATTTCCGGAAATAGTCGTAAGCATAAACCGGGCCCTCATATCCAAGCGCCGCAGGCGAAACTGTAATCGTTCCTCCACCAAACGCGAACACATAGGAGGTGATCCAACCTTCGTGGTTTGTGCGCGCCGCCGCCACGATCGATGCGGACGAATCTTTGGCACGAGCAACGTAGGATTGATCGAGCGGCGTCAGCGGCTCATCCGGCTTGACGATGACACCATCCTCGCGCACGGCGCGTCGTAGGCTCACCCAATCGATCTTGCCGATGGCGTCGCCGATCCCAACCATTCCGCCCGACAGCGTCGCCAGCAATAGATTTGCCGTCTCCGAACTTTTGAAGACGTCAGTCCATGGCCACACGCCGAGCGCGGTCGCCAGGCGCCCATTGAAGAGAAATGACCGCCAGTGCTGCTCCTTTAGCCGATCGCCGCTGGGCCGGATTGTGGTGAGATTCGAATATTTGCTGCTCTGAAGGAAGTGCCGCGGCAACGGCATGCAGTATTGCATGGTCATGCGCTCGGCGCCGGCGGCGGCCGCCATCGAATCCATGAAGCGATCGCCGGCATCGAGCGTGCGCTGGGGCAGTGCCGGTCCGGACAGCCAGTCCTGCTCGTAGATGCGCACGCCGTTGCCACGCAAATAACGCATCCATCGTCGCCACAGTTTGGGATCGATCGCGACGTTGCCCGAAACGGCGAATTTCTTGCGGTAGGGGCTGTGCGCGTCAAGCCAGCGATTATGCGTGACCAAGGGCAGCCCGAGCTTTTTCTGAAATGCACCAAGGCCATCCGGAAAGAGCTCCGGTGCCGCATCATAGAGATAAGCGCCGTGACGAACGGCACGCCAATCGCCGCGCCTGCCCTTGGGATAGAACCAACTATCGAGCTGGAGATAGCCAAGGCGCTGGTTCGCCGCGTCGAACTCGTCACGCACTTTGAGGAGCGTCCCGACATAGTCCAAACCCGGCGCAGTACGGTAGTAGTAGCGCGCGCCGTGGTCGGTCCAATAGCCGAGATATTTGAGGCCGGCATCGGCATCATTCGCGGGCCGCTTCTTGCCCGCGAGATCCGTGAGAAATCTTCCCCAGTTCTCGAAGGTTTGGTTGATGCCGGACGCCACGGCCAGCACCGCGGTCTGGACAAAACCCGAGGGAATCGTTTGCGTATTGGCGACGCTCCCGCAGCGCAGCTCGCCGCGAGAGCCTCGCGAGAGCAAGCCATTCATAAAATGCGACGCGGCCGACACGATGAAAGCATTGCCATCGTCGTCAAAAAAAACCCAAGGCCCGTCGGCGCCAAATCGCGAAAAGCTGAAGCCGCCAAAAATCCCGGTATAGGTGAGGTGATGGAGTCGGCGCGGATATTGCGACAACGACGGAAATACCTCGGCGGTTGTTCCGGGATCAATGAACTCGTGCCGGAACAGCACGACATCGCGGCGATCGTATAGCCTGATGGCGCCGCGACGTGCCGCGCGCCTTGGGCCGGTGAAAGCGAAGGAGATTTCCCGAAATAAACCGGCCCGATCGCGGCCGCGTTGGGCGCTCAAACCGGCGAGCGGCGTGCCGACCCGGCCGGAGAATGTCCAAGAACGCTTGTGGTCGACGATCTCGAACCTGCCGCCCTCGCCAACGTTGAGCGAAATACCCGCTCCGTTCGCAACGCTTACTAACTGTTTGAGAGTCATGGTCTCCGATTACGGGGTCGTTGGATGGTACGCCTGCCGCCGAGGGGCTGAATCGCCGCCCCCGCGTGATTGCAACCCGCCCTTTCGCCCGCCCTAGTTTGAGAATAGAGCAAACAAAGCCTTTTGGGGATCTCGGTGCTCATCGCGGGTTTGGAAACCACGGCCATCGATGATCGGGGCTCGGGTTAGGACCGCGGCTTAAGCCGCGTGATGTGACCCATCTTGCGCCCGGGTGCCGCGTCGGCTTTGCCATAGAGATGGAGCTTGGTTCCCTGCTCGCCGATCGCTTCGCGCCAGATTGCCACATCGGCGCCGATGAGGTTGGTCATTACCGCTTCCGATCGCACCGCAGTCGAGCCCAGCGGCAGGCCGCACACGGCACGGACCAATTGCTCGAATTGGCTGGTCACGCAGGCATCAATAGTCCAATGGCCGGAATTGTGGGGCCGCGGCGCCAATTCGTTCACCATCAGGCCACCATCTCTGGTGACGAACATCTCGACTGCGAGCACACCAACAAGATCGAGCGCTTCGGCGATGTTGCGCGCGATGGTATCGGCTTGAGTGGCGAGCGAAGAATCGATCGGCGCGGGCGCGATGGTGGCGGCGAGGATGCCGAGCTTATGCCGGTTTTCGACCGGCACATAAGAAGCGACAAGGCCATCGGCGCCGCGCGCCAAGACCACCGAGATCTCGCAGGCAAAATCGACGCGTCTCTCCAGGATCCCTTCGCTCGTCTTGAGGCTCGACCAGGCGCCCGCGACGTCGATGCCCGGTTCGACCGCGATCTGCCCCTTGCCGTCATAACCAAACTGCGAAGTCTTGAGGATGGCGCTCGACCCGATCTCGCCCAGCGCCATGGCCAGTTCGCGCGCGCTTGTCACTTTGCGGTAAGGGGTTGTCGCCACGCCATGCGCCCGCAGAAAATCCTTTTCTTTGAGCCGATTCTGGCAGATGCCAAGGATCGCAGGCCGCGGATATACCGGCTTCCCGGTCGCCAATAATGCTGCCGTCGCGGCCGGCACGTTCTCAAACTCGAAGGTAACGACGTCGACCGCGGCCGCGAATCGCTCCAGCGCCGCCTGGTCGTCGTAGGCGGCGACGGTGGCATAGGGCGATACCTGCATCGCCGGACTGGTCGCGTCGGGACAATAGATATGGCAGCGATAGGCCAGGTTGGCGGCGGCCAGCGCTGTCATGCGGCCCAATTGGCCGCCGCCGAGAATGCCGATGGTGCCACCAGGTTCGATCATTTCGCCGATCAATTCTTGGTCGGCATCTCGGCAACCGATTCCGTTTGTGCTTTACGCCATTTGTCGAGCGATTCCGCAAGCTTGGCATCGCCGAGGGCAAGGATAGCGACAGCGAGCAACGCGGCGTTGACGGCGCCGGACTTGCCGATTGCGAGCGTACCGACGGGCACGCCGCCCGGCATTTGCGCGATGGATAGCAGGCTGTCAATGCCCTTGAGCGCCGCACTTTCGATCGGCACGCCGAGCACCGGCAACGCGGTCATCGAAGCCACCATGCCAGGAAGATGCGCCGCACCACCGGCCCCGGCGATAATAACCTTGATGCCGCGCTCACGCGCATGTTCGGCGTAGGCGACGAGCCGCTTCGGGGTACGGTGCGCCGAGACGATCCGCGTTTCGTGCGCAACGCCGAGCGTCTCGAGCGTTTCGGCCGCGTGCCGCATCGTGTCCCAGTCCGATTGGCTGCCCATTATGATGCCGACGGCAGGCTGCAAGGCGCGTCCTTGTGAAATTCGCTGGCGAAGGCGGCGCATTATAGGGAGGCTCCGTTGCGCGGCAAGTGAGGACGGCGAGAACGATACGTCGGCGGAAGTGCCGCTGCCGGCGGATCCCCGCCGCGAAGGTTCGCGGGAGAGGGGAGTCTTCTCGTGCGGGTCAAACCGCGGGGCCGTTGGCCCAAAGCAAGTGGGGAAAACCTGGCGTCCAAAATGTTTGCCGGCGCAATGTTTCTTTTGCTGTTCGCGGTGGCGGCCCACGCCCAAAGCTCACCGAACTATGCGGCGATCGTCGCGGCACCCGACCGCAGTGCGGCAGACCGCGAGCTCGACGCCAATCGGGCGCCCGTGCGATGGCTCGCCTTCCTCGGTATCAAGCCCGGCATGACGGTGCTCGATATCTTCGACGTCTATGGCTACAAGGCGGAACTCACGGCTCGCGCCGGCGCCAAGGTCTATGCGCAGAACTCTGAGGCCGGCTACGCTCGCGTCAAAGCCCAATTGGAGGCACGCCTCAAGACGCCGGCGGGCGCGAACATCGTTTCAGTCGTGCGTCCGTTCGATGATCCGGCGCCGCCGGAATGCAATTCGATCTTGTGACTTTCTTCTTTGTTATCACGACATCGCGTATCTGGGCGTCGATCGCCCCAAACTGCTCAAGGCGATTTATGCGGCGCTCAAGCCACACGCCTATTTCATCATGGGCGACTGGTCGGCCAAGCCAGGTGCCGGCACCAGCGTCGCCAGCGCCGTCAAGACACCGCACCGTTCCGACGAGGCCCTGGTGCGATCGGAAATCGAGGCAGCCGGATTTAAACTGGTCGGACATGGCGATTTCCTGCGCCGACCCGAAGACAAGCGCGACACCCATTCGCACACCGCGAACAATGTCGACGCTTATGTGCTGAAATTCCAAAAGCCCGATTAGACCTTGTCGCGCTGCAAGACGGCATCGAGGCTCCACGGACCTCCCCCGGCGGCCGCGAAATAGAGATACACGAAGCAGAATACGACCGCGGGCAAACCCCGATTCAGCATCGGATAAAACCCGTGCGGCGCATGCGCGATGAAATAGGCAACGGCCATCTCGCCGGACAAGATAAAGGCGGCGATCCGTGTGAAAAGGCCAAAGAACAGCAAGAGGCCGAAAACGGCCTCGATCACCCCCGACACTCCCAACGGAAAAGAGAGCGGATCGAAAGGACCGAACACGGGCGTCGGAAACCCGAGGATTTTGGCTACCGGAAATTCAAGAAACACCAAACCCACTGCGAGCCGCATCACGCTCAGCAATTGCGGCCGAAAGCGCGCCAGATAATCCACACTCGACTCCGTTGAGTTTGTGGGCGGCGACGCCGCGCGCCGCCGCCCGGTGTCCCAAGCTTAGGTTGTGGCTTTTGCCTCCTCGGTACCCATGCTGGTGTCGAGCGCCCACGGGCCAGGCCCGGCAGCGGCAAGATAGAGGAAGCCGAAGCAATAGAGCACAGCTGCCTCGCCGCCATTCAGGATTGGCAGAATGCCGGGCTGCGGCATACCCATTGGTACGTGGAACATGAAGTAAGCGACCGCCATCTCGCCGGACAATATGAACGCCGACAGACGGCTTAAGAGCCCAACCAGCAGCAATAGACCGAAAATCGTCTCGATGATGCCGGCGATACCGATTGGCCAGGAAAGGGGACTCAGGTGATCAAAATAGGCAATGTGCGGCCAGTGGAGAAACTTGGCTGCCGGATGCTGGAGAAAGAACAACGCGAATGCGATGCGCAAAACGCTGAGCAGTTGATGGCGATAAGGTGCAAGAAAGTCCATGACGTTCCCCCGGTTAGGTTGTTGCCGTTCTCTATTGGGACCGACCGTTCTTAGTGCTCAATTCTTTAGCATAATGCGGGTGATGTATCGAGCAACTTCCGGTTTCTGGATTCGGGTGCGCTTGCGCAACAGGCCTCAACTGTTAGTGGCGTTCCATGTTTGCGAGCGCGGATTTGATGCACGGCAATTCGGAGGAGCACCTAAATCGTCTTCGGGCAATTCCGCCTTCCATGCGACCACGCCACGGCGGCGGATCGGTAAAGACCGGCAAGAAAAGTCGACCGGCCGATTTTGTGCAAACGCTAACCCGCCTAGCCCCGGCGCGTTTGCCCGTTGGACGTGCTCAAGGGTGCGAGCCAATCGCACCGGGCTTCGTCATGAAACGATTGGACGCGCGCCACCCGGCTTGCCATGATCCAACTTCGCGTTTTACGGCCGGGACGAGCACCACGATGAAAGTTTTTATTTTCGATCTTCTGCCTTATGGCGAGCATCTTGATCATCTCAAAGTCGACAACGAATTGCCTTTCCCGCTGGAGAAGAAGCATTTCAAGCCGGCGGTTGCGGCGCAAACTTATGCCGAGCATTTGGCGGCGTGGGAGGAAATGGACCGGCTCGGTTACGACGGAATCGGCTTCAACGAGCATCATACCTCGCCCTACGGGCTGATGAATTCGCCCAACCTGCTGGCGGCCGCCGCGGCGCAGCGCACCAAGAGGCTAAAGCTGCTGATTTACGGCAATTTATTGCCGCTGCACGAGCCTTTGCGGCTTGCCGAAGAGCTGGCGATGCTCGATTGCATGTCGAATGGCCGCCTCGTTTCCGGCTTCGCGCGCGGCATTCCGCGCGAATACAACGTTTATGGTGTTGACCAGCGGCAATCCCGCGCGCGCTACGAGGAAGCTTACGAGATCATCCTAAAAGCGTGGGATGAGGAAGTGTTTTCATACCAGGGCAAATACTGGTCCTACCGGGACGTGGCGATTTGGCCCCGCCCGTTGCAGCAGCCGCATCCCCCGATATGGATTCCAATAACGACGAGCAAGGAATCGATCGAATGGGCAGCGCGTCACAATACGCCGATTACGCCGGGGCTGGGCGGCCGCGGCTTAACGGAAGACATCGTGCGCTATTACGCCAGGATGATGCGGCTCAACGGCTTCACCGTGACGCCCAACCATCTGTCGATCGGCGCCAGCGCCTACATCGCCGACAGCAAGGCGCAGGCGGTGAAGGAGATGGGCCCTTATCATCTCTACTTCCATCGCACCCTCTTTAGTCACGGCAACATAACCGAGACCGCGGTGGCCAAGACCACGGGCTATGTCAGCGCTGCCTCGCTCGACTACATCCGACCGGAAAATCTGCGCGCTGCCGCGCGCACGCGCGAGGATTTCCGCCAGATGACGATGCAGGATGTCGAGCGCGCCGCGGAGGACCAGCCTTGGGGCACCGCCGACGAGGTGCGTGACCGCATCATCGCCATCGCCGAGCATGCCGGCGCCGACACCGTGCTCGTCAGCATGAACCGGGGTGCGATGCCGCAGGAGATGTTCCTCAACCAAATCCGCCGGTTCGCCAGCGACGTCCTGCCGGCGCTCCAGGCTCACCAGATCACGCGGGTCCCGGCGGCGGAAGAAGTAGCGGCATAACCGCACCGCTCGAAGCCGCGACAGCCGGACCGGTCGCGCGTAGACCGGTCGTGCGGGCGATCATCGTCACCGGGTTCGAGCTTACCGACGCCCGCAAAGTGTCACATGGAACCATGATGAGATATAAATAGTTAAAAAACAATTATTTAGATGTCTTTCATGATATAAGGGTTGAGCTTCGGGCGGTGCGGCGATGACGGTTCTTGTGACAAATCAGCGGCTGATCTCCCCAAAGCGGCGATCACGATTGTCCCTCGACAACAATCGCGTCATGATGCTCGGTGTGCGGGGCTGCCGCGAGTCGCCATTTGTACCAGGATTGGCCCATATCCGATCTGCAGAAGCCAGACCGCCAACCGGAGATTGGGGGCGTGGCGCGACTGGTTTCAGCCCCCTGGCTCAAGGAACGGGACAATGACTAAAGGACGATTCCGCAGCGGGATTTTGGGGGCGTTGGTCGCCCTCGCCCTGGCTTTGGCGGTCGCGACGCCCGCATCGGCCCGCGTCTTCATCGGCTTCGGATTCGGGCCGTTCTGGGGATACCCGTACCCCTATCCCTACGCCTATTCCCCGTATTATGCGGCCTATCCTTATTACCCCTACTCCTATGCCTACCCGTACCCCTATACCTACGCTTACGGTTATCCCTATTATCGGCCTCCCGTGGTGGTGCACCACCGGAGACATCGCGTCAAAGCCAAGGTGACTACCCACTGCGCTTGCTAGTCTGGGCGAATCAGAATGGATGGCGCAGGGGCGGCCTTGACGCGCCATCGAGATCGGGCGCGTCGGTCGCGGTCCAAGAGATAGTGCCAGACAATTCGCTGATCTTTCCCCGCTGTCAACTTGCGGGGAACGCTGCTTTGGCGTTGTCAGGCGGCCAAAAACCTGGTGGCGATGGCCGCATGCATGGCGATGCCCGTGGCCATCGCGTTCTCGTTGAGGATCATTCGGTTCGAGTGGTTCGGGGCAACCCGGCCACTGGGGTCACGCTCCTCCGGCATGGCGCCAAGCGCGAACATGACGCCGGGAATGCGCTGGAGCACATAAGAGAAATCCTCGGCGCCCATCAGCGGTGAGGCCATCGGGGCAAAACCGCTGTCGCCGGCAACTTCGCGCGCGACTTCGCGGGCGAAATCGAAGAAGCGGGCGTCGTTTACCGTCACCGGATAACCCTGGGTGAACTTGATTTCGGCGGTGCAGAGATGGGCCGCGGCGACATGCTTCATGATGCGCTCGATATTCTCCTGCGCCGCCTGCCGTGCGCCCGGCGAGGTCGCGCGCAACGTCCCCTCGAGCTCGATCGCCTCCGGAATGACATTGTTCGTCGTGCCGCCCGCGATATGTGCCACGGTCACGACGACCGGATCGAACACGTTGTGACGCCGCGTCACCATGTTCTGCAAAGCAAGGCCGATCTCGAACGCGACCGGCATGGGATCGATCGCGTCGTGGGGCGCCGAGGCGTGGCCGCCCCGCCCTTTCACTGTCATTTGCCAGGCATCGGCAGAGCCCATGATCGGACCCGCCTTGCTGGCGATAGTGCTCACCTTGAGATTAGGAATTTGGTGGAGCGCAAAAGCAGCGTCGGGCTTGGGGTCGGCGTCGATCAACCCCTCCTCGATCATATAGCGCGCGCCGTGATAGCCCTCTTCGCCGGGCTGAAACATGAATTTGACCGTGCCGGCAAATTCGTCGCGATGGCGATGGAGCAGACGGGCGGCGTGCACCAGCATCGCAGTATGGGCGTCATGGCCACAGGCATGCATGCGACCGTCGATCTTGCTTTTGAACGGCAAGCCGGTGTCCTCCGGCATCGGCAGTGCATCGGTGTCGCCGCGCAACAAGATTGTCTTGCCCGGGCGCGTGCCCGCGAGCGACACGACTAAGCCGGAGGTCGATGTACTGCGCGCGATTCCGACGTCGAGCCCGTGCAACTGCTCCTCGACCAGGGCTGCGGTGATCGGATTGTGAAGACCAAGTTCCGGCTGCTCGTGAATGCGGCGGCGCAAGGCCACGGCTTCCCGCAGCACCGCCGTTGCTTCGGCAACAAAATCCGTCATTGCTATCTCCCGGGAACCAAGGGGGCGTTCGCAGGAACATAGACCGTGCGACGCTTTTCTGCACGTTCCGAAGCGGGGCGGTAGAGCTGCTTCGTCGCCTCGATCATCACTACACCGCCGAAGCGGTTGAACCAACGCGCGCCGATGCGTTCGAGTGCGCCCGCCGAACGCAGGATCATGCGGGACCTGGCCGGCGGCACGAACAGCGCCGCTTCCGCCCGTTCGGGTGTGAATTTGGTATCGCGCAGCAGGCGCACCAACTGCGGATGAGAATAGGGACTGCCCTGCCCGAACGGGGTGCCGGCATTCACTGCCCAAAGGCTGCGACGATTTGGCACCAATACCAGTAGCCGGCCACCGCCGGCGAGCACGCGCCAGACTTCGTTCAAAAGCGCACGGCTGCGCTCGCTGAACTCGAGACCATGCATCAGCAGGACGCGGTCGATCGAATAATCCTGCAGCGGCAATTCGCCCTCATCGGCAAGCGCGACCAGATTCTTCTCTCCGATCGGCCATGGCAGAACCCCTTGGCTCGCCGGCATCAGTGCGAAGACGCGTTCGGCTTCGCCAAGGAAGGGGCGCAGATAGGGCGTGGCGAAGCCGAGCCCGAGCACCCGCATTCCGGTTACATCGGGCCATACCTTGCGGATGCGGGCGCGCAACTGCCGGCGCGCTACCTGACCCAGACGCGACTGATAAAAGTCGCGCAGATCGACCACGTCGACGAACATGGTTTGAGTGTAGCATGAGACGCTGCGAAGATTTACCTTAGGCCCGTCAAGGAGGGACCATGGCTGAATTGGCGATTCGCCAGATTCCGGTGCTGCGGGACAACTATGTCTATCTGATCCGCGATCCCGATACCGCGGCCACGGCGGCGGTCGATCCCGCCGTCGCCGGGCCCGTGTTTGATGCATTGAAAGAAACCGGGTGGCGCCTCACCCATATCCTCAACACCCACCACCACGCCGATCACACCGGGGGCAACCTCGAGCTGAAAGCCGCGACCGGCTGCACCATTGTCGGGCCGCGGGCCGACCGCGATCGAATTCCCGGCATCGACATCGTGGTTGGCGAGGGCGACACTTACGGGTTCGGCCGGCGCCTTGCACGCGTATTCGATGTGCCCGGACACACGCGCGGTCACATCGCCTATTGGTTCGCAGATACAAAAGCGCTGTTCTGCGGCGACACGATGTTCATCATGGGCTGCGGCCGCTTGTTCGAAGGCACGCCGGCGCAGATGTGGAATTCGCTCGGCAAGCTCAAAGCTCTGCCACCCGAAACGCGCATCTATTGCGCGCATGAATATACACAGAACAATGCGCGCTTCGCTCTCACCGTCGAGCCTGGCAACGCCGAGCTGCGGGCGCGGGCGCGGCGGATTGACGACATGCGCGCCAACAATATCCCGACCGTGCCCGGCACGTTGGCGGAAGAACTGTTGACCAATCCATTTTTGCGCGCCGATCACCCCGCGTTGCAACAATTGGCTGGTACCGTCGGCGACCCGGTCGCCACGTTCGCCGAGATTCGCCATCGCAAGGATATTTTCTGAGGGGAAAGCATCATGATGAAATTGCGTTTCGCAGCCGCTTCGCCCTTTGTCCGTAAAGTGGTGGTGGTGTCGCTCGAGACTGGCTTGAGCGAGCGCATCGAGCGCGTCTCGACCTCGGTCTCCCCGGTCAGGCCGAACGAGGAGATGGCGCGCGAGAATCCGTTGATCAAGGTGCCGGCCTTGACCACGGATGACGGCACCATCCTCTATGACTCGCCGGTCATCTGCGAATATCTCGACACGCTGCACGATGGTCCGAAGTTGTTTCCGCCCTCGGGGGCGGCGCGCTGGACGGCCCTGCGCCAGCAGGCGCTCGCCGACGGCCTGCTGGAGGCGGCGATCCTGGTGCGCTACGAGAATCTGCGGCCGCAGGAAATGCGCTGGCAGGATTGGGTGGAGAGTCAGATGCGGCGCGTACGCGGCGCATTGGCAGCCTTGGAGATCGAGACCGCGGCCGGCGCGCTTGGCGGTCCGCTCACGATCGGGCAGATCACCATCGGCTGCGCGCTCGGCTATCTTGATTTCCGCTTCGCCAACGAGGAATGGCGCATGCGCCACCGTCAACTCGGGGTTTGGTTCGAGGATTTCAACCGCCGCAAATCGATGCAGCTCTCGGCACCGCGCGAAAGTTGATGGCAGCCCGGGACGGGCCGGCAGAAGCGATCATCGCCGCGCTCCAATTGGCGCCGCATCCCGAGGGCGGCTGGTACCGCGAAACCTATCGTGGCGACGCGCCGGCCGGAACGCGCGCGGCCATTACCGCTATCTACTATCTGCTGTGCGCCGGCGAGCGTTCACACTGGCACCGAGTCGACGCCGCGGAAATCTGGCATTGGTACGCCGGCGATGCTTTGGAATTGAGGATCGAACGCGACACGGTACGTTTGGGCAATGACCTCGGTGCCGGCGAGCGGCCGCAGGCCGTGGTGCCGGCTTTCGCCTGGCAGGCCGCGCGCAGTCTCGGCGCCTGGACCCTTGTCGGCTGCACCGTGTCACCCGCCTTCGAGTTTGCCGGCTTTGAATTGGCGCCACCCGGATGGCAGCCCGAGGAGGATCAATGATTCGCTACGAATTGGCGGGCAAGGCAGCCCTGGTGACCGGCGCCGCGTCGGGCATCGGTCTCGCCACCGCGACCATCCTGGCGCGCTCCGGCGCCAGCGTGGCGATCAACTACCTGCCCGATGATCCGCGTGGTCCCGATGAGATCGCAAAGCTGAAGGCCGAAGGGCTGAGCGTGATTGCCGCGCCCGGCCACGTCGGAGAGGCGGACGCCGCCGTTACCATGGTTGGCAAGGCGATCGACCATCTCGGCCGGCTCGACCTTCTTGTCAACAACGCCGGCACCCCTGGAGTGCGCGCGACCGTCGACATGGCCCGGCTCGATCTCGTCACCGAGCAATTGTGGACAACGATCCTGGCGACGAACCTGCTCGGCCCGTTCCGCTGCAGCAAGGTGGCGGCACCGGCCCTGAAGGCGGCGCACGGTGCCATCGTCAACACCGCTTCCATCGCCGGTACCGGCTCGGGCGGCAGCTCAATGCCTTACGGCGCGAGCAAGGCGGGCCTGGTCAATCTCACCAAGAACCTGGCAAGGGCCTTGGCACCCGAAGTGCGTGTCAACGCCGTAGCACCCGGCGGCGTCGATAGTTCATGGCAGATCGAATGGACCCAGGAACAGCGCCGCGGCTCGATTGAGCGCTCGCTCCTGAAAAAACGCGCCGCCCCCGCGGAAATCGGCGACCTCATTGTCTATCTCGGTTTTGGCGCCACCATGGTGACGGGGCAGACGGTGATCTGCGACGGCGGCTTGACGGTCTAAGAAGTCTCGGGTCGCCAGCGACACCCAAGGGCGTCGGGGATCGACTGAAGTCTAATTCAGCCGTTTCGATAAATCGGCAATTGCCTCGTCGATAAGGGTGTTTTTTCGTGCAGCGGTGAGATCGTCGGCAAGAATGCGCCGCACGGCGGCAATCGCGACGTCCACGGCCTGGTTGCGCACCTCCGCAAGCGCCTTGGCCTCGGCCAGCGAGATCTTCTCCACGGCTTGCTGCTGGCGCCGCTCCAGCGCGGCGGCAAGGTCGCGCTCGGCCGCTTGCGCGACCCGTTCGGCCTCGAGCTTGGCTTGCGCGATGATTCCCTCCGCCTCTTTCAGCGCATCTCTCTGTCGTTGCTGAAACTCGGCGAGCGTTCGCCGCGCGTCATTGCGCAGTTTCGCCGCTTCCTCGAGATCGGTCTTGATCCTGGCGGCGCGGCTGTCGAGCATCCGCATGATTACCGGCGACGCTTTCCACACCAGAAACGCGAAAGCGATCACGAACGCGATTGCCACCCAAAATTCGGGATCGCGGAAGGTCGCCATCAGCCGTGCTCCCCGACCGCACGGTTGATAGCGGTGGCGACGACACCGTCGTCGACGGTTTCGCCGGTGAGCTTGCCGACCGCGGTGCGCGCCACCTCAGCCGCGACACTCTTGAGATCGTTGAGCGCCGCGCTCTTGGCTTCGACGATGCGCTTCTCGGCAATGGCAGTCTCGGCCGCAAGCTTGTCTGCCAGCAGCTTGTGCCGCTCAGCGGCCGCCGCGGCAAGCCTGTCGCCCGTTTCCTTCAGCACGCCCTGGGCCGATTGCCGCGCCGCGGCAAGCGCCCGTTCGTAGGCGGCGATGACCGCTTCGGCCTCGGCTTTCATCGCGCTCGCTTTTTCGAGATCACCGTCGATCTGGTTGCGGCGCGCCAAGATGATGTTGCCGACGCGCGGCAAAGCCAGCCGCGACATCAGCACATAGAGCACGACGAAGGTGATCGCCAGCCAGAGGAGCTGCGACGGAAAAGTCGAGACGACGAGTTGCGGCATGCTTGCTGCGCGCCGGCTAGAACACGAACAGGATCAGGAACGCGATCGCGAGGCCAAACAGGCCGGTCGCTTCGGCCAGCGCGAAACCCAGGAAGGCGAACGGCGTGACCTGAGCCGCGGGGTTGCGCGCGAGCGCACTGATCAGCGACGAGAACACGTTGCCGATGCCGATGCCGGCGCCGACCAGGGCAATGCAGGCGAGGCCGGCGCCGATCATTTTGGCGGAAGCGAGATCCATGATGTTCCTCTCTAAGGATAATCAGTGAAGGTGAATAGCGTCGTTGAGATAGAGGCAGGTCAGAATCGCGAAGACAAAGGCCTGCAACACCGCGACCAACAGCTCCAGAAAATAGAGCAGTACGTCGATCAGGATCGGAAATAGGGCGGGCACCAGATAGAAGCTCGCGAGCGGTACCACGAACCCGGCGAAGATCACCAGCATTGTGTGGCCCGCCAGCATGTTGGCGAACAACCGGATCGACAGCGTCAGCGGCCGGATGCAGTACGACAGCACCTCGATCGGCACCAGCAGGATGAGAAGGGGTTTCGGCACGCCGTGCGGCACAAACAGCGTCAAGAAGCGAAAACCGTGCCGCGCGATGCCGATAAGGGTCACCGCGATAAAGATAAAAATCGCCATGCCGAACGTGACGATGATGTGACTGGTGAAGGTGAAACTGTAGGGAATGAGCCCAAGCAGATTGCCCAACAGCACGAACATGAAGAGGGTAAAGACGAAGGGGAAATAGCGCTGCCCCTCCGGCCCAATATTATCGTCGATGAGCGATTTGGCGACGAACTCGTAGAGCATCTCCGGCAGCGATTGCCAACGCCCCGGGACCAGTGCCGCCCTGCGTGACGCCGCCAACATCAGCACGGTCAGTACCAGACCGGCGATGACCATGAGCAACGCCGAGTTGGTGAACGATATGTCGACGCCCCCAATATGGATCGGCACTAGCGGCCTGATAATGAACTGCGCGAGAGGATTTTCCCTTGCTGCCACGTTATTTCTCGTCCTCGTCGTCCTCGTCAAACCCTACGCTTTGCGCCGGGGGCGGGTCGCGCCCACGATAGCCGATCGCCATGCCCATGCCGGCGATCGCCCGATAGACATTGACCATGCCCGCGGCGACGCCGAGGAAGAACAAGACGATCATCCCCCACGGCGCGGTACCGAGCCAGCGATCGAGCGCCCAGCCGATCCCCGCGCCCACCACGACCGCCACCACCAATTCCAGGCTAATGCGGAAAGCCAGCCCCAACGCGCTTTGACCGCCCGGACCGAAACCGCCACGGGGCGGCGCCTGCGCGCCGTCGCCGCGATTCCGTCGTGCCCGATCGAGACCCTTTTCCAGGTGTCTGAGTGATTCGAGCGGGTCCCGTTCACCCATTGGAGAACCGTCCGCTGAACAGGCAAAGACTTGCGGTCCCGGCTGCCTCGGCGGCCGAAACGGCGCGCACCGTAGCCGCGGCATCGCGGCAGTGTCAAGCGACGCGAAGTCGCGATCTGCCGCACGTACGGCGCACGTATGGATTGTGAGTTGCCGTCCATTCGCGCATAACATTGGGGATTTGTCGCTTGCCGCTTCGGATCCCCGACCGCAAACCGGAGCAAGAGGGGCGAGCATCTGACCGGAGGAGACGAATGCGCGCCAGTGCCGTTCTGAGAGCCCTGCTAGCACTCTGCCTTTCGGGATGTGGCGTCAGGGACGCGGGCGAGCTGTCGCAAGACGGTTTTGCTTATATAACCATGCCGGCGCGAGCGCTCTATGCGTGGCGCGGCCCGCCGCTTGCGACAACGTCGTCGCCATCGGGTTCGACGATCTATTTCTACGAGGCCCGCGATGTCGTCGGCAACCCGCTCTGCCTGGTCGCGTTCTATGTGCGGAATCAAACCATTGTCGGCGTTTCCTCGCGGGGTTGGGTGTGGACCTGCGCCGCCGGCGCCATCGGTGAGGTCGACTAGGCCAGGAACCCGGTAAATTGCATCGGGGGTGGGGCAAACCCTGATCGCGCAAGGCTGCTTTTGAAAATAGTGTAATGACAAGCGATAAGGTAATGTGTTGACATCATTTATCGCGTTTAGTGTGTCCGAGCGGCGGCGCACGAGCAAGATTAGGGGGAGCACGCTGGCACTCGGATGGCGCATTGTGGCGCTCGTGGCCGGGATGACCCTGGCATCGGCCGCCTCGGCCCTTGGAGGCGAGGCCAGCGTTTCGCCCGCCTCGGGCGGGGATTCGTGGCTGGTTTGGCATACCGACAATTTCTTCACCACTTGCGACGGCAATTGCGGGGCGGCGTTCTACGCCGGGCAGGAAGTGACGAGCGACATGACCAGCGTCTTCCTGATCAAAAACCCGATTCCGATATGGCAATGGCAGTGGGGCCATGCGGGAATCGCGGCCGGAACCTTCTCCCGTCGTTACGCCACCATGTTTGACATGCTCGATCTCGAGGTCGAAATCGGCATCGGCCAGCGCTTTGGCGACATGCATGCAACCGAAGGCTGGCTCGCCGCCGGGTTCCGCTGGACCTATTTTCCCTGGAACAACTACGTCAAGACCACCATCGCCATCTTCGATGGCCCGGACATCGCCAGCCAAATCGACGCCGAGGAACGCCTCCGCTCAGGGAGTGACCGCGGGTCCTACTTCCTCAACTTCTTCACCCCCGAGATCACCTTCGCCTCCCCTTCCGAGCCCGAAAACCAATTCGTGCTGCGCTTCCACCACCGCTCCGGCATTTTCGGCCTGATCAACGGCGTCAATGGCGGCTCATCCTTCGCCACGATGGGCTTTCGCCACCTCTTCTGATCGGGACTGCGGCCGATTGCTTCATCGGGCCCGTGACCGGGCGGTTGATGCCGCGGGGGCCAGCGGCGCTTGCCACACGTCGTAGCCATAGACCCAGCCGGGATCGACCGCGGTCTTGCCCCAAGTGTTCTGCCGCGAAGTAAGCTGAATGCGGGCCGTTCTTTCGCGGCGGGCTCTCTCGTAACGGGGAAAGGCATCGGCCGGATCGTCGGTCGCATCGAGCGAACGCGCCAGCATGGCGGCATCCTCCAAGGCGGTTGCGGCACCTTGCGCCATATAGGGGGTCATCGGATGACAGGCATCGCCGAGGAGGGCGATCGCGCCATCGGTCCAGCGTGGCAATGGATCGCGCTCGAACAGCGCCCATTGGTGCACCGAAGGACAATGGGCCAGGACGCGCTGCACGTCGTCGTGGAACCCGGCGAAGGCGCGGCGCACCTGCGCCATGTTGCCCTGCGCCGACCACGATTCGACGTCCCATGTCGGGTCGGGCACGCTGGTCACGAAATAGGTTTCGTCACGCCGCGGATTGACGGGGTAAATCACGATATGTCGGTCCGGACCCCACCACTTGGTGCAGGTCTCAACCAGATAACCCTGCATCAACGATGATGGAAACACGGTGCGGTGGGCGATGCGCCCGGTGAAGCGCGGTTTCTCCCGCCCGAGCAGAATCTCGCGAACCTTGGAATGAACGCCGTCGGCCCCGATCACCGCGTCGGCACGTGCCGAGCCGCCATCCGCAAAGCGCAAGGTGAGCGCGCCGCGTTCATGGTCGATGCCCAGAAGCGCTCGACTGAAGACGATCAGCTCGGCAGGCACTGCTGAGAACAGCGCCGCATGCAGATCGCCGCGATGCATCAACAGGTAAGGCGCACCGTAGCGCGCTTCGGCATCGTCGCCGAAAGTCAGGTCGAAAAGACGGTCGCCGCTGTCCCAAACCCGGTTGCTCCATGAGCGCGGCGCGAAGGCGAGGCCCCTGATGCGCGGCTCAAGCCCCAATCCGCGCAATACCTGGATGGCATTGGGGCTCATCTGAATGCCGGCGCCGACGCGCTGAAAGGCCTTCGCCTGCTCATAGACGGTGACGCTGATCCCGCGCCTGGACAGGAAGCCGGCAAGCGCCAGTCCGCCGATCCCGGCGCCGACAATTGCGACCTTGCCGGTGTAGCTCACGGCACGTTTGACCGCAGCAGCGCTGCGGCCGCGTCCTCAATCGCGGTACCGCGGTAATAGTCGGGGTTCATCGACAGGTGCATCATCGCCGGATTGACGAAGGTAAACTCGCGGAAATTCTCTTCCGTCAGCAATTTGGCATTCACCAAGCTCCATGCCTCGGTGAGAACGCTGCTGGCATCGATTACGTCCCAATGCCCAATATCGGAGCCGAAGACCGGCTTCAGTTCGGCGCCCAAAGGATTAAGGCGGCGGTTAAAGGCGGTCGCGATCATGCGGTCATCGGCCTCGCAGCCGAAAAAGAAGGGATCGACAAAGAGCTCCCGCAATTGCCGTAGCTCGGTCAGCGCGCAGGCGGCAAATTCGTCGATCGATTCGGGCCGCTCCGAAAACCGGCTGCCATGGGGGTTGGCGCGCAAGCGTTCGCTGGTGAGGCGCGGGCCCCCATATTCGTGGAACAGCCGCGCCAAGAGTTCGATATCGAGAAGTGTTGGGTCAAGATTCCTGGCCATCGCCTTGGCATTACGCTTTTCCCAGTGCTCGACGATATCGTTAAGGAGATTGACCGCCCAACCCACGCCCCCCTCAAGAAACGCGAAGCTCAATTGCGGGAAGCGCCGCGTGACGCCGCTGAAGATCAACGAGCGGCAGAAGAATTCGGCGCCGCCGGCAAAATCGCCAAGGTGGTTGAAGACGTAGTTGCTCGGGCTGGCCCGGTAACCGATGCCGCGCGACGAGGTGTGGCATACCGGCGTGACCTTCAGTTCGATGCATTTGCGCCAGAACGGATCGAAGTCATAGGGTGAATCCATCACGATCGAGCGGGTCGCCTGTGGCGGCGACAAGAACGGATCCTTCCCGGTGACCTCACGTCCGGGTCCCCGCAGCTCCGTGCCTATCATCACCGCCTTGTGGCCGAGCGTTGTCACCGCGAATTCAAGTTCTTCGATGGCCTCTTGCGGCGTGTAGGTCGGAATCACCGCCACCGGCCGCAACCGGTCGCCGACATCGGCAAACATCTCGGCGTAGAGCATGTTGAGGGCGCGGCAGCTGGCGCGCCGCGCTGCGTCATCGGGGAAATAGATATGGCTCAAACCGCGCGTCGTGTAGCAATGCGCGAAGTCGATGCCGAGCTCGTCCATGCGCGAGCGGAAATAGCGCGGCAGCTGAGCCATGGCACGGTCGGCGGTGTGGTCGCCCGACGGCAATCCCCACCAGAAGCCGCGCACCGTCGGACCGTGATGCGCAGTGAACGCCGCCACTGTCTTGACCGTGCTTTCGCCGGCAAGTTCGCGCACGAAATCGAGATGTGCGAAATCGCTCTCGAGGATATGCGCGTCGGCATCGATGACCGGATGGCTGAGCTTGGCGCGGACGACGCTCCCCGGAAACCCTTCAAACCCAGACATGCTTCCCTCCGCCGGCTACGAATCTTGCCGACGCTAGCATTGCAAGTGTGTGGCGTCACCCGCCGAAGCGCGTGAAAATGTCAGGCCGATCTGATTGCCGGCCGTGCTCGCTTTCGCACCATATCGCACCGCGCTCGACCCGAACGCGGTAACGGCTGCGATTTTCTCGTGGCAAGGACGGGACCGCCATCAAGCCGCCGCCGGACGGGGCCGGACACCGGGCTCTTGCTGAGGCATCGACGGGATCGCCGGCGGCTCCGGCCGCGGGTACGCCATCGCGCTATCCTGCGCCACCAGTAGCGCATGCGTCGTCTCCGGCAGCTGCGGCACGTCGAGGCGCGGCGGCTGGCCGAAGGAGAATGCGGTCGTGAGGTCGCCGGTAACCGATCGCCGCCATTTGCTGAGGTTCGCGACCTCGACGCCAAAGCGTGCCTCCAAGAGGCGGAGCGTCGAGGTGTGGTCAAACACGTCGCTGCACACATAGCCGCCGCGGCTCCACGGCGAGATCACCAGGCATGGCACCCGAAAACCAAGCCCGATCGGCAGATCGCCGATATATTCGTCCGCGACTCCGGGAGGAGGGGTCGGCGGCAGGACATGGTCAAACAGTCCGTCGTTCTCGTCATAGTTGAGGATAAGCGCGGTGCGCGCCCAGAGCTCGGGATTCGACCACAGCGCCTCGAGGATCTGGCGGGTATGATCTTCGCCGGCTGCCGGCAGGAAGTCTGGGTGCTCGCTTTGATAGGAAGGCGGCACCACCCAGCTTACCTGGGGAATATTGCCGTGCCGCAAATCCCACAGGAATTCGTAAAGCGGCCGGTTGAGTCGGGCGTTGTGAAACAGCGACGAGGTCGGCGGCGCCTTCTGATATTGGACAAAAAATCGAAGGACGTTGCAGAAATAGTCGTCGAAATCATGGTAAACGCGCCACGAAATGCCGGCGCGATCGAGCCGCTCCGGATAGGTTTCCCAGCGTACTTGCCGCAGCGAATTGTCAAGCGCCGGACCGCCGTCTTTGCCGGCGGGATCAATGGTTGCGGTCATCAGGAAGTAGCGGTTGGGATGGGTAGGTCCCAGCATCGAGGCGTGGCAATTGTCACAGACAGTGAAAGCGTCGGCGAGCGCGTAATAGAACGGCAGGTCGGCGCGCGTCATAAAGCCCATCGTCAACGGCGCCAAGGCACCATCGATGGTGCGGTGGGCCGCAATCCAGCGGTCCATCTTGCCGCCGTTCCACGCGCCGTGCTGTCCGTGCCAACTGTGGTCGGTCGAGTAGAGACGTTCCGAATTCGTCCGTTTGGTGTCGAGATGGAACGGCAAGACGAGGCGGTGTGCCTGCTCGTCGTTCTGCTCGAACACGCTGCGGCCGCCGGGCAACCGCATCGCCGTCACGTCACTGAACCCGCGAACGCCCGCCAGCGTGCCAAAATAATGATCGAAGGAGCGATTCTCCTTGGTCAGGATGATAAAATGATCAATGTCCTTGAGGCTTCCCGGCGCCGCCGTCACCGGCCCAGAGCCGATGCCATCGAGCAGTGCCGCTCCGACCAGCGCGGCGCCACCTTGCAAGAACCGCCGGCGCGCTACGTCACTCACCCACTATTCCCCGAAACTCATCGCACACGGTTTAGCGCAAGATCGACGGCAATAGGATAAAAAAAATGTCACGGAGGTGATGCGGCGTTGTGGTCAGATCATGCGTCCGTCGCTGGGCGACGAGCCATTGATGGCGGAATGCAGCTTACGCATTTTCGAACCTAATGATCGATTGCGCGTAGTTGCCCGAGCCCGTCGTGCCGTCGGGAAACATGCCGTAAGCGGCAATCCAGCGCAACCACCCGTCGAGGGTTTCCTTGGTATAGGGCTCGAACACGATGCGCTCGCCCGGACCCCAGCGCCGCGTACCCATCTGGGAATGGAAGCGCGCCCGAAATTCATTCTTGTATTAGTGAGTATCGCGCTCGGGGGCCGATCAATGTCGCGCTGGGTACAGCGCAACGCCCTCAAATATTTGCGCAGGTCTTCGGCGTCGGGGTTTCCCGTGACCATCGACGCCATCATGAAGGTGGTATCGATGACCTTGCGGAAGCCGGGCTGCGCAGCGAAATGGCGGGGGCCGCTGAACAGCGCGACCGCCGGGACGCGGCGGTCGAACAGCCGCTCCACGCGGCTAAACAACAGACCATCGGTGAACGTCAGGCTGATATCGCTCTAAGTCACGGACTGCTCGAGCGCCTGGATGCTCGCGTCATGGCTGCCGGCTTGGTAGCCCACTGAAATCGCCACGTCTGCCAGATCCTCCGGGTTCTCAACCTTGCTGTCGCGAGGCACGAAAATGCCGGCGGTCGCGATCGAGTAGGCGTCGGCGTAGAGCTTGCCATGACCCGAAACGAGGGCCGCGACGTTGACCGTCCGATGCAAGCGCCGCTGACATCGCAGGCGCGGCCAGTCTCAAAAGTCTGATAGGCGCCGAGATCGTGCTTCGACTTTCCCGCCGGCTGCGGGATCACCTCGCGGAATTGGTAGTCGAGGCCCCATCGCGGAAATAGCCCATTTCTTCCGCGACCCACTCGTGCAGCCGATATGCGGTGCAACGACGAATGTGCTCCTGGTCCTGCCCGAGGCGGCAATCTTTATGCGATTTCATCCGGGCCGTCGAGGCGCCCGAGAGTCTCCATCAATTCCGCCCATTCGCGCTTGGACAGTCCGCTCTCCCTGCAGCTTACCCGGTCGCCGGCGATCAGCCGCTTGACCACCGCGAGGCTCTTTTCCGAGAGATGCGCGCCGCCCAACCGGTATTGGCGGAACGCCTCGGCTGTCATCGGCACCCAGCGGTCGAGCATAACGAGCATCGCGGCCGCATAAGCGCGGATCTCATATTGCGCGTGGCGGTCGCCACGCAGAGCGAGAAAGTTCATCAGGTTGAACAGATCGGTCTTCCAATACCATTGCGTGTAAAAGTTGAGGGACAGGTTCATGCGCGCCAGTTCTCGCGCCAGCCCCTGCCGCTCGGGGTCACGTGCCGCGCCGCGCTCATCGTCGTTCAGCATCTCGGTATAGGAGGCATAGGCGCGTTCGGCGTCGGCCCTGAGCAGTGCCAGAACGTGCGCGGCTTCATCGCCCTCGAGCAGTGCGCCGCGGCCTTGGCGATTCGTTCGCGATTGCGCGGCGAGCTGGTCTGGCGCCGGGATATAGAATTCCTTGTCAAGGATTGAATAACGCGCCGAATATTCGTTGACGTTCGCGGTGCGATGGCGGATCCACTGCCGCGCCACAAAGATTGGCAGCTTCACGTGGAATTTGATCTCGCACATCTCAAACGGCGTGGTGTGACGGTGGCGCATGAGATAGTGGATCAAGCCGCGGTCCTCGCTGACGCGTTTGGTGCCGCGGCCATAGGAGACGCGCGCTGCCTGCACCACCGCGGCATCGTCACCCATATAGTCGACGACGCGCACGAACCCATGATCGAGCACCGATACCGGTTGATAAAGAATCAGCTCTAATGCAGGCACCGTGGCACGGCGCGTCGGCTGGGTCTCGTCGCGCTGTCGATCGATCTCGGCCTGCTGTTCCGGGGTCAAAGGCATGGCCCGAACTTTAGACAAGAGTCGCGCGCGCTCAAAGGGCGACTCGCGCCGGGATTGCGGTTACCTGCAAATGTCTTATATTTGGTGCGTCGGGCAACCGACTATGGCGATAAACCGCGCATGGCATAAGCGTTGCGGACCCGGGGGCAGTACCCGGCGCCTCCACCATCTTGCGGGGGCGAAACAGGATCGACGCGCGTGGTAAAGATGCGACTTTCGCCCGGCATGATACCACCGTTATCGGGTCAAACCTTAGGTGCGAACGACAACTTCGCTCCTGCTGAGGCAGTTGCGGCCTAACGTCCCTTGCGGGATTAGGGCTTAACTCTTAGCGCGGTTCGGAGGGCACCGGGCAACAGAAGCCCTCCATTCCATTGCCAACCGCAGAAGTTGGCGGCAATAATGGTGAAAACAATCGGTGGGAAGCCGGACGTGCTGTGAAGGATCTGTTGCGATACGATCAGATGGTTGAATGCGCCATGCGGGGCGTGGTGCGCGAGGCGCTGGCGCGGACTGCGGCAAGCGGGCTTCCCGGGGCACATCACTTTTACATCACCTTCAAGACGCGGGCGCCGGGTGTTTGCCTCGCCGCCCATCTCGCGCAGAAATATCCGGTTGAAATGACCATCGTCCTCGAGCACCAATTTTGGGATCTCGAGGTACGCGAACAAGCGTTCGAGGTGACCCTGAGCTTCAATAACCGCCCCGAGCGCATCACCATTCCCTTCGCCGCGATCGCCGCCTTTGCCGATCCTTCGGTGAAATTCGGCCTGCAATTTCCGGCCGCCGATGCCGCCGCCGATACGACGGCTGCGGCGAAGCCGGGAACCAACACCAAGCCCAAGTCGGTGGAAAAGCAGCCCGATCTTGCGCTGGCGAAGACCGTCGGCAAGCGAGACGCCCAAGCCACCAGCAAACCGGGTGAAGTGGTCGCGCTGGACGCGTTCCGCAAGAAGTGAGTTCCGCTACCGCTTGACGAGCCGCCCGGTTACGGTATCTCTCGCGGATGGCTGATTTTGTTTTCCACGATCTCTTCGATCTCGGCGCCGACATTACGCCCTATCGCAAACTGTCGAGTGACCATGTCGCGACGTCGTCGTTTGCCGGCGAGACCGTCGTTACGGTCGCGCCCGCAGCGTTGACCCTGCTCGCAGCGGCCGCTTATCGCGATTGCCAACATTTGTTGCGCCCCGGCCATTTGCAGCAGCTGCGCCAGATCTTCGACGATCCGGAAGCGTCGGACAATGATCGGTTCGTGGCGCTCGACTTGCTGAAGAACGCCAACATTGCCGCGGGGCGTGTCTTGCCGATGTGCCAGGACACCGGCACCGCTATTGTCATGGGCAAGAAGGGCCAGCGCGTCTGGACCGGAGGCGGCGACGAAGCGGCATTGGCCGCCGGCATTCGACGCACTTATACCGAGAGCAATCTGCGCTACAGCCAGGTCGCGCCGCTCTCGCTCTATGACGAGGTGAACACCGGCGATAATCTGCCGGCGCAGATCGACCTCTTCGCCGCAGACGGCGACCAATATAAGTTCCTGTTCATCGCCAAGGGCGGCGGCTCGGCCAACAAGAGTTTCCTGTTTCAGCAGACCAAGGCCGTGCTCAATCCGAACGCGCTGGTAAAATTCCTCGACGAGAAGATCCGCACGCTCGGCACCGCGGCGTGTCCGCCTTACCATCTGGCGATCGTGATCGGCGGCACCTCGGCAGAAATGAATCTCAAGACCGTCAAGCTCGCGAGCTGCCGCTACCTCGATGGCTTGCCGGCGCAGGGCACCACATTCGGCCAGGCTTTCCGCGACCGCGAGTTCGAGCAAGAAGTACTGCAGCTGACGCGGCTCAACGGCATCGGTGCGCAATTCGGCGGCAAATATTTCTGCCACGATGTCCGCGTCATCCGCCTGCCGCGCCACGGCGCCAGTCTGCCGATTGGCATCGGCGTGTCCTGCGCCGCCGACCGGCAGATCCTCGGCAAAATCGATGCTCACGGTATTTTCCTCGAGGAGCTCGAAACCGACCCGGCGCGTTATCTGCCGGAGATCGAGGATGCGCGGCTCGGGGGCGAGGTGGTCAGTGTCGACTTGAACAGGCCGATGCCAGAAATTCGCGCCTGCCTGTCGCGATACCCGATCAAGACGCGTCTCGCGCTGACCGGGCCGCTCGTGGTGGCGCGGGACATCGCTCACGCCAAACTCAAGGACACCCTCGACCGCGGCGAGGCTCTGCCGTCCTATTTTCGCGAGCACGCCATCTACTATGCCGGCCCGGCTAAAACGCCGGCCGGATACGTCGCGGGCTCGTTCGGACCAACCACGGCGGGACGGATGGATTCCTATGTCGATCAATTCATGGCCGCGGGCGGCAGCTTCGTCACGCTGGCCAAGGGCAATCGCGGCGCCGAGGTGCGCGAAGCCTGCCGCAAACACGGCGGCTTCTATCTCGGCTCGATCGGCGGCCCGGCGGCGCGTCTCGCCAAAGACTGCATCACCAAGGTCGAGACCCTGGCTTATCCCGAACTCGGCATGGAAGCGATCTGGCGAATTGAGGTGAAGGATTTCCCGGCCTTTATCGTTATTGACGACAAAGGCAACGATTTTTTCGCCAAACTGACATAGAGCATGACCGCTGATGGCCGTCAGTACCCGCGCTAAGCCGGTGTCGCGCCTGACATACAACGTCACCGGCGCGTCACGCAACGCGGCGCGAAAGACCATTCTGAGAGGCCTCGTCGCCTATAATGGCGAAAGGGTGGGAGCGGCCCGGTGGCACACCGTTGCGGTCGTGCTCAACGACGCCAAAGGCCGGGTTCTGGGCGGCCTCACCGGATGGACCGGCTGGGGCTGGATGTATATCGAGCTTTTCTGGCTGCCCGATTCGCTGCGGCGCCAGGGCCATGGCCGGAAACTGATGGCACTCGCCGAGCAAGAGGCGCGCAAACGCGGCTGCATCGGCATATATCTCAACACCGCCAGCTTCCAGGCGCCGGACTTCTATCCGAAGCTCGGGTTCAAGCCCTATGCCGTGATTGACGATTTTCCGCCGGGCCACAAGACCTATTTTCTCGTAAAGCGGCTCGACTGATGGTCAAGACAGCCGACCCTCTGGGCGAGTACCTGGTCGACCAGTTGCGCGATTGGGCGCCGGTGACGGTCCGCCGCCTGTTTGGCGGCTGGGGCATTTATCGCGGATCGCTCATGTTCGGGCTGATCGCGCGCGACGCCGTCTATTTCCGCGTCGACGCGCATAATCGACCCGACTACGAGGAAGCCGCCGCCAGACCATTCCTCCACACCGCGCGGCGCCGGGCCGGCGCGACGGCGTCGGCGGCAAAGCCCTTCACCTACACGATGCCAAACGGCAAGACCGTTGAGATGGCCTATTATGAGGTGCCCGCCGATATTCTTGAGGACGGCGAGGCGCTAGGCCAATGGGCGGGCAAGGCGGAGGCCGCCGCGCTGCGCGCCAAGGCGGGCAAGGTCAAAAAGCCGGCGCCACAGCGGAAGCGGCGCGGAAAGTAGCAATCAGGTGCCCGATTCGGTCGATCTTCGCCTACTCTGCCAAGGGGATAAGGATGCTTGGGACGGCTTCGTTCGCCGTTATGCCGGGCTCATCGTCTCGGCGGTGCGGGCCGTGGCGCGGGAGCAGGCCGACGCCGAGGATTTGGTGCAGGAGGTGTTCTTGCGATTATGCAAGGATGGTTTCCGCCTGATGCGCAGCTACGACCCGACCCGCGCCGGCCTTTCGACCTGGCTTACCATCGTCGCGCGCAGCACGGCCCGCGATGTGTTGCGGCGCCGGCAATTGCCGTCGACGCCCATCGACGCCGTGCCGGAGGCCCTCTTGGCCGTGACTCCGAAAACGATCGAACGATTGAAATATCCCGATTCGCTCCTATCACCCCGACAGAAGCTGGTGCTCAGCCTGATTTATGACCGCGAACTCGAGGTGGCTGAAATCGCCACGGCGCTCGGCGTCGATCCACAGACAGTGCGTAGTACGCACCACAAGGCAATGTTGAAATTGCGTTCATATTTCGCGCAAGACGAGAGGCAGGGCGCTTCCGGGGATGACCGGACGCGCAACCGCCTAAATAACTAACGTCATGGAGACAAAAGCATGCCTGGAGGGAAAGAATTCAATGACGCGGCGCTGTGGCGCCGCTGGCGCGAAGGTGAGGCAGCGCCGGGAAAAGCCGCGGCCGAGCCGGACGCGCTAATCCTGGCGGCCTACGCCGAGAACCGGTTGGGCCGGTCCGGTATTGATCCCGAGAACGATCCGGCGATTGCCGCGGTCGAGGCATGGTTTTTCGACTGCCCTGAGGCGCTCGACGATGTCGTCGCCGCTCGTTCGCCGAGCGCCGGCCCGGCGAGCGAGGCGCTCGTCGCGCGGGCTCGGTCCCTGATCGCTCAACCCGATGAGAAGATATGGCCGCTGCCGCTCGTGTCAGCGCGGCCGAGTTGGCGGAGCGCTGCCACCTGGAGCGGCATTGCCGCAAGCATGGTCGTCGCTGTGCTGATCGGGTTTCAGCTCGGCCGGTACAATATCATGGACCTGCCGGATTCCGGCCAGAGCCCGACCGTGGAACAGGCCGTGATCGGGACGCCAGGCACTATCCTCGCCACTGACGACGAGGATACCGGCATATGAGCGACGCCGTCGGGACGCGCCCGTCCCGCCGTCGCTGGCTGATCGTGGTGGTGGCGGTTTCAGTCGCGCTCAATCTCATCTTTGTCGGCATGGTCGCGGGCCATTTTCGTCACCGGCACCGCCTGGTGGTGCTAAACCAGCGCGAGCGGTTCGAACGGATCGCCGCCGATTTGAAATTGAGCGACACCCAAGCGGCAGCGTTTCGGCAATTCCAGACGTCACTGCGCACGCACGGTGCCGCGATGCGCGCGGCCAACGCCGCCGCGTGGGCTAGGATCGCCGATCCGGCGACATCGTCGGACCAGATCACCACGCTGCTTGACAGCACCGTCAAGAACCGCATCGAATTTCAGCAGGACATCGCCAACGCCATGGGCAAATTCCTGGCAAGCCTGACGCCGACGCAACGGGCAACCTTCGTCGACGAAGCCCGCAATACCCCACGCCCCCGGCCATAGGACGCGCTATAATCGCCTGCGGCTTGGTCCGCAGCGGCAAAGAAACCATTACTGCGCGCGCGGCAACACGGATCGAGCGCGACCCGGGGCACGGGATCGAGATCAGGCTGCGTCGGTGACCGTGCATATGCCGGCATCGATGCGCTTTTTGGCCGGCGCGGGCGCGAGTTCGCCGATGGTGGTGACGGCGCCCCGTCGCCACCGCCGCCATGACCAGGCAGTGCAAATTGCTCCGAGGGCGTGCGCTCCGAGACGCGAGCCAGGCGCCGCCATCACGCCGCGGGCTGTCGGGGCGGAAGATTCGACGAGGGGGGCCAACCCGGCACAATGTTGGGACCGGCGTGATCACCAAACACTCAGTCAAGGTCGCGGGCCATGCCACAAGCGTGTCGCTCGAAGAGGAGTTCTGGGAGGCGCTGCGCCAAATCGCCGCCAAGCGCGGCACCTCGCTCGCCAGTCTGATCGCCAGCGTCGATGAACGCCGGGCCGGCAATCTGTCGAGCGGCCTGCGGCTATTGGTGCTCGAAGCCTATCGCAGCGGCGAAATGTGCCGTGGTTAGAAATTTCGCCAACGCGGCTCGGAGCTGATCAACCCCCGGCCAGGGCTGCCTGATAATGCGCGGCGGTCGCGGCATCGAAACAAGCGAAGATCACGCGCGCAACCGTCGCGTTGGCGGCAAGGAAGCGGCGCGTCTCGGCGACCGCGACGTCGCAGGCCAGGCGTTTCGGATAGCCATATACTCCGGTCGAAATTGCCGGAAAGGCGATCGACGCGATGCCGTTCTCGGCCGCGAGCGCGAGACTGTTGCGATAGCAGCGCGCCAGCAATTCGGGTTCACCGGCGCTGCCGCCGTGCCAGATCGGCCCTACGGTGTGGATCACGTAGCGCGCCGGCAACCGGTAGCCTTTGGTGATCCGCGCTTCGCCTGTCGGGCAGCCGCCGATCGCGCGGCATTCGGCAAGGAGCTCGGGTCCCGCCGCACGATGGATCGCGCCGTCGACGCCGCCGCCACCGAGCAGCGTCGAATTCGCGGCATTCACAATCGCATCGACCCCGAGCCGGGTGATGTCGTGGATCGTGATTTCGAAGCGGCTCACACGCGAACGACCTTGCCGGGATTGAGAATATTGTCCGGATCGAACGTCCGCTTCAGAAGGCGCATCAGCGCCACGCCCTCGCCATGCTCGGCCGCAAGGAAATCGATCTTGCCGTAGCCGACCCCGTGCTCGCCGGTACACGTGCCATCCATCGCCAAGGCGCGCATGACCATGCGCTCGTTGAGGCGGCGGGCCTCGGCCATCTCTTCGGGCTTCGACGGGTCGATGAGAAAATCGACGTGGAAATTGCCGTCGCCGACATGTCCTACCATGCCCGATTGCAGCGGCGAGGCCTCAAGATCGGCTTCGGTCTCGGTGATGCATTGTGCCAGTCGCGAGATCGGCACGCAGACATCGGTCGGCCAGGCACGACAGCCGGGCCGCATCGCCATCAGCGCGTAGTGAGCATTGTGCCGTGCATGCCAAAGCTTGTTGCGCTCATCCGCGGTCGATGCCCAGCGAAATTCGCTGCCGCCTTGCGCCGCCGCCAGCTCCTTGACGATGGCGACCTGCTCGTCGACGCCGGCTTTCGTGCCATGGAACTCGAAGAACAGGGTCGGCGCCACGCCGTAATCGAGATTGCCGTAAGCGTTGACGGCACGCATCGCGAACGGATCGACCAGTTCGACGCGGCCAATGGGCACGCCCGACTGGATGGTCGCGACCACGGTATCGACCGCTTGGGCAACGCTGGGGAAGGGACACACGGCCGCCAGCACCGCTTCGGGAATGCCGTAGAGCCGCAGCGTCACCTCGGTGATGATGCCGAGCGTGCCTTCCGAGCCAACGAACAGCCGCGTGAGATCGTATCCGGCCGAACTCTTGCGCGCGCGCCTTGCGGTGCGCACGACCTTGCCATCCGCCGTCACCACTTCGAGCGACAGAACATTGTCGCGCATGGTGCCGTAACGAACAGCATTGGTGCCCGAGGCGCGGGTCGCAGCCATGCCGCCCAAGGAAGCGTCGGCGCCGGGATCGATCGGGAAAAACAAGCCGGTATCGCGCAAATAGTCGTTGAGCTGATTGCGCGTGACGCCGCACTGGACGGTGCAGTCGAGGTCATCGGGCGAGACGCGCAACACCTGATCCATCTGCGCGACGTCGAGGCAGACACCACCTTCGAGTGCCGCGACATGGCCCTCGAGCGAGGTACCGGTGCCATAGGGTATGAGCGGCATCTTGTGTTCGCGACACAGCGCGACCACCGCGACGACATCGTCGGTTGATTGCGCGTAGACCACGACATCGGGCGGCATCGTGGCGTGATGACCTTCATCGCGGCCGTGCTGTTCCAGCACCGAAGCGGAAGTCGTGATCCGATTGCCGAAGCGCGCGCGCAGCGCCGCGAGCACGACATCGATGTCGCGATGGGATCGGCGCGCCGTGACGGTGCTCATGTCAGCCGCTCTTTTGCGACGCTGCGAAAGCGGCCTTCTGTTCGGGTGTCGCCTCCTTCGAAAATTTCGCCTTCCATTCGTCATACGGCATGCCATAGACGATTTCACGCGCGGCCGGATCGGACAGCGGAATGCTGCGCTCCTCGGCCGCTTCACGATACCAGCGTGAGAGACAGTTGCGGCAGAAGCCTGCGAGATTCATCAAGTCGATATTCTGCACGTCGGTGCGTTCGCGCAGATGCTGAACCAGGCGTCGGAATGCGGCCGCCTCGAGCTCGGTTTGGGTCTGATGGTCCATGGCGAGAACTCCTCGACGCTATTGTGGGACGCGGATCGCGTAATTTCCAGTGCCGGAACCACGGGGATCGGGATCGAAATTGCTTCGGCGCCAGTGACGATGTTGCCGGCTGGCCGGTTGCCACGTTGGCGACGCCGCCGAATCGTCCGTTCACCGCCGCGCGACGCGGTAAAGCGTCTGGTCGGCGAGGATCGGATCGAGCACCCGCGCCAGGCGCTGGGCCCATTCGCGAACGCCGGCCTCATCGGCGACCAGATCCTGCCTCAGCTCGATGGCGACATGGGGAAACCCCGGCGCGTGCGCGTGGTGGCTTACGGTGTAGCCGCGCGGTTCGCGGGCTGAATAGGGCAGATTGTCGCCGACGACCAGCGCCGCTTCGGCGCTCAACGCCGCGAGGAGGGGCGCCGCAATGCGGGGATCATCGGCCCACAACACGCCGATATGCCACGGCCGAACCACGCCCCGCATCACCGGCGTGAAACTGTGTATCGAGATCAAGGCCGGCACAGTCGCTGCAGCAGCAAGACGCCGAGCGATGGCGGCGTGATAGGGCGCGAAAATTTCGGCACGGCGCGCATCGCGTGCCGCGTCTGACAGCTCGCGATTACCGGGAATGGCGATGCCATCACTCAGGCTCGGGATGGAACTGGGATCGTCGAGTGCGCGGTTGCAGTCGATGACAAGACGGGAATAGCTGGCCAGGATCGCTGCAGCACCGAGCGCCGGTGCGAGCAGACGCGTCACCGCAGCGGCGCCGATATCCACAGCAATGTGCTCCCTTAGGCGCTCGCCCGGCAGGCCCAGCCCGCCAAGAGCCGCGGGCACGCGATTGCTAGCGTGATCGCACACCAGCAATAGCGGTGCGCTTCCCGATATTTCTTCGAACGGCGGCGGGTCGGAAGGGAACAGCAATGACATGCACTAACTCTATCGTGCGCTCGCGGTTATCCCAACCCCGGACACCACCGGGGCTGAGCGGAATGGCACCGGAGGCCGAGACATGTACGAAAATAGGGTGTCGTCAGCCGGTTCCGTCGCTTGTCAACCGATTGATTGCCAAGGATTGCGTCGGACCAACCCGCGATGCCACCCGAGCCATCGGGCGGTGCATTGACATGTCTCAAGTTTCAGGCCGGCCCGTGGCGCAAGGAGCAGAGCAGTCACGGGGGCTGCGCCTCAAGCGCAGCGAAAAATCATATGAGTCACGACCGGGAAGCGAAAGACGAAAGCGGCGAGTGCCGCTATGTTTGGCCGATGCGCGTCGCCGATCCGCCGTCATTTTTGCGCACCTTGCTTGATACCGCGGTCGCGGCGGCGGCGCCGGCCGCGGTGTTACCGGCCCATCTGCCGGAGCCACCCCGAGGCCGCACCATCGTCGTCGGCGCGGGCAAAGCGGCGGCGGCGATGGCCCGCGCGGTCGAGGACCACTGGCCGGGCCCGCTTTCAGGCCTGGTCATCACCCGGCATGGCTATGGCGTCGCCTGTAGCCGCATCGAGGTAGCCGAGGCGAGCCATCCCGTGCCAGACGCCGTCGGGGTCGGCGCGGCAAGGCGCATCGTCGATCTGGTGCGGGGGCTCGAGGCTGACGATTTGGTGGTGTTCCTCGCCTCTGGCGGCGGCTCGGCACTGATGACGCTGCCGGCGTCCGGCGTGAGCCTGGCCGACAAACAGGCGGTAACGCGCGCGCTGCTCAAATCCGGTGCGACGATCGGGGAGATCAATTGCGTGCGAAAGCATCTCTCCGCGATCAAGGGCGGACGCTTGGCCGTTGCAGCCTATCCGGCGCGTGTCGTGACGTTGGCCATTTCCGACGTGCCGGGGGACGATCCGGCGGTGATCGCGTCGGGCCCGACGGCGGCCGACCCGAGCAGCTTCGCCGACGCTCGCGCCATTTTAAGAAAATATGACATCGGCGCCCCCGCGGCGGTTGCCCAGCGGTTCGATGAAGCGGCCGACGAGACCCCCAAGCCCGGCGATCGACGGCTTGCGAAAGCCCAATATCGCCTGATAGCGACGCCCAAACAGTCGCTCGCGGCGGCGGCGGCGGCGGCGCGAGCCGCCGGCACCATGCCGATCTTGCTCTCCGATGCTATCGAGGGCGAGGCGCGCGCGGTCGCGGCGGACCAGGCGCGGCTTGCATTGGCGACGACATCCCGCGCAAGTTTGCCGGCAGTGATCTTGTCGGGGGGCGAGGTAACGGTGACGGTACGCGGCCAGGGCCGCGGCGGACCTAACACCGAATTCATCTTGGCGCTGGCGCTCGCCCTTGACGGCCAGCCGCAAATTTACGCCCTCGCCGCCGACACCGACGGAATCGACGGCACCGAGGACAATGCCGGAGCGCAATGCGGTCCCGCGACAATCGCCCGCGCCGCCGCATTAAAACTCGACCTTGCTTCCCTCCTTGCCAACAACGATTCTTACGCGGCCTTCGCCGCGCTCGGCGATCTCATCGTCACCGGACCAACCCGAACCAACGTGAACGATTTCCGCGCGATTCTGATTCAGCCCCAGTCATGAGACGCCAACGCAGCGCCAAGATCGTTGCCACGCTTGGCCCCGCAAGCAACACCCCGCCGCAAATTGCTGCGCTGTTCACGGCCGGCGTCGACGTCTTCCGCCTCAATTTCAGTCACGGCGAGCGCGACGAGCATGCGGTGCGCATCGCCGCGATCCGCGCGCTCGAACACAAGGTCGAGCGCCCCATTGGCATCATGGCCGATTTACAAGGCCCCAAATTGCGCCTGGGCAAGTTCGGCCAGGGCAAAGTGGCGCTCAAACCAGGCCAAAGATTCCGCCTCGATCTCGACAAGGAGGCCGGCAACGCGACGCGTGCGCCGCTGCCCCACCCCGAAATTTTCGCGGTGCTCGATCGCGGCACGGAGATTCTCTTGAACGACGGCCGCGTGCGGCTCCAAGTCGAAAAGCACGGCAGCAATTTTGCCGAGACAATCGTCGTGTCGGGCACCGAATTGTCCGACCGCAAGGGCGTCAATATACCGGGAGCCGTGTTGCCGCTTTCGGCGATCACGGCGAAGGACCGCTCCGATCTCGCCTTCGCGCTCGATCATGGCGCCGATTGGATTGCGCTCAGCTTTGTGCAGGGTCCAGACGACGTCGCCGAGGCGAAGAAACTGGTGGCGGGCCGCGCCGGCGTGCTGGTAAAGCTCGAAAAACCCTCCGCGGTGCAGCGCCTCGGCGAAATCGTCGACCTCGCCGATGCGGTGATGGTCGCGCGCGGCGACCTCGGCGTCGAGATGCCGCCCGAAGATGTGCCGCCTCTGCAAAAGGAGATCGTCCATACTTGCCGACAAGCGGGCAAGCCGGTGGTGGTGGCCACCCAAATGCTGGAGTCGATGGTCACCGCGCCGGTGCCGACGCGCGCGGAGGCGTCGGACGTGGCCACCGCGATCTACGAGGGCGCCGATGCGGTGATGCTGTCAGCGGAGACCGCGGCCGGCGCTTACCCGGTCGAGGCGGTGGCGATGATGGACCGGATCGTACGCCGCGTGCAGGCCGATCCGCTCTATGGCGTGGGGCTTCACACCGAGATGTTGACGGCGCCGGAACATACCAGCCCTGACGCAATCAGTGCCGCCGCACGGCAGGTAGCCGATACGGTCGGTGCCGCGGCCATCGTCTCCTACACCAATTCCGGCGCCACCGCGTTGCGCGCGGCGCGCGAGCGACCGGGAGTCCCAACCATCGCGCTGACCGCCCGCATCGAGACAGCGCGCCGCCTTGCCCTGGTATGGGGCCTGCATTGCGTCCATACCAGCGACGTGCACCGCTTCAACGACATGATTCAAAAAGCGACGCGCATCGCGCGCCAGGAAGGTTTTGCCGAGCAAGGTCAGCGCGTCGTCATCACCGCCGGCATCCCTTTCGGCACGCCCGGTGCGACGAATGTGCTGCATATCGCCTGGGTGCACGATTAGTATTACATTCAACACCATGGCACGCACCGCTTTTGCCCGCGCCGGGCATGATCATGATCACTGTATCGAGGAGGCGTTGGACCGCGCAGAAACCCTGTGCGCCGCGCACGGCGCGCGGCTCACCGCGCTGCGCCGCGCGGTACTGGGGCTGGTGTGGCGCGGCCACGAGCCGGTGGGCGCTTATGCGCTGCTCGACGCGTTGAAACAATCGCACCCCAACGCGGCGCCGCCGACCATCTATCGGGCGCTTGAGTTTCTGGCGGAGCATGGGCTGATCCACCGCATTGAGTCGCGCAACGCCTTTATTGGCTGCGACCATCCCGAGCGGCCGCATGCCGGCCAATTTTTGATCTGCGCCAGGTGCAGCAATGCCGCGGAAATTGACGATCCGTCCGTTACCCGCGCGCTCTCGAGAAGCGCTAGCGGTTTTGGTTTCGCGGTGACGCGACAGACCGTGGAACTCTCGGGCTTGTGCCCCAGCTGCCGCCGCGCCGCCGGCGCTTAAGGCGCCTAAGCCGCCTGCACCTTCCGCTCCTTCGGCTGAATGTAGGCCATCGCGGCATGCTCCGGGCAATATGGCTTGCCCGGCACGACGCGTTTGCCGCAAAAGCGGAACCCCGGTTGACCGGGATGGCCGTGCGGCCAAGAGCAAGTCGGTCCGGCCTTGCCGGCGGCGTGGCGGATCGGCGGCGATTTCAACGGCGAAGGTCGCGGCGTCAGCATCAGCCGATGCGCCTTGCCCACGACCGCGTTCTTCGAGATCCCCAATTTGCGGCCGATTTCCGCGGTCGATAGCCCTTGCTGCCATAAGGCGGAAAGCTGGTCGACCAGTTCGGCGGTCCAGATCGAGTCCATTGTCAGCACCGTATGTAGTGTGCCTACCCACAGGCTATTACAAAATACAGTAGCTGAAAAAATCAGCAGCGCAACGCGATTCTCGGCCCGGGCCCACGATTCCTGTGGACAATCTAGACCGGCGCGGTGCCGCGGCCGCGAATCAAGTCCGCGGCTTTTTCCGCGATCATGATGGTGGGAATGTTGGTGTTGCCACCGACAATCTCCGGCATCACCGAGGCATCGACCACCCGCAGCCCCTCGATCCCGGCCACGCAAAGCTCGGCATCGACCACAGCGTTGACGTCGTTGCCCATGGCGCAGGTGCCGGTGGGATGGGCGCGGTGGCTGGCGTGGGCGCGAATCGCCGCCGCAATCCCGGCATCATCGGCCACGGCGGCGCCGGGAAAAGCCTCGCCTGCAATCAAATCCGCGATCGGCGGCTGACGATAGATGCCGCGTGCCACGCGGACGCCTTCGACCATGGTGTCGATATCGAGGCGTGCCGTTAGCAGGTTGAATTTGATTAGCGGTGGCGCGACCGGATCGGCCGAACGCAGCCTGACCCAGCCGCGCGACTCGGGATGGATGGCGCCGACCCGACAGTTGAGCTCGTGCGCCGGCGTTCTTGTGAGGCCCGGGAACCACAGCTCGGCGAAATTGCTCAGGCCCAGGCAAACCAATTGGAGGTCGGGACGCGCCACCTCCGAACGCGAGCGCAGAAGCATATTCGCTGCGGCGCCGCTGTTGGTGAACGGGCCGCTGCGCGAGAGAAACCAGCGCGCCGCCTGGATTGTGGCGCGATCAAACCGGAGAAATCGGGTAAAAGTATCGCGCCGGTTGAGCGCGAAGACCAGGGTGATGTTGGGATGCTCGTTGAGGTTCCGTCCGACCCCGGGGAGATCGTGCACCGGCTTGATGCCGACCGCCTTGAGCTCGTCGGCCGGACCGATACCGGACAGCATCAGGATCTGCGGTGAATTGAACGTGCCCGCGCTCAGCAGCACTTCGCGGTGGACGCGCACCTGCCGATAGTCACGGCCCAGCGCGTATTCGACGCCGACCGCGCGGCCCCGTTCGATAACGATGCGGGTGACGATGGCGCCGGGGAGGATGGTGAGGTTGCGCCGCGCCCTCGCGGGGCGCAGATAGGCGCGCGCGGTACTCGCGCGGGCACCCTCGCCGATTGTGTGCTCGAGCCGCCCGACCCCTTCAGGTACCTCGCCGTTGAGATCGAGCGTCAGCGCGTGACCCGCGCGCGCCGCCGATGCGGCGAGGGGCTCGAACAACATCTCCGGATCGTCGACAACCGAGACCGCTACCGGCCCCCCGGCGCCATGGTATCGTCCCTCGCCCCGCCAACTGTTTTCGAGCTTGCGGAAATAAGGCAGGACTTCGTCGTAACTCCAGCCCTTCAGTCCCTTCTGCCGCCACAGATCGTAATCGCTGGGGTGGCCGCGCGCGTAGATCATGGCGTTGATCGACGAGGTGCCGCCCAAGGTCTTGCCGCGTCGGATCGGCAAGCGGCGCCCATTCAGGCCCGGCTCCGGTTCCGATTCGTAGGTCCAAATGAAAGGCCGGCTATTCGCCACTTTCGGAAACGCGATCGGCATCGCCATCAGCGGATGGATATCGCGTCGCCCCGCTTCGAGCAGCAGCACCGAGACGTCTTTGTCCTCGCTTAAGCGGTTGGCCAGCACCGCGCCGGCCGAGCCGGCACCGATCACGAGATAGTCGACGGTGCGCAGCGTCATCGCGCGAGCGGGGCACCCCGCGCCAAGTCGCGATAGAAGAAATAGGATTCCTTGGGGATGCGTTTTTGCGTGGCAAAATCGACGTAGACGATTCCGAACCGCCGCGAATAGCCGAACGCCCATTCGAAATTGTCGAGCAGTGACCAGACGAAATAGCCCCTGACCGGTACGCCGGCGGCGATGGCATCGTGCACTGCGCCGAGATATGCGCGTAGGAACGCGACGCGTTGCGGATCGTGCACCCTGCCCTCGCTGTCGACCGCGTCGGCGAATGCGGCACCATTTTCGAGAATGTACATCGGTAAATCGCCGTAGCGCGCCTTGCTGTCGATCATCACCTGGCGAAACGCATCGGGATTGATCTCCCAACCCATGTCGGTGACCGGCGTGCCCCTGGGCGGAGCCACGTGTTCGAACTGAAACAGCGTGCCCTTAGCCCAACGGACGCGCGACCGCGCGTAGTGATTAAAGGCGAAATAATCAAGCTTCTGCCTAATGATGGCATAGTCGCCCGACTGCACGAACGGGGCAATCTCCGCCGCGATCGGTTCGGGATAGTGGCCCAGGATCTGCGGATCGGAAAAGCTGCGGTTCATGATGGCGTCGCTCACCCGGCACGCAATCATGTCTTCCTCGCGATCGGTCGCAGGCTCGCGCGGGCCAAAATTATAGATGTTGCCGAGCTTCAAATCGGCGCGCTGCTCGCGCAATGCCATCACCCCCAGACCGTGCGCGAGGTTCAAGGTATGGATCGCCTGCATCACCGCCTCGCGGCTTTTGACCCCGGGTGCGTGGTCGCCGTCGCCGTAGCCGCGATACGCCACCATATTGGGCTCGTTGAAGGTCGCCCAGTGCGCGACACGATCGGCAAGGCGGCGCGCGACAATCGCCGTGTAATCGCGATACCAATAAGCGACATCGCGATTGCGCCAACCACCTCGGTCTTCGAGCCGTTGGGGCAAATCCCAATGATAGAGACAAAGCCACGGCTCGATGTTGGCCTCGAGCAGCGCATCGACCAGCCGGTCGTAGAAGGCGAGGCCTTTCTCGTTGACGGCGCCGCGTCCCATGGGCTGGATGCGAGGCCACGCGGTCGAGAAGCGATACGCACTGATCCCGAGTTCGCGCATCAACACCACATCCTCTTGCCAACGATGGTAATGGTCGCAGGCCGTGTCCCCGGTATCGCCGTTCAGTACCTTGCCCGGCGTGTGGCTGAACTGGTCCCAGATCGACAGGCCGCGACCGTCTTCCTTCACTGCCCCTTCGATCTGGTAGGCCGCGGTCGAGGCACCCCACAGGAAATCGGGTGGAAAGCTTTCCGCCATGAATTCCCCCCTCTCCGTCGCCCCGCGGGCCAGCCTCGAGGACGGGACGACCGTCCGTCACTCACTCGCAGAGATCTGACGCCCCGCCCCGGAAATCGCAGCCAGTGCAAGGGTCATTTCACCTGCCGCGCCTCGGCCTTCGCCGCTTCCGTCATGGCGCGGCGGCGGTTCTCGAATTCGAGCCGACCCTGGTCGATATTGTCGTCGGTCGGGAACGCAGCGAGAATATCGTCGAAGAGACCGGCAACCTCATCCTTGAACTCGCCGTGCGTCAGAATGTAGGCGTCGTTGCGGCGGATGCCTCTCAGCACGCGTTCCCCCATCTCGAGAGGGTCCATGCCGGCATTGGCAGAGGACGCGCCGCTCCAGCGCGGCGGATGTTGCGTCTTGGCTTTGAACCGCTCAGGCCGGGACTTTTCCCCGTCCATGATGTTGGTATGAACCAGACCGGGACACAGCACCGAGACGCCGATGTTGTATTGACCGAGCGCGAGGCGCAGCGAATCCGTCAATCCGCGCACCGCGAACTTTGACGCCGCATAGATGCCGCCAGTTGCGGTCAGGGGAATAATTCCGGCCATCGAGGAGGTATTGACGATATGACCGCCCTCGCCATGGCTCTTGATGCGCGGCACGAAGGTCTTAACGCCGTTCACGACGCCGCCGAGATTGACGCCGAGAACCCAGTCCCAATCTTCCCAGTCCGCCGCGTCGATGGGCGCGTTGGCACCAACACCGGCATTGTTGCAGACGACATGCACCTTGCCAAAAATGCGCTCGGTCTCGTCGGCGGCGCGAGCGACTGCCTCGCGGTCGGTGACGTCGAGCCTGATAAAGTGATACGGAAGATTGGAGCCCTGAAGCGTAGATGCCGCGGCGTCGAGATGATCCTGGCGGATATCAGCCATCACAACCTTCATGCCAGCCTTGAGGAAGGCCCGGGCCATGCCGAACCCAATTCCCGAGGCGCCGCCGGTGATAAACGCGGTCTTACCGTCGACGTCTTTCATGGCTTCTCCCTCCCGTTAGGTGATGGCGCTATGATTGGCATGGGAGGCCCGCTTCGTCGAGGGGCCACGATGCTTCACGACGACGTGGGTTAAAACAATTTTTAGTGGCGTGCCGCCATCCGGTTTGACAAAGCCAAGTTTAATCCAATGAACGGAACGCGGATATTACTGATCGAGGATGATGCGGAGACCTGCGCCGAAATCCGCGGCGCGCTCGCCGAGCGCGGCTATGCGGTCGAGGTGTCGGGCACCGGTACCGCCGGCTTGAAGGCGGCGCGCCGCGGCAAGTTCGACGTCTTGGTCGTCGACCGGCTGTTGCCCGAGCTTGAGGGGCTCGCCGTCATCGAAACCCTGCGTGCCGAAGCCGTGCGCACGCCCGTCCTGGTGCTGAGCGCGCTCGGCGCGGTTGATGACCGCATTCGCGGCCTCAAGGCCGGCGGCGATGACTATCTCACCAAGCCGTTCGCGCTCGGCGAGCTGATCGCCCGGATCGAGGCCCTCTTGCGCCGGCCGGTTGAAACCCGCGCCACGGTGCTGCGCGTCGGGCCGCTGTCGCTCGATCTGATCGATCGCACCGCGAAGCGCGGCGACCGCGTCATCGAGTTGCTGCCGCGCGAGTTCAAGCTGCTCGAATATCTGATGCGGCGGCCGGACCGCGTCGTGACCCGCGACATGATGCTTGAAGATGTGTGGCATTACCGGTTCCTGCCGCAAACCAATCTGGTCGATGTTCATATCGGCAAGCTGCGCCGCAAGATCGACGGGCCGGGCGAGACGCCGTTGCTTCGCGGTGTGCGCGGCGCCGGCTTCATGCTGACTTCGGGGAGTGAAGAACCGCAGCCGCTAACGGGCCGCTGAGGTAGACCGGCGCGAGCGGAGCGATGCGCGCGCCCGAGATTTTCCGCACCCCGAGCTTCCGGATCGCCGGGATTTCCGCCGCCGTTTTCGTGCTCGGCGTGCTGGTGCTGTTCGCGTTTGTCTATTGGCAAACCGCGAGCCGTGAAACCCGCACCGTCGATGGCTTTCTCGAACGTCAGGTTCGGATCTTGGCCGGCAGCCATCCTAATGAGCTGATCCGAGCGCTGGTCCTGGGCGGCGACCAGAGCGAGCGTCACATCGCCTATGCCGCGCTGTTCGACGGCCACGGGCGTGCGATCGCGGGAAATCTCGCGGCCCTGCCCGCACAATTTCCCGTCGACGGCGTCGCGCACGGGGCGACGGTGTCGGGCGAGCGGCAGGTGCGGGCGGCGGCGGCCCGGCTGCCCGACGGCCAGATCCTGTTCATCGCCCGCGACGTCGCCGAGCTTGAGCAATTGCAGGGTATCGTTCGCCGTGCCTTGCTGCTCGGCGTCATACCGGCGTTGGTGCTGGCGCTCGGCGCCGGCGCGCTCTTGAGTTGGCGCGAGCTGCGCCGGGTGCGCATGGTGCATCGGGCGGTGGCGCGGATTTTGCTCGGCCATCTCAAGGAGCGGCTGCCGGCACGCAACGCCGCCGACGATTTCGATCGGCTCGCCATGGCGGTCAACCGCATGCTCGATGAAATCGAACGCCTGCTCGAGGAAATTCGCGGCGTCGGCGACAACATCGCGCACGATCTGCGCACGCCCTTGACTCGGGTGCGCGCCCGCCTCGAGCGCAGCCGCGAGGCGACCCGAGGCGCGGCCGAGCTTGATGCCGCCATCGATGCCGCGATTGCGGGTCTCGATCAGACGCTTGGCATTGTTACCGCCCTCTTAAGAATCGCCGAGATCGAAACCGGCAACCGCCATGCCGCGTTCAGCGATATCGATCTGGCCCGCATGGTCCACGACGTCGCCGAACTCTACGGCCCGATCGCGGAGAATGCCGGCATCGAGCTTACCGTCGCGGCAGACGAACCCCGCTTCGTCAAGGGCGATCGCGATCTCCTAATGGAGGCGGTCGCCAATGTGCTCGATAACGCCCTCAAATTCGCCCCGTGCGAGAGCCGCATCGACCTTGCGGTAATCGACGGGCCCGAGGGGCCGATCGTGCGCGTGCGCGATCGCGGCCCCGGCATACCGCCCGAGGAACGGCAGCAAGTGTTGAAACGTTTCTACCGAGGAGATAAGAGCCGGACTTTGCCGGGAAGTGGCCTCGGCCTCGGTGTCGTCAACGCCGTCATGGCGCTGCACCGGTTCCGGATCGCCATCGGCGACGCCCAACCTGGCTGCGTCTTCGACCTGATCTGCACGCGTCTGGCCGATTAAAAAAAACATTAAAAAATGTTGCTTGTTATCAATGGCTTACCCGGTCAACGTCGCGGCTCATCGATGTGCCCGCCCGGCACCCGCGGCGAGCAGGGGATTTACGTGCGCTTTCGAAACAATCGATGCCAATCGTCGCCTATGTCCTGAAGCGGCCCTATACCGTCGTGGCTGCCCTGATCCTCGTCTGCCTCCTGGGCGTCGGGGCGGCGATGCGCATGCCGATCGACATTTTCCCCGAGATCGACATCCCCGTCGTCAGCGTGGTCTGGAACTACCAGGGCATGAGCCCCGAGGACATCCAGAACCGCATCCTGACCTTGCACGAACGCCAGATGGCGTCACTGGTCGACGACATTTCGCGCATCGAGGCCACCAGCTATTTGGGTGTCGGCGTCGAGAAGGTCTATCTCCACGAGGGCGCGGATGTCAGCCGCGCGGTGGCGCAGCTCGCCTCGAGCGCCCTCGTCGTCCTCAAATACATGCCGCCGAACATCACGCCGCCGCTGGTGATCCGCTATGGCGCGACCGACGTGCCGATCATCCAGCTCAGCCTCTCGAGCGATTCACTCACCGACACGCGGCTCAACGATCTCGGCCAGAACGTCATCCGTCCCGATCTCGCCATCGTCCGGGGCGCGGAAGTGCCATACCCCTATGGCGGCAAGCCGCGGCTCATCATGGTCGATCTCGACCAGAAGGCGCTCGAGGCACGGCACCTGTCGCCATCCGACGTCAGCAACGCGCTCCTGGGGCAGAACGTGATCCTGCCGTCGGGCGACGTGAAGATCGGCAGAAAGGACTACCTGCTCTCGCTGAACAACAGCCCCGACATCATCAGTGTGATGAACAGTTTCCCGATCAAGCAGGTGGATGGGCGCATGGTATTCATGCGCGACGTCGCCCACGTCCATGACGGCTTCCAGGTGCAGACCAACTCGGTCTCGGTCAACGGCACACCCGGCGCCCTGATGATGATCCGCAAGACCGGCGGCGTCTCGACCCTCGCGGTGATCGACGGCGTCAAGAACGCCCTGCCCTATATCGAAAAGATCCTGCCCAAGGGCGTCACCATCAAGGCGATCTTCGACCAATCGATCTTCGTCAAGGCGGCGATCAACAGCGTGATCACGGGCGGCCTGCTGGCCGCGGGCCTCACCGCGCTGATGATCCTCTTGTTCCTCGGCAACTGGCGGCTGACGCTGATCACGCTGGCGTCAATCCCGCTCTCGATCATCACCGCGATCTTGATCATGTACGCGATGGGCGAGACGCTAAACACCCTGACGCTCGGCGGCTTCGCGCTCGCGGTTGGCATCCTCGTCGACAACGGCACGGTCGTGATCGAGAACATCGAGCGCCACGTTCGCGAGCGCGAGCCGCTGGTCGATGCGATCATCAACGGTGCCGGCGAGGTCGGGGTGCCGACCTTTCTCTCCACCTTGTGTATCTGCATCGTGTTCGTGCCGATTTTCCTGCTGACCGGCATTCCTAAATATCTGTTCTCGCCGCTGTCGCTGTCGGTGTGCATCGCGCTTGTCGCGAGCCTGCTGCTGTCCTTCACCATGGTGCCGGTGCTGTTCCGGTACCTGATGCGCAACGTGGCGGGGGCGCACCACGAGGAGCAGGAACTCAACCGGCCGCGGCGCAGCCTCAATCCGTTCAAGGCATTCCATCGCCACTTCGAGGACGGCTTCAACCGCGCCCGCGAAGGCTATCGCGACAGCGTGTCGTGGTGCTTGTCGCGGCCGGTGGCGACGGTCGGATTCTTCCTGATCCTGATGATCTGCTCGCTCGCCCTGTTTCCGATGCTGGGCCAGGATTTCTTTCCCCAGGTCGACGCCGGCCAGATGCGGTTGCATGTCCGCGCACCGCCCGGGACCCGCATCGAGGAGACGCAAAGGTATTTCGCCGAGGTCGAGGGCGCGATCCGCAAGATCGTCGGCAACGATCAGATCGACGTCATCCTCGACAATATCGGCTTGCCTTACAGCGGCATCAACATCGCCTTGAGCGATTCCGCGACCGTCGGCCCGATGGACGGGGAAATCCTGGTCTCGCTCAAATCCAACCATACCTCGACCTTCGCCCACATCGCCAACCTTCGCCGCGAGCTACCGCGCCTCTTTCCGCAGCTGGTCTTTTTCTTCCAGCCCGCCGACATCATCGACCAGGTGCTGAACTTCGGCCAGCCGGCGCCGATCGATATCCGCATCTCCGGCCCGGACAACAATGTCGCCTACGCGCTCGCCGCCAAGGTGGCTCGCGATCTGAGGTCGATTCCGGGAGTGGTCGATTCGCATGTTGCGCAAGTGCCGGACGCGCCCGTGCTCACCGCCGATATCGATCGCACCATGGCGCGGCAAATGGGGCTCGATCAGCGCAGCGTCGCCAACGACGTGCTGGTGACCACCAGCTCGAGCTTCCAGCCCGCGCCCAATTTCTGGGTCGAGCCGAAGAGCGGCATCAGTTATTCGCTCGTCGTGCAATACCCGCCCTACAAATTTGATTCGGCGCAGAATCTGTGGCGCATCCCGGTCACGCCAGAGAACGGTGGCCCGGCCCAGCTGCTGATGAACATCGCCAAGTTCGGCCGCAGCAAGGGTGCGTTGTCGATGTCGCAACTCAATATCCAGCCGGTGTTCGATGTTAACGCCGATGTGCAGGGAATCGATCTGGCCACCGCCGCCGCGGCGATCAACCGGGTGCTCGCCGCCGATCGGCCGCCGCCGGCGGAGGCCATCGTCATGACGCTGAGCGGCCAGGTCGACACGATGCAGGAATCCTATTCGGGTCTGTTTGGCGGCATGGCGCTGGCGGTAATCCTCGTCTACTTGTTCCTGGTCATCAATTTCCAGAGCTGGGTCGATCCGCTGATCGTGCTGATGGCGGTGCCGTTTGCGATCAGCGGCGTGATGTGGATGCTGTTCCTGAGCGGCACCCATATCACCGTGCCCGCGCTGATGGGCACCCTGATGTGCATGGGTTTGACCACCGCCAACAGCATCCTGGTGGTGACGTTCGCCAACCAACGCCTGGCGGCGGGGGACACGCCGCGCGACGCAGCGATCGTGGCCGGCTACACGCGGCTGCGCCCGGTGCTTATGACCGCGGGCGCGATGATCCTGGGCATGATCCCGATGGCCCTTGGCATCGGCGAGGGCGGCGAGCAGAATGCACCTCTTGGTCGCGCCGTGGTCGGTGGCCTGCTTTTTGCCACTTTCGCGACGCTGATATTCGTTCCGACCATGTATCGCTTGCTGCGCAGGCAACGGCGCATTGAAGCACCGGTTCACGCGGAGGAAGGTAATGTTGAATCCGCATGATTCGGCACCCGCGGCGCGGGCCAAGCCGGGCGCACGGCCCCAGCCGCAACGTCCGGCGTCCGAAACCGGCCGCCGCATTCAGATTTTTGTTGCGGGCGTCGCCATCACGCTCGCCGCCGGGTTCTTTATCGTCTACCACACGCAACAGCAGATGACTGCGAATTTGGCGCAGGACACGAAGGAGCAAGCGGCGCTGCCGCCGCCGGTCATCGTCGCCCTGGCAGAAAAAGCGCCGGCCGCGACGTCGCTAACCCTGCCTGGCAACACCGCGGCGTGGTTCGAGAGCACGATCTTCGCCCGAGTGAACGGCTATGTCGCGCAATGGTACAACGATATCGGGGATCATGTAAAAAAAGACCAGGTGCTCGCCACAATCGACACGCCCGATCTCGACGCTGAACTGTCGGCGGCGCAAGCCAAGCTCGAATCCGCGAGAGCGGACGTCAAGGTGCGCGAGGCGCAAGCGGCCTTCGCCAAGACCACCTACGAACGTTGGCGCAACTCGCCGACCGGCGTCGTGTCGCAACAGGAACGCGACGCCAAAAAAGCCGATTTCGGCAGCGCCACCGCCCAGCTCAACGCCGCGCTCGCGAACGTGGACGCGGATCAGGGCAATGTCGATCGACTGACGGTGTTGACACAATTCAAGAAGGTAACGGCCCCCTACGATGGCACCATCATCGAACGGCGCATCGATATCGGCAACCTCGTCACCGCGGGCAGCACGGCCAACACCACTCTGCTCTATCGCATGTCGAAAGACGATCCGATGCGCGTCTACGTCGACGCGCCGCAAAGCGTCGCCGCCGACATGACGGTCGGCCTGCCGGCGACCATGACCGCCAACGACCTGCCACATAAGACCTTCACGGGTAAGATCGCGCGCACGTCGAACGCCATCGATCCGCGAGCCCGCACGCTGCGGGTCGAAGTCGACGTGCCCAATCCAAACGACCGGCTCGTCCCCGGCATGTATGTCGAGGTGACCTTCGACCTCAAGGCGCGCGGCAACGTCGTGGTGCCGGCCGCCGCCATGATTTTCCGGTCAGGCGGGCCGCAGGTCGCGGTGGTCGGTGCCGACAACCGGGTCACGTTCCGCGACGTCACGATCGCGCGCGACGACGGCAACGTGCTGGAACTGAGTTCCGGCGTCGCCGTAGGCGACCGCATCGTTCTCAATATCAGCAACGCAATCGCCAACGGCACCAAGGTGACGGTGAGCGAACAGCATACCACCGGCGCGGCGACGGCCGCGCGCTAGCATGCCGCGCAGGGGGCATCGATCATCGGGCCTTCGCGCCACCCGCGGCGGCTGAGAACATTCGACGTGCCATTCGCCGACAAGCCTCGTGCCGAGCAGCCGCAAAAGCGCGCATCGGGAAGCGTACGCCGTTTCCTGCAGGCTTGGCCGGCGATCGCCGTGCTGCTCGCGGGCTGCACGGTCGGCCCCAACTACCAGACACCGGTCATCGCGATGCCCAGGGATTTTAGCGATCCGATCACCGCGATCGCCGACGTGGTGGGCGCCGGGGCACCCGCCAAGATGGAACAGCCGCGCCAGCGCAGACCGAATCCGGCGCCGGTCGACCTGAGCGCGTGGTGGCGGTCGCTCAACGATCCCGAACTGAATTCGCTGGTCGAGCGTGCGATCAAGGGCAATCTCGATCTCGCGGTGGCGCTGCAGCGGCTGCAGGAGGCACGCACCCAGGAGGATGTGGTGCTGGGAACGGCGCTGCCGTCGGGCGACATAGCGGGCGCGCTCGCCAAGGGCTCCGGCACGGACCTGGCCCGCGGCCGCGTCTCGCCGCTCCTGATCTCGGGCACGAACACCACCGGGCTCACGCAGCTCAACGAAATAGCGGGATTCGAAGCCGGCTGGGAGCTCGACATCTTTGGCCTTTACCGGCGCGAACTCGAGGCGGCGGCCTACGACACGGAGGCAACGTTGGCCGCGCGCAACGCGACTCTGGTATCGGTCGTCGGCGACATCGTACGCGCCTATGTCGATCTGCGCGGCCTGCAGACGCAGCTCGCGATCCTGCATCAGGAAATCGCGACGCAAACCCATTCGGTCCAGGTCGTCCAGGAGCGCTTCGATCGCGGCCTGACCAACGAACTCGACGTCGCCTTGGCGAAACGCGAGCTGGCGACCCTGCAGGCCACCGTAGCGCCACTGGCGGCGCAAATAAAAGCAGCCCAATACACCATCGATCTCTTGGTCGGCGACATGCCGGGCACGCTCGGGGCCGAGCTGAGCAGGCCGCAGATGATCCCGTCGCTGCCCGAGAACATCGTGCCGGGCCTGCCGCTGGCGCTGCTAAAGCGCCGCCCCGACATCGCGGAGGCCGAACGGGAGGTGGCCGCCGCGACCGCGCGGATCGGCGTGGCCACCGCCAATCTCTATCCCCATCTCGTGATCTCCGCGACGGCCGGAGGCCAGGGTCAGGGGTTAGGTATCTCGCCCAATCTCGCCAAGGGAATCTGGTCGGCCGGGCCAGGCGTCTATTGGTCGGTTCTCGATTTCGGCACGCTCGATGCCCTGGTCGAGGTCGCCGACTACCGCACCAGAGAACAACTCGCCGCCTACAAGGCGACGATTCTAACGGCGGTGCAGGAAGTCGATGCCGCGATCGACGACTATGTCGCCCAGCAGCAGCGTCTTCGCAGTTTAGAAGTGGCCTTGGCAGCCGCAGGACAATCGGTGTCGTTGGCCTCGGAGCGCTATGATCGAGGCCTGACCGATTTCCTCAACGTGCTTGACGCGCAGCGTGAGCTTTACGGTCTCGAGGACCAATACGCGCACGCACAACAGACCGCGGCCGACGATTTCGCGGCGCTCTACAAGGCGCTGGGCGGCGGCTGGGAAAAATACCAGGCGATCCCGCCGATACGGCAACCGCAACCCGCAATCCTCGCGGCCTTCACGCGGGCATTCGAGAATCCGCCGACCCCATCACCGCCCGTGCCCTGATCGAAGCTTCCTGCTTGCTCGTCAAGGCACGCCCGGCGAAAATGGCGGCGACGCATCGAGACTGAATTAAGGAAAGCGCGACGATGGCAAGACCGTTCACGGGGCGGCGGGAAGATTTTCGGTTGGTCACCGGTCACGGGCGTTATACCGCCGATTGGAATTTACCGAGGCAGACTTACGGTGTTTTCTTGCGCTCTGACCGCGCCCACGCCGAAATTCTATCGCTCGATATGAGTGCGGCGCTGGCCTCGCCCGGTGTGCTGGCGGTTCTGACCGGCGAGGACGTCGCCAAGGCCGGCTATAGATCGCCGCCGCCAATGGTGCAGTACCCGGGCAAAGACGGCATGAAGCTGCGCCACCCTTTCCGCCCGGTGCTGGCGCAAGGCCGGGTGCGCCATGTCGGCGAGGAGGTAGCGCTGGTGGTGGCTGAGACCCTGGCGCAAGCGCAGGACGCCGCCGAAGCAATCGTGGTCGATTACCGCGACCTGCCCGCCGTGATCGCGGCGGCGGACGCCGACAGGGACGGCGCGCCGCTGCTGCACGAGAGCGTCCCCGACAACGTCGCCTTCGATTATGAATATGGCGACGCAGCCGCTGTCGAGGCCGCATTCGCGACGGCTGCGCACGTGGTGAAGCTGACGCTCCACGCGCAGCGTCTTGTCGGCAACCCGATGGAGCCGAAGGCCTGCGTTGCAACCCACGATGCCGCCGCCGACATTTACGAGGTCTACGCGCCGTCCCAAGGCATGTCGATGATGCAGGGCGGGTTGAGCGCCGTCAGCGGCGTGCCCGTGCAGCAGATCCGCGCTTATGCCTACGATGTCGGCGGCGGCTTCGGCATCCGTGGCGGTGCCTATGCCGAATATTCGGCCGTGATGCTGGCGGCAAAGATCGTCGGCCGTCCGGTGAAATGGGTCTCGACCCGCTCGGAGACCTTCCTCAGCGACTTCCATGCCCGCGCCGCTCAAATGACGGGTGAACTGGCGCTGGACAAGGATGGCTTGTTCCTCGCGGTGCGCTACCGTTGGCTCGCCGATCTCGGCGCCTATCCGACACCGGTCGCTCCGTTCATCAACACGCTTGCGGCGACCAGCCAGGCGGTGAACCTCTATCGCATCCCGGCGGTCTACGGGCTACATCGCCTCGTCCTCACCAACACCACGCCCACGACCGCCTATCGCGGTGCGACGCGTCCCAATGTTTCCTACATTACCGAACGTCTGGTTGCCGAAGCGTCACGCATCACCGGCATCGATCCCGTTGAGATTCGTCGTCGCAACGTCTTGTCGAAAGAGTCCTTCCCCTACAAGACGCCGATCGGCACACCGCTCGACAGCGGTGATCCACCCGGGCTATTGGCGAAGTTGGCAGCGACTGCGGATATTGCGGGCTTTGCCAAGCGCCGTGAGGCCGCCAAGCGGCGCGGCAGGTTGCGCGGCCTCGGTGTCGCCATGTTCATCGAGCCGTCGGGCGGCGGCGGCCCGAAGGAAGAGGTCGCGATCAAGTTCGGCGCCAACGGCGATGCCAGCATCTATTCGCAGGTCGGTCCCTCGGGTCAAGGCAACGAGACGGCGTACCCTGAAATCGTCGCCGGGGTGTTCGGCATCGATCCCGAGCACGTCAACATGCCGGTAGGCGACCAGCAAATCGCTCCGCTGACCGGCATGGGCTCCATCGGTTCGCGCTCGGCAATGACCCATGGCAGTGCGTTTCTGGTCGCCGCCAGAGAAGTGGTGAAGAAAGGCATGGAACTCGCTGCCAAGGACCTCGAAGTCTCGGCGAGTGACGTCGTGTTCGAGGAGGGCGTCTATCGCGTCGCCGGCACCGACTTGTCCGTCGGCTTTTCCGAGATTGCACGCAAATACGGGTCCTCGCCGGATAAACCGCTCGACGTGACCGCCAACATTCCCTCGCCGATGGCGTTCCCGAGCGGCGCGCACGTCGCCGAGGTCGAGATCGACCCCGAGACTGGCGCGCTCGATCTCGTCTCTTACATCGCGGTCGACGACTGCGGCAACCAGATCAATCCGACGATCGTTGCCGGTCAGCTCCATGGCGGCGTCATGCAGGGCATCGGCCAGGCGATCGGCGAGCATGCCGTCTACGATCAGGAGACCGGTCAGCTCCTGAGCGGCAGCTTCATGGATTATTTCATGCCGCACGCCTTCGATCTGCCCGCAATGTCGCTTCACGATCATGGCGTGCCGTCGCCGAACAATCCCTTGGGCGCCAAAGGCGCCGGCGAGGCCGGCACCACCGGGGCGGTGCCGACAGTGGCCAATGCCGTGCACGACGCGCTAGCGCCTCTCGGTATCCATCACATCGACATGCCCTACTCGCCGCACCGCCTGTGGCAGGCGATCCATAAGGCGAACGGAAAGGGGTAACCGACAATATTTTCAGATGCTTGCTGTGTAAGTCGAAACTCGGGTCCCAATAGTATCCCATCGGCCTTTCTGAACGGCTCGGATTGTTCTGTGTCAAAATGCAATCGAGGCCAAACTTTTGCAGCACTTCTTCGAAATACGTGTCGGCCCGTGGTATTGCGCCGAGACGCGCCCCTGGTGCTGCGAGAGGGTAATCGAGGCGAGCATGGCTCCATTCGGCCGAAGGCCTTCAAATCGCCTTTTGGATCAACCACCGCGACGTTCATTCCCAGCCGTGCTTAGCGGAGGCCCAAAGAAGATCGACGTTCCAGATAGTCGAGATCGCAAAAGAGGAGCCCCGACCGCGCGGGCCGGGGCTCAGTCGATTCTGATGGCCGGCTACTTGTCCAAAACCAAAGGCCCTGCAGCCATGCAGTCTCCTAGGTATTGCTGCGCCACGCCGGCCGCACCGGCCTCGGGATGGGCGGCCAGTCGCGTAAATGCAACGTCCGCCAACTTGATGATGCCAAGGTCCCTGACCTCGTTGCCCGGAAGGCCGAAAGTAACACCGTGAGCTAAGAGCTCGCTGCGGACGATGCTCAGTTCCGTCACCTGTGGGTACATCAGGTGCAAGGCGGCAAGCGCTTGGACTTCCGCCGCCTCCGCTTGACACGGCTTTGCATAGGAGGCATCGGCCATCGCCGGCGTCGCGGAGATCGCCCCTAGGAACAAGACCACGACTAGGGCGATTCCTGGGCGCCCCCGCGAGGCGACCGGCCTGGTCATGTCTCTTCTGCCGCGGCCGCCGGCGGGCGCGGCCATCGGCGGGTCTTCCTCTTGCTCGTCGGCTCCCTCATAAACAGCATCGAGAGCGACGCCGGCCTTATCGAGGCGACCGCCCAGATAAGCATGAGTGACCTTGTCATCGTCGAGTTCTCGCTCGCTGCGTTCGAGCACGATCCGGGCGACGCCGTTAATGTCATCCAGCGGTTCGAGAATATCGGCAGCCTTGATGATTCTCGTCTTTATCATTGTGCCGACTCCCGGGCTACGGTCTGACCATGGATACGATTGCGCCAGTATCGGAAATACGGCTGGATTTCGCCACGGCTCAGCGCGTGAAGTCGCTCGAGCTGATCGGTCTCACAAATGTGGATCGGAAACGATGCACGCAATTCGCGCCTCTCGGGCCGCATGCGGCCCTTTACGCACCGTATCTCAAGCTCGCAATCGCGAGTCATCGTAATGTAAGAAACTATGGGCCAAAACGGGGCATCCGACATCGTAATCGCAAACACGGCAATTGCGGGGCGTCACGCTCACATGCTGAAGCGGCTGGCGCGCATAAGGCGAGCCACCATCTGTGACAAGCTGGGTTTGGCACCGATCCTGATTATCGGTGCGGTTTTTGCTGTTAGCGTGGTCGGCTCCGCGTTGGCTGTGCATGCGGCCAGCGGCCCGGGATCGCTCATCAGTGTGCAGCCGATGGCGGGCGCACCTCAAGGCGCAACGGCCTATCGCGTCCTGTACCGTTCGACAGGTCTCTCGGGGGAAACAATCCCCGTCTCCGGCGTTATTATCTTTCCGTTTGGGCCGGCCCCCCCAGGCGGTCGGCCAGTCGTGGCCTGGGCACATCCCACGACTGGCGTTGTCAGCCGCTGTGCGCCGTCGTTGGCGCGAGTGTTCTTTGCCTCGGTTCAGGGACTAAGGGCGATGCTAGCACGCGGCTATATCGTGACCGCTACCGATTATCCCGGTTTGGGCACATCGCAAACCCACCCGTATCTCGTCGGCATCAGCGAAGGGCGGGCGGTATTGGATTCAGTACGAGCAGCGCGCCAAATCGCCCGCGTGAGTGCGAGCCGCAATTTTGGCGTTTGGGGACATTCACAAGGCGGTCAAGCCGCGCTCTACACCGGGCTGCTTGCCGCTGAATATGCGCCTGAGCTGCGGCTGGTGGGCGTTGCCGCGGCGGCACCGGCAACCGATCTCGGCCGGCTAATGACCGAGGACCTCGGCACCGGCGGGGGAAACAACATCACCGCGATGGCCCTGTGGTCGTGGTCGCGCGTCTATGGCGCGCCGCTTAAGTCGGTTTTAAGCCCGGAGGCGATGCCTGTAATCAACCGGCTCGCCAATCTATGCATAGAGCGGTGGTTCGACATGCTGCCTCGGCGCGGACCAACACGCGCATTGGAGAGAAACTTCCTTTCGGTACATAATCTCGCCGATGTTGACCCCTGGCGGGGTCTTCTAGCTGAGAATTCGCCCGGTACGCTTTCGCCGGACATTCCCGTATTTATCGCACAGGGCGATACCGATGACCTCGTCCGGCCGTCGGTGACGGCCGCTTATGTCGGCGCACTCTGTCGACGTGGTAGCAAGGTTCGATACGAGTTGCTGCCTGGCGTCGGTCACACCTTCGTCGCGCGCGACAGCGCGAACGATGCCGTTGCCTGGATTGCGGCGCGATTTGCCAACATGTCGCCGGCCAACGATTGCGGGCGACCGTGATGGTGCTCAAAGGGGAGACGAGCCAGCTTGAGCGAGTATCTGCGTGCAGTCCGCGGACCTTACGGGGAGTTTCGTATCGCCGAGCTGTTGGCGGACCTGATTAAGAGCACTGACGATTTGGCGGAACGATGACAATTGCGCTTAGCCCTCCAAACCGAATGAACGTGAGCCAAGCGGCCCCATGTGCGACCTCGTAGCGGAAAGGGTTCATTTTCCTGAGAGAGCGCCAGCAGGATTGGGACGCAACGGTTGCTGCGTCATTTTCCCGCTACCCTCATGAGCGCCAACCAACCAGGAGCGAGTGTCATACAAGAATGGGATAAAGATGCGGCAGCGAACATTACATTAACCCCACTCGTATCGTATTCGACGGCCATTTTGCATGAAATCGAATGCGGCGTTCGATTAGAGTACTGGCATGCTCTGGGAGGGGTCTGAAACCCCCTCACTTGTCGTTCAGGCGGTCATGACTGTTGAGCAAGCGGCAGAACTAAAGACGGATCTACAGCTGATGACCGATCGCATTCGATCATCACCGACCGGCGCGCTTCACTAATCATTGCCTATAGCCCTGCGAACGGATCATATTCGGATTCTTAGTTCCCTTGGCTGGGGTCGTAGCTTCTTCGGGGCCGGAACTGAGGCGCGCACAACGATCATACTCGGACTGCTAAATGGCCTGCGCCGACAAATGTAATTAGGCTGTGCTGGCTGCGCTACCAACGTTGCGAATGTGTACGCAAGCGCATCAGCCAAATCACACGATCGACCCAGTTTAGCCGTCACGCTCACCCTAGGACGGAACCAACTCGGAATTACGGAGCAGATGGTGGCTGATCCATATGCATCAGCGCATCGCGCAAAGGTTGGTTTGATACCCTAATCAGCCCGGTCAATGGTGTATCCAAATCCAAGATCACATATAAGGTGGATGACACAGAAAGGGAGGCAAGGAATATTGAAACATAGATGAGTGAATTTCTCGGCGCGACGATGCCAAACATGAAGAATACAATGACCAACCAAAACATAAGCGCCGCAAGAAATACCGACGAAATCCGCGATGCGGGGCCCTCTACCAAAATCCAGCGGATATCCTCCAAATCGCTCAGGCGTTTTTGCAACAGTGGGTAAATATTTATCTGATAGGGCGTAGTCGGCTTCAAATTCTGTATCGCGTCATCAATACCCCGCAGCGCGGCAGTAATTTCTGTTGTCTCTTCGCTTCCGGGGAATAACGCGGTGTATTGGGTGGGATAGGAGCCGCTCGGTGCTGTCTCATCGGGCCAGGATTGCCGGATCACCATGGCAGTGTAGGCGCGCAGTGTCCTTCTTATTGAGTTCGCCTCCTCCCCAAACTCTCGCAGTCTTATATCCAACCGAATGAGGGCGATGCCATATCGGCGATAGAGGTCATCATGATTGTCGAAATCCGCCTTCACCGACGTGACCAGCAGCCCCAAAACCAGTGCCGCCAAGGTGACTAACATCAGAACGATCATTCGGACTGCTTCGGTGCTGTCGCGACTTCTGTGATGCTCTTTCAGTCTGCTTTGGAAAAATAATCCTGCACCGCTTGCCATGATCAGCAAAATCGTAAGGTAGAGCGCTACGAGGATTTCCATGCCGGCCAAAAACCTCAATCAGAATTCCGCACCAGAGACGCAGCCTGCGAGCGCCAATGGGCAAGGCGCCCATCTTACTCAATGCCGCTGCGGTGAATAATAGTCAGCAGATCGATTGCATTCTCACCTGCGTCATGCTCAATCAGCTGCCTTGACCTGCCATAACGGCGATCCCGCCGCGTGCGTCGAGGCGGTCGGGTAGAGACCAGCTTTTCAACCGCCTCTTGGGTATATTCTTGCGCAAGTTTCTTTTCGATCGGCAGCGGCCTTATTTGGCGTTCCCTTCTGACGCCCGCCATGGCGCGAATGCTCAATGGTTGGCCGGGGGCGCGTTCTTGGCTTGCTCAATCAGCCATTGCGCCGCCCGTGTCATTGTCCAACGCCGCGACCGGTCTTCGGCGTCGGCAATCTGATCGATGTTCCCAACCACATCGGCCGACATGCTGTTAGTGCTGCGTGCTTTGTCGTGCTTCATGCGCACGCCTTTACGTTCTCCTAAATAGTATGAAAATTTCTCCCGTCATGGAGAACTAATCCCGGTCCATCGCGTGCTCGGCCCGAAACCAAAACAGCGAAGGAGAAAGCGACGACCTATGGAGCGGCGAGCGCATAAGGCGTTGATTGTTAACCTAAGGCCGCTTGCGCGCGTGGCCCCACCGTAAGACCATTGGTCATAAATAAAGTGGAGGGGGGACTCAGGTGCGATCAATTCATCGTTGGCTACTCTGGGCGCAGGCCGTTTTGCTTGTCGCCGTAGGCACCCATGCCGTCGCTCAGGATAAGGTTGCGCGGGGCAAATACCTTGTCACCGTTATGGGCTGCGGTGATTGCCATACGCCAGGAAGTTTCCTGGGCAAGCCCGATATGGCGCATCCGCTCAGCGGATCCGATGTCGGCTTTGAAATCCCCGGCCTTGGCGTCTTCGTCGGCCGGAATTTGACGCCGGACAAGGAAACCGGCCTTGGGACTTGGACCGCAGACCAGATTGTGACGGCGTTTACCACTGGCAAGCGGCCGGACGGGCGAATGCTGGCGCCGGCTATGCCATGGATGGATTTCGCCGCCCTAACCAAAGAGGATGCCTACGCGATCGCGGGCTATTTGCAAAGCCTGCCGCCGACCAAGCACGCGGTTCCCGGCCCCTTCGGACGCAATGATAAGGTTACGGTGCTGGTCTATCGCATAGTACCCGGCGATGGCATGAAGCCGCCGCTCGAAAAATAGTCGTTGCTCGGCATTACCGTTCCGGCGCGGCTTTTCTCGGCGTCAGATGTGGGGATTCTTGCTGGGCGCGGTTCGCCCAAGCGGCTTCGGCGGCTTCGCGGGCAGGATTGTTGAACTTCGGATCGCGCGCGGCGAGATATTTCTCGGCCAATGCGCGCGCGATTTGCTTTCCGCCGTCCCAAACGGGTCCGCCAGCGGTCGGGATCAGATGGTGCCGGAGATGATGGTGCTATCGTTATGATCGGAAGCGGTCGTTGAATTCGATCACCGTCTATCTCTGCGCGCGGTTTCGATAGCTCAACACTGCCGCGGTCGAACCCGAGCCTGTGGCAGGCGATACACAAGGCGAACGGAAAGGGGGCGAGGGTTCTTGCAATCGCCGTTAAGCGAGCGCCGCGGGCGGCAGGCGCCTGCCCAATAGCAGGTCGGCCGCTTTTTCCCCAACCATAATGCAGGGGGCGTTGGTGTTGCCGCCGGGGATCGCTGGAAACACCGAGGCATCGGCGATGCGCAACCCATCGACGCCACGCACTCTCAGTTCCGCATCGACCACGGCATCGGCGTCGTTGCCCATCCGGCAGGTACAGGCGGGGTGGGACATGGTCGTCGCCATGCGCCGGACATAGGCGGCGAGTGCGGCGCGGGAGGTCGCATCCGGGCCCGGCATGACCTCCCGCGCGATCAGCCGCTTCTGGGGTTCGGTCGAGTAGAGTTCTCGCGTCATGGCGATGCCACGGAGCACGGTCTCGACGTCGGCGTCTTCCCTGAAGATGTTGAGCTGGATGCGCGGCTTATCTTTTGGATCGGCCGAGCGCAGCGTCACCGTACCGCGGCTTTCGGGATGAATCACCGTGACGATGCAGTTGAAGGCATAATTCTGCCTCGCCGCCTGCCACGGCCACCACGGCCGGTCGAAGAGGCCGATAGTGTTGCAAGTCAGCTGCACATCCGGCCGTTCCAAGCCAGGTCGCGAGCGCGCGAAAATCCCGGCGGTGTTGCCATTGCACGCAAATGGCCCATCGCCTAACACCGCCCATCGCAAGGTCCACCAGGCTGCACGATCGGCACGCAGCTCGTGCAGGAAGGTCGGTTGCGCCGCAGCCATGATCACCGGCACCGAGCCATGCTCCTCAAGATGCCTGCCGACGCCGGGCAGATCCACCAGTGGCGCGATACCGTGCGCCTTGATTTCGTCGGCGGGACCGATGCCCGACAGCATCAGCAGCTGCGGCGAATTATAGGCGCCGGCCGATAGCAGCACTTCACGTTCGGCATAAGCGCGGCTGAGCGTGCCGTCCTTCACATAGTCGATCGCGACGGCGCGGCCCTTTTCAATGACCAGGCGCGTGGTCAGCGCCTCGGTCACGACCGTCAGATTCGGCCGTTTCATCGCCGGATAGAGGAAGGCGCGCGCCGTTGAGTGGCGACGGCCATGTTTGCCAATAGTCAGTTCGGTGACGAACAACCCTTCCGGTTCGTCACCCGAAATGTCGTCACAGATTGGATGACCTGCAAGTTGCGCGGCGGCGGCGAGCGGCTCGTAGAGCAATTGTGCCGCCCCGCCCTGCTTCACAGCCAACGGTCCGCCAGTGCTGTGGTACTTGTTGTCGCCGCGCCAGGAATTTTCCGAGCGCTTGAAATAGGGCAAGACATCGGCATAGCCCCAGCCCGGTAGGCCGAGCTGGCGCCAGTGGTCGTAGTCGCGCGGATGGCCACGCTTGTAGCCCATCCCATTAATCGAGGAACAGCCGCCCAGCACCTTGCCGCGTGCGATCGGCAATCGCCGGCCGTCGAGTTGCGCCTCCGGCTCCGTCTCAAAGCTCCAATTGAAGCGTTTGTCCCAGGCGGCCAGCGGCCAGGCAATCGGCAGACGCAACACCGCCGCGGCATCGCTCCCCCCCGCCTCCAGCACGAGGACTTTGACGCCCGGGTCCTCTGTCAGCCGGTAAGCGACGACGCAGCCCGCCGAGCCGGCGCCGATAATGATGTAATCAAAGGTCTTGGCCATGGGGTCTTCGGATCAGGATGATTGGGCAGCATCTTGCATCGCCATAGATCGCAACGAATCGGTAGGTCTTTTTGTCGACGCAAGAAATCGCTAGGGTAGTGGTTTGGCAAGATCGTCTGTTATTCAACCTGGTCTTCGTCCTCAATAATGTCAGGCATCCTGAGGCCGTTCGGACCAGGTCGCTAACCAGCGAACTTATACCAAGCGTGCCGAGCGCTCAAAGGATGTGCATGGACACTTGTGCTCGCCATGGCGGTTCTGCTCCCTTTGGGTGTTTGGTCGGCATTTTATGGATTGGTGCCGGCATCGACCGGTCCGAGTGGCAAGTGTGGTGAAGTTTCGCAGCGCCGGTCGCGCCCATGAGCATTTGTGGCGATCGGCAACCGAAGACGAGCCCGAGTGTCGTTGCCCGCGGCAACCGGCGCCCCCAGGTTCGAGAATCGGCTGTTTCGATTGCACGGTATCAGCAACTTGGTCAACGCGTTGAGATCGTCTGCGCCCGGTGCTTCTGGGTACGACGAGGGTCAATTAAAGTGATCGAAACTTGACCAGATCTCACGAGGTCGAGGGCGGACGCGGCACGGGGTGTGGACGCATTGAAGCAGGGCACGCCTTGGATGTGCTCTGGTGACGGCAGGGCCTTGGTGATCATTGACCAAGCCTAGATGTTGCACAGGAAGGAATTTGCCCAATGCGGCCTCCATTACCGAGCAACGAGCCCGATCGTCTCGCGGCACTCCGTCGCCTCGAATTGCTCGACACGCCGCCGGAACCGGCATTCGACCGTCTGACGCGGCTCGCGGCCAACCTGCTGGATGCGCCCATCGCGCTGATGTCGCTCATCGACGAGCAGCGGCAATGGTTCAAGTCGCGCGTCGGCTTGACGCTCACCGAAATTCCGCGGGACCAGTCGTTCTGTGCCTATGCGATTACGGCGGCGGACGTGCTCGTCGTCGACGATGCGACGCAAGATCCGCGATTCAGCGCCGCTCCTCTCGTCGTCGGCGATCCGCATGTCCGGTTCTACGCGGGGGTGCCTTTGCGGACGCGAGACGGCCTGGCGCTAGGCGCGCTCGCTGTCTTGGACAGTAAGCCCCGGGAGGGCCTGTCGCAGAAGCAGGCTGAGGCCCTCCACGACCTCGCCGCTCTCGCCACGACGCTGATTGAGTCGCATCACGTGGTCGGGGAATTTCATCCGGTGAGCGGGTTGCCGAACCGATTGCGCTTTCTCAAAGACATCGGTGCCGGCATCGCGGAGAGGGCGCATGTCGCGCCTGCGTTCGCGATCGTGGTCATCGACGCGGCGACGCCGAACCAATACGCCGATCTCGAGCGCACGCTGGGCCAAGGCGAGGCGGATGCGTTCGAAGCCGCGTCCGCGGCGCGGATTACCGAGCGCCTGCCTGTGCGCACCAGGCTCTACCATCTCTCGAGCGCGCGGTTTGGCTGCCTCCTTGATGCCAGCTCGCCCGGCCAAGCGCAGAATGTCCTCGAAGGGCTCGCCCACCATCTGCGACAGCCAGGAGGCCGCAGGGAGATCCCATTCGCGACGTCGATCGGGGTCGGCACCGCTTACTACCCCCATGACGGGACCGATGCCGCGGAACTGGTGCGGACCGCCGCCAGCGGCGCCCAAGCGTCGCTGACCGAGAAGAAACCATGGTGCACCTACAGCCGGGGATTCGACCAGGCGTCGCGGCGCGCGTCTTATCTGCTGCGCGATATCGGCACCGCGCTTGCGAACGACGGGCAACTCCGCCTGGTTTATCAGCCCAAGACAGATCTCCGGACCGGCCGCTGCATCGGCGCCGAGGCGCTCATGCGTTGGACGCATCCGACCCTGGGGCAAATCTCGCCAAGCGAAGCGATCCCGCTCATCGAGCAGACCGCCTTGGTGCATGCACTCACGGATTGGGAGCTGAAGACAGCGCTGCCCGAGATCGCGCGCCTGCGGGCGGCCGGGCTCGACATCCCGATTTCAATCAACGTTTCGGTGCTGGACCTTGAGGACGAGCATTTTGTGGCGCGCCTGACGACGCTCATTGATCACTATGGCGTTCGGCCCGAGTGGATCGATATCGAGGTGACGGAAAGCGCCCTCATGAAAGACCCGGTGCGGATTGGCCGCCGGCTCAACGAGGTCCGGGGCATGGGTGTGACGATCGGAATCGACGATTTCGGCGTCGGCTACAGTACACTTTCATATCTCAAGTACATCCCCGCGACCCATGTGAAGATCGACCAACTCTTTATCACCCGACTCATCAGCAACAAGGACGACCAGGCCATCGTGGTCTCCACCGTTAAACTCGCGCACGAACTGGGACGTTTGGTTATCGCGGAAGGCCTCGAAGATGATGAGGTGTACAGCTGGCTCTCGGAGCATGGCTGCGACATCGGTCAAGGCAACGTGATCTCGCCGCCGCTCGAAGTGGCGCAGTTTGAGCGCTGGGTTCGGGCACGGACGGAACCTCAAGGGGAACTTCCCGCTGATGACAGTGCTGACGGGTGAGCGCTTGCGCGCCGATGAGCCCGACCCTGGGCTCAGGCGGTTCTCGCGACGCGACCCCGGGGCTGAGACGCAGCAGTCGAATTTTTAGCCGGTCTCGACGCGGTTCCGGCCCGATTCCTTGGCTTTGTAAAGCGCTTGATCGACCCGTTTTAGGAACGCCAACATGTCGCGCTCGTCGGACGCGCGTGTCACCACACCGATACTGATGGTGAAAGGGATGGCCTTGCCATCGGGCCAATCGTACTTGAAATTCTGGTCCGCGATTGTCGCTCTGAACCGCTCCGCGATTGACCGCGCCCCGTCCAGACCCATTTTCGGCAACGCCACCATGAACTCCTCGCCACCCCATCTGGCAAAAAGTCCCGATGCACCAACCACGGCCGTCCCCGCCTTGGCCAGGTATTTCAGAACTTCGTCGCCGGCGTCATGTCCGTACGTGTCGTTGACCTTCTTGAAAAAGTCGATGTCAAGCATCAATACGGATAAATCGTCATCCGATCGCAGACTATTCTCCATGACCTCAAGGAATTCTCTGCGGTTCGCCAAGCCAGTGAGTTCGTCCGTCTCGGCCTCTTTTTGAAACAGGTCCATGAGGCGCATGCGGTCCTCGATGTCCCTGATGATGGCGGTGAACTCCAACAGCCCATTCACATTGATTTTGGAAATCGCGATTTCGACGGGCAGTCGCGAACCGTCACGGTGAAGCCCGTAGATGCGAGCTCGCTCGTTCATCTGCCTCGACATAACGGGAGATCGGGCAAACTGGTGCACATAGCTATCGTGGCGCGAACGATGCGGTTCCGGAATGAGCCGCAAGAGCGGCTGGCCGATCATCTCGGATGCCTCGTATCCGAAGAGATTCTCCGCGGCACGATTGAACAAGGTGATATTATGTTCCTGGTCGATCGTTATGATGGCGTCATAGGCAGCATCGACCACAGACCGAAAGCGGGATGTGCTGATCTGGAGCTGATTCATCAGTTCCATCTTTGCGGTAATCTCGAGGCCGGTGATGAGGATCTCCTGCACCGCGTTGCCCGCGTCGGTGTGCCGGAACGGCTTCAGCGACAGGCGCCACCAATGGGTTCCGTCGGCGACCAGATCATAGGCTTGTTCGAATTCATCCGCGATGCCGGATTCGAAGCAATCTCTGAGTTTCTCGCGAAACTCATGGCGCGCATAGCTCGGGATCAACGAGTCGAAGGCGAGCGGAAAGCCGTAGGCGCCAGGCGGCCGCCCACCCGTCATCGCGAAGAAACTTTGGTTGCAGGCCGGTACAAAAAACGAGCCAGCGGCGTCGCGTCCGACAAGGGCGACGCTTGCGGCAATGCTGTCGACAAACTCCTGGAGTCGATTTGTCCACTCACTCATCGTGGCCTCCTCAAGCAACGCCTCGATGACATTGGGACGGCGTATACCGTGCGGCGAGACCGTCTCGAAGCGGCGCAGAACCAGCACGTCCGGCGATATAATAGCAGCTTAGAAGCGAGGGGGAGAAGCCCGGCCCATCGGCCGCCGGGTGTCGCCGCAGCCAACCCATCGATTCGATAGCGCATGTTAGAGCCGTCTATTATCAGCGGTCTATCGGGTGAACGGTTCGGTCGAACGGCCTCAATCGGTCGAGGATTGTCTTCGCCCGGGCCTTGCAACGCGCGACAGTCCGCAGATAATGATTTCCGCGAGCCGTTTCTCCAAAGTCGAGGACCGCGCCGAACGACGTCGGTCAGACCTGTAGCTTTCGATGCGGTTGCACGCGATCAGTGATCCCGGGGCGGACGATGGAAGCCGCCGAGTGTTGGTGGGAGGAGGGGATGGGCGCGGAATCCAGTGTCGGCGTGGGCTCAAACGTTCTGGCGCATTACGGCCGCGGCCCCGCTCGGTTGTCGGGAGACGTGGTCGGGCTCTTCGACCAGCATCTCCTGTTCGACGATGCCATAGACCCGACCACCGCCACCGCGCGTCAAAAATTCCAGGCAGCGGCGCGGTCGGTGCGGGACTTCCTGTCCCCGCGCTGGGTGGAGACCCAGCGCACCTATGATCGGGAGAACCCCAAGCGCATTTACTACCTGTCAATGGAATTCCTGATCGGTCGCTCCCTGGTCAACAACATCATCAATCTTGGTCTCCATCCCTACGCCGAGCGCGCGGCACAGGACAAAAATCTCGATTGGATCGGCCTCGGGGAGGAGGAGCCGGATGCCGGTCTCGGAAATGGCGGCCTCGGGCGGCTGGCGGCCTGCTTCCTCGATTCGATGGCGACGATGCAGCTTCCGGCGATGGGCTACGGCTTGCGCTACGAGTTCGGCATGTTCCGGCAAACCATCGAAAATGGCTGGCAAGCCGAACATCCCGACAACTGGCTGCGCCGGCCGGATCCGTGGGAAGTGGCGCGCTTCGGCGACATCGTGCACATCAAGCTCAACAGCAGCGTCGAGATGCGTGGGGGCAGCCTGCAGATCGTGCCCGGCCGACCCGCCACCCTGGTCGGTATTCCCTTCGACCGCCCCGTCGTCGGCTTCGGCGGCAAGACCATCAACAGCCTGCGGCTGTGGCGGGCCGGGTCTCCCGGGAGCTTCGACTTCCAGGAATTCAGCCACGGCGATTTCGTCAAGGCGCTGATCGGCCGCGTCGCGGCCCGGACGGTCACGCGTGTCCTCTATCCCGACGATTCCACTGAGCTAGGTCAGGAACTGCGCTTTATTCAGGAATATTTCCTGGTGGCCTGCTCGCTGACGGACCTGGTGCGGCGATTCCGTCGCCGCAATTCGGATTGGAGCTTGCTTCCCGACAAGGTTGCGATCCAGCTCAACGACACGCATCCGACCCTGGCGGTTGCGGAACTGATGCGCATACTGCTCGACGAGGCCGGGCTCGGATGGGACGAGGCCTGGGATCTGACGCAGCGCACCCTCGCCTATACCAACCATACCCTGCTGCCCGAAGCCCTCGAGAAATGGCCGGTGCGCTACTTTGAGCTGCTATTGCCGCGCCAGCTCGAGATCATCTTCGAGATCAACCGGCGTTTTCTCGCCGGCGTTCGCGACCGGTACCCCAACGACGAGGCGCGTGTGGCGCGCCTCAGCATCATCGAAGAAGGACCCGAGAAAAAGGTTCGAATGGCCCATCTGGCGATCGTCGGCTCACACAGCACCAACGGCGTCGCAGCGATCCATTCCGAACTGCTGCGCCAGGTGACGGTCAAGGATTTGGCCGAGATGTTTCCGGAGCGTTTCAGCAACAAGACAAATGGTGTCACGCCGCGGCGCTGGCTCCTGGTGGCCAATCCGGGACTGTCCGCAGCCATCTCCACGGCAATCGGCGATGCCTGGATCACGGATTTCGGCCAGATCGCCAGACTGAAGCCGCTGGCCCAAGACCATGGTTTCCAGCAAGCCTTCCTTGATGCCAAGCGTCACGCCAAGACGCGGTTTGCCGACTGGCTCAAGGCGACGTCGGGACAGACCGTCGATCCCGAAAGCATCTTCGACTGTCAGATCAAACGAATCCATGAATACAAGAGGCAAATGCTCAATGCGCTGCGGATCGTCGTTCTCTATAACCGACTGAAGGCGCAGCCGGATCTGGCAATGCCGCCACGGACTTTCTTCTTTGCGGGAAAGGCAGCGCCTGCGTACCAGCGCGCCAAGCTGGTCATCAAGTTCATCAACAACCTGGCCGGCACGATCGACGGGGATCCGGCTGTCCGCGAGCGGCTCAAGGTGGCCTTTCTGCCGGATTATTGCGTTTCGCTGGCCGAGCGGCTGATCCCGGCTGCTGATGTGTCGAACCAGATCTCGACCGCCGGATATGAAGCCAGCGGCACGAGCAACATGAAATTCATGATGAACGGCGCGCTGACCATGGGCACGCGGGACGGCGCGACAATTGAGATGGCGGCAGCGGCAGGTGAGGAGAACTTCTTTCTTTTCGGGCTGAGCGCGCAGCAGGTCGAGGACAGCCGCGGCTGGTACAGCCCGTATTGGCACTACGAGAACGACCCCGAGATCAGGGCCGCTCTCGACCTGATTTCCAGCAACTATTTCAGCCGCTACGAGCCGGACATCTTCGGTCTGCTGCTCGATGTCTTTCTGCGGCAGGGCGATCCCTACAGGCATCTTGCCGACCTCAGATCATATCTGGAGGCGGATCGCGCGCTATGCGCGCTTTATGCGGACCGCGAAGGCTGGGCACGTAAGGCCATTCTCAACATCGCTGCCTCGGGCCCGTTTTCGAGCGATCAAACGATCTCGCGGTACGCGAGCGAGATCTGGAAGGCCGCGCCATGTCCTGTGCCGCTCTAGAGGTTTGGTCCCAGGGTTTGATGGGGCATTGTTTCCGAGGCGCCGGAAGAAGGCGCGATGGGACTGGTTCTTCACGGCTGCGCCACCACGACACCGGCAATCCGTCGAGCAATACAAAATAGTCGGGAGAGCCTGAGATCCTTGGCTGGGCGTCACGGGATCAACCCAAAGACCGTCGCCAAGTGGAAGAAGCGGGGTTTCACAGCGGACTTGCCAACGGGTCCCAAAGACCCGAAGTCTGCATTCCTCGCACTCGCGGACGCACTATCATCGTGGCGTTTCGGAAGCATACACTGCTGCCGCTCGGCGATTGCCACTATGCCCGTCAGGCGACGTACCGCATCGAACCCGCGCGTCGCCTCACCGCTGCCTTCAACGACATGGCAGTTCGCGGCTTCCGGACGTCGAAGACGGCAAGGGCATAAGGCGCAAGTTCAAGAGCTACCCGATCGGTCAATTCCACATCGATATCGCTGAAGTCCGAACGGCACAGGGTAGGCTCTCTCTTCCTCGCCATCGCTCGGACCTCGAGGTTCGCCTTCACCGAACTGCACGAGAAGGCCCACACGGCGTGTTGCGGCCGACTTCCTCTTACACCGCATCAAGGCCGTTCCCTACCAGGTCCACTCCGTCCTGACCGACAACGGGACCCACTTCACGGATCCCACTGAACGCAAGCCTTGGGCCCACGCGGTCATCCCGAGCGCGCCGCTATCGCCACACGTTGAATGGCCTGAATGTGCTATCGGGTAGATCGACACTAAAGACGCCCCGGCGGGCCTCGAACGGAATGCTGAAGAACAGGCCACCCACGAACCCGTGATAGCCGGGCGCATTCGAATAACCGAAGAAGCCCGAAAGAATAAGATGATCGGTGATGAGAACGCTGCCGCTCAGCTGGGTATCGGTATCAAAACCCGAGAACCTGCTGCCGGCGAAAGTGAGCGGCGAACTCGAAAGCGGATATTCGGGCGATGCTGCTTCCGATACATTGCCGTAGGCCAGCGATTGCTTGAATTGGATCTGCCAGCGCCGCCCTTCGGGCGTCAGGAGGTCGAGCAAAACCCCGACGCGCGTGTCGGCGTCCGGACTGTAATAGCCACCCTGGCCGAACGTGAAAAACTCGAGATTGCGGTCGTAATGCCAAAAGGAGACAAACGGGCCGAACCGCAAATGATCGAGGTTGGCCGGCCGGAAGTCATAGGCGGCGTCGAGTCGCAGCGAAAGGCGGTTGTTGTTTGCGACATTGTCACCAACATCCTCGGCGCCCTCGCCGGTGAAGGACAGGCTGACCCGGTCCATCGGCAGATAGATCGCCTGCACCGAGCCGCCCAGATCCATCACCCGTCCCCAGCCGGCGCCCGTCACCGGGTCACGCATCCCGGCGTAGGACAGGAGGCTTTGCGTCACTTGCTGCGAGAACAGCCGGCCGCTCAGGATGACGGGATCCATATAATGGGTCACCGAGAGGCTGGCCGTCGGCAACGGTCCGACCTCCGCATTCAACGGCGTCAATCCAACGAGGCCGCTGGTCGTCCAATCGGGCGTCTCCCATCGTAACGTCAGATCCGGCTGAATGATGCCGGCGCCCGATGTTGGTGCCACCGTATCGGGAAGTGGACGCAGGCCAATCAACGCATCGGCTGGCGGCGTGCCGATGTCGATGCCGGCGCCGAGCACGGAAACACCCACGCGGACTGGTCCCTCCATGCCCTCCGCGAAGATGCGGCCTGCGAGGGCGCCGAAGCGGTCCTGTCCGGGCGCGCCGAAGATATAGGCCGTCTCCATGCCCGAGCCGATCAGCCATCCCGGCCGGCCGGCGAGACTGGGATTGGGCGAAGGGCCGGTCGCTGCGAGATCGAACTGCTTGCGGTACCAGGCGGTATCGGCGTTCTCGGCCGCCACGATGCTGCCGAGCATCGTGTCGCCGGCGGCGACACGATCGGCCAGCACGTTAGTCTGGCCGGATGCCCGCAAGCTCAGGGCCAGGCCATTCGCCAGGTCATGGTTGTGGTTCTGGTCGTAGAGCGCGCCGAAAATGCGTGCAGCCTTCTTTGGGTCGCCGGCATGATATGCGCTCCAGGCCGTGAGCACCTGAGCGTCGCGCCGCTCAGGGGCAACCTCGGCGAGCCGGTCGCCGAGCTTTTCGGCCTCCGCATAGTGGCCGGCATTGTAGGCGGTGAGTTGCTGACTGGCGATCGAGTCGGCGCACGCTTGCGCCATGCGCTGCGACAGGGCGCGCTTCGTGCAAGCGAGGGCGCTGGCCTCGGCTTCATGGCCGGCGGCGCGCGCCGCCAGGACGCGTCCGAAGAGCGCGTTCTCTGTCGGTGACGCCCGCGAGAACGCCGTGAGAGCGTCGGCGGGTCGGTGGTGGTCAAGCAGCCGCCAGCCCACCGTCTCCCAGGCGTCTTTCTTGCCGAGTTCGACCGCGCTCTGCACATCGGCTGCAATTTCGCTCAGCGGCGCGCCCTGATCGACCCGGGCCAACGCCCGGGCCAGTTTGGCATCGGCGAGCGGGGCACGCAGCGCCGGTGCCGCCGGCGCAATGCCGCCCGCGCGGCGCAGGGAGCGGCTGAGACCCTGACGCGTCGACGCGCCACCGCCCCAGGAGGTGGCGCTTGCAAACCATTGCGCCGCCTTGGCGGCATTGCCAGCCGCGAGATAATGCCGGCCCAGGGCCGTGGCGACGTCCGCGTTGCGCTCGCGCGTAACGATGGCGCCGAGCATGTTGTCGCCGGCCGCGATGCGGTCCGCCAACGCCTCGGTCTGGCCTGACGCGCGCAAACTCTGGGCCAGGCCTTCCGCGAGGTCGGTGGCGTGACCCTGATCGTAGAGCTCGGCGAAAATGCCCGCAGCCTTTTTTGCGTCACCCGCGCGCAGGGCGCTCCACGCTGTCAGCGCGCGAGCGTCGCGCCGCTTCGGCGCGATCTGGGCCAACTGGTCGCCCAGCTTTTCGGCCTCTGCATAATCGCCGGCCTTGTAGGCGGCAAGTTGACGGCTGGCGATCGAATCGGCGCAGGCTTGCGCCAGGCGCGGTGATAGCGAGCGCTGGTTGCAGGCGAGCGTGCCGGCTGCGCCCTCATTGCCCGCCGCGCGCGTCGCGAGGACGCGTCCAAGCATCACATTCTCCGTCGGTGGCGCGCGCGCGAACGCGGTGAGCGCCTCGGCGGGCCGGTGGCGGTCGAGCAGCCGCCAACCGATTGTTTCCCAGGCATCGGTCTTGCCGAACCCGACCGCGCTCTGCACATCGGCGGCGATTTCGCTCAGCGACGCTCCCTGATCGACCCGGGCCAAGGCCCGGGCCACCAGCGCATCAGCGAGGGGCGCGCGCAGTGACGGTGCCGACTCGACCACCCTCTTGACCGCATCGATGTCGCCTTGCGCGAGCAGCGATCGGGCGAGACCTTCATGCGCCGACGAATCGCCGCCCCAGGAGATCGCGGTGGAAAACCATTGCACCGCTTTGGCGCTATTGCTGCTGTTGAAATAGTACCATCCGAGGGCAATGGCGGCCCCCGCGTTTCGGGTGGCGGTGGTGACGGCTTCAGCGCCGGCGAGTTGGGCCGCTGTCGGATGGCCGGTCGCGAGGGCGGCGAGTGACGCTTGCAGTTGGGCGCCTTCAAGCACCCGGCGCACCGATTGCGGCCACGTTTGCTGCGAGAGCGATGTGACGGTCGCCATCCGGGTCGACGGCGGAATGCTGCGCAGATACCGGTCCATTGACCCGGCCGCAATGCCTGGATCAGCACAGTGCCGCGCCATGTCCAAGAGCGTTTGCCGTTCGCCGATGCCTGGTGCCTCGGCGATGCTCCAGGCGACATCGGGATGGGCGCAACGGTCGAAAGGGCCGATCGATGTCGCGAGCCGGCGCATGTCGTTCGTATTGCCCTGCGCCTTCGCCGCGGCGAACTCCGCCGACCTTAACGCGAAGAGGAGGTCGGCCGGTGGCTTCCATCGCGGGTGCTCCTGGCTCAGCCGTTTGAATTCGGCCTCCGCGGCGTTCAAATCATTGAGACGCAGACGATACCATATGCCCGAGGTATCGACGTTTTCCTCGACGCCGGGCGGGGGAACGCTCGCCGGCGGAAGAAGGGGCTGTTGCTGCGTCTGTGGCGCGGTGCCCTGATCGGGTCGCCTCTTCACACTGGGAGTCGTCTCCGGGTGTTGCACGACCACACCGGGCGCTTGCTGTTGTTGCAGCGTTTGCTGCGCCACCACCGGCTGAGCCGTAAGCGCGAGCGCGACGAGAGACAGAGCGTTGGTTAGAGATCGGGGTAAGGCTCTCCGGCGCTGCTCCGCAGCGCCGTCGGTTGGTCCGATCCGTGTCATCGCCTCGTCTCAACGGCAGCGATATGCGCGACGAGAGAGAGACTCCATGAGTAATATCCATCCTGCGGACCAGGCTGCGGCAATTGGGTCGTGGCGTCGCCGTTCGGGTCGGTCGCGCGCTTGACAACTTGTGCGATCGATTGGACACCGGTCGACCAGGCGTAGGGAGCGACAGCATCCGTCTTGAGATCGACCCACGCCGGCACGCCTTGCGGACGCGGCGCCGACCAGAACGAAAGAAATGGCGCCAGGATGTCCTTGTCGGTGATGCCGCCCCAGACCAGGTAGAGCGGAATTCGCACCGCGTCAAAACTGTAGCGGGGCGGAAACTTGTCGGCGGGTTGCAAAGGGCCGGTTCCCACTTGCAGCCAGTCAGGCGGCAGTTGCCATTTGCCGAAACGGGCCTGGCGCAGCAGCCTCAGCCCGCTTTCGCTAAGAGGCTGCCAGAGCGGACCCTTAAAGGCCCGGGTGAAGTCGTTGAAGGCAGGAAACAACCAGTAAGACAGATTGACGACCACACCGGATCGGATGGAAAAACCATCGACAGCCGGCAACAGCAACGTGTCATTGCCCTGGCGAACGATAAGTTTGTCCGAGATAATCTTGGCAAGATCGCGCGCTGCCGCAACGTAGTCTGTGCGTCCCCAGTCTTGGCCGGCACGCAACAAGGCCCAGGCGATCAAGATGTCGCCGTCGGAGGCGTTGTTCTTGTCGACAATGCAGTCCCCCTGGGAGCCGCATGCGGCGAACTTCCAGGAAAACAATCCGTCGGGCCGGCGCAGATGGCCCTGCGTCCACCGCCAGAGCAAGTCGAAGCGGTCACGATCGCCGGCTGCCTCGGCCAACAACATGCCGAAGCCTTGACCTTCGGTGTGCGTGACGCCCTTGGGATCATTGTCCTTGTCGATCACGCGGCCGTCGGCGGTGATGAATCGCGAGCGGTATTGATCCCAAAGCTGCTGGTCGAGTTTCACGGGTTGGACGATGCGGGACGAGTACGCAAACCAAGCCGCGACAAGCGCCACCATCACGCCCCCTAGAAGAATAACGATCAGGTTTCGGCGGCTCATGCCTGCCCCTGATCCAGGTTCCTCCTGCGCCGCCGCAGCAGGATGAAGGCTGCGACGGCGGCAATCGCCGCAGCAACGGCCGCTCCGGCGATCCACGGCAAAGGATTGGTCGAGACCGTGAGCCGGAGGAGCAGCCAGGGATCCTCGCTGCCCACCTCATAGTGCTGGGCTACCTCCATCGTAAACACAGGCGTATTCGGTTCCCGCCAGGCGACAAGGTCGCCCCTCAGTTGCGACCATACTTCCGGTTGGATCAGCGTCCCTACGCGATCCGCGATCCCCGCGTCGGTATCGGCAGTGACCACCATCAGTGTGTCGCCGGCCGAGCCAAGCGGGTTGTGAAGCGCAAAGGCGACCCCAAGATCGCCAAGGCCGCTGCGCTGGGTCAGGCTCTCCTGTGGCGGAAACGGATTCGCCATGGACGGCCGGCCAAAAATGGCGGACCGCAGGTTCCCGAGAGTGAGATGGGCCTCGGTGCTGACCGCGCGCAGATCCTCCAACGCACGGTAGGGCCATCGTTTCGTCTTGGCGATCGCCGTGGACAGATTGACATAGTAATCGGGCGACAGGCGATCGGCCGTCGCTAAGACGATTGCTTGTCCGGTGAGGTTGTCCGGCACGCCGACAATGATTTTCCAGCCGCTAACCGGACCGCGAACCGACTGCGCCAGCTTGCCGATCAACGTCAGCGCGCTTCCCTCGAGCGCGGGCGAGTCGACATAGATCGCACCCGCAGCGTTGCCGTCATTCGCCACAAACGGAAAGCCGGCGCCGGAGAATCGCGCCAGATCCGGCAGCACGGCGGCGTGGCCCGCTTCCGGCAGATGGATGGTCGAGGATCCCATGATCTGAGCAAAGAAGTACTCGGCCTGCTGACTCGTGCATGCGGCGCCCGTCCGGTAGGGACGGGTGTCGAGCTCGAAATCGAGCGCGTTCGTCCCCGGCCGGAGAAACCGGACAGGAACGTGCAGGAGGTAACGGGTGAAGCGCTCGCCGGCGGTGAGATCGAAGAAAACACCCTGGATAAACTCCCCATTAATGAGAATGTTCATCAGCGAACCGCTACCCAGCGCTGCGCTGTAGGCGAAATTGAGCGAGAGATCGGCTTGAGCATTCTCCTGCGTGTAGTAATCCGCAGCCAGCGGCAGCGCCACGGAGACGCGATGGAGGCCGGGACCTTCAAGCGTGGTCGTCGGTGTGCCGAGGTCATTGAAGGAGTAGGTGGCACTACCACTGAGGACGCTTCTGCCGATAAGCGGCATGGCCTGTGTCGGTTCTTGCCCGGGCGGGAACAGGGCTTGCGAGTCGGGGGTGAGGGTATCTTGCAGTACCGAGAGATTGTGTGCCGCGGTGATGACCTCGTCCGCAGTGCGGCCAGTGACGACGAGGCGGGCGCGCCCGCCTCCCAGGCTAGTAAGCAACACCTTCGGACCGTCGATCGACGGCAGCTCGCTCTTTGGAAGCGCCCGGGCCAGTTGCTCGGGCGTGCCAACCAGTACATGAAGAACATCCGGCGATGTCGTGCTCGATAGATAAGAGAGGCTGCCCTGGGCACCTTCGGTCCACGACGCTTCATCGATCGTCAGCGGCTCGTAGCGACGGCGCAGCGCCAACGCCTGTGCAACATAAGGCAAGGCCTCGCTGCGCAGTCGGTCCGCCGTGGCGCCCGGCGCGGTAAGCAGAAGAACCCGCGATTGACCGCCGAGGCCGGGCGAAAAGATCGCGTCGAGATCCGACAGCAGGTAGGGGTTCGGCAGCGGCGCGATTTTGTAATGCAGCCGGGAGTGGAACAAGTCGATCTCGGTCCAAAGTTCCGGCGCGCTCGGATCTTCGCACTGATCGGTATAGTGCTGAGAGACGTCAACCGTAAGCTTGTTGTAGCCCGCACGCCACAGCTCGGCAGGCAGATTGACCGTGACCACGCCGACCGGCTGAGCCGGATCGAGGTGGATCTGTGCCAGCGTCGCATCGTTCAGGCGAATCGACAGAATGGAGCGCGCCCGCTGCAACGCGATGGAATTGGTATAGTGCAATTCCACGGATGCCTGCTGGACGACCGCCGTGCCGGCAAGCGGAATCGAGAGGTCGAACGACGACGTCGCGCCGGTGAGCCGCACCGGCCCGGGCTGTGGATAGAGATGGGAAAGCGCGATGGCGCCCTGCGGGCGGGCAATCGGATCGTTGAACGGCTGATCCGTGCTCGTCGCGGGGGTCGGCGTTGAGGTTCGTCCTGGCGCCGCGGTGGTGGGCGCAGTCTGCGCCACGGCAACCGCGAACCAGCCGAGAGTCGCGCAAAACAGAGCCACACGCGCGTATCCGGCGAGTCTCATCGCGCCCCCCCTATCGGTTTCAGGCTTCGCCGTGGAGGCGGGCGAATTCGTGGCGAATGCCCGCCAGTCGGAACAGTAGGGCGATATGGTGGAGCGTCGGCCGCCACACGAGGCTGACGACGATGCCCAACGCCATCCCGAACGAGATTGGCCGCAACCGGCGGCGCAGGAAATACGCCCATCTGTCGCTGTCACCAAACACCAGGGCCACCGCATCGCGTGCCGTCTGCTCGTCCGGCAGCACGAAATGGACGCCGAGCCTGACCTTGTTTCCCGCCGAATGGATCGAGCGCAGGTCGCACGGCAGGCGTACGGTCCTGCCGAGCGGCGGTGAAAAGGAGGTCAGCACGACGCGCTCTCCCGGTTTCGGTGCTTTGGCGGCGGCGTCGAGCACCACGTCTGCGCCGCCGGCCGACATGTCGTCAATCAGGCAACTGCCGATCGTCTCGCCAGTTTCAGTCATGAGTGAGCCCTTCTGATAGCCCGGCATGCGCGCCGCCGAGCGTCTTTGGCGACGTTCCACGAAGGCACCGAGGCAGCCGAACACGGTAAGGAAGTTGATCAAGTTCCAGATCATGACGATCACGGTGAGGCTACGCGAAGCCGGTGCCGTTTCGAGCCGGTAGAGACCACCGAGGAACGCCAGGAAGAGAATGATGGAGCCGATGTAGAACGGGCGGGCGAGCGGGGAAATAAACTCTTTTTCGAGGGTCATGCCCTTCGGGGTCACGACGAACGAAGGCTCGCGCGGATTGAAGAAGACCTTGACGATGGCCTGCAGCAGAAAGACACTCTGTACAATTTCGTAAAGCTCCGAGATGAGCGGCCAGCGCGTCCGCCCATAGAGTACGTCCGATATCATGTAATTCCCGATCAGATACGGCATCGCGAAGGCGATGATCTGGATGAGCAGGGCGTTGTAGACCGCGAGTCCGAAAATGAGGTAGGCGACCGGTGCCGCGACGAAAATCAGGCGGGAGAACGGAAACAGCCAATAGGCCATGCAGCTCATATAGCCGAGGCGCTGCTCCCAGCTCAGGCCACGTGCCACGAAGGGGCGTTTGAGCAAGAGGATCTGCATCATGCCCTGCGCCCAACGCATGCGCTGCACGATGAAATCGGCCATGGTTTCGGGCGCGAGGCCGGAAACCATCGGCTGCGCGACATAGACGGATTTGTAGCCCCTGCGATGGAGCTCCAGCGTCGTCTCGCAGTCTTCGGTGATGGTGTCGCCGGCGATGCCGCCCACTTCGTCGAGCTGGCGTCGGCGCAGCAGCGCGGCCGAGCCGCAGAAATAGGCGGCGTCACAAAAGTCGAGCCCCTTCTGCATCGTGTGATAGAACATGTCGTTCTCGGCGGGCATGCGCCGGAACGAACTCAGAAGATTGCGATCGATCGGATCCGGGCTGACGATGAAATGCGGAGTCTGCACCAGAAAGACGTTCTGATCCCGCACCATCCAGGGCACGGTGCGGTCGAGAAAATCGATAGTGGGAACATGATCGGCGTCGAAGACAGCGACGAGCTCCCCGTCGGTTTCCTGTAACGCGTGATTGATGTTGCCGGCTTTGGCGTGCTCGTTCCGGGCACGTGTGTGGTACTGCACACCGATACGCGCACAAAGCGCCTGTAGTTCTTGTCGCCGCTGCAACGCGGCCGCCGCCTTCTCCGGGTCCTTGTCGCCGAGCTTCTGGTCGGTGCCGCCATCGTCGAGCAGGTGCACGCGCAACAGATTTGCGGGATAGCGCATGATGACGGCGGCTCGCAGCGTTACCTCAAGGAGGCTCGACTCCTCGTTGTAGGACGGGATCATCACGTCGACGCTCGGCAATTTCGTGCCCGCCGGCAAGTCGGCGACCGTCAGACGACGGCGCTCGAGCAGCGATGCGTTGCAGGCCGCTCCCAGCAGCCCGAGGAACACCGCATAGATCTCTGCGGCGAACAGCAGCATGGCCGCGACGACGCTGATCCAGTCATCGGAAATAAGCGTGTACATTGCGCGCCATGTCAGGTACCGCATGGTCAGGAACAGACCGGCGAAGATGATCATCAGGCGCGGCAGCTGACCCGGCTCTTCGGCGCCGTCGAGTGAGCGGCAGTACCACATCACCAGGAGGAAGAACGCGGCCACGACAAGCTGCGCCGTCGAATCGATCGGGATTATCGCCAGCAGGAAGAGGGCGAGCACCGACGCCCAGAGCACAACAGCAGGTAGGGTCCGGGTGAACCTTTGGAGGCTGGTCGTGTGCATGGGATCACGCGCCTCCGATCACTGAAGGTGACGACATGTTGGAGATCTGGCTCGCGGCGGGATCGAGAATTAGAATCGGATGTGGATTATCGGTTTGCACGCGCCCCTGATCATCGAGACGCATGCCCACACCGTAAATTCGCTGCTCGATTTGGTTCTTCTTCCGTTGCAGCCGCCGCTGTGCAGAGTGGGTGACAAACCAGGTCACCAAGCAAATCGGCAGCCCGCCCAGGGCCACGATCAGAAGCACACTCTGACCATTGGGCGAATGCCGAAAAAGAAGTGCCAGGAGTGCGACAAACACGAGGGTGCCGCCGAACGCCGCGGCCCTGATCGGACGGACGACCTTGAGACGGCGTTGTGTCCGACAGAACGCGGCAACCGACGCAGCGAGCCAGGGCGGCGCCGGCGCGGTCGGCGAATCAGCCTGCGGCAACGGATTATGCCGACTGCCGGCATCGATGGTGAGTTGCGATGCGTCAGGCTGCGTCATCGACGGATCCTCGATAGCAGCACGCCGAAGGCTTCACGATATGTCGGCGTATATTGGTACGCTGAGGGCGTGCCGGAGCCCGCCCCGGGACGCGTTTTCGACGGTTCCGTCGCGCCGAAGGGGACGGAAGATTCCGGCACCTTCGGGCCCGCGGGTTTGCCGCATCGAACGGCCATCCTCCGCAGGCAATGGCCATGACACTGCGCGTGCAGATAGTTGCCAGCATCACCATGGCGATGATGAACCGGAACTGGGACACTGCAGGACCCTTTCGGCGCACAAGGGTTTGTCGACCAGCCGGAGAATGGTGCCGCCTGGTCCTACGATAGCGCTTCTTAACTAGTCGGCCCGGTTCTGACACTGACCGTTGGTCTTGGCACTGTCAAGGGAACCGCCTACACGGAATTCGCCGCCTGCGTGATTTGCGCAAGTCTGGCGACGAGCAAGTCTGATCGAGCCACGGCGGGGCCGATTAGCGTGAGCCTTGGCGCTTGTTGCGTCACGACCCGTTGACACAAGGTTCGGCAGTCGGCGTTCAGCTTGAGCCAAGCTGCCTCATAAAAGTCACTGATCGGCATGTGCATTTGAGACCATGCAACCTAGCGGTGCCGCGTCGCGCACGCCCACATCACATACCTGACGGGCAACCACCAGGAACGCACTCAGGCAGCGCCATGATGGCAAAGGCTGGCGCCGCCGCGACCGACAGCCATTCGCCCACGCTACCGGTGGTAGCGACAAACAACTCGCGGATGTGGATCGTGTCCGTCGTCTTGACCTCTTACTCCTTTGCCCGCGTATCGCTATGACTATTGGCGACCCACCGCAACCAATGGGAGTTGCAAGTGTGACGGGATTTGGGTGGACGCGCTGATCGCGGCAGCGGCGCGGGCGCTTGCCAGAGGCGATCCGGTTGGCGCCCTGAACCGGGTTGCCTTGCGTGACGACGCGCCAGCGCTCGCGCTCCGCGGCATCGCGATGGCGCAACTCGGCGATCTCGATCGCGCCAAGACGCTGCTGCAGCGTGCGACGCGCGCCTTTGGCGCGAAAGAGACCGTGGCCCGCGCCCGGTGCGTCGTCGCCGAGGCAGAGATCGCGCTCGTCACACGCGATCTGCGCCGGCCCGCCAAAGCCCTGGAAGCAGCAAGGGTGGCCCTTGACGCCCACGGCGATCGAGTGAACGCGGCCCACGCGCGGCATCTCGAGGTCCGGCGCCTGCTCCTGGTGGGACGTGTCGCCGAGGCCGAGCGAGCACTCGCCAAACTCGACCCTGCCCCGCTGCCGCCCGCTTCGCGAGCCGCGCACGAGCTGGTGGTCGCGGGAATCGCGGTTCGGCGCTTGCAGGCGAAGGCGGGACGGGCGGCACTCGCTCGGGCCGCGCGCGCCGCGGGCGCGGCAGGCATCCCCGCGCTGACCGCCGAGGTCGAAAGCGCCTTCCTTTTAATGAACACGCCCGCGGCACGCCTCATTGCGCGTGGCGAGGAACGCCCGGTCCTGCTCGACGAGATCGAAGTGCTCCTCGCTTCAGGAAACCTTGTCGTGGACGCGTGCCGCCATATCGTGCGGGATCCTCAAAGGGCGGTCTCGCTGGCGACGCGGCCGGTATTGTTCGCGCTCGCACGCGCGCTCGGCGAAGCCTGGCCGGGAGATGTGCCACGGGGCACGCTTGTCGCACGCGCTTTCGGCGCGCATGAGGCCGATGAGTCTCATCGCGCCCGGTTGCGCGTCGAAATCGGTCGGCTTCGGACGGCGCTTCGGATGCTGGTCGATGTCCACGCGACGAAACGCGGCTTCGCGCTGGCGCTCGGTCGCACCGGCGAGGTCGTGGTGCTGGCACCGCCTGTCGAAGAGAGCCACGCGGCAGTGCTCGCCTTCCTCGCCGACGGTGAGTCGTGGTCGAGTTCGGCTCTGGCGCTGGCGCTCGGCGCCAGCCCGCGCACCGTGCAACGGGTGCTTGGCTTGCTGGCGGCCACTGGCAAGGTGCACGGGTTTGGCCGCGGACCGGCGCGCCGCTGGATCGGCCAACCGTTGCCGGGTTTTCCGGCAACCTTGCTACTCCGCGGTCCGCCGCCGAGTGACGAGGATCAAGCATGAAACGATCCGCCGCCAAAATCCTCCGCGACTATGGACCCTTCCCCGAAGTCCACCAGGTACACGGGGTAACATTCGACGGTGAGCACGTCTGGTTTGCTTCCGGAGACAGGCTCAACGCCTTCGATCCGAGGACTGGCAAGATGGTGCGGAGCATCAATGTGGCTGCGTCCGCAGGGACTGCCTTTGACGGCCGGTCCCTGTTTCAGATTGCCGCAGATCGGATCCTTAAGATCGATCCGAAGACCGGCCGTGTACTCGCCACCATCCCGTCGCCTGGCGGCGGCAACTCAGGACTGGCTTGGGCCGAAGGATCGCTGTGGGTCGGGCAGTATCGAGAGCGAAAAATTCTTCAGATCGATCCCCAAACAGGCGCCATTCTCCGGACCATCGAATCGAACCGCATCGTCACCGGGGTCACCTGGGTCGACGGCGAGCTGTGGCATGGCACCGTCGAAGGTGACCAGAGCGATCTGAGGCGAATCGAGCCGCGAACCGGACGCGCGCTGGAGAGACTCGAGATGCCGCCCGGAGCAGATGTGTCGGGACTTGAGTCGGATGGCGGCGATAGCTTCTTCTGCGGCGGTGGCCGCAGCGGAAAGGTGAGGCTGGTTCGCCGGCCGAAGCGAGGTTCCGCGTCACGCACTTGAGCAAGGCAGCCCGTGCGGCAAGGGCTTGCCAGGGCGAAAAGCGGAGACGATTAGGGGCGCTCGTCTCAGGCGGGCTCGAGGCCGCAAAGCCGCATGACCAGGCCGCGAGCGTCCGATCCCGCATCACGAGAATGGGCCGAACGAGGAAGCCCGCGTCAAGGCGCCGATGTTGCGAAAAAGCGCATGATTTTCGCGCGCAAGAACGACGCCATGCCGACGCTCGCGATCTCTTGGCGCTCCGCCGGCGTAAACGCCATGACGTTGACGTTGCTGGCCGACCGTTCGGCCTCGATGCGGCTCAGCTCCGCCAGGGTTTCGGGATAGCGGGTCAGAATTGGCTCCAATCGCTCCTTGTCGATTTCGATCAGTCCCGTGTCCACGGCTGCGGTCACGGTGGCGCTGCGTGCGGCGCCGGTCAGCAACGACCACTCTCCGAAGACTTGGCCGGGTGCCAGCAGCCCGACCTTGCGCTGTTCGCCACCCTCCATCTGCTTGAACACGTCGAGCAGGCCCGAGACCACGACGAACAAGGATTTGCCTTCGTCACCTTCGCGTACCACGATGGCACCGGGTTTCCATTGCAGCAGTGCGACGCCGCCCGCCAATTCACCAATTTCCTCAGGGCCGAAAGAATCGAACAACGGCACTCGCCGCAGAATCGCCGCGATGTCAATTCGCCGCTCGATGCCGCGTGCGGCCCGCGCCTCGTGCCCATCGAATATTTCGCGCCGCGGATAGGCAGGTGCGAAACCGGCCTGGTCGAGGAATCTGAGTGCGTTGATCGCGACCTGATGAGTGATGAACGGCGCTTCGGGATAGTCGGGCACATGAAAATACATGGAATAGGGCACGCCGTTATCGGCGAACTCCTCGATGATCACATAGGGTTCCGGATCGGCAAGCAGATTGGGCACCGCCTTCATCGCCGTTGTCAGAATCGCGGCGACCCGTTCAGGCGGCGCCTCATAACCGACGGTGATCCGCAGCTTGTTCTGATAAGGGCGGCGCGGCGCATTGTAGTTCATCAACTGCAGCTCGACGAGCTTGCTGTTGCGCACCACGATCATGCGATCGTCCAAGGTGACGAGATGCGTGTCGCTCCACGTGATTTGCGACACCTTGCCGACGACGCCGTTGGCGACCTGGACCCAATCGCCGATCTTCACCGTGCCTTCGCGAAAATTGAGGGAGATGCCGGCGATCAGATCAGTCGCCGTTGGCTGCAAAGCGAAACCGGCCGCCGCCGCGATGATGCCGGACGTGAACAGCAGGCCGGTCAGTTCCAGCCCGAACACCTGCGAAACGATCAGGATGCCGGCGCAGAAGAAAGCCAGGATGCTTGCGATGTCGAAGAGCAGGCGCGGCATCTGGCTCGCCAACCCTTCGCGTCGCGCCCGCCGCATGACGAAGACGCGCAGCAGTTCCGTCGCGATCAGCGCCAGCGCCAGCCAAAAGCCGGTGCCGGCGACGTCCTTGGCAATCGTCTCGTATTCGGCGTTAAGACCGAAGCCGTAGCCGCGGACCGCCTGCCAGTAGGCGGCCCCGAAAATCACGACCAGAAATATGCGCAGCGCCAGCCGCATGATCGCCCCCCGCCCACCTCTAATGAGGCGCACCGCGGGGTGCAATGATTAGTTAGCTTTTCTGGCGCACCAATGGCCCGGTGGCAACGCCCTCGGCGAAATTGCGCCACGGCGCTTTGGCGGCGACCACCTTGTTCTTGAGCGTGCCGATCCGGTCGATGATCAACTCGACCTCGTCACCAACTGCGATGCGCTTGTATCCGGCGAAAGTGCCGAGTGAAATCACATCACCCGGCTCCATCGGGGTATAGTCGGAGCAGTAGGCCAACACCTCGTAGGGGTCGAAGATCATGTCCCTGGTGTTGCCTTTGCGCCGCGATTGACCGTTAACCCGCACTTCCATGTCAAGGTTGCGCGCGTCGGGCAGTTCGGCACGCGTCACCACCCAAGGCCCGATCGGACAGAATGTCGCGAAATTCTTCGCGTAAGAATAGGGTTGGCCCATTTTGAGCCGTTCACCCTGGCGATCCCGCGCCGAGACGTCATTGCAAATGGTGTAGCCGAAGATGTGATCGGGCGCTTCGGACGGACGGATATGGCGGCAGGCCCGACCGACCACCAATGCCAACTCGTGCTCCTCATCCACCTTTTGTGGAAAGGGCGGCAGTTCAATCTCGTCGCCATCGCCGATCATGTTCGCCGGGTATTTTTCAAACACGATCGGCTCATTGTAGAAGCTCAGATTGGCCTCGTTGATATGCTCCTGATAGTTGAGCGCGAGCGCAAGAATCTTCGATGGTCGCAGTACCGGCGGCAGATATTTCGGCGCGGCGACGCGAAACGCGTCAAGCCGTTTCGCCGCTCCAAGCTCGGCGATCGAAGCGGCGCCGACGCGATCGATGTCGATGCCGGCTTGAATGACAGCCAACAGCGAACCGCTTTCGCGCATAGTCGGATGCGTCTCCGCCAGCGCCCGCGTCAGGTCGATCACGCCATCATCGAGCTTGGCACCAACATGCGGACCGGCGTCAGTGGCGAAAGACAACAGTTTCACGGCTTCCTCCCGCTTGGGTTCGTGGCGCCCCACTATAACAAGTCACCGCCATTCGATGTGCGGGACTTTGCCAATGGTCGCCCGACCGATCGAGAGTTCGCCGCCCTCCAGTGTCACCGGGGCGGTGAGCCGCGTTTGGCCGTGGACCTGGTGGCGGGCGATGAGATCGAGCGCCAGCTTCACCAGAATCCCGTTCTTTTGCGATATCGTCCCGGCGGCCACAGCGGCGTCGATCAGCGCATCGTGATTAATGATGCTGGCGGTCATCGCCGCAGTCGGCTGCAGGTCGCCGTCAAGCGCCAGCGTGCCATTCATCTCGAGCCACAAACTGCCCCATTGCAGATCGGCCTGCCTCAACTCGACGGTGCCCCCGGCATCACGCCATGCCGCCAGCGCCTGACGCCAATCGTCGGGCGGCACCCGCCCCAGGACGGCGAGATCGAAAGCAAAGCTTTCGATGGTGTCGCCGAGCGCGGTTACCGGCTTGGGCAGAACCAGGTGGTAGAGCTGGCACGTGGCCTCGAGTCCAAGGTCGCGATGGCCGCGGGGTACCTGACGCGGCACGGTGACATGGGCGATCAGTTCCCCGGCGGTGGCGCCGCCGCCGGCGAGCCGCAGGATGGAAATGCTGACATCGCTAAGTGTGGGGCCGAGCATGACCTCGCCCAGCGCCGATTGCGCCACTATCGGAGCCTCAAAGCCCTGTACCGTGCCGCTGCCGCCGTCGGCCGCGGCGACCTGCCAGTGCGTCAGGTTCCACGCCGACGCGACGCCGATGATCTCGGGGACGACGATGTGATAGGCGTTGCCGCGCGCGATCGACATGTCGGCAAGGGCAATACGGAACGACAGCGGAAATCCGCCGATCGTTTCCCTGCTCCAATTGAGCGCGTAGCCTTCGGAACGCCGCTTGGCTGCCCATTTTTCCAACCCGTCCCGAAGGCGGTTCGCGGTCCAATACCAATACCCGGTGGTAGCGGCCGCGGCGATGACCAATACGCCGAGGAGAAGCACAAAGAGGCGGGCGGATTTCATCATCTTGTTTTATAGGGGGCGCTCAACGCGCTATAAAGAACAATGCGTTATCTGTTCCCCATCCTGGTCGTGATCGCGATGGTGGGTGCATTGGGTTCGCTCGGTCTCGGCTTGATTTCGATGGCACGGGGCGACAATCCGCACCGCTCCAACAAGCTGATGCGCTCGCGCATACTGTTTCAGGCGCTGGCGATTTTGTTCTTCGCGCTCTTCATGCTGCTGTTCCGGCACCCGTGACGATGGTCAAACTGACCCGCATCTACACGCGCGGCGGCGACAAGGGCGAGACCTCGCTCGTCGACGGCAGCCGGGTGCCGAAGGACGATCTCCGCGTCACGGTCACCGGCACGGTCGACGAGGTGAATGCGACGATCGGCCTTGCGCGCCTTCACGCGCCGCCGGCGACCGATGCGATGCTGGCGCGAATTCAGCATGATCTCTTCGATCTCGGTGCCGACCTCTCATTGCCGAACGATAGCAAGCGCCGCGCCGGCGCGTTGCGCCTCGTTGCGGCCCAGGTGACGCGTCTCGAGCAAGAGATCGATGCGCTTAATGCGGATTTGAAGCCGCTTGATTCATTTGTGCTGCCGGGCGGCACGCCATGCGCTGCCTATCTCCATCTCGCGCGCACCGTTGCGCGTCGCGCCGAGCGCATCGCAGTCAAGCTCGCGCGTGAAAGCCCGGTCAACGCTGAAGCGATGAAATATCTCAATCGCCTGTCGGATCACCTGTTCGTGATGGCACGTCATGTCAATGACCGCGGCGGCGCCGACGTACTGTGGCGCCCTGGCGCCAACCGCTGACTATTTGGCCGCTCCGGGCTTGACCGTGAAGTGCTTGGGCGGCGCCCGCTCCTTTGCCGCAGACGCAACCAGCGCGTCCCAGCCCTCCGTGCTGCCGTGGTAGTTCTTGTACTTAGCCTGCGCGTAGGCCTCGATCTTTTCGGCAGCGGCAGGATCCTGCTTCTTAGCCAGATTGATCGACTTGGCGATATACCAAAAGCCTTGCGGATCGGGCGGCGTCGGTTCGAGCTCGGCAACGGCAAGTCGATAGGGATCGACGAAGCTGCCGGTTCCACCCTCTACCGCTTTGGCGAGAGCGTCGCGTGCGGCCGAATAATCCTTGGCGAATAGCGCTGCGAGACCGATCGCCTCATAGAACACGCCGGCGGTCTGGCGGCGCATCGCCGCGAATTCGGCCTTCGGTACCCCGGGCGGACTCTGCCACCCCGGCAGCAGCTGCAGGCCACGTTCGGCATAGGCTTTGGCCTCGGCGGCCGCAGCCGCGGTGCCGCGATTCATCTTGACGAAGGTCAGGATTGCCAGCGCCTCTACATTTTTCGGATCGAACTTCAGCAGACGCTCGGCGGTCTCGGCTACTTTGGCGGCGTTGCCGGCGGCCTGATAGGCTGCTATCGCCTGCTGCAACGCCTCAGCATAGGCGGTGCTCTTGGGATAGCGCGCCGCGAACTGCTCCATGGCCGCGCCGCGCGCAGCCGCGTCTTTCAGATGCAGCGCGTCCATATAGGTTTTGAATTCTACTGGATCGTGAATAACCTTTTGCTGCGATGTCGGCTGCAGCGTCTTACTCGCCTGCGCCGCAGCATATTGCAGTGTCATTATCGGCAATAGCAACACCAGCGTTGCCACCAGGCATAATTTTTTCATCAAGATGCCAGCTCCATCATCACCAGTAGGCAACCTAGCCCAGGACTGTGCCGAAGCAAAGTTGCCGCGACAGCGGCGTCAGCGACAGGTCGACACGCTGTCGCGCACATGGAAGCGCGCCCACGTCGCCAGCAGCCGACGCCTGACAAGGCAACGCGATCAGGAAGATCTGGTTCCGGCCAAAGCGCCAAACGGCATGCAACGCCCCGCCAGCCTCGGGGATGTCGGGAGAACATAGGGGCCGCTGCCAATGCCTCAAGGCGCGAAACGGCAAGTGCGCTAGGATGAGGAGATGTCCGCTCCCGGTTCCCCTGAAGACTGGCTGCGCGTCACCGCCAATGGGCTCTATTGCGAGCCCGGCGACTTTTTTATCGATCCGCGTTGGCCGGTTGATCGCGCCGTCATCACCCATGGCCATGGCGACCATGCCCGGGCCGGCCACCGCCGCGTTCTGGCCACGCCGGGCACGGTGGCAATCATGCGCCACCGCCACCCCGGGGACGCCACCTCCTATCAACCCTTGCCTTACGGCGAGGCGCTCTCCCTGGAAGGCGTCGACGTCAAGCTCGTCCCGGCCGGCCACATCTTGGGCAGCGCGCAGGTCGTGATCGATTATCGCGGCCAACGCGTGGTGGTTTCTGGGGACTACAAACGCCGAGCCGATCTGACCTGCCCGCCCTTCGAGCCGCAGCAATGCGATATTTTTATTACCGAGGCGACGTTCGGGCTGCCCGTGTTCCGCCATCCGCCCGATGTCGACGAGATCGAAAAGCTGCTGCAATCGCTGATGCTGTTTCCAGAGCGCGCGCATCTGGTCGGGGTTTATGCCTTAGGCAAGTGCCAGCGCGTCATCGCGCTGCTGCGCCGCCAGGGCTACGAGGCGCCGATCTTTATGCATGGCGCACTTTTCGGCCTATGCGGTGTCTATCAGGCCCAAGGCGTGCCTCTTGGCGCGTTGCAGCCAATCGGCGGCGTCGCGAAGACCGAACTCGCCGGAAAGATCGTGCTCGCACCGCCCGGCGCTCAAAACGAAGTGTGGGCGCGGCGTCTTCCGGATCCGCGCACGGCCAGCGCGTCCGGCTGGATGCGGGTCAGGCAGCGTGCCAAAGCAAGCGGGATCGAATTGCCGCTGGTGATTTCCGACCACGCCGACTGGGACGAACTGGTCGCGACGATCGACGAGGTGAAGCCAGGCGAGCTGTGGGTGACCCATGGTGCGGAGGAAGCGCTGCTCTATCAGGCCAGCCGGATGGGCGTAACGGCCCGCGCCTTGTCGCTTGTCGGTTACGAGGACGAGGAATAATGGAGCGGTTCGCGGCGCTGCTCGACGGCTTGATTTTCACCCCGGCGCGAAACGGCAAGCTGACGCTGATCAAGGAATATTTCCGCAGTGCGCCCGACCCTGACCGAGGCTGGGCGTTGGCGGCAATGACCGGCGAGCTCGCCTTCCGGGAGGTGAAGCCTTCGCAGATCCGCGCGCTGGTGTTGGAGCGCATCGACGAGACGCTGTTCGATCTTTCCTACGATTTCGTCGGCGATCTCGCGGAGACCGTGTCGCTGATCTGGCGATCACCGGCAGCGGCAGCGGAATCGCCGCCGCGTCTTAAGGACATTGTGGAAAAATTGCATGCGGCAACGCGTGTCGATGCACCGGCTCGGCTGGCCGGGTGGCTCGATGCGCTCGATGCCACCGGGCGTTGGGCCCTCTTAAAGCTGGTGACCGGCGGGTTGCGGGTTGGCGTCTCGGCGCGGCTCGCCAAGACGGCGCTCGCCGAGTGGGCCGCGGTGCCGCTCGACGACATCGAAACCGTCTGGCACGGCGTGGCCCCGCCCTATCGCGAGCTGTTTCAATGGCTCGAAGGCCGGGCGCCGCGGCCCACCATCGCAGGCCAACCGACCTTCACGCCCATCATGTTGGCACAGCCGCTCGACGACGCCGATCTCGACAAGCTCGACGCCACCGGCTATCGCGCCGAATGGAAATGGGACGGTGTCCGCGTGCAGCTGGTGGCACGCGGCGACCAGCGCCGGCTTTATTCGCGCAGCGGGGATGATATCGGCACCGCCTTTCCCGAGCTCGTCGCGGCGATGCCGGCGGGGGTGGTACTCGACGGCGAACTGCTGGTGATGCGCGACGGCGAGGTCGCGAGCTTCAACGACTTGCAGCAACGCCTCAACCGGAAGGTGGCAAGTCCCAAAACGATGGCGGAATTCCCCGCCTGGGTCCGGCTATACGATTTGCTCGAAAGCGGCGGCCAGGATTTGCGGGCGTTGACCTTCGACGAGCGCCGCGCGCGTCTCGAAAACTGGTACGCGGCGAGGCAGCCTGCGATGATGGATCTGTCGCCGCTGCTTCCTTTTCAGACATGGCACGAGCTGAAGGAATTGCGCGCCGGCGCGCGCGGGCGTGGCATCGAAGGCATCATGCTCAAGCGAGCCGACTCCGCCTATGTTTCGGGCCGACCCCGGGGCCCGTGGTTCAAATGGAAACGGGACGCACTCACGCTCGACACCGTACTGATGTACGCACAGCGCGGCCACGGCAAGCGCTCCTCGTTCTATTCCGACTATACGTTCGGTGTGTGGCGTGGCGACGAGCTGGTACCTGTCGGCAAGGCCTATTTCGGTTTCACCGACGACGAACTGCGCCGGCTCGACCGCTGGGTACGGGAGCATACCACCGAGCGTTTCGGCCCGGTGCGCGCGGTGACCCCGGAGCTGGTACTGGAGATCGCATTCGACAGCATCCATCGCTCGACCCGCCACAAATCGGGCGTAGCGATGCGATTTCCACGTATCCACCGCATCCGCTGGGACAAACCCGCCTCCGAGGCGGACCATATCGACAATGTCGAACGGCTGATCAGCTGAGCTGTGCTTTCAACGACGCGGGCGCTGGGCGCGACCCCCGGCAACGGATCGCGGCTATTTTTCCAGAGGTGCGCGCCACCACCAACCACAGCGAGTCGCCTCCTGAAGCGGCCCTTTTGGCAGCGTCACCGGGTCAGCTGGCGCAGCCTGCCATCTAGAAGTAGGTGGCAAACATGCCAATAGCTGCCGCACCCATGAACAAGAAAGTAACCCACACGAAGGCATTCGACAGCCAACCACTTCTGAACTCGCCCATGATTTCTGGGTTGGCGGCAATCCTGGCGATCAGCAGGATCAGCGGGACCGCCACCACGCCGTTTATGACGGCGGTGACAATCAGGGCTTTGATCGGGTCGATGCCGACGAAATTGATCGAGAGACCGAGTAGCGTTGCGATGGTGATGACACCGTAGAAGCCGTGCGCGCGTTTCAGTTTGTAGCTGAGGCTTGCCTGCCAATTAACGGCCTCTGCGACCGCGTAAGACGCGGAACCCGACAGCACCGGCACTGCCAACAGGCCCAGCCCTATCACGCCCACGGAAAAAATGACTTTGGCGATGTACCCGGCGTTAGGGAAGGAACGAACCAGCGGTTCGAGCGCCTTCGCCGCGTCCGCGGATGTCGCGATGTCTCTGACGCCGTTGCCGTAGAGCACCGTGGCGGTGGTTACGATAATGCACCAGGTAACGATGTTCGACGAGAACATCCCGGTGAAATTGTCGATGCGCATATTGCGGATGTCGCGCCGGTTGACATTTGGCCTACCACCTCTCACCAGAAGGTGGCGTGCCCGTTCCTCCTCGACTTCTTCGTTTGCTTCCCAGAAGAACATATAGGGCGAAATCGTGGTGCCGATGACGCCGGTGATAATGAACAAGAAGGCGAAGTTGAACTCGATATGCGGGACAAAAGTGGCTCGCAAAATCGTGGCCCAGGGCTGCGGCACGATAATCACGGTGATCACGTAGGATAACAGAGTGAGCGCCAGCCATTTGAGGATCGACGCGTATAATCGATAACTCGTGAACACCTCGAGAAGCAAAATGACCGCGGTAAAGAGGAGTGTCCAAATGGCAAAATTTGCCGGAATGATCAGTTCTGCCGCCGCTGCCATCGCGCCAATGTCGGCGCCGAGATTGATTGTGTTAGCAACAAGGACCAAGAAGACGACGCCGTAGGCAATGCTCCTGCCATATTGTTCTTTGACGACGGCGACAATGCCTTTACCCGTGACGAGACCGATTCGTGCGCACGCTTCTTGAATCGCCGTCATCAACGGCAGGGTAAAGAATGCGATCCATAGTTGCCCATAGCCGAATTGGGCGCCGGTCTGTGAATAGGTTGCGATGCCCGAAGGATCGTCGTCGGCCGCACCGGTAACGAGGCCAGGCCCAAGTATGTTGAGAAATCTGCCAAACGGGCTTGTTTTTGCCGATCGCACCTGACCCTTCCCCACCGTCCGATTTCGCCAGATCTACGCTGCGTTGGAAAGGTTCCGACGACGCCTACCGCCAATAAGCGAAAGCTTGTGCCGTTCCCGTGCCGGCCGCGGAGCGATAGCAAGGAACATAATCGACCAGGGTCATCTCCAACCCCGAATCGAGGAGCGCGCCCGCGGCGGCAACCCAATTCTTCACCTCCGAAGTCCCCGATTGCATATAGGCGTCGGGGATCGTGTGAAATCGCGCTTCGTCATGCCGTTCGATCGCGGAGAGCAGGCCGCGGTCGAATGGCTCGTCGATGACAAAATGCGACATGCCGCCCGATGCAATGACCGCCACACGCTTGTCGGCGTCCCATGATGCGATGGCGCGGCCCAGCGCCTTGCCGAAACGGAAGCACCGGCTGGCGCTCGGCTGATTGGGCGGGAAAAACGTGTTTACGAACACCGGCACGTTTGCTACGGCCTTGTCCTTCATGATCTGGCGATAGACAAAGCCATAGGCGTGCGGAATGCCGCTTGTCGGAAACGACGCGGAATTGGGAAGTCGCCTCGCCGCCGAAACATCGAATTCCGCCGTGATCATTGCGCTGATCAAGTGGCGGGCCAGTGCCGGCAGCCCCGGGAAGGTTTCGGGTTCAACCCCGTGGTGGCCGCCCTCGGCGATCAGCATGCCGGGGGTCATCGCCGCCTTCTGCGCGTCAGTGAAGGGTATGTTCTCGATCGTCTCGCCATAATAGATGCTGAAGGCCGGCATGTCGTAGTCGGTGAAAATCTCCATCTGATCGTCGCCGATGATGACCGCGGCATCCGGAGAAGCTTCGGCGAAGACCTGCGCCAAGCGATGGAGCGCGCTTTGGCACGCTGCGTAGCGGCGGCACCAAACGTCGTGCGTGATTTGTTTTTCCATATGCTCAGGTGCGCGGAGCCGGACGAGCTGGTCGAAAGTGTAGCGCACCCCCTGATACCACAGCGCTGACATCGCCTTGTCATCATTGGCGCGCAAATGCCATTGATCGGGCAGCGTCGCCAACATCGGTCCGTGAGAGGTCGCAATACCGAGGACAATCTTTGCCATGAGACGTTCTCCGAGCGATAACGACCGGCAAGATCGGGCATTTGGCGGTGTGACGATTTGATTTGAATCAAGGCGTCACCGGGTGCGGCGCCATATCGGAGATCAAGAAAATCGGCAGGCGAGTGCGGTCGGCGTCGCGGCCGCCAACGACGCATCGATCCTCAGGGTTTCTCGCACGTGCAAAGGGATAGTTGCGCCGCCGGTCGCGGGCTCGCCGGGGCGAGAGGCCGCGTCCCAATTCCCGACATTGCGAGGCCCGCTCCGACCGTATCCCGGCCGGCGAGTAAGGAGCCTGGCCGCCAATCAGGCGCGGCGGTCGCGATGCCGCTACGACACGATCAAGACAGCGCCGCCGGCTGTACATCGCGGCGAATCAGGACTCTCACATCTTTCGGTTGAATGGCGCCGGACCCCGGTCACACCGGGCGGCTCGCGAATATCGGGAGCTGCAAGGAGGGATTTTTAGGGGCGTGTCCGGTCCTCGTCCAAAAGACGCCGCGTGTGCGTCGCGATCATGAGATTCTCGTCCGTCGGAATCACCCAAGCGGAGACCGCCGAATTCGGCCTCGAAATAAGTGGGCCATCGCGCGCGTTCGCATCGTCGTCGAGGACGATCCCCAGCCACGATGCGTCCCCGCACACGCGCCCGCGAATCGCCGCGGCATGTTCGCCGATGCCGGCAGTGAAGATCAGGGCGTCGAGGCCACCCAATGCCGCGACCAACGACCCGAGCTCGCGGCCAATCCGATAGACGAACAGGTCGACGGCTTCCTTGGCAGCCGGCAGATCGCTCGCCAGCAGTGCTCGCATATCGCTTGACAGTTCCGATACGCCCAACAGGCCCGAGCGCTCATAGAGCAAATCTTGGATGCGAGCCGCGTCGAGGCCCTCGTGCTGCAGTAAATACAGGATCACACCAGGATCGAGACTGCCCGAACGGGTGCCCATGGGCAGCCCGTCAAGAGCGGTAAAGCTCATGGTGGTGGCAATACTGTGTCCGCGATCGATCGCGGTTAGGCTGGCGCCGTTACCGAGATGCGCGACGATAAGTTTCTTGTCGGCGCATTGCGGCGCGACGCGCGGCATCGCCGAGACGATGTATTCGCAAGAAAGTCCGTGAAACCCGTAGCGCCGGATCCCTTTCGCCGTCAGCTCGCGCGGCAAAGCAAATGCCCGGGCAAGCGGCGGCTGATCCGCGTGGAACGCGGTATCGAAGCAGGCTACTTGGCGCAGTCGGGGTGCCACCGCCGACACGGCGCGGATCGCGGCGATATTGTGCGGTTGATGAAGCGGCGCCAGTGGCGCCAGCGCTTCCAACGCCGCCATTACGGCGTTGTCGATCAGCACTGGCGCAGCATAATCGGTACCACCATGCACGATGCGGTGACCCACCCCGTCGAAACTCGACTCGTCTGCGATGTGACCGACGAACCAGCGATGGATTGCATCGATCGCGCCGCCATGTCCGGCGCCGGCCACCGGCTCGGTGGTGGCCTTGCCGCTCAAGCCGTCGGCAACCTCCAGGCGCGGGGCGATGCCGATGCCCTCGACCTGGCCGTGGGCGCGCATCGCGAGAGAACGGTCTGCTTCAGTCTCGAACAGCGAGAATTTGACGCTCGAAGAACCTGCATTGATGATCAGGATGGGCTCTCGCATCGGTCCGGGACTGGCTGTCCAATATTCCCCTCACTTCACCACCAGTAGATCGCAGCTGGTGGCGTCGGCAAGGGCATTGCGGACCTTCATATTCTCCTCTGCGCTGACCACCAACAAGTTTGGATCGAGCTGAGCCAATCGCAATAGAATATCGGCAATCTCGTCCGGCCGTGGCTCGAACATCAATTTATGTGCGTATTCGGCGCTTCGTTGGGCCAGGTCCCGTATTTGCGCCGCCGACGACATAAACACGACGGTCTGATCGCGCTCGGCGAATGCGAGCACCGCACTAACGAGGTGCTCGCAGGTGGCGGCATCGCGCGGCGTCATGACCACGGTTACGCGGCCCTCGCGGCCTCGGCGCAGCAGGAACGTGTTCGCGTTGCCGACCATGGACGAGAGCAGTCGGGAACGCGGCCGCCACCGCCCCGAAAACGGCCTCCTCGCCGCTTCGATCACCAGAACGTCGCCCTCGCTCGCCGGCAGTGATTCGGTTGAGAGCACGCGGTCGAACGACCACGACAAATGATGCCGGGCGGCCGCCGTTTCGAGCGCCCGACGCATGGTGCCGCCGCGCATGTGGAGGATGTCATTCAGCACATCGCCAGGCGCTGCCGGCAACGGGATGTCGGCTGCAAGGCCGATATGTGCTGCGATTTCCAGTTGGGCGAGACGATGCAGATTTTCGTCCTCGAAAAAAATACCATACAATGGCGCGCCATGTCGCGCTGCGAGTGCCGCCGCTGCCGCCGCCGCCAGCTGCACGTCGGCCGCCGCGTCGCAAGCGATGACGACGCGCTTGATCTCAAACTCAGTCACGCTCGTCCTCGCGCCGCCGCCGTGGACCGCGCGGTCGCGATTCCGACGGCCGGGATTGACGCGCGAGCGCCGCCAGCCGTGCGGCGACGCGCCGATTGACCGTGCCTTCCGGATAGTTGCCGGTGATGTCGATACTCCCCGCCGGCAAGCCGATGAGAAGCTCCAGACCTTGATCCACCGTATCAATCGGAATCACGCGGAACTGACCCGCCTTGGCTGCGACGACGATGTCGGATCTCAGCATCAAATGCCGCACATTGGTCGCCGGAATGATGACGCCCTGATGGCCGGTCAGACCGCGGGCTTGACAAACATCGAAATAGCCCTCGATCTTTTCATTGACGCCGCCAATCGCCTGAATGCGCCCGAGCTGATCAACGGATCCAGTCACGGCAAAGCACTGTCGGATCGGCGTTTCCGAGAGCGCTGACATCAGCGCAAAGAGCTCCGCGGCCGACGCGCTGTCGCCCTCGACCATGCCGTAGGATTGCTCGAAGACCAGACTGGCAGTGAGGGAAAGCGGCCCGCTTCGTCCGAACCGGCCGCCCAAGAAGCCCGATAGAATGAGGACACCCTTCGAATGAATGGGACCACCGAGCGCGACCTCGCGCTCGATATCGACCAGTTCGCCTCGGCCGAAGCGCACCTGCGCGGTAATGCGCGTCGGATGACCGAAACTCATGCCACCGAGCGTGTAAACCGAAAGACCATTGATTTGACCGATCCGTTCGCCGTCCGTCTCAATGCGTATAGTTTGGCGCTCGATCTCTTCCTGAAGGCGCCAATAGAGGCGATCCGCCCGGCGACGCCGCGCTCTGACGGCCGCTTCGATATCGGATGCGCCCATTACCGTCTTTCCGGCAATGCCGGCAAGGTGATCGGCCTCTTGCATCAAGTCGCTTAGCGTCGAGACATGTGTGGTAAGTTTGTCGCCATCGCCGCCGATTCTAACCGCTTCCTCGACCACGCGCGCGACCCCGTCATGGTCCAACGGGCGTAGTTGGTTGCGTCGGGCGGACGTAGCGACGAGACGCGCATAGAGAGCCATCGTCTCCGGACTGCGATCGAGGCGTTCTTCGAACTCGGCGGCGACCTTGAATAGATCGAGGAAGTCGGGATCGGCATCGGCAAGAATGTAGTAGACCGGCGGCGGACCAATCAGCACGACCTTGACCTGAAGCGGGATCGGCTCGGGCTCGAGCGAGACGGTGCTGGCGAGGCTGAGCATCTGCTCGAGAGATATGATGCGAATTTCGCCGGCGCGCAGTGATTGCTTCAGCGCCTCCCAACCGAAATTCGCGGTGAGCAGGCGGCGGGCATCGAGGACGAGGTAGCCGCCATTCGCCCGGTGCAAGGCGCCCGGAACGATGAGATTAAAATCGGTTATGAGCGTTCCTAACCGCGCCAGATGCTCCAACCGACCGACAAGGTTCTGATGGGTCGGCCGATCTTCCCAAATGATCGGCGCTCCCCGGGACTGGGAATTATCGACTACAACATTGACTTGATAGCGCCGGAACGGAAATTCGCCGGCGATGTCGGATGGGGCGGCAGCCTGATTTTCTGATCGATTGGGCGCAATAAAATCGTCGGCATGTTCGAGGATGTCTTGCTGCACCGCTTCGAGATAAGCCGACACGTCGGCAAGGTCGTCAAAGCCGCGGCGAATGTCGGTGAAGAGACCACTGACGACACCAGCGGTGGTGTCGCGGGTGAGCTTCCTCACCGCGTCACGGTGCTCGCGTTCCCAACTCGGTATCTGGCGAATAATGCCCTCGAGTTCGGTCTGGAGCGTCGCGATCTCGTCGCCGATGCGCTGGCGATCTTCCCCCGGCAGACGCTTAAACGCATCGGGCGGCATTACTTCGCCATTTTGGACCGGGGCAAGCGCCAAACCCGTCGGCGTCCGCAACAAGCCGATGCTCTTGGCCTCTGCCTTGCGTTCCAATTCGCCGAAAGCTTCGTCCTGGCGATGCTTGAATTGCTGATCAATGACTTCGCGTCGCGAACGGTAATCTTCCCGTTCGAACGCCGCGGGGAGGACGATCCGCAGCTCCGACACAAGATGCTTCATCGCATCGCGCAATGGCACCGCGCGACCGGTCGGCAATTCAAGACAATGTGGACGTCGCGGATCACCGAAATTGTTGACGTAGCACCAATCTGAGGGCACCGGCGCGCTCGCGGCGCGCTGCTCCAGCAGCTCTTGAACCAGCGATCGCTTGCCGCTGCCGTTCGGTCCAAAGGCAAAGACATTGAAGCCAGGCCGTTGCATGGCAATGCCGAACTCGACCGCTTCTACCGCGCGTTCCTGCCCAACGAGACCGGTAAGCAGCGGGAGATCCTCACTGGTCGTGAATGTCAGATCGCCGAATGCGGCGGCGCGCCGCAACAATTCCGCGGGAATGGCCGCGCCGGTTTGCCAGCCGTTCTTGTCGGCCGACGCCGCATCCGATCCTGTCCCGACTTCCCGAGCGCCCGCGGGTAATGGCTCACCGACCATTCCGCTTTCTTTCATTTGCCATCGACGAGACCTCTCTTTGAGCTCCGGTCCGATTGATCTCCGTCAAAGAGCGCCAAGTCTATCGCGGGTAGAACAACCTCGCGAGGGTCAATGGAAGGAGTCATGCAGGCAAGGGCCAAGGTGTTCCGCGACGACAGCGTTCAGATATTGCGTTATGCGGTCATTTTTGGTGGTGTCGTTTCCCTGATTCTCCTGATCACGAATGCCGAGAACACAATCCGTGCCCGATATTCTTCCTACAGTGCGCCTGCCCAAGTTTCGCCATGATTGGACCGTGCCGTCCCAAAGCTTGATTTGACAATTGAGCGTTCGTCAAATTGCTGCTTTCGCACGCTGCACAAAGGTCAAGTGAGGCGGACGAAACATGCCGCGTGAACAGCATCACCGTACCCAGCGCAGCGGGTGGCTTCGGGCCGCGGTGCTTGGCGCGGACGATGGGGTAATTTCGACGGCAAGCCTGCTCTTGGGAGTGGCATCTGCGGCGGCTCCACGTGGGCAAGTGCTTATCGCCGGTATCGCGGGCCTTGTCGCCGGAGCCATGGCAATGGCGGCTGGTGAATATGTCTCGGTTAGTTCGCAGGCGGACATTGAAGAGGCCGACCTGGCACTTGAGCGCGCCGGACTTGTGGCAGATGCCGAAGCGGAACACGAAGAACTGGCGTCGATCTATGTCGAACGCGGACTGGACCCCGACCTGGCGGCGCAAGTAGCCCGCCAACTCATGATGCGCGATGCGCTCGGGACCCATGCCCGTGAGGAACTCGGGATCAGCGAACAACTTCGCGCCCGTCCGCTTCAAGCCGCGGCCGCATCGGCAGCGAGCTTCACCGTCGGCGCCGCGATTCCCTTGGCAACCGCCATTGTCGTCCCCTCTTCTGCGTTTTCACTCGCTGTGGTCGGCGGTTCGTTGATCTCTCTTGCTGTTCTAGGCGCCTTCGCGGCGCGCACTGGCGGTGCGGAAATGACCCGGGGAAGCCTCCGGGTATTGCTCTGGGGCGCGTTGGCAATGACCGTAACCGCCGGCATCGGCCGACTGTTTCGTGGCGATCTCTAGCGGCATGGTCTTGACGTCAAATCGATCGTCCAACCGCAACGTGACAGGCGCAGAGAAACTATCGAACACAACCAGGTATCCATAGGGTTATGATCGGTCGAGAACCGCAGGGTTCTTGCAGCACTGCCTCAACATTTTTCGGAGCAGATTGCGACGTTCGTCATGGCGTTAGCCGAAACCAAATTACCGACGTTCCCCCAGCGGATGCCAGAGACGGTTCCGATCAAGGCGCTTTACGTCGGCGATCGTATCGAGACTCGGGCGCTCGAACCCGTCGAGCCTCTGGCACTCACGCCGCTCGCGCTGCCGTGCGGCGAGAACGGCCTTGGTGTGTTTTTCCGCTACGGCGTGGTCGTGCTCTTTAACGTCGCACCGGAGGCCGAGAACGACATCTTGGAACGGCTTGCACCGCACATCGCCGGCCCTTCGGCGGTACCCGAAACCGATTATGCTCGACTTCAGGTCAGGCCCGAAGCCGATATGCAGGCAGACCTGACCGGTACGATCCTGGTCCGGAGCGCGACAGTGGAATGCTTTCAGGTCGTTGCCGATGCTCTCGCCAAAAGCCTGATTCTGGCGCACTACGAAACAAGGATCGCCGGAATTTTCGACCGCATCGAACCGCTCGCGGCCGACTTGCGGGAACGAGGCCGCATTGCGGCCTATGGCGCAGCTTTAGTGCGCCAGATTGGCGACGTGCTCCACATGGAGCATCGCATGGTCGGGCGCGTGGAGACTGGCGAAAAGCCGGAACTGCTATGGGAACATCCGGAACTCGAAAGACTCTATCTGCGTCTCGCCGAGGAATATGAGCTACGCGAACGCAGCCGTGCTCTCGACCGCAAACTCGAGGTTATATCGCGGACCGCCGAGACGCTGCTCGGTCTGCTGCAAAACCGCAGCAGCCTGCGGGTCGAATGGTACATCGTGGCGCTGATTGTCGCCGAGCTCGTTCTGTCGCTCTACCAGTACATCATCTGAAGCTTAATCCCGTTGCACCGCGTCGAAGGCGCAGCCATTACCACGGGCAAGCGCTTCCGGTCGCAATCCGTCGGGTGGTATTTGCGGGGCCGTCTCCGGAAACATATCCCGGCCGGAGCTTTGGCCTCGAGAAAAGCTCCTTTTCCGCCGGCGAACGGGGAGATTGCCAAGTGCGCCTTTGGTTTGGACGAAGGCAGGAGCCCTCGGTGCGACGTTTGTCCGATTGCCGCTCTCATCGATGGCGATCGCCCATCGCTTGTAGCCCCGCTCACGGCCTCGGCGAGGCACCTTGAATGGTCGGAGAAGCGCGCGCTCCCTTCAGCGGCCGCTGACGGCGGGCGGCACAATCAAGGTGGGCTGGGGCGCTAAACTCACGACTTTCTGCGACACGCTACCGAGGACCAGGCCTACGATGCGGTTTCGGCCGGACCGTCCCAGCACGATAAGGTCGGCCCCCATGTCGGAGGCGTAGCGGAGAATTTCGGTGGCGGCATCACCCTCCAGAAACACGAAGGCTGCTGTTATGCCGGGACGCTCGTCCACGATCGTTTTCGCTGCGCCAAGAACCGTCCTCGATGCAATCTCTTTGGCGTCGTCACCAGCCGGTTCGCTTGTCCCCGGGGCATGGATGACGGAGCTTTCATCGCGTTCAAAGACGTTCAACACGACGAGATCCGCTCGGGCCTGCGCCGCAAGATCGATCGCCGCGCGCAGCGCCGTCGTCGCACCATCGGAACCGTCGGTCGCGACCAAGATGCGGTCAAAAAGGCTTTGCGTTTGTGGTTCGCTCGTCATGAATCAGGAACGTAGTGGGTCATCGGTCGTTCGCGTAAAATAGAAACCGGCAAGATCGAAATTTGGTCCAGGTCAACGCCGAATCGGCCTCAATCACCAAGAACTTCGAGGAATTTGCCATGTCACAAGCCTCCGAATTTGCTGGCGTCACGGCGTTGCTCCCGCGGCCAGATCATTGCCTGCGCCACGGATGTCTCGACGTTGGGCTCTCGCCGCCGTGGACATCCTTCACCGCCATCTTTCCCGACCTTAAGATCCAAGGGGTGAATGTGGTCGAATTGATGACGCGCCAGCCCCATGAGGAGCATCCGCATGGCCGGACAGGAAACGACCTCGATGCGTTGTTCACCGAGATCGAGCCCGCGATCTCTGCTTATCATGGTTATCCCGGGCTAATCCACAGGCTCGTCTTTCGCCGCACCAACCACAATAATTTCCATGTTTGCGGCTACCAGGAGGAAGGCATGACGATGATCCCGGATCGCCATGATTGTGCGCAAGGTCCTCGACCGCTTTCTTCTCGTCGCCGATGTGATCGACCGGTTGCCGCAACTCGGCGACGAGGCGGCCCTAGCCAGACCGGCCGCGCGACAAACTCATCGATCACAGAGCCCATTTCTGCCAGCACCGCGAGCACATGCCCGAGGTCAAGGATTGGCGCTGGTCGGTTAGCCGCCCGAGGCCAAGCCTTGTGCCATGGTACCAGGCTGCGACGACGAGACAGCGGCGCGGGGTGGCGGTCATGATTACTCTCTACTCTTACCCAACTCTCTTCGGCGTCGCCGACAACAACGGCTACGGGCTGAAGGTCTTTGCTTTCATGCGCCTCGCGGGACTGCCGTTCGTGCATGAGCACGTCTTTGATGCGTCGGCAGCGCCGCGCGGGCAGCTTCCCTACGTCGTCGACGACGGCGAGGCGATCGGCGACAGCGAGACCATCGTCGCCCACCTGATTAGCAGATTCGGGCTGACGATCAACGCCGCGCTCGGTCCGCGCGAACGCGACTTGAACCTCCTTGTTGTTCGCCTGCTCGACGACCTCTACTGGGTGATGTCCTATTCGCGCTGGAAGGATGAGCGCTATTGGCCCGCGTTCCGCGCAGCACTAATGCGCGAGCACCCGAGCCTTACCGAAGACGGATTGACCAAAGCGCGCGAATTCAATTTTCAGCGCTATCACTTCCAAGGTATCGGCAGATACACGCCTGCGGCAGCCTACGCGCGCGGTGTCGCCGATTTAGCCGTCCTCGCCAATCTCATCCCGGACGGCGGATATGTGCATGGCGCAAAACCGACCAGCGTCGATGCCGGAATCTATGGCTTCATCGCTAACATCTATTTTTATGATATCGACACGCCGCTGAAGCAATTCGTCTGCTCGCGTGAGAATCTCGTCCGCCATTGCACCTCGATCCACGATCTCGTGATGCGCAGCTAACATCGCGGACCGGTACAGCAATCGCTTGCTGCAACCGCCCGCCATTCGGAGTCTCGATGTTCAGTGCGAAAACAGAACGGGCACCGTCATCGTGGCGAGCAGGGACCGCGTTGCGCCTCCGAGAATCAGTTCGCGCGCGCGCGAGTGGCCATAGCCGCCCGCGACCAGGAGATCAACTCCGAGATCGCTGACGTGGTTCAACAACACGTCCCCTTCGCCGACATCCGCCGACAGCGTATGTGCCGCCGACGCCGTGATGCCGTGCCGCGCCAAATGCGCGCACATATCGCTCGCCGGTGCCTTGCCCTCTGCGCTGATGCCCCCTTCCGGGTCGATGGTCAGGACCGTCACGGAATTCGCCCGGGATAAGAGAGGAAGTGCGTCGTTGACGGCCCGTGCCGCTTCGCGTCCGCTCTTCCACCCGACCAATACCGTGTGCCCGACCGGCCTAATTTCCCCGAAATAGGGAATGACGAGTACCGGCCGGCCGGATTCCAGAATGGCGATCTCAGCAATGTCCGATTCGCCGTACGCTGACGGACGATCCGGATCATTCTGTCCGACGATGACCAGATCCGCATAGTGTGCGTGCTTCGCGACGCTTTCTGCAGCAACGCCTTCGACGCGCCGAAACTGTCCCTCGACGGAAAATTTCAGGCACGCTTCCTCGAAGCGTTTCTCAATCGTGCGGCTGGCTTCCTCCTCGTATTCGCGTCGTTGGCGCAGGATTTCGTCAGTCATCCGCATGTCATAAACCGAGGCGTCGCCTATGAACATCGCCAGCGACGGCGGTCTCGTTACGTAAAGAGCAGCGACATGCGCTCCGCCGCGCGCTGCCAACTCCATAGCGATGTTCAGGCGCACATCGCAGCGAGACGAATTGTCAAGATGCACCAGGATGTCTTTATATGGCCCGTCCATTTCCAACCCCTTCAGCGCGTCGTCCTATCCGGATTTTTCGGCCGCTTCCCTCGCGGACGGCTCAAGCACCATGCCGGAAAGCGGTTCGACCCAAAGCAGCTCATCGAGCACTTTCTTGACCCCCGGCATGTTTTCGACGAGAACGGTTAAGGCGGTACGTTCGCGATCGTCGGTAATGCACCCGCCCAGCGTAACGATGCCGTTCTTGACGTCGATTTTGATCGTGGCGCGCGGCGACCAGCGCTCGCGGTCGATCGCCCGTTCGATCTGCTCGCGAATCTGAACGTCGTCCGCAATTGTCGCTTGGCTTTCGGCAGCCGCGTCAGCCAGCGCGCGGAGTAGATCGGCGCGACTGACAATACCAATCAGCTTCTCCCCGCTCAGGACTGGCACCCGCTTAATATGATGTTGCTCCATCAGGGCCACGACTTCGGCAAGTGGCGCCTCCGGAGCGACGGCAACCACCCGGTCACTCATGACTTCAGAAACCTTACGGCCATTTTCCGCTGTGTACTCTGCGGCTGCATGCCCGGGACCGAGGAGTAGTTCGAGCCAGCGTGAACGACGGCGTTCCGTGCCGATTTCGCTCCGCCGCAGGAGATCCCCTTCGGTGACGATACCGACCAGCCGTCCCTCCCAATCAATCACGGGAAGACCACTAACTTTGTTACGCAACATCGTGCGTGCGGCATCAGCAATGCTCGCGTGTGAATTCACCGTCAAGACATTGTTCTGCATGACACCGGCGGCGGTCAGTGTTTTCATACCAAGGCCCTTTCACCAAGACTCAATTCTCCTGCGTCGCGAGCTTTCTCGGCGCATTCCCGTTCGCGCAACCCCGGCATCACTCGTTCTCCATCCCGCATTCTAGTCTTTTTTTGGCGGCTTCGCGCACGGCCTGCCTTGATCTGCATCAAGGCCGCTGCCCCGAACTCGATCGTGCATGTGACCGTCAACGGTCCCAAACTCGGAGGCCGGAATGAAACCAGCGGCAGATCAATATCGGCCGGGTTGGTGCGTCGCTGAGGCCGTCGCTTGGCAGCGCGCTCAGGGTGTCCGGGAGAGCACAACCAAGCTCCCCGACCTTCCAGGACCGTCAAAGGGCAGGACCATGTCCGGGTGCGACTAATGCCGTTTCGCGCCCGGCGAATATGTTCCCATCGCGGAGCGGGGCCGCCGAATCCGGACATCCCGGATCGTCACCTTCCATCGAGAAAAGCGTGCTAGGATACTCCATGCGCGCCATGGTCCTATCCGCCGCTCATCGGCCGCTGGAACGCCAGGAGTTGTCGGAACCGCCGCGCCCGGAAACAACGCAGGTCTTAATCCGCGTCCATGCATGCGGTGTCTGTCGGACGGATTTGCACATCGTCGACGGCGAGCTCACGCGCCCGAAGCTGCCCTTGGTACCCGGACATGAGATCGTCGGCAGCGTCACCGCAGTGGGCGAAGGGGTCGCGGGGCTGCATCCCGGCGACCGCGTCGGTGTCCCGTGGCTTGGCTGGAGCTGCGGCGAATGCGTCTTTTGCCGCAGCGGTCGTGAAAATCTTTGCTCGCGCGCCCGGTTTACCGGCTACGACATCGATGGCGGTTACGCCGAATACGCTCTCGCCGACGAGCGTTATTGTTTTGCGATACCAACAAAATTCAGCGACATCGAGGCAGCACCGCTGATGTGCGCCGGACTGATCGGCTATCGTGCGCTCCGTCTTGCCGGTGACGCAGAGCGCGTCGGCCTTTATGGTTTTGGCGCGGCGGCGCACATATTGGCGCAGGTCGCCCGTTATCTCGGCAAGCGTGTTTATGCCTTCACCAAACCCGGCGACACAGCGGGCCAAGAGTTCGCGCGCAGTCTCGGGGCGGTCTGGGCCGGTAGCTCGGAAGAAAGGCCGCCCGAGACGCTCGATGCCGCGTTGATCTTCGCGCCCGTCGGCGCACTGGTGCCCGCCGCTTTGGCAGCGACGACGAAAGGCGGCACGGTCGTGTGCGCCGGCATCCACATGAGCGACATCCCTCGCTTCCCCTATCAACTCCTCTGGGAGGAGCGGATTGTGCGCTCCGTCGCGAACCTGACACGTCAGGACGGTGAGCAATTTCTGGCGATTGCCGCTCGGGCGCCGATCCGCACGACGACCACGCCATTCGCACTGACCGAGGCGAATGAGGCCCTGGCAAGGTTACGCGACGGAACGATCGTGGGCGCAGGCGTGCTCGTACCTTAGACTTTCTCGGGCGCACGATGTTTGCGATGTCCCCCAGGCCCGAGGGTGATAGTTACCGTGCGCCGTTTTTCACGGCAGGATTCGACGCGATGGTGGTGCGGCAGCCATTAGTGACTGAACTGCGACGCTAAGGACTTTCGCCCCTCAAAGAGCGCCGACCGATCAAGTCGCGGTATGACCGGCCAGTGACGGGGCGTCTTAAGGCGACATAGATGTAACCGAGAAATACAAAGTAGCGTGACCCCCTCGCACCCTTCCAGGTGTCGAATGAAGGGCGACAAGGATTGCCACCGTTAGGGCTAGTCCAAACGTGAAGGGTCGGCGTAATCATCAAGTTCATGTCTATGGTTCCCGCACCTGGGCTGGCGCTAAGATGCGCCCAGGACGGGATTTGAGGTCTTAAAACTGGTTAATGGTAACCATTGTAGGTTCTGAGCGTCCGGAGCGGTTCGCGAAGGTAGGGTCGCGTTGGGCGAAGGGCTTACCCCCATGAACGACGATCTGACATTGCCGGTGGCGCCGATAGAACCCGCGGGCTTCCAGATTCGATTTCAGCCGCCACACCGGCTGGTCGATCGGATTACTGCCGAGGCCGATTTGTTCCTTATCGCCCATCTTGGCATCGCACGGGTCGATGCCGCGTCGTGGCGGCTCTCGGTCGGTGGCCTGGTCGAGCGCCCGTGCCAGATCACTTTCGATGACCTGAAGCGACTGCCGAAGCGAACGGTCGAATCCTTCCATCAATGTGCTGGAGATCCGAGGAACCACCGCGACGCCAAGCGTCTCGTCGGCAATGTTGTGTGGGGCGGCGTCGATTTGGCGGAATTGCTGGCCCGCGCAGGCATTGCGCCCAAGGCGAGGTACCTCTGTGCTTACGGGCTCGATAGCGGCACCTACGAAGGCCTGGGCGGGAGCAATTTCCAGAAAGACATGCCGCTTGCTCGGCTCGCCGAAGGTGGCGTGCTGCTCGCTTATGAGATCAACGGTGCGCGTTTGGCTCCGGAGCGTGGATTTCCGGTGCGGCTTATTATTCCCGGTTATTACGGCACCAACGATGTTAAGTGGCTGTGCCGGCTTGAACTGACGGAGCATCGCGCCAAAGGCGCGTTCACCACTACACTCTACAACGATCCTGACGACGAGGCGCCTGGCAGGACGCGGCCAGTCTGGGAGGCACCACCCGAATCAGCGATCGTTTTGCCTGCACCGTCGGCGGTGTTGGCGATGGAGCCGACTACGATTTGGGGCTGGGCATGGGCGGCGCGCGGTGTGGCGCGGGTCGAGGTCAGCACCGACGACGGCGCCAGCTGGGCCATGGCGGCACTGGAACCCCGGTCACAATGGTCGTGGCAGCGTTTCGTCGTCTCCTGGACGCCCCCCGGCGTAGGAGACTTCACCATTCGGGCTCGGGCCATCGACAGCGCTGGGACAGCACAAAGGGCGACAGCCGCGCGGAATGCCATCCATAGCGTTGTCATCTCGGTGCGATGAAATCGAGGACATCCGCACGTGAACACTGTGCGGGGCGCTCGCTTGAAAATCAGCTCAACGGCCTTCTTCAGGCGGCCTGACTGGTGATGCTGACGGGCCCGATTATCGGGCCCCGGAATAAGTTGGACCTCACTTCGCGCCGAAGTATGCCAGAAGGGCAGCCGATCTAAGTCTGCGCCTGGTCATCCGCTCTGCGGCATCGCGCCAATTCCCTAGGGAAGGCCAAGCTCAATCAGCGGCGATGCGGACACGTTAGTTTCGCTCGACTTTTTTGGTCCAAGGCCGTGCAATCGACGACGGCCTTGTGCGGCTCGACGACGAAGGCAAAGACTCTTCTCCCGTCCCGAGCCGGTGAATACACGCCCCTAACCAAGACGTACCCGATATTTCCCGGATCGACTTCGCTGGCTCGGCTGATCGCGCCCGTCTGTTTGAACCCCTGAAAAGCGTCATGGTGTGTGAGCTACTTCACACCCAGAAAACCGGGTGAGCCTCAGAATCGCGCTCGCCGCAAATGGCGGGATCGAACGGGAGAGCACGTCATGGCGATAGTGACCAAGCCGGGCCAGGTCCGTCTCTGAGCGCTTTTTCTCACCTCTGCAGCTGGGGATCATCGCAATGGACTCGGTTGGGTTGGTGGCTCTGGGGGCGCTCTCGGGGACCGTGGCGGGTCTGCTTGCCGGTCTGGTCGGGATTGGCGGGGGAGTCGTCATTGTTCCGGTCGTCTATTACGGCCTGATTATCACGGGCACCGCGGCTGATCACGCCGCGCACATAGCGGTCGGCACGTCATTGGCGGCGATCCTGCCGGCGGCGGTCGTCTCTTCGATCGGGCATTGGCGCGCCGGAAATGCCGACATCGGCTTTCTCCGAGAATGGGGACCCGGGATTGCCGCAGGTGTCGTCGCCGCGCAGCTTGCCGCGCCTCATCTTCGCGGCAGTTGGATGACTGGGCTTTTCGGCCTTGTCTCCCTGATTTTCGCGGCGCGATTCGGCGTCCCGGGCCGGTTTGCCGCGGTCGCGGCAGCGCCGCCAACCGGACCCCTACGTAGCCTCGCCGGGGGTACGATCGGTTTATGCTCCGGTCTTGCCGGAGTCGGCGGCGGGATTCTGACGAATATCGTCATGACTCTTTCCGGCGTGCCAATGCACAGGAGCGTCGGCCGAGCCGCCAGCGTCGGGGTAGCGGTCGCGCTTCCAGCCACCGTCGTCGCCGCACTTGCGCCCGGGGCAGGATCCCCAGCCGAACTGGGTTCGATCAATCTCGCGGTGTGGGCGTCGATAGCGCCGGCGCAGGCGGCTGCAGCTTGGTTTGGGGTCCGCCTGGCGCAGCGGACCTCGGCCGCCGACCTCAGCCGGGTAATCGCCGTCGTGCTGCTGATTACCGGCGTCACGATGCTGCGCGCGAGCCTATGAAGCCCCCGTTGACGGGACGATGGCGGCGCCTTGCCGAACCGATCGACCGGTTCTGCGGCCGGTGCAATGACGGCTTGAAGGCGGTGGCAATCGTCCTCGCGATTATCGTATCGCTGCTGGGTGCTTTTCGAAGCGCGCAAGAGGTCCGGGTTCCGCAAGGCTTTGAAATCGTCGGAACGACCTGAGCCCTCGTTCCGGCGACCGGTTGCCGTCGCCGCGTCTTGGGGCTGCCAGATGCAGCGCATTTTGCCAAAGTGATACGGGGGGGCGCCTCGCTCCCGTATGCTTCAAAAGCTTGAGGCACGCTATGACAAGATTAGTTCGCCGCGAAATACATGTTCGTTCGTTTCCCCGCCACGGCCGGGGCCTGTGGGCCAGTATCTCAGATCCGAAACCGGCCGCCGTTTTACGGTTTTGGTCCAGACTGTCGACGCCATCTGGCGAGCGCCGCAGCAGTCGCGCCTCTGGAGCGTTTGCTCTGGCCTGAAAAGCCTTGTTGTGTGTGAGCTATTTCACACACAGAAAACCGGGTGAGGCCCAAAATCTGAGCAACCGCAAATCGCGGGATCGAACGGGAGAGCACGCCATGGCCATCGTGACCGAGCCAGCCTCGCAGCCGACCGATCAGCGCGACCAGCTCCAGGAGCAGGTCAGCAAGTTCCAGACCTTCCGCCCGCCGCCTGCAGGATTCGATCCGCGCACCGCGGACGCGCGCGCCCTCACGGTGCATGGCTTCCCCCGCCGCCCGGATCCGGCGAAGGAGCCTATGCTGTCGGCGCTCTGGCAGAAGGTGATGCGGCGTGTGCCGAACCTGCGCATGACCCAGGCTGAGCTGGCCTTCGACCCTGTCATGGCCAATCGCGATCCGATGCAACATCTGAATTCCGATTTCAGCCCGTCGGGCTGGGCGAGCGTCACTGTCTCAGTCGCGGCACTTGGCCTCACCCCGCCGGCGAACACCGTCTTCGCGGAGTGGACAGTGCCGACAATCATCCCGGTCCCCGGTGATCCGTCCACTCCCTTGACCGTCGGTTTCTGGGTCGGTCTTGACGGTAACGACCCGGATTCTTACGAGCTCCTGCAAGCCGGGACCGCGGCAACAATCACAGGTACCAATGTCAACTACTGGGTGTGGACCGAATGGTTTACGACAAAGTACAAGTCGCCCCCTGTCCAGGTGAAGAATTTCGCCGTCGAACCGGGCGACCTTGTGTCGTGCCTGGTCTGCGGACCGTGGTCCGGTGCGACGAACGGCTCCGCCACATTCCTGAACTACCGGACCAACCAGGCGACGACGGTTGGCATTCCCGCACCTGGGAAGGACATTACTTCGGTGGGCACGCGCGCGATCTGGGCAGTCGAGGGGATTTCAAAGGACCTGCCCGATTTCTCGCCGACGGTGTTCACGAACGCCACCGCCAGCACACAGGCGAAGGCCTTCAACTTCTCGCCCGATGGCGTCACGTCAAACATCACCGGCAACAAGGGAGCCATCCTGGCTCAGGCGTTCATCGCCTCACCCACCGTTGGCCTTGTGGTCTGGGAAGGTAGCGCCTGAGCGCTGCGCTTATCGACGGGCGCAGGCCACGCACAGGGGAGCGGAATAGCGCCGGCCGTTCCGCTATGCGGAGGGCGACGCGAAGCCCAAGCGGCGCAAACGCTCAAAAAAGACACCCGGGAATTAACGGACGCCGCTCCCCACCCGATTAACCCCGCTCAGATAACATGTTAAAGTTGTTTTGGAGGGTGGGGATCACGGGCAATGAGCGAAACTCGCAAGCTCGCCGCGATTCTGGCTGCGGATGTTGCTGGGTGTCGTTGCCTCACGGCAACCGACGAAGAGCGCACCATAGTACGGTTGCGCCGTCTCAGAGCTGACCTTATCGACCCGGCCGTCTCGGTACACCATGGCCACGTCGTAAATCGAACCGGCGACGCCATTTTGATCCAATTCCGCAGTGTCGTTGACGCCGTTCGGTGTTCGATCGAAGTGCAGAATGGCATGCTCGAGCGCAATGCCGGACTTCCGCCAGAACGGCAAATTCTGTTCCGCGCCGGTATTCACCTCGGCGATGTGATCGAGGAAGCGGACGGTGACTTAATGGGCGACGGCGTCAACATTGCTTCGCGTCTGGAAAAGATTTGCGAGCCCGGGGCGATTTGCCTGTCCGAGGACGCCTATCGGCAGGTCAAATCGAGGCTCGATCTCCCTGTTAAGGATCTCGGCAACAAGGAGCTGAAGAACACCGCCGCGACGGTCCATGTGTATGCGATTGAGGTTAGCCGCCCCGGGAACGCGAGACCGGCTGAACCACCACACCTTTCCATCGTGGTCCTCCCCTTCGCCAATATCGGCGGGGATCCTGAGCAGGAATATTTTGTGGATGGCGTGACCGAGAGCCTAACCGCCGATCTATCGCGTATCAGCGACGCGTTCGTGATCGCGCGCAACACCGCATTCACCTACAGGGGCAAGCCCACCGACGTGAAGCAGATCGGACGCGAGCTGAATGTGCGTTACGTGCTCGAAGGATCAGCGCAGCGAAGCGGCAATCGCCTTTGGGTGAATGTGCAGTTGGTCGACGCCATGAGCGGCGATCATCTCTGGGCGGAGCGCTTCGACAAGGCCATTGGCGACCTGTTCGATATGCAGGACGAGATCATCGCCCGTCTCGCCAACCAATTGGGCGCGGAGGTGGTGGCTTTCGAAGCGCGCCGCGCTGAAAAGTCGCTGAATGCGGATTCGATGGACCTCTATTTCCGGGGCCAAACTTGGCTGAACAGGGGCACGACATCCGACCTTCTGGGACGGGCGCGCGACTTCTTCGAACGCGCCCTGGTGCTCGACCCTGGCAATATTAGTGCATCGGTCGGCATCGCGGCGACGGATTGCATCGTCGGCGGCGCTCACCTGACAGATAACCAACTATCGCGCTTGACCGCGGCGGAGGCGTGGCTGACTCGGACTTTGTCCTTGGCACCCAATAACGCTCAGGCGCATTTCTGGTTGGGGAATGTATTTGTGTTCACCAAGCGCGCTGACCAGGGCATCGCTGAATTCGAACGGGCCCTGGCGCTGGACCGCAATCTAGCGAACGCACATGCCTTTATCGGTTTCGCCAAGGCGGTCGTTGGCCGCCCGGAGGAAACCGAAAGCCACATCCAGGAAGCGATCCGGCTTAGCCCGCGTGACACGCTCCTCTATGTCTGGACTCACTGTATCGCCTTCGCCAAATTCGCTCTCGGCGCCGAGGCGGAAGCGGTCGTGTGGTACCGGCATGTCATTGAGATCAACCGGAATATTCCCCTCTCACATTTTCTCCTTGCCGCCGCCTTGGCGCGGCTAGGTCAGATCGACGAAGCGGAGGCTGCGGTACAGGTCGGGCTCACGCTTGATCCGCGCTTTACGATTCGGCGATATCGCGCCGGCGAATGGGGCGACAACCCAAACTATCTGGCGCAGCGTGAGCGTCAAATCGACGGCATGCGCAAAGCCGGAGTGCCGGAGGGATGAACGGTCGCGTAAAAACAGGGTGCCCCGGAACCACCACCAAGAGATGTCGCTGTAATTCATTCAATGGAGGTTCAACCATCGGGAACTGAAAAGAGGGAGGAAATCGTGTGGAAGAATCTCATCGTCGCTGGCCTCGCGAGCTTCGCACTCTCATCCGGGGCCGCTCTTGCGGAAAACGCGCCCGGCATCACCGACAGCGAAATCAAAATTGGCCAGACAATGCCCTACAGCGGTCCGGCATCCGCCTATTCCGCGGTCGGCAAGGCCGAGATGGCCTTTTTCGCCATGGTCAACGACAATGGCGGCGTCAATGGGCGCAGGATCAACCTAATTTCGCTCGACGACGGTTATAGCCCGCCGAAAACACTCGAACAGACGCGTAAGCTCATCGAGCAAGAGAATGTCGCCTTCATTTTCGGTTCGCTGGGAACGCCCACCAACAGTGCGACAGAGAAGTACCTTAACGAGCGGAGAATCCCGCAGCTCCTCATCGCCACTGGAGCGCACAAGTTTGGCGACTATCAGCATTTCCCGTGGACGATGGCATTCGGCCCCAGCTATCGCATCGAGGCACGCATTTACGGAAAATACCTACTGAAGGAAAAGCCTGACGCGAAGATCGCGCTGCTTTATCAAAACGATGACTTTGGCAGGGATTACGTCAATGGTCTCAGGGACGTGTTCGGTGATCGCTACGGGCAGTTAGTCGTCAAAGAAGCTACCTATGAAGTGAGCGACCCCACGGTCGATTCGCAGGTCCTCCAGCTGCAGGCTTCAGGTGCCGACGTCTTGGTGATCGCGGCGACACCAAAGTTTGCCGCGCAGACAATACGCAAGGTCGCCGCTATCGGCTGGAAGCCATTGCGAATCATCTGTCTGCCGTCGGCCTCGATCGGTTCCGTCTATCGGCCTGCCGGCGTCGAGAACGCAATCGGGGTTGTTACAGCCTTGCCGTACAAGGACCAGACTGATCCACGCTGGAATGACGATCCTGGCATGAAGCGATGGGTCGCCTTCATGAACAAATATCTGCCGTCTGCCGACAAGGCCGACGCTGGCTATTTTGCGGGGTACGGTTTTGCCCAGTCGGTTCTCCAGGTCCTCAAGCGCTGCGGGACTGACCTAAGTCGCGAAAACATCATGAGGCAGGCAACCAATCTCAAAAGCGTAGAACTCGACAATCTTTTGCCGGGAGTGACCTTGAACACGAGCCCCACCAATTACTACCCCATCGGCCAGATGCAAATGTACCGGTTCGATGGGCAACACCAGGCCCCGTTCGGCGAAATCATTTCGGTGGCGGGTAGCTGACACCCATCACGAAGCTCGCCTGGATGCACTGAGGACAGATGGAGAGCGAGCTTTCTCGACCCTACGCCATTCACAGCGCCACGGAATGCGAGCGTCTGGAGCGGCAGGCGATTCTTGCCCGGTTGCCGGACCATCTTTCATTCCTATCGGTTCCTCCTCACGCGCGCATCCTCGACGCCGGATGCGGCTCGGGATCGATGGCTCGATTGCTGGCTTCAGCGCACCCGACCGCGCGGATCGTTGGGGTAGACGTGCGGCATGACTACGTGGCCTTTGCGCACGAAAGAGCGGTGCTGGACGGGCTGACAAATGTTGAATTTCAACAAGGGGATATTTTTCACCTACCGTTCCCAGACGCTTCTTTCGACATCGTGTGGTCAAAATACGTGTTGCAGTGGGTGAAGGAACCGCACTTGGCGATTGCCGAATTTCGCCGAGTAAGCAAGGCCGGCGCGTTCGTGGTATGTGCGAACTTCGATGGTTTTGCGGTGACGCATTGGCCCGAAGACCCTGTGCTTCAGCCAGTGTTGGACCGGGTATTTCGGGGTCTGGTGGATCCATTCGTCGGCCGCAAGATGGCACCGATGTTCAAAGCAGCCGGACTCGTGGACATCAAGGTCGATTTCGAACCGGATCGTCTTTTCACAATTCTTGGTGCGATAGACCCGGATCGAAAGCGAAACTGGGTCGAGCAGCTAGCGGCAGCGCGGTCGTACATAGCCCAGATTCTTGGCGGAGAGGCGAAAGCAGATCACTTCGTCGGTGACTTGCTTGGGTACCTGGACCGTGCTGACACATGCAGCTACACGGCTCTCTACTTTGTGCGGGGTAGGGCGCCGTAAAGGTGCGGCGACGCGACTATCGACCATCGGTGATGTTTAGAAAGAGCGGTAAAGGCGCGGCTGCCGCCGCCTCCATCGCGAACCGCTCGACGATCTGGCCGGGGACGGCCTTTTTTGTTAGCGCCACAATGCGCGACCGTGCGTCAGGCCTCCATGCGCGGTTAAGCCGCCATCTGCCACGCGGTTAGCTAAGCCGCTGTGAAATCTCGGCAATCTGTCTCGGGACAAAGTCCGCGCTTCGTCGGTTGGCCGTGACGAAGCCGGCTCGCGGGCAGAGGTGCAATCTCTGGGGCGGCACCCGACCATCGATGCTATCGTCGCGATGTTGTCAGTCACTTGGTCACGACGCTTCCTCATGGTTCGGATCGTTGGTGCGAGGCAGAACTGACGCGTGCGGTGCCTCACAAGAACCAAGATGGCATCGCAGCCGTCCATCGCAATTGGACCAGTATCGCGCCGTTTGGCTGAGACGGCCTGAATGAAATCAAGAGCGCCAACAAACTAATGCAGTGTGACGCAGATCACACAAGTCGCCGCGCGCTCAACGTAAGATGCTTCGCATCAGCGATCTTAGGGCCGGCTAGCGCCGACCCTACCACCAGAAATTAGCTGAAGCGGAAGGAGCGCGTGACATGTCAACTATTTTCCCCGGCGGCAGCGGGATCACGATCTCTCCCGGCCAAACGCAGGGATGGACTTTCACTTGGGATGACAACGGTTGGCAGGGTATCACGATTACGCAACCCCAGCCGACATCGCCTCCAGGAGTGACGCTGAATTACGACGAGAACGGAGTGAACTTCAACGAGGGAAACGGAACCTACGGCTTCAACTTCTCAGTCACCAACAACACCAAGTTTGTCGTTACCTACAATATTCAGACGTCTTGGTTTGACTGACCGGCTCATGGAGATTTGCCATGCGATTAACTGTCGTTAGCGACGCTCACGGAAACATCCTGTCGCTGTTCGGCGAACCGGCTCCGGGTGGTCCGGTTCGCGCCACGTTGAGCTATGTTCCGAAGTCGGGAGAGCGCGTGCAGGTTCTCGATGTGCCCCGTGAATTTGAGACGGTGACGCTCGCCAACCTGCATGCAAAACTCCAGGTGGCAACGCATGACGGACGAGCTGCATTGGTCCGTAAAGCGTAAGTGCGGACGGCGGCGGATCCCACTATGCAATCGATCGGATTCCGAGCTATGTCGCCTGAACCGCCAGGCGGAGGCCGCCGCCGAGGCTAACTTGCAGTGGGGCGATTCTGCGCCGGGCGGCTCGCCGGTGTGCCCCGCTCAAGCCTTGCTCCTCGCGTGCCAGCGCCTGGCCCCACGCGCTCGGTCGGAGCCACTTCCCCGCAGAGCCGGCATGCGCCGATCCGGTCATTCGCCCCTAACCTGCCTTGGATAGAGCGGCCCTAAGCCCGGCCACTAACTAGCATCCCTATCCGGCCGATTTCGGCGGTGCGAAGGCCCAAGCAGCCGAAACCCTGCCGGCGACCTTAGGATCCCAGCCCCCGAGCAGCCAAGGGGTGCGGCTGTCGTTCAATTGCTCGGTCACTCTGCCCGATTAACCTACCGGTAATGCATGTTGCTCGGAATTGCATGTTAAAGTCGGGTATGGAGGTTGGGGTGATTGAGTCGGTATGAGTGAGACCCGAAAGCTTGCGGCTATATTGGCTGCTGATGTCGTCGGCTTTAGCCGTCTTTCTGCGGCGGACGAGGAAGGCACAGTGTCGCGTCTGCGCGCGTTGCGGCATGAGCTGATCGATCCGGTGATCGCTGCCCATAACGGTCGTACCTTCAAGACCACGGGCGACGGCCGGCTGAGCGAATTTCCCAGCATCGTCGATGCAGTGCGTGCGGCGCTCGAGCTACAGCGGGGCATGATTCCGCGGAACGCCAATGTCGCGCCCGAGAAACGAATCGAATTCCGCGTCGGCATTCATCTCGGCGACGTGATCGTCGAGCACGACGGCGACCTGATGGGGGACGGCGTTAACATCGCCGCGCGGCTCGAAGGCATTTGCGAACCCGGCGCTATTTGTCTCTCCGAAGATGCCTATCGGCACGTTCGGTCTCGGCTCGATCTCGCGGTTACCGACCTCGGTCGCAAAGAACTCAAGAACATTCCGGAACCGGTACATGTCTTGGCGCTTGAGGTCAGCAAGCCTGGGTCAGGAAAGCCAGCCGCGCCGGATTCGCCTAAGATGAGAATGGCGCTCCCCGATAAGCCATCGATCGTGGTCTTGCCATTTCAGAATATGAGCGGCGATCCTGAGCAGGAATACTTCGCCGATGGCATGGTTGAGGACGTCATCACCGGTTTATCGCGGATTAACTGGCTGTTCGTGGTAGCCCGCAATTCGAGTTTTGCGTACAAGGGCAAGTCGCCCGACATCCGCCAAGTGGGTCGAGAACTTGGTGTGCGCTATGTGCTGGAAGGCAGCGTGCGCAAGGCGGGCAATCGCGTTCGCATCACGGGACAGTTGGTCGAAGCCGAAAACGGCACCCATCTTTGGGCCGACAAGTTCGATGGGGCGCTCGAAGATGTATTCGACCTCCAGGACAGGATTACAGAAACGGTTGTCGGCGTGATCGAGCCCAATGTCCGCCGCGCTGAGATTGAACGGGCGCGGCGCCGGCGGCCAGACAGCCTCGATGCTTATGACCTCTATCTGCGTGCCCTACCACATTTCGCATCGGCAATGCCGGCGGACGCCAGTGTCGGTATTGGGTATCTCGAACAGGCTCTTACGCTCGATCCCAACTATGCCGTTGCCCATGCCTACCTGTCTTGGGGTTTGGAAATTCGTGTAACGCGCGGCGGGTTTAACGAGGCAGACGCGATTGCGGGCGTGCGCCATGCTCGCTTGGCGCTGACACACGGCACCGAGGATCCGACGGCACTCAGCGTCGCGACCGTCGCGCTTCTGCATCTGGGACGTGATTTTCAGGCCGCTTCCGGTGCGGTCGCCCGCGCGTTATTGCTAAATGGCTCCTGCGCGACTGCGCTATTTTGGGGCGCACATATAAACAGCATGAGCGGCGACGCCGCGATTGCCGAAGACTATGCAGTACGAGCCTTGCGGCTAAGTCCATTCGACCCGCTGAGTTTCTTGTCGCATTCCGCTCGCGGTTTTGTCCGCCTGCGTGAGGGACGGTACGCTGAAGCGTCGGCGCTCCTATTCGAAGCAGCTCAGACGAATCCGGGCTTTAGCGTGATCCATATTTTCCTGGCGGCAGCGCTCGCTTTGGCCGGTCGCAGCGACGAGGTCAATTCAGTCTCGCGCCGCGTTCTAGAACTCGAGCCGACCTTCCGAGTCGGTCCTTTCACAGAATATTTTTCAGCCATCATGCGACCGGAATTACTGAATTCGCTGGCAAGCGGCTTGCAAAAAACGGGGTTGCCCGAATAACGCCAGGTCCGCGTCGTTCGCGTGCGCGTTCAGCCGCGGTATTTCCTACGCCTGGCACGAGAGAAAAAGGCCGCCCCGCTGACGGCTCTGGTCACTACAGCCAGCGGCGGACACGCGCCTTATAATCGCGGTAGGCGTCCGCAAAGCGCCGTTCGAGATAAGCCTCCTCGCGCGCGACCACGCCGTGGCGCATGACGATCACGACCAGCAGCGTGAGGACGAGTATCCACGGGCTCAGCGCTACCAGACCAATACCAATATTAGGACAGAAACATGCCAACGTAGATTGGATTGCGACTCACACCGTGAACGCCCGTTGTCACCAGCGCGCGAACAGGCTGCGTCGATGGCACCGGCGTTGACGCGCGAGCGAAGTTGCGAACCGCCGCGACAAACATCGACGCGCCGAGAGCAACCAATCCACCACCTCCGACCCTGCAGACCACAGCGGTCCCGGACGGCCTGAACGGCAGCGGTAGCACTCGATCCAGAGCAATCCCTAAGATCAGACCGCCGAGAAAGAGCAACGGCGGCCGCACGATAGGCCGTGCCGTTGCAGAATCACCACCCTGATGGCTGGCTCGGCCCATTTGGGGTCTCCTCCGGAGTGCCAGAAAACATCGTGACCCCCAGGGGCCGCTTCATCATTGACAACACATTCACACGAATGACCAACGCGTGGCGCGGCGTCGATCGGGGATGCGCGGGTTGCCGTTGAGCCCGTCACGTAATGAAATATAACGAGGCATCTTTTGATGGAAAATCGATGCGCCTGACGTCAAAAAGAAGCGCTCTCAGAAACCGCTATTCCGCCCTATTTGATTTGGTTCAAAGTATTGGTGGTAACGGTCTTGCGCCGTCCATTCCGGCCTATCCGACGTCTTTTCGGAATTGAGAAGGATCAAAGCCAAAACGAGGAACAATTGCCGTCATTGAGTGAGCCCTCTTGCGGGTCTCCCAAACCGTTTGCGCCCGGCGGACAGAGGCGGCCCATGCCTCAACGACCTTTCCACGCTTGCGCACTCGCGTAAGCAGCTTCGCCATATTGCCGGTGGTGTCGATCTTACACAGTCGCATCAGCGCGTCGACCCGCTGGTCCCAATGCGGATAGTGGCACGCGTGGATCGCTGCCTTCACGGCAATTACGCAAGGGAGCGCTGGGTCGCGGAACGCGTGCTATACATCAAAGATGGTTACCTCACTTGCGTACCCGTCCATATTGTATACCGTCCTCCTATCGGTCAGTTATTGGTCGTGGATCGTCATCGAGATATGGCTCATCGTACGCGAGCGGCGCGATGCGAGCGCCGTATTTCAGGATCGCGGCAGCAGAACACTCTTGATTGCCGCGTTGAGCATTGCAGTTGTGTTCGGCGTCTTCACGATTCCGCATGTTCTGCCGCAATTCACGATGCACAGCAAAGCGGTTGCCATCGGCGTTGCGCTCGTTTGGGCAGGTATCGCGTTCCGCCTCTGGGCGATCCAAACACTTGGCAGGTTTTTCAATACCCGCGTCGTCGTGCGGCAGGAGCATCGGCTCATCACAACCGGCCCCTACCGCTATCTTCGCAACCCAGCGTATACCGGCATCGTTATGACATTTCTCGGGTTCGGCATTGCCATCGGTAACTGGATCGGCCTCATCACGCTTTTGGTGTTCGGATGCCTTCCGTTCATTTGGCGCATCACGGTCGAGGATAGAGCGCTTGCCGCACGGTTCGGGCACGGATACGCCGAATACCGGCGAAAGACGTGGTCATTGATCCCATTTATTTGGTAGGCGAACGCCGATGAGACCTCCACAGGGCCAACACGGTTTCGACGAGGTGACGACCCACCGGTCCCAATGCTGCCGGAGATTCTTCGCGCGGCCATTCAGCGCCAAGCGCACGATGAACTCTTGACCCGGCGTTAGCTCTGCGAGCGACGAGGCGCTTATCGTCGGCGGCTCAGATCACTTCGGTGGGACGCGGCCCGATCAACTAGCGCAAGGTACTCTCGAAGAACCGCACCACCTGGGCGTCGAAGGCCTGATGGAACGCACCGCGGTTGAAGCCAGGGGGATCGGCGCAGATTTTCGGCACTCGATGGGCGAGGCGGGTCGTGCAGGGCGGCAGGAAGCCGTAATGGTTCGCGCCCACGACGACGTGATATTCCGGCGGCCGCGGCAGAGCGAGGCGCACGGCTTCGTCGTACCAGGCATTTGGCTGATGATAGTCCTCCGCCGCACGCCAGAGCTGGACCGGAACGCGCACGTTCCTTAGTCCATCGGTGCTGAAGGCAAAACCAAACGCCGGAGCGGCAACGACGATGGCCTTTATGCGAGGTTCAGAGATCCAGGCTCCCGGTGGAACAGCGGCGCCGAGATGCGGATCGACACCAGCCTGCTTGAGCGCCCGGCAGAGGTCATGATCCGGGTGCGCCAGGCAATACGGGGCGGTCCTGTTAAGGTCCGGAACTCCACCCGCGGCGACCAGGACAGTGAAGCCGCCATTGGAGAAGCCGAATGCGCCGACGCGGGCGGGATTCAACTGTGCGTGCTGCGGCCATTCGTCCAACATATAGGACACCAACCGCCGAAGCTGGGCCGGCCGGCGCCACAATCGCAAGACCTGACTTTGGTCGTCATAGGTGTCGCCGGCATGATTGATCGCTGCGGCAACGAATCCGGCGCGCGCGAGGGCGAGGGCCGTGTCGTAGTGGGCTTCGTAGGAGGAACCGCCGCCGTGCGAGAGCACGACCAAAGCCAAGTTGCGGCCGAGAATTGGCGCGTCGATCGCGGCGGTCTGGGTGAAGAGCCCTAAGTTATGCTCCGTCGCCGAGGCGGCGGTGGGATACCAGACCCCACCCGTCAAGGGCAGCTCCGTGCCGTTGGCGATCTGGATCCTCTCGAAGCCGACATTGCCGGCGCAAGCGATGGAGCCCGTGGCGGCGAGGAAACCGAAGAACGCAAAAAAGAACAAGATTCCGAGATTGTCGCTCATTCGGACCTTCAATATGTGTCTCTCGAGAGAAGCATGTCAGCTGCCACCTATGGGGCCAATTCTATCCCACCGCACAAGGCGACATGAAGGCAGTCGTCTGTCACTCCTTTGCTTGCCTGCCGTCAGTAGGGAGTAAAGCCCATGACATCGGGACGGCGCTGCCCCGTCTCAGCGTTAGTCGATTTCTTACACGCCTTCATCAGCGCATCGATGCGCGGCGACCCCTCGGGACCTTGGATTTTGGAGCGGCATTCAGCGCCCTACGCATGACCAACTCGCAGCGCCAGCCCGGCAAGCCAACCAGGAAAGCGTCTGTTATGGGCATTTCTAGCGTCAGGGACTTTGGCGGAGCGGGTCTCAACCAATGAAACTCTGTAGCTACATATAAAACCTAAACTTTTTGATGAAGGAAAGAGATCGTAGCCCGATCTATACCCCTAGAATGAGGAGCAATTTGGCCTATGGCTGCGTCCAGAACGTCGTTGATCCATGATTGACGTGAGCGGCGAGTGACCCCGAGACTGGCTCGCCAAGTTGCGGCGGAGCGGGTCGGCACCGGTGTGTGGCCGCGTCGGGTCGGATGCAAGTGGCGCTACAATGATGTGCGCGGGGAAGGACGGTAGGATATGCTGATGGTTCATCACCTAGGGGTTTCCCAGTCTGAACGCATCGTTTGGCTATGCGAGGAACTGGAACTCGACTACGAGTTGAAACGCTACGAGCGTCGGGCGGACAATCGGCTCGCGCCGGACGAGTATAAGGCGCTGCACCCGATGGGTATCGCCCCGGTGATTACCGACGGCGACCTGGTTCTGGGCGAGAGCGGCGCGATCTGCGACTACATCTGTGCGCGCCATGGCGGGGAACGGCTCATCCCGCGGCCCGACGATGCCGGTTTTGCCGAGCACCTGTTCTGGTTCCACTGGTCGAACGGAACCTTCATGACCACGCTGATGATGCAACTGGTGCTGGCTGGGCGGGGCGAAGGCAATCCGGCCGCGGCTTTTGTCGAAGATCGCAGCCGCCGGTGTTGGGCGATGGTGGAGGACAGGCTCGGCGCCGCGCCGTTCTTTGGCGGCGCCGACCTCAGCACTGCCGACATCATGATGGTTTACTGCCTGACCACCAGCCGGGCATTTCGCGGAACCTCGATTGATGGCTATCCGAACCTGAGGGCCTACCTCGAGCGCATCGGCCGGCGGCCCGCCTATCGGCGAGCCATGGCCAAGGCCGAGCCCGGAATGACGCCGATGCTTGCCTGACCGAGAGTTGCCTCCACTTGGCACCGCACTTGCTGCACCGGCTCCGCGCCACGAAATCGGCCAATGGCTAGTCGGCACCGAGTTCGCGGGCCAGTTCCTCAAGGTCGAGGGTCTGGCCATGACGTGGCACTCTCTCACGTCGCATTAGACCGCCATATGCAAGTCGCCGGCGAACACCTTACCGATGGTGCCGACTTAGGGTGGCATCGGCCCCTGACGGTGGCTGCCAAGCGGCTATGGATAGCCAGCAAGTAGCGGGATTGCCGGCGATGGTCGAGACGAACGCCGTGACGAGAAAGACAGAGTGCGCAAACGCGGCGCGGTGTCTTTCGGAGGACAGCCCAACCATCTGCGTGAAAGTCTCGGAACGATCCGCAAAGCGCTTCGAAGAGTGATGGCAGCGAGATCCCGACGCGAAGCCTTGCGGCAAAGGAAAGCAGAATGGCCGTCGATCCGATCCTGGTTCTCCGCTCTTTTGCGATCCAATAGGCGTCATCAATCATAAAGCTAGAGGACTGGCGGGGGCTGCGGTGACGTGATACGAGGGGCGCTCGACTCGTCCAGAAAGAGGGCGTCGCCGGAAGGCCCCAATGCGCAAGCGCGACTTGCTCAAGGCAGCCATCGCCGCTCCGTTCTGCCTCTGCGGCACCGCGGTGGCTGAGCGCAACATCGTCACCAACCCGCAGACGAGGCCTGGTGTAACTCCCGCGGCCGCATTCTCCCCGAATGATCAGGACGTGCTCACCGCGATCGCGAAGAATGGCATGACGAAAGAACGGCAGCCCGGCCTCGTCGTTGGGATCTGGGCTCCCGGCCGCGGCAACTGGAGGGCTTCCTTCGGCAGGGGTGACATCGCCGCCAACGTTCCTATGCGCGGCAGTGACCATGTCCGCATTGCGAGTATCACCAAGACCTTTGTCGCTACCGCGATCTTACAGCTCGTCGACCTCGGCAAGCTCCGTCTCGATGACAAGCTCTCGACCTATATCGAGGGGCTTCCGAACGCCGACATTATCACGATACGCAACCTTCTCGGCATGACGTCCGGCATCTACGATTTCACCATGGACGATGAGTTCGGGAAGGATTTCGTGACCAATCCGATGATGCCTTTCAGCCCGGATAACGTCATTGGAATCGTGAAGCGCCATGCACCCGATTTTGCGCCAGGCGAAAAGGTTTCGTATTGCGATACCAACTACATACTTCTCGGGATGATCCTGGAGAAGGTGGCCCGCAAACCGGTGGCGCAGATCATCGAGGAGCAGGTTCTGGTTCCTCTCAGGCTTCGCAGCACAAGCTTTCCGACGAATTCCGCCATCCCGGCGCCGTTCGCGCACGGCTACTATGCCGGCGCCAATGGTAAGGGACCATTCCGGGATTATACCAACACCAATCCGAACGTCGCCTGGACCGCCGGCGCAATGATTTCCACGCGTGATGATCTTCGCATTTGGGCCAGGGCGCTCGCGACCGGCACTCTGCTCAAGCCCGAAACTCATAAAGAACAGACGCAATTCGGCCTGATCTCCGAATCGGGTGGGCTCAGCGTCGCCTACGGCCTTGGCATCGCCAGGATCGGCAAGTTTGTCGGCCACAATGGGGCGATACTCGGCTATACCACCGCTATGTTCTATCTGCCGGGGGCTGACGCAACTTTCGTCCTCGCGGGTAACCAGGCGTCGAATTTCTCGAACGCCACCACCGACATCTTTTATCCCTTGGCGAAGCACCTGTTCGCTCAAGGTTTTGGCAGCCCGACATAATCCCTGCGTCCGGAGTGGACGATTTGATCGAGTCGGCCGGCTTCGACATCGCCGCGGTCGAGACCGAATCGGCACCCCATGACCCAAATGAGTCAGTGTGCACGAGCACCACCTCGGCTCACTAACGATACCGACTTCGAGCTAACCGCTTCGCGGCGCAACCACGCCTATGACGGTTACCTTGCGGAACGTTCCCCCACGGCGACGCGCACTAGAACACGTCACTGCGCCCGATCCCGCTCAGGGTGGCGCCCAATTGTAAGGGGCAAGTTGAGTGCCCTTCGCCGACTAGGCGTTTTGAGATAGACTATTCGTCGCCGTAGTCCGTCAGCCTTACGCCGGCAAGTGGCGACCACATCGTTCCAAAACCCAGATCGACAGGGATTGGATCATGACGGCAAAGGTAATCCAGGGATCGTTCTTGGGCGGCCAGCCGAAGCTGTCGCCGTCAACGACGACGAAACCAGTGCTGCCTCAGCGACAGACAATAGCAGCCTCGCGGCCGCCCAGTCCGCCGCCACTATCATTGTCCGGCAGCACGCGACCCCTGGCATCACCCGGTCAGGCGCGTAACCCGCCACGACCACCCGGTCCCGCCGACACCGGCATTCTTCGGCCAGCGCAACCCTTGGCATCACCCTCATAGACCCAAGCGCGGGGAGTGGAAAATGAATGCGCGTCACGAGAGCGGGTTGGTTACAGCGAGTGTCCTCGCGATGGTCCTGGCCGGGCTCGTAAGCGGCGCCCTCGTCGGGATTGTGCTCGGCGGCTTGTTCGCAAGACATGTTGTGCTGGCCATTCTTTGCGCGATCGTTGCTGCCATCTTAGCGCTGGTCATCCGCAACTTTGTCCTCGAGCGGAGCGCCACATCCACGACGCCAATGGGCATCGATTTTTTGTGGGTGGTCATCGCGTCCGTTATTGGCGGACTTGCGGGCCACGAACTTGCTATCGACCTCACAACACCACCGCCCTTACCGCTCGTGGGCGCGCTGTCGGGGTTGGTCTCGTCCGTGTTAATTGCCTCTTTTGCAACTACCATCTTCATGCTGAGGAGGAACCTGTCCGTTCCCGACAAGTGAACACTCCCCGCGCCATCCGGCGTTCAGTGTCTCGCTCATTGGCCTCTCGTACAATTGGCCGGCACCCCAGATCAGAGAGCAGAATTCATCCATGCAACTTCATTACACAGTGCGTGGAGCTGTTTGGGTCTTAATCTACCTGTTCTTCATTCTCGCCCCTTTGTTCGCACTGCTGATAGGGTCTTTTCCGGCGACACGTGATTTCTGGACCGAGTTTTCAGCCGCGATTGGCTATTCCGGGTTAGCGATGATGGGCCTGCAGTTCGGCCTCACAGCGCGTTTCCGTTATGTCACCGCGCCGTGGGGCGAGGACGTCATCTATTATTTTCACCGGCAGATCTCGCTAATCGCGGTCGGCTTGGTCGTGGCGCACCCTCTGATCATGTTTGCTGTTCAGCCGGAACTGTTCACGCTGCCCGATTACGATGAGTTGCCGTGGGGCGCCGTTTTCGCCTTCATGTCGTTGTTGTCGCTGATCACGTTGGTCGTGACGGCCCTCTGGAGGACGAAGCTGAAAATCGGATATGAGACCTGGCACGTCACACATATTGTGCTCGCTGTTGCCGCCGTCACCTGTGGACTCCTGCATATGGTGGCTTGGGGCTTTTACCTGGCCGATCCTTGGAAGCGGGCGCTGTGGATATGCCTGACGATCTTGTGGATCGGGCTCCTACTTTACGTGCGCATCATCAAGCCGCTGATCTTGCTCCGCCGGCCCTATCGCGTTTCGGAAGTGCGCCGGGAGCGGGGCGATACGACCACGTTGGTTATGCACCCGGACGGGCACCCTGGCTTCCGCTTCAAGCCGGGCCAATTCGGCTGGCTGACAGTGTACGGAAGTCCCTTCAAGATCACTGGCCATCCGTTCTCGTTCTCGTCGAGCGCAGAGATCGCGGACGGGCAGGTCGAAATGTCGATCAGGAATCTCGGCGACTTCACCAGCGCGATTGACAAAGCGCCGGTGGGGAAGCGTGTGTACCTTGATGGTCCGTATGGCGCGTTCACCATCGGCAACCCGGCAGACATGCACGTGCTGATCGCTGGCGGCATCGGCATCACGCCGATGATGAGCATGATCCGCACCCTTGCCGACCGCGGCGACAGGCGTCCGGTGATTCTGTTCTACGGCAGCAAGGACTGGGAATCGATCACCTTCCGTGAGGATTTGGAGACGCTGAGGGCACGGCTCGACCTCACGACCGTCCACGTGCTGGAGAATGCCGCCACAGGGTGGACGGGAGAGCGGGGCTTCATCACCGCTGAGATGTTCACGCGTCATCTGCCGTCGCACTATGCAGACCATGAGTATTTCATCTGTGGACCGGACGTGATGATGGATGCAATTGAAAAGGCCCTTAAGGGGTTGGGTGTGCCGCTGTCGAAGTACCATTCCGAGCGGTACAGCTTCGCGTAGTGGAGGTCGTCGATGCGCCGTTTGTTTGCCGGTCGGCTGGTCATTGCCACGGGTGTAATTGTGATTCTGATGTCGGCGTTGTTTGCGCTCCTGCGCGCGACTGGTTAGCTGATCGCCAATGTGGCGGCGCTGTCGGCCTTGATTCGTCCGTTAGCGCGGCGATACCCAGCGACAAATCGCGCCCTAAGTCCCTGGCGGCGGCCATTCAGAGCCATGCGCGACAGATCCTCGCGCCGGGGCAAGCGTCGTGGTGCCACGCCACGAAGCACTTAATCGAGGCTGAACTGCCGAGGCCTGCGCCCCCACTCATACCGCGCAAGGTCTTCCCGACAGCGAGGCCCAGATGCCTCGCGAGCTTGAGGCACCTGTCGCCAAAACGGTTCAGACAACCGGCCAACGATTAGCCTCGCCCGGCGGTCCGCGCTCAGGTCAAATTTGAGGTTGCCGGTCGAACTCTTGTAGCGGCCGCTAGTGAACGCAACCCGGCCACCCAAAGACTACTACCATCGTCCCCGTTCCGCGTGTCCTTGTCCCGACCACCGCGATCAAGCTGTGACACAGTGGTGCAGCTTCGGGTGCCAGGTAGACCCCGAAGGGCAAGTTGGCGGCGTAACGCAACGATGGAGCCGCGGGTGCAAGGTAGATCCCGGAGGACAGGTTGGTTCCGCAACGCAGAGGTTGAGTCGCGGATGCAAGGTATATCCCTGGGGGCATTCCGCCGCTGGCTGTGCACCGGACGATGCAAGTGGGAACGTGATCATCGCCGCTAATGTCGCGGCAGCTAGGGTCTTGATGGCCATTGCTCGAGGTTTCCTCTCGGTTGATGGTCAGGGCCGGCTCGCAGATGCGGGCACCCGGTTTAGTCTATAATGAATAACGAGACGCGCAATTTTGCTCGCTTTCAATTTGTCTAGTTCTGCGAGGAGACGCTCGCTCGATGCAATCGCCCTTTAGCTGTTCAGAACGTTTCCCTCACACCGGACAATGTTTTCCTGCCTTCGCTCGGCCAAATGTCAAGCCTCCGACCCTGCTTCGAGTCTCCGAGGCCCGCTCACAACTGATACCACCCCTTTCCAGATCTCTCAGGACCGACAGCGATGGCCCAGTGATCGCGAGATGCCACTCACCCGGTTACATTGAAGGACTGTTTAAAGGTGTCATTCGGAAAGGAGGGTAAGACGCCATAGACACTGTTAGCTGTCTCCGTCGTTCCGCCTCTCGTATCGGCGCAGGAAGGCAGCTGCGATAAGGGCACGAGTTGGAGGTTCCCCACCTGATTAATGTACGTGATCGAACCCGCTCCCGAGGAGAGCACGACCGATTCACCGTTCTCCGGACCGACTAAGTTCACGTCGAAGGCAACAACAGGCGCCGAACCGACAGAAGGCGACGGCACGTTATCGATAGAGGACATTAAGACCGTCTGCTCCGCAACCGTATTTCCGAAATTGTCCCACACCGTGAAGCCCGCCCTGCTGACGAGCGTGCTTTGCGTGTTAAAAGCGATCATGAGCCGATATCCTGCAGGCAATACGGGATTTGACAGCGATGCCAGCGATGCGTAGCCGACGTTGAAGAGAGGGGCGCCTCCTGCCACCCCGCCCTGGATATTGTACTGAAGGCTGGTGCCAAGGAGACCAAGGACAAACTGCTGGTAGGCAAGCTCATGATGGAGGGGTGAGTAGCAGTTCAGTTGAAAGCTGAAACCGCTGGTAGAGCCGGAGTTGGATTGGCAGATAATATCCTGGCTCACATCGATGATAATTGTGATACCCAAAAGCGGATTGCAGTTGCTGAAAAATTTGTAGTTGGAATTGCTACGCAGGCCGGCAGCGGGGGCAGACACCGCCGACACCGGCGATGGGAATGCTCCCCCCTCCACGGTCCAAAGCTGGTTGTCGTTATTGGTCGGTTTCAGCGGGAACGAAACGAGCGCCGTTCCTGGCGTGTTAGAGGCCCCCTTAATGTCTATCACATTGCCGTCGAGTCTGCTGACGATGAAGTGATAGCCTGAACCAGCGGGATCTTTCATGAACAACCAAAGCTGATTGTCGCTCTGTTGTGTTACGCCGGCTGACTTCTGAGTGAAGGCGTCAAGCGGCATTCCATCCGCCAGGCCCGCCGTGGTGTTACCCCGCTCAATGTCGATCACGTTGCCATTCTTGTTCTTGATGAAAAAATAGCCCGAACCTGAAGGATCGGTGACGAACTCCCAAAGCTGGTTGTCGTTGTTAGTCGACTTTTTGGTAAAGGCGTCGAGTGGCGTTCCCGGTTTGTTGGATGCGTGTTCAATGTCGATCACGTTGCCATTCTTGTTCTTGATGAAGAAGTAGTCGCTCATTTGATTTCTCCTTGAGCCGCGCTGACCCAAAAATCATCAATTCGTATTTTCATGCCCTCGGGGCCACGCACTGCCCGGCGGCGTGGCCGGCGACGTATCCCAAATCGGGAGCCGTTGCTCGGTGCCAACAGCCCCGACGGCTCGCCGATACATCGCCGACGAGGATCGCATTGTTTCTCGTGATCCCGAAAGCCGTCGGCCACTTTGCTGAACAGCCAGGTTTCAACATTGAAACTGGCCTCATGCGTTTCGGGATTCTTCCCACCATATTGCACGCTGCAATGAGACCGCAGCGTGAAGTAGGTCACACTAAGATAAAAATATCTGGAGTCGATCCCGAGGCGCTGAGCCAAGAGCTCGGTCCCGACTACCGCATCGCCGACTTCGTGGCGCTCAACCGAATTCTGCAAATGCGGTGCCAAATGGCCGCAGTCATCGGTAGGCGTCGGACTTTTTCATACCCGGGGAATGCGTTCTCGACTACGAGATGCTCGGAACACCACCAAACGACAGGCCGAATATGATTGGATTGTGTGGTAGGCAGGGACTGCCCCGCCTACCCCACCAATCAGTCGCCGCTACATCGTCGATGCCGATTGTCCGAACACCAAAAGCAGCGTTGGAGCTTTGGGTCAAAAGCGGACATCGAATGTGCGGCAGATATCACCGACTGAAATGTTGAACCTTCTCAATGATGTCGCGTGTCCGGGTCGCGCGTGAACCCCAAGTACGATCAAAATCATCGATTAGGTATTTGAAGCCCTCGGAACTCGCCTGAAGCTCGCTCATGTTTGAAAACTCTGACAGGATATAATGGACCGGCGCATCACTTTTGCTCCAAAATCGCCAAGATTGATTGACATTTGCGATCTTGGAATAAATGAGAGGAATATGATCCGTTTGATACCATCGATCAAATTGCTCGCGATCGTCGGGTTTCGCAACGACGGAGCGGACTAATACGAAAGCCGTCCCTTCCATTTTTTGCCCTCCTGTAGTTTGGCGGCTGCTGCAAGTCTCAGCGCAAGCGCTCCCATATCAAGACGACTGGCGCCTTGGCCGCTCCCTGCGGGTTCGTCCAGGTCATCCGATTGCCTTGCAACGCGGGCACGACATGGAGGTCCGTCCCGATCCAATTAGGGAAATTCGCGCCCTCCACATGCATGATGAGCGTGTTGCTTTTGTCATCGACCTTGTAGGTTCCGAAAGCCGACAAGAGCCCCTGCCAGGCGGCGCGCAGCTCAGCATCCGTCCCCGTGTGGAGGTTGTCGGACGCAAATTTAGGAGCGTCGGGGTTCGAGGTCATAGTGATGAAATGGCCCGTACGGTCGAAGATCGTGTAGCCCGTCGGGTTCCGCCCGGCGGGATGCATCGGACTGCCGTTCGGCGGCGTGACCGTTAAAGAGACGATATGCCAGCTTGTGCCATGAACTTGCTCGCTCAAGCTCGTCGCTTCGGCTGCCATCCCGCTGGATACGACGCTCTCCATAAGACGTTACCCCTGGGTATGTTGCTTAATGACTGGAGGCTACAGTCGCGTTGCGCTATCCGCCTCACCCATATGGGTGATAACGGAAGGCCATATGGCGCGCCGGTTCGCATCGCCGAACCGTTTCCGAGCGTCAGACGATCTTTGCGTGTCAAGTCGTGGGCGGCGTCGGCGCCGAAGATTAGCACCGAACGTGCTGTACTTTGCACCTCCAAGTCCAGGCCAGCGTGGCGTTGTTAGCCAAAAGACCGCCGCGTCAGTTCCGGCGCCATGTCAAGCCACTTGTTTCCGCGGAGCCATGTTCCACGTTGTGATTCGGCGTGCAAAAATCCTCGGCGAGTACCCTACTGGTGGAGAACACAATAACGATGAACGTCATCATCATAACGCCGATCACTGCCTTCATCGCTTCCTCCCTGTGGTTATCATTTCATCGGTTGGCTTCCACTCCGTGAAAAAGGATCGTCGGAAGACAAAAAGGCCACACGAACTCTCAGCCATTAAGAGCTTGCGCGTCCCGCTCATTGCTCCGGCATACCGACTTTGCGAAGACTGTCGAGAAAGCCCCTACGGAAAATCGAGCACTACTCGATTGGCTGTGGGCCGGCCCTTAACCGGCTTCGGGACAGCACCGCAAATTACACAAGGTGTCTGCCGCATACATACGTAATGGATAGTGGCCTTGCGGCCCGCGAGAATCGCCGTGAGCTTCCGCGTCCCGCTCATCCCTCCGGTACTCCGGCCATGCGCATGCCTTCATAGATGCGTTTGGTTTGCGCGAGATAGGTCTCGTTGCTGCTTGGCGCGTTGGCCCGGTAGCGAGAGATCGTGAATGTTGGATCAAGTGCTAGCCCGGCCTCGGTTGCTCCCCGCGCTTCGTCTAGTCTGCCGAGATGCGCCAAGGCGGCGGCGAGATAGAAATGGACGAGCGGATGATTCCGGTTGGCCTCGATCGCTCGAACGCACCGCACGACCGCTTCGTTATCCTGGCCAAGAAGTAGCTTGGAGCGGGCGGCAATGGTGCTCCAGATATAGGCGCGCGTATCGCGCGGAGAGAGGCGGATGGCCTCAATCAAATGGGCGTCGCTGTCTTCACTGCGACCAAGGTAAGTCTTGGCCGAACCCATGGCGCCGTGGGCATCAGCCAAGTTTCTATTCAACGCCAGCGCTCGTCCAAATTCGTCAATGCTTTGGGCCGCGCGGTCGGTCCAGACTTGGACCAGGCCCATACAAAGGTGGGCTGCGGCGTGCTCAGGAGCTATTGAGAGAACCTTGATCAGCGCCACCTCGGCTGCCTTGAGGCGTGTTGTCTTTGTCTTCTTGTCGCCAATCAATTGGCCAAAATTCGCATCGATCCATGCCATGGCCGTGAGCGCTTCGACATTGCCCGGATCGAGCGTCAGGGCGCGTTCGAAGAAGCTGCGCGCCTGTGCCATATACTCCGGCCTCATCCCCTTATTGGCCCAAGCCTGCCCCTGAAAATAAAGATCCATCGAGTCGGGGTGCGGCGCGTGCTGGGCGCGCCGCGCCTCAGCCTCGACTAATTGTGTGCCGAGTTGATTGGCTAAGCGCGCGACGATCTCGTCCTGCATGTCGAAGAGGTCGGCGACAGGCTTGTCGAAGCGTTCGGCCCAGAGGTGGTTGCCGGTTTCGGCGTCGATGAGCTGGACATTGACGCGCAGGCGATTGCCACCTCGTTGCACCGAGCCTTCGAGCACGTAGCGGACGTTCAGCTCGCGGCCGATCTGTTTCACATCGACCGGCTTGCCCTTGTACGTGAACGCGGTGTTGCGCGCGATGACGAACGACCCGGCGATACGCGACAGATCGGTGGTCAGGCTCTCCGCCACGCCGTCGACGAAGTATTCCTGCTCTGGGTCGCCGCCGATGTTTGCAAAGGGAATAACCACGATGGACAAACGCGGTGGGCCAAGTGGCTGCGATGGTTGTGATGACTCGACGGTTTTTGCCTGCGCCGGCTTCCCGACCTCCAACGAAAACACATGCACAGATTCGGGAATGTTCTTGAGTTCCTTGTTGCCCAGATCACTGACCGCAAGGTCGAGCCGGGACTTGACCTGCCAATAGGCTTGTTCGGAAAGGCAAATCGCGCCGGGCTCGCAGATGTTTTCGAGACGCGACGCGATGTTAACGCCGTCGCCCATTAGGTCGCCGTCTGCTTCCTCGATCACGTCGCCGAGGTGAATACCGGTGCGAAACCAAATCTGTCGTTCGGGAGGTAGGCCGCGATTGCGCTCAACCATGCCGCTCTGCACTTCGATAGAACACCGCACGGCGTCAACAACACTGCGAAATTCGATGAGAATGCCGTCGCCGGTGCGCTTCACGACGTGGCCGTTGTGAACCGAAATGGCAGGATCGATCAGGTCAGTTCGGAGACCACGCAACCGCGCTATGGTGCGTTCTTCGTCAGTCGCCGTGAGGCGACTATACCCAGCAACATCCGCGGCCAGAATCGCGGCGAGCTTGCGGGTTTCGCTCATTGCCGGTGATCCCCCCAGCCTGCTGCAACCTTACCATGCGAATTCCTGACGCGGCGATAGCGTTGAGAGCCAGTCGATGATCCGCTTTGTCGCTGGCGTCGATCTGGGGTGCGCTGGATGCGCTTGGCCGCTTCACGGCAAGAAAAGATTACTCGTCATTTTTTCGTCGAAAACCGATTCCGAACTAGGGAACATTTTTTTGACTGGGAAAAATGGCAGAAAACCTGGGGTTCTGGCGGAGAGGGTGGGATTCGAACCCACGTTACGGTTACCCGTAAACACGCTTTCCAAGCGTGCGCCATCGACCGCTCGGCCACCTCTCCTCGGCAGGCAGTGGAGCCTAAAACATGATTCTGCGCCGTGGAAGCGCGATGTCGCCCGGTGCTAGAATGACGGGATGGTTGATGATCTTGGGCGTCATTCCCATGTCGATGCGCTCTTGAAGGCGGTCGGGCCGGTTGCCGGCCTGGTGATCGCCGATATTGGCTGTGGCGAAGGTGCGCTCGGTCGCGAACTCGCGGCGCAGGGCGGCTTTGTCACTGGGTTCGACCCATTTATGGCGCCCGCTTCGCGTTTAGCCGTCGGAACCGGGGCCTGGCAATTAGTCCAAGCCGCTGCTCAAACGCTTCCCGCGCCGGACGCGACGTTCGATCTGGTGCTTTTCGTGTTCTCGCTGCATCACGTGCCACGGGGACAGCTGGCCGCCGCGCTTGCCGAGGCGCGGCGGGTGCTACGCCCCGACGGGCGTCTCTATGTCGCCGAGCCGGTGGCTGAGGGTCCCCATCAATACATTGTCGAGCTTTTCCATGACGAGACCGAGGTACGCGCCGCTGCGGCCGCTGCGCTCGCGCGTCACGCTGCGCCACATTTTGTCAACCAACGCGTGCTTTCTTATGTCGATGTTCGTCACTACGCTAGTTTCGACGCGTTCGCAGCCCGAATGATCGCGAATATGCGGTTCAACGGCTATAGCGAGGCGGCAGTGCTGGCGCCCGCGGTGCAGCACCGCTTTGCCGAAACTGCGGCGCGGTACGGCGATGCTTTCGATCAGCCGGTACGCATACACCTTTATCGCTGATGCGGCTTGGCAAGCCGATAGGGTAAGCGTCCCGCGACATTGAGAGAGGCCAAGGCCGTCGCGTCGTCGCCCGAACAGTCAACGAGACGACCCTTCCCCGGAACGCCCACGCAATCGTAGGACGGGCAAAGGGTTGACATTCAACCGACTCCCTGCGTGCCGAGCCTCTTGCCTTCTCATTGTGCATCTGCACAATGAACCGCCGCCGCCCCGAAGCGAACAGGCGATCGAAGGAAGATCCGCATGAAGCTGTTGGTCGCCGTCAAACGCGTCATCGATTACAACGTGAAAATCCGCGTCAAGTCGGATCATACTGGCGTCGAAACCGCCAATGTCAAAATGTCAATGAACCCGTTCGACGAGATCGGCGTCGAGGAAGCGGTGCGCCTCAAGGAGGCTGGCGTTGCCACCGAAATCGTTGCGGTATCGATGGGGCCGGCGCCGGTACAGGAGACCATCCGTACCGCGCTCGCGATGGGCGCCGATCGCGGCATCCACGTTGAGACCGACGTCGAGCTGCAGCCGTTGGCGGTGGCAAAGCTGCTCAAAGCCATCGCCGAAAAGGAACAGCCGCAGCTGATCATTCTGGGCAAGCAGGCAATCGATGACGACAGCAACGCCACCGGCCAAATGCTTGCGGCACTTTTGGGTTGGCCGCAGGGCACCTTCGCCTCGAAGCTTAAAATCGAGGGCGATACGGCATTGGTGACACGCGAAGTTGACGGCGGCCTCGAGACGGAGGCGCTGAAACTACCGGCGCTGATCACCACCGACCTGCGCCTGAACGAGCCGCGCTATGCCTCGCTGCCCAACATTATGAAGGCGAAAAAGAAGACCATCGCCAAGCTCACAGCAGGCGAGCTCGGGATCGACGTGACCCCCCACCTTACCGTGCTCAAAGTCGAGGAGCCGCCCAAGCGCCAAGCCGGCGTCAAGGTTAAGACCGTCGAGGAGCTGATCGACAAGCTTCGCAACGAGGCGCGGGTGATCTGATGGTGCAGCTGGTTCTGGCCGAGCATGACGGCGATTCGATAAAGCCGGCGACGCTGAGCGCGCTCGCTGCCGCACACGCGATCGGTGGCGACGTACATCTCCTGATCGCTGGTAAAGATTGCGGCGCCGCCGCGGACGCGGCTGCCAAGCTTGGTGACGTCGCCAAAGTGCTGCTCGCTGACGCTGCGGCCTACGATCACATGTTGGCCGAAGAAATCGCCAATCTGCTGCTCAAGCTTGCGCCCGCCTATTCCCACGTGTTGGCGCCAGCCACTACCAACGGCAAGAACATCATGCCTCGCGTTGCAGCACTGCTCGACGTTGCACCGATTTCCGACATTGCCGGGGTGGTCTCGCCCGACACTTTCGTCAGGCCGATCTATGCCGGGAACGCATTGGCAACCGTTCAGTCGAAAGATGCGATCAAGATCATAACAGTCCGCGGCACCGCCTTTCCCGCGGAGGCAAAGGAAGGCGGCCACGCACCCATCGAGAGAGTCGTGGCGACGGCCACGACCGGCCTTTCGCACTTTGTCAGCGCCGAACTCACGCGATCCGAACGCCCCGAACTGACTAGCGCCCGCGTTGTCGTTTCGGGCGGGCGGGGGATGCAGAACGGTGAAAATTTCAAGCTGCTCGAATCCCTCGCCGACAAGCTCGGCGCCGCGGTCGGCGCCTCGCGAGCGGCGGTCGATGCCGGCTTTGTCCCCAACGACTATCAAGTCGGCCAGACCGGCAAGATCGTGGCCCCCGACCTCTACATCGCGGTCGGCATCTCGGGCGCGATCCAGCACCTGGCTGGCATGAAGGATTCGAAAGTCATCGTCGCCATCAACAAGGACGAAGAGGCGCCGATCTTCCAAGTCGCCGATTACGGCTTGGTGGGCGATTTGTTCAAGATCGTGCCCGCGTTGGACGCCGAACTGGCAAAGTTGAAACGCTGATGGAGACCGCCATGTCACTTGCCATCGACGACATCAAGAACATTGGCGTTATTGGCGCCGGCCAAATGGGCAGTGGCATCGCCCAGGTCGCGGCATTGGCGGGTTACGAGGTAATGCTCGAGGACGTCAACGCCAAGGCACTCGACACGGCTGTCGCCAATATCAACAAGAATCTCGAACGCCAAGTGGCGCGCGGCAAGCTTGGCGAAGAAGAAAAAAATGCAGCGCTAAGGCGGATTCGCACCGGTTCAGACTTCAAGCCCTTAACCGAGTGCGACGTCGTTATCGAGGCTGCCACCGAGCGCGAGGAGCTGAAGCGCGACATTTTCGTCAAGTTGGTGCCGGCGTTAAATGACCATGCCATCGTCGCCTCCAACACGTCGTCGATTTCGATCACGCGTTTGGCGGCATCGACCGACCGCCCGGCCCGCTTTATCGGCATGCATTTCATGAATCCGGTGCCGGCGATGCAGCTCGTCGAGCTGATTCGCGGTATCGCCACTGACGAGACGACGTTTCAGACGATTCGCGCCCTGGCTCTGAAACTCGGCAAGACGCCGGTCGCGGCAGAGGATTTTCCCGCCTTCATCGTCAACCGCATCCTCCTGCCAATGATCAATGAGGCGGTTTACACACTCTACGAGGGCGTTGGCACGGTCGAGGCGATCGACACCGCAATGAAGCTCGGAGCGCACCACCCGATGGGGCCGCTTGAGCTCGCCGATTTCATCGGCCTCGACACCTGCCTCGCCGTAATGCAGGTATTGCACGAGGGCCTGGCCGATTCGAAATATCGGCCCTGTCCGCTCCTGGTCAAATACGTTGAAGCGGGTTGGCTCGGCCGCAAAAGCGGCCGCGGCTTCTACGACTATCGAGGGGAGAAGCCGGTGCCAACGCGTTGACCGCGCCAGTCACCTAGCGTCGAGGATGATTTGACAGAAGACGATGCCGCCGAGCGCAATCAGCGCTCCGGCAGCGACAAACCCGTCGGTCCCGGATCCAAGGTTCCGGAGTCGCCGGGCTTGGTCAGCTTGCTCGATGACGTGCGGGGCGTGCTTGAAGGGGAAGCTCGCATCGGTGTCGATCCGGATTACGGCTCAGACGGCCGACACGGCAATGAGCCTGGCGGGCCGGTCTTGCCCCGGCATAGCGAGGGCGCTCGGGTATCGGATGAGTCGCGCGAGCAGGTGTTGGCCAATCCGCACGCCGCGACGGCGCTCGACTCTTGTCGTGAAGCCGCAGCGACCGGAAACCACGCGCCGCCGGCGGGCCCGCCTTGGCCAACATTCGAGGGCACGGCATCGGCCCCGACAGTAGCTCCCGAATTGCCTGGCGATAAATCGGGTCAGTCTCGCAATCGTCGCTTGGCTTTGGGGTTGCGCTGGAGCGCCACAATTGTGCTGGCAGCCATGATCGTGTGCGGTTCCGCCGTGGCGATCCGTTTCGACCACCTGGCCGCGCCGGGTGAAGTCGTTGCCAATTCGGATCTGCGAATTGTCGCCGGTCATTTCGAGAGTGTCGGCAATTTTGGCTTTGGTCCCGGCGAGCCGGTCGGGCGGATCATCGAGGCCAACGGCATGCGCTTGCGCATCGACGCAGCCGCTGCCGATCCGCATGATGCAACGGGCGAGGTCATGCTCTACCGGTTCAGCCGGCTCGACGCCGACGGTGCGGCCACGCCGTACTGCCAAGGAGACCATGGCGGCTTAGGCTTTCCAATGTCCGGCGGCTGGACGGCCGGCGTACACACGCACACGCCGGGCCAGATCAGCGTCATCTGCCTCGGCACGGCGGCAGCACGGTGCGTGACGCTTGGCTATCGGCCCTGGCGAAAAACGACCAATGGCACCGATTTGTGGGATTACCATCAAGCCTGTGTCCGCGCCTTGCGCGCGGATTACTGTGGCACCGGCCAAAGCCACGGCGACGAAAAACATGGGCTTGCACTCTACGACCGGCTCGGCATTCAGCCGCTGCGTGCGGCCGACGGCATGAGCTTTGAGGCGGCATGGGATGCCGACGGTGCGTCCTGCGTCAATCATATGCGGCCGCCGGCGCGGATGACCCTGAAGGATCTGCGTACGGAATGCGCCAATCTGCCGAAAGCGCGGCTTGGCAATTCCTGCGACGAACGCGACCCAGCGTTGATCTTCACCAAATCGCCGAGCCCGTCCGCGGGTCAGCCTCCTGCGTGAGAGCGCGCTGGCACGACAGTGCCAGACGGAAGGCGAACAGCGGCACATTGTCACCTGCCCTTGTCAGCCGCTCGGTGCCTGAGTCACTGTCTTCCCGACGATGAGTTCCGCTGCTGCCGCTAACTCCCTGACGCCGGCCACGACACGCGTGACCTTCGATCGCGCCATCGCCTGGTGGCTCATCGCCTGCGCCGCGATGATTTTTTTGATGATAGTGATCGGCGGCATCACGCGGCTCACCGAGTCGGGATTGTCGATCACCGAATGGCAGCCGGTCGAAGGCGTGTTGCCGCCTTTGTCGCCGGCGCAGTGGCAAGATGCATTTGCGCGCTATCAGTTGATTCCGCAATTCCACGCCATCCACGCCGGCATGACGCTCGACCAGTTCAAGGGCATTTACTTCTGGGAATATCTGCATCGGCTCTGGGGTCGGCTCATCGGCATCGCGTTCTTTCTGCCGTTCCTTTGGTTCCTGTGCCGGGGTCGCATCGGCCGCTCGCTGTGGCCGAAGCTGGCGCTGATCTTCGTGCTGGGCGCGCTCCAAGGCTTACTCGGCTGGTACATGGTGAAAAGCGGGCTCGAGCATCGTATCGAGGTAAGTCAATACCGGCTGGCGGCTCATCTCTTCGCCGCGATCGTGATCTATGGCGCAATCCTGTGGGTGGCCTTCGATCTGCTTCGTCGCCCCGATGAAAGCCGGGCTCGGAAGCAGCCGAGAGCCGAAACCTTATCGTCGTTTTCGACGGAGCGACAAATCGGCATCAGGCGCGTCTTGAATTCGGTGCTGATCCTCGTCGCCCTCACGCTCGTCGCCGGCGCGTTCGTCGCAGGCTTACGCGCCGGCTCGATCTACAACACCTTTCCGTTGATGGGCGATCGTATTATCCCGGGCGAATACGCCGCGCTGTCGCCGTTGTGGCGGAACTGGTTCGAAAACCCGGCGGCGGCACAGTTCAATCATCGCGTTCTCGCCGAGACAACATGGCTCGTGATTGCATTCGGGTGGCTCTATGGTCGAGGCCGGGTCGCTGGGGCGGCGCGTCGGGCGCTCGATCTTTTGGCCGCGGCGGCGACCGTCCAAGCGGCACTTGGCATCGCAACCTTGCTCAGCGTTGTCGCGCTGCCAGTCGCCGCGGCGCACCAGGCCGGCGCGGTATTGCTGGTAACAGCGGCGCTTTATGCCCGCCACTGTTTTCAGGGCCGTTAGCGCGAACGCGCGCTACCGGGCATGATCCGTGCGTCGGCCGGCGGTGTGATCCAGCGATGGCGCTGGTCGTCGTAAAGCACGATGGTCGGCGGCGGAAAACTTGAATCGGCAAAGGCGCCGACCGCGACTCCAATCCAGCCCGGCCGGACCTCGGCCTCCCAGGCGATATTGGTACCGCAAGTCGGACAGAAGTAGTTGGTCAAGGGCTTGCCGCTGTCGCCGATCCGCGTGTAGCTCTTATAATCGCCGCTGATCACCACATTGGTGCGCTGGAAAAAAGCACCAGAACCGAATTGGCTGCCGCTGCGCCGCTGGCACGCGCTGCAATTGCACATCACCACCCTGTCCGGCTCGCCGGTGACAGTCACGCACAGCTGACCGCAGCCACATCTCGCGATCCGCTCGCCCACAGCGCCCTCCTTGATCCAAAAACGCATTATAGAAAAACCCCCGGCCGCGACCAACTTTCGGGCGGCGCCGTCCTCAGCCAAACCAGCGTTCCGCGACCCTCGTCGGGACCGTCTCCGCAAATCCTCTCCCACCAGCGGCTCCGGCGGCTAGCGGGCTCCCTGCCTTAGGGTCAACCACCGCAACGGCCGTTGCGGGTGATGAAAGCGTATTTCAGCGGTTATAATCTAGCGTCAGGTGCGTCCAGGCCAGTTGGGCGCTCCCAACTTGGCTGAAAGGATTGGCGATGTGTGCAAGAACAAGGGCAATCATCATCACCGCAGCCGCCGGGGCGGTCGGCTTGATAATGGCCGGCGCGCCGGGCCGGGCCCAAGATGTCACTACTTCGGTGTTGGCCGTGCAGCAATGCCTCTGTGCTCAACGGGAGGTTGCAATCCAAGGCCGCGAAATGAGCAGGGCCCGGGGAGACTGGGAGCGTGCCAGGAGCGATGCGGACGCGATGTCGCGCGAGGTCGAGGAGGAGCGGCCGCGCGTCAATACCGATGATCGCAGTGCGATCGAGGCATTCAGCGCATTGCTGGCGCGGCGCGATGCCGCCGCGCGATCCTATCGTGAAGTAAACCAACGGTACGCCGACGCGGTGGCGCGCTATAATGGTGCGGTCGAGCAGAACAATGCCGCTTGCTCCGGTCGATTGTTCGATCCTGACCAAATCGCAGCGGTCAGGGCGAACCTGGCCTGCCCGCGATATTAGGCTTTGACGCCGGCTCCCAATGCCGGCGGCGCCTTGGCATCGAGCGGCCAGCGTGGCCGCGGCGCAAAATCGAGCGGGTCGGTGAAGCCGAGCTTGAGGCGTTCGATCCCGGCCCAGGCGATCATTGCCGCGTTGTCGGTGCAGAGTTTGGGTGGCGGCGCGACGAACGCGAACTCCTGGCTCGCCGCCTCTGCGGCAAGGCGCGCGCGCAAGGCCTGATTGGCGGCAACGCCGCCCGCGATCACAAGCGTGCGGCCGTCGGGGCACAGATCGCGAAACATCGCGAGCGCGTTGGCGGTACGATCGACCAGGCACTCGCCGATGGCTTGCTGTAGCGCGGCCGCGGCATTGGCGCAAAATGAATCCGACAATTCGCGTTGCTCGTCGACCCGCTCCCGCAGTGCTGTCTTGAGTCCGGCAAAGGAGAAATCGCAGCCGGCGCGTCCCTTCATCGGCCGCGGCAAGGCGACGCGCGACGCGTCGCCGCGACGGGCCGCAATTTCAATGGCGGGACCGCCCGGATAGCCCAAGCCCAGCAGTTTGGCGCCCTTATCGAAAGCCTCGCCGACGGCATCGTCGAGCGTGGTGCCGAGCCGGCGATAGCGCCCGACTCCCTCGACGGCCAGCAACTGACAATGCCCGCCCGAGACCAGCAGCAAGAGGAAGGGAAACGCGACCTCGTCGCTCAGCCGGGCTGTCAGTGCGTGCCCCTCGAGATGATTGACCGCGATAAAGGGCAAGCGACGGGCGAGCGCGATCGCTTTCGCCTCCATCACTCCGACGATTACGCCGCCGATCAAGCCCGGACCGCCTGTCGCGGCAACCCCAGCGAGATCGCCGAAGCCAACGTTGGCCTCGTCCAGAGCGCCGGCGATTAACGCGTCGAGCCGATCGAGATGAGCACGGGCGGCAATCTCCGGTACGATGCCGCCATAAGGTCTGTGTTCCGCCAATTGCGAGAACACAAGGTCGGACCGGATACGCGCCGGCCCCACGCCTTCGTCGGAGACGATGGCGGCGGCGGTTTCGTCACAACTCGTCTCTATCCCGAGCATTAACATGCCGCGACATTAACCCGTCGGCGCCGCCTCTTCCATCGCGGACCGCGAGCGCTTAAAGAAACGACATGACCCAACAAGCGTTGTTGCGCATCGGCCTACGCATCGGCACACGAGGGAGTGCCCTGGCGCTGGCGCAAACGGCAGAGGTCGCGACTGCATTGGCTGCGGCCCACGCCGAATTGGCGCCCCCAGGCGCTATCGAGACCGTGGTCATACGCACCACCGGCGACCGAGTGCAGGATCGGTCACTCGACGCGATCGGTGGCAAGGCTGTCTTCACCAAGGAGATCGAGGAAGCGCTGCTCGACCGCCGCATCGACATCGCCGTCCATTCCGGCAAGGACATGCCTACTGTTCTGCCGTCGGGCCTGATCCTGGCCGGATGCCTGCCACGAGAGGACCCCCGTGACGCATTTCTGTCGCGACGCGCCGACAGCCTGCGGGCACTGGCCTACGGCGCCGTGGTTGGCACATCTTCGCCGCGCCGCAGGGCGCAGATTCTATATGAGCGGGCGGACCTCAAAGTGTTAGCGATGCGTGGCAATATCGAGACTCGGATCAAAAAACTCGAGGCCGGCGAAGTGGACGCTGCGGTTCTGGCGCTCGCCGGCTTGAAACGGCTTGATCTTGAAGGTTGCGCCACCGCGATCGTGCCAGTGGAAGACATGCTGCCAGCGCCTGCCCAGGGCGCGATTGCTCTCGAAATCCGCACCGAAGATGAGCGTGCCGCGGGCTACGTGACGGCGATCAATCATGCGCCAAGCTCGCTCTGCGTCGCCACCGAGCGGGCTTTTGTGGCCGAACTCGGCGGCGATTGCCGCACGCCGATCGCGGCACTTGCACAGATTGGGGCTGGCAGATTGCGGTTCCGGGCCGCGCTCTTCAAACCCGACGGCAGCACCCGCCTCATGACCGCGCGGGACGGGGCGCCGAGCGAGGCATTGGCGTTGGCGGCGGATGCGGGTCGCGAACTCGCGCGCCGCGCAGGACCCGGTTTCTTTTCATGAAGGCGCTGGTGACGCGGCCCGCCGATAATGCGGCGCCGGTCGCGGACGCGCTTCGCGCTCGCGGGATCGAACCGTTGCTGGCGCCGCTCCTTGAAATCGAGCCCGAACCCGACGGCGCCGTGCGCCTTCGGGGGGCGCTGGCAGGCGTTCAGGCGGTGTTGTTTACCAGTGCCAATGGCGTGCGCGCCTTTGCTCAGGCCAGCGACCGTTTCGAGCTGCCTGCCTATTGCGTTGGCGACGCGAGCGCCGCGATGGCGCGCATCGCCGGCTTTCGTGTCGTCGTCAGTGCCGCGGGCGACGTCACCGATCTGGTAGCGCTCGTCGCATCACGTCTCGCGCCTAACAACGGCCCGCTCCTCCATGCGGGGGGGCGGGATACGGCAGGTGATCTCGAAGCGCTGCTCGCCGCCAAAAGCTACGGCGTGCGACACGTCGTCCTCTATCGTGCGGTGGCCGCCCAAGCGCTGGCGCCAGAGGTCGCAGCCGCGTTGCGGCGCGGAGAGGTCGGGTTGGCGCTGTTTTTCTCTCCCCGCAGCGCCGAGACCTTTGTTAGGCTCGCGCGCCAGGCCGGGCTGGCGGAGCAATGCAAGGACATGGTGACGGTGGCTTTGAGTGGGAACGTGGCGGCAGCGCTGAGCAGCATGCAATGGCGCGCCGTCGCTACCGCGCCTATGCCGAATCTGCCGTCATTGTTGGCGGTCCTCGACGAGATAGTCCCCGCATGACGGTCGTCGAACCGGACCAGGAAGCGCCACCGCCGTCGCCGGAAGCCGTGACCGGGAAGACCGGCGTCACTCGTCCGCAGATCCTGATCGCGCTCCTGGGCCTGACGCTGGCATTGATCCTGCTGGCGGTGATTACCTCGCCGTTTTGGGCGCCGGGCGCGGCGCAGTTGCTGCCTTGGGGTTCACGGCCGTTGACCGCGGCCAAACCCGACGATGCCGCCATTCGCGAGTTGCAGGGGCGTCTTGATGCCGACGAGCTGGCGCTCAAACAACAAGCCGCGCGGCTGTCGCGACTCGATGACATTGAGGGGACCATCAAGGATGAGGAGACGCGGTTGTCTCGGCTCGAAACGCGACCGGTTGCGCCCACCGCATCGGCAGCGACCGCGCCTGGGCAAGATTCGGAAAGCGCCGCAGCGATTAAGGCACTCCAGGATCAAATCGAAAAACTGACGGCGAACGACGGCGCGACCAGCGACCGCCTTGCCAAACTGGAAGCGAACATCAAGACCGCGGTCGCCGCCAGTGGCGCGCATCGGGCGCGGTTGATAGCACTTGCCAATTTGCGCATTGCCGCCGAGGGCGCGGCTCCGTTCACAGCAGAGCTCGCGGCCGCTAAGGCTTTGGCCGGGGATGACGCCGCGATGAAGGATGGGCTCGATTCTTTGGACGATCGTGCCAAAGGCGGCTTGCCGACCACCGCCGCTCTTGCCGAGCGCTTCGACCGCAGCGTTGCACCCGCGATTTTGCGCTCGCCGCAAGACGACGCGAATGCCAGCTGGTGGCAGCAAATGCGCTCGCGCATCGAGCGGCTGGTGGTAATTCGCCGTATTGGCCCGGGCGGGGCCCTTCCGCGCGACGCGGCTGAGGCCGCGGTGACGAAGGCTGACGCGGCACTGCGCGCCGGTGATCTCGCTGCCGCGGTCGCGGCGCTCGACGATCTGCCAGTCAACGCCGCCAAGGCCGCGGCGCCCTGGTTGGCACAGGCCAAACGGCGGCTGACAACCGAAACGACCCTGGCAACGCTGTGGCGGAACGAAATGGCTCGGTCAAACGCCCCCGAGTCCGGGAACAGCCCGTGATCCGCGCGCTGCCCGCGCTGATTGTCATCGCCATTTTGATCGCGGCCGCCATTTTCGTCGCCGACCGTCCGGGCGCCGTCGAGCTCGACTGGCAAGGCTGGCGCGTCGACACCAATGTTTCGGTGTTGGTGTTGAGCGTGGCGCTGCTGGGGATGGTTGCCGCCGGTTTGTTTCACCTCCTGCGACGGCTCGTGACCGGACCTAGCACCTTTCTGCGCTGGCGGCGCGAACGCAGGCGGGAAGCGGGTTTTCGTGCGCTGACCCAAGGCATGGTTGCGGTCGCTGCCGGAGACCCTGAGGAAGCGGCGCGACACTCGCGCCGCGCCGATGCGCTGCTGGCCGATCCGCCGCTGACACTGCTGCTTTCGGCGCAGGCGGCGCAGTTGAATGGTGATCACACCGCCGCGCAGAGATATTTCAGCGCGATGCTGGAACGCGCCGAGACCGAATTCCTCGGTGTGCGCGGCCTGTTGATGCAAGCCTTACATGCCGGTGACGAGGCGGCAGCGCTCAAGCTCGTCGAACGCGCCAAGGAATTGCGGCCGAAGACGCCTTGGGTCCTGCACCGGCTCTATCATTTGCGAGCGCGGGCCGGACAATGGATCGAAGCCGAGGCGACGCTGGTCGAGGCCATGGGCCGCAAGGCCATCGAGGCCTCGATCGGGCGGCACCATCGCGCCGTTCTTCTGCACGAACAAAGCCGGGCCGCCGACGCCGCGGGGGACAGCGCCAAAGCAACTGCGCTCGCGGAAAAATCGGTGGCGCACGACCGCACTTTCGCTCCCGCCACGATCCATCTGGCGCAATTGTACACGACGCAGGAGCGCTCCCGCCGCGCCATGCGCACCTTGCTGGCGGCATGGCGCGAGGCGCCGAAGCCGGATCTCGCAGCGGCTTTCGTCGGTCTATTCACCCAAGAGACACCGGTACGCCGACTGAAACGCGTGGAAAAGCTGGCAGCGGCGAATCCGGACCATGTGGAAAGTCAACTGGCGCTGGCCGAGGCCGCGCTCGATGCCAAACTGTGGGGCGAAGCGCGCCGGCACTTGCAGGCGGCTGGCGCCGGTGACGCCAATCCCAGCCCGCGTGTGTGCCGGCTGATGGCACGCCTCGAAGAACTCGAGCACGGCGACGCGGCCGCCGCGCGCGCCTGGCTTGGACGGGCGGCCGCCACATCGGTTGCCGATCCGGCCTATGTTTGCGGACATTGCGGCGCCGAGCTGCAGGCGTGGTCGCCCCATTGCCCGCACTGCCAAGAATTCGGCAGCCTGAGTTGGCAAATTCCGAAGCGCGCCGCGGTGAGCGCGGGCATCTCCGTCGCGGCCCCTATTGCGAGTGTACCGCCGCCAACCTTGATCGATATTTCCGGGAACAACCCACCCTAGTCGCCGCGACGTGACAGCGCCGGCTGACCCGGCAGGCCGCAACCAACCGACCGGCAATTGCGGATCGGCAACGGGCGAGGAAGCGAGCGAGTCCCTACTCGGCCGCTTCCTTGCCGCGGAAGAAATTGCCCGACGGCACTTTGATCGTCGCCTTCGAAAGATCGTAGGACACGTTGATGGGGTCGCCGCCGGCGGCAACCACCTTCATTTGTTCCTTCAGCAATCGGCGCATCATCGCGATTCCCCGATCCGACTGCGCAAGATGTTCCTCCGAATGGAGGCTGATCGTACCCTGGCCGGCCTGCGCCTCGTAATCGCCGGGCGTATCCTGATGCTCGGCTTCAGTCATTTGTGCCCAGGTCTTGCCATTGAAGTCCAACGGTTGAAACAGCGCGTTCGCGCCCTTCATTACCGTGCCCGCCGAGAATGTCGTGAAAGACTCGTCATCCATCGGCACGATCCAGCCGATGCGCGAGGAACGCCGATGCTGCAGATCGCCGCGCGTATCCGGCACGCTCATGATGCATGGCATGATAAACGAGGAAACCCGGTCCAAGAGCCGGCCGTCGCCCATGTCGCGCACGGCCGAGTAACAAATGCCAACATCGCTTTGGAAGAAACCGACCTTGTGCGGCTTGATGATGAACTGGTGTGAGAACTGCACGTTCGAGAAGGTCGAGTGCAGCACGTAGACGTGGTAGGGATCGATAACGTTGTCGTTGAGATGGACCCAGCTATAGGGCGCCACCGGCATGCTGGCGTCCCCGGTCTGCGCTCCCATCTGTCGCGCCAGTATCTCCTGGTTCGGCTCGAGTTCCTCGAGAATGTCATAGCGCGGCAGGATCGGCTTCTTTTCGGGCGGCCCCAGATAGGCGAACACCAGCCCATAGCGTTCCTCGACCGGGTACCAGGGCTGGCGCGCGACCTCGCGGTGGAGCCCGTGCTCCGGCTCGCACGGCTGGTCGAGGCACGTGCCGTCGACGCCGAACAGCCAGCCGTGATAGCAGCAGCGGATGCCTTCGTCCTCGACCTTGCCATAGAA
>JASHOB010000214.1 GCA_030041335.1 Alphaproteobacteria bacterium | reverse complement strand
CAGCACGGGCCGGTCGCACCCCAGACGGCCGCGCGCCTTGCGGCCGCGATGGGCAACTATACCCGTCTCCAGGACGAGGATTGTCTGACGCTCACGATCGCGACCCCGGCGCCCGACGGGAAACGGCGGCCCGTGATGGTCTGGCTGCACGGCGGCGCCTTCACCACCGGAGCGGGATCCCTCGATTGGTATAGCGGATCGCATCTCGCGCGGTTCGGCGACATCGTCGTCGTCGGCATCAATTACCGGCTGGGCGCCCTCGGTTTCCTGTGCCACCGGGACATTGCCGACGGCAACCTCGGCATCGACGACCAGCGGGTGGCGCTGCGCTGGGTGCGCGAGAACATCGCCGCCTTCGGGGGCGATCCTGGCCGGGTGACGCTGGTCGGCCAGTCGGCGGGGGGCGGCGCCATCGCGGCGTTGCTGCTCGACCCCGAAGCACGGAGCTTGTTCGAGCGCGCGATCCTGCAAAGTCCGATGCTGGCGCAGCCGCCAGTGACGCGCGCGGCAGCGGAAAGGCGGGGCGAGCGCTATCTCGCGCTTCTTGACGCCGATCCAAGCACCGCGTCGGTGCCGCAGCTGCTCGACGCGCAGGCCAAACTTACCCGTGCCTGGGTTGGCGATGGCGCGGTCTGGCCGCCCTTCGCGCCGAACGTGCCCGAAGCGATGACCGCGACTTCCTTTACCGATGCGATTGCCGACGCGGCGGTGGACAAGCCCGTGCTCATCGGCTGGACGCGTGGGGAATTCGGCGCCTTCTTCGGTGCCGATCCCGTGATGCAAGCGCTCGACGCCGGCGGTGCGAGCGCGCGCGTCAGGGCGATCGCCGGCGACGCAAGCGCAATCGAGCCATATCGCGGATCAGGCGCGCGCCCGGTCGATTGGCTTGCCGACTTTCTGTGCGATCATGTCTTTGCGCTGCCCTCGCAACGCTTCGGCGCGGCGCTCGCCGCGCGTGGCGGCAAGGTGTGGAGCTATCGTTTTGACTGGGCGCCGCCGGACACCCCTTTCAAGGCGTGTCACTGCCTCGACCTCCCTTTCATCTTCGGCAACTGGGACAGCGCTTGGCGGGAGGCGCCGATGTTGGCGGGCGGCGATCCGGAAGAAATGACGACGCTTTCGCACGCGATGCAACGCGCCTGGATCGACTTTGTGCGCGATGGCGATCCGGGCTGGCCGGCGCGGGGCGCGGACGAGGAAACTTACATGCGCTTCGACCGCGTCAGCGGACTGGCGACGCGCCGCCTCGCGCCGGGTACGCCGGTCTACAGCATCGTTTAAAGCGTTGCGATGGTCTTGAGAGTGCCGTCCAGGTCGGTGCCGGCTTCGTCCTGCAACGCGCTCGCGACGAGGAGACGCATCCAGCGTGCGCCGTCCGCGCGGTTCGTCAGCAGCGGCGCCGCCGCCATGACGCGGTCGAACTTCGACAAGCCCCGCGCGTGCGTGTCGGAATAGCCTTTGACGAGACGACGTGCGTTGAGAATTTCGACCGCGAGGGCGTAGTTGCCGGCGGCCTGCGCCGCGGCGATATCGAGCCACCGTTCGAGATGCGCGCGCTCCTGCGCGTGACGCAGCGTACGCCGACGCCAGCCCCGCATGCCGCCGAGAAAATACAGCATCAGAAAGGCGCTGATCGTCCCGGTACGAATGCGGCGACCTTTGTTGACGAGGCGGTCGATGAACCGGAAGGCGCCGCGATGATTTTCGATCCATTGGCCGAGCCCGCGCGGAAACGTGCCGACGATCTCCTCCGCTCGGGGATGCATGAATTCGGTCATATAAAGAATCTGGTTCGGAGCCGCGCGCACTTCGCGGCGAACCCGGTCGAAGCGGCTACCGCGGGTTTTGAGGTCGGCGATGCGGATGATGTCGTCATAGGCCATCGCGACGGCGATGTATTTGGCGGCGGCCCCGGTCAGCGCCCATCCGTGCGCGGAATTGTCGAGCTTGGCCATCCGGCCGACCCGGTCGAGATATTCATCGGCGTAGTCGGCATCCTGGAAATCGGTGAGACGCCGCACGCCGGCGTAGAGCAAGGCGTGAGCCGGGTCGGGAAATTCGCCACGAATGCGCGCCAACAACCGCTCGAGAAGCGGATGGCCGGCGGTTAGAGGCAGGGCATCGAGGCGCTTCGCCCGGGCTCTTTCGATCGGTGCGACGCCACCTTGGCTGGCGTGCGCGGCGGCGGCCTCGAACGCTTTCAGGCTCGGCTCGACACCCCGGCCGCCGGCGCGAATCACGGCGACATAGGCTTCGCGCGGGAACGGCAGTGCGTTTGCGCCGGCCAACGCGCCGAACAGCGCGGCGGAGATCACCGTGCCAAGCCGTTGGGCCAATGCCTCCATATCGAAGGCCACGACCCGCCGGGCGGCGACGCCGAGCGCCTCGGTCACCGCCACCGGGTCGGCGATGGCGTCGCCCGGCTTTTCCTTCTCGCTGACGGCGTAGGCGCGATGGGTCGAGGCAACCAGCAAGGTCTTGTCGGGCGTCACCAGGCCGCGCAGCACCGAACGCCCAGCCTCGATCCATTCCGCGGCGACCACCACGTCGACGTCACCCGGGCTCGGCATCAGCGACAAGATCGGCCTCAGCCCGTCGCGCGCCTTGAGCATCTCGATATAATAGAGCGTGGCGCCGGTCCGTTGCGCGACGCCGGCGATCGACGTGGATTGCGCGTGCCAGCCTTGGCTCTCCGCGAGGGCGACGATCCAATCGGTAAGCACGCCGCCGCCCTGACCGCCCATCGCCAGAATGGCGATGCCGAAGGGCCGGTCTGCGGCCAGCGTCTCGGTCGATCGTGCTAAATCATCCATGTCAGTCGGCGAAGGCGATGCGCGCCCCCGCCCGCCGGTTCTGCAGGAAGCCGATCACCGCCGAGCGGAGTTTCGCAAGCGCGCGGTCGAGCCAGGTGGGGTTGCTGATAATGTCGGCGCGATAGAAGGAGGGGCACAGCGCCGCTGCTTCCGACACGTCGCCGCAATTGCCGCAACCAACGCAGCTGTCGTCGATCGCCGCGACCGGATCGTCTTTGAGGGGATCGTCGGTATGCTTCACCGACAAGGACGGACAGCCGGAAAGCCGGATGCAGGCGTGATCGCCGGTGCAGACATCTTCGTCGACGCCGAACCGTTCCCGCACCACGCGCTTGCCGTCGCGCTGCGCTTTTTGGAACAGGGGGCGCACCCGGCGCTGCTTGTTCAGCATGCATTCCGACGACGCCACGACCACCTTCGGTCCGGTCTCCGCCGTCGTCAGGGCTTCACGCAGCGTGTCGCGCATTTTGGCGACATCGTAGGTGCGGTCGATCTGGCGCACCCACTTGACGCCGACCCCCTTCACCGCGTCGACGATGCTGTTGTTGGTCGAACGCCGCGGGTTCCGGGCTCGCGACGACGGCAGGTCCTGGCCTCCGGTGGCGGACGAATAGAAGTTATCGACCACGACGATGACGCCGTCCTGCTGGTTATAGACCGCGTTGCCGATGCTCGAGCTCAGGCCGTTGTGCCAGAAGCCGCCGTCACCCATGACCGAGATCGGCCGCTTCGCCGCCTTGACGTTAAAGGCCGACGCAGAAGCCGGCCCCAGCCCATAACCCATGGTGGTGGCGCCGATATTGAAGGGCGGCAGGATCGAGAACAGATGGCAGCCGATATCGGCGGAGACGTGATGGGGGCCGAGTTCCTGTTCCACCAGTTTCATCGCCGCGAAAATCGGCCGTTCGGGACAGCCGGTGCAGAAACCGGGCGGGCGTTGCGGCACCACCTTGGCCAGCGCCCGCACCTTGTCGTGCTGCAGCACCGGATTGGGATCCGGCAAAGGTGGCCGGTTGCCCAGCAAGGCGGGCGTGTGTTCCACGAGGAAATCGCCGATGCCTTTGAGCAGCACGGAAGCGGTATATTCGCCTCCCATCGGCAGCGGGCCCTTGCCGGCCAAGCGCGTGTTGATGTCGTGGCGCCGCAGGATCGTGTTGATCGCCTGCTCGATATATTCGGGCTGACTTTCCTCGACGACGAGCACGGCGGACTTGCCGGCGCAGAACGCCGCGACTTCGTCGTCGATCAGGGGATAGGTGACGTTAAGGACGTAAAGCGGAATCTTCGACTCGCCATAAATATCGGCAAGACCGAGGTGCTGCAGCGCCCGCATCACGCCGTTGTACATGCCGCCCTGCATGATGATGCCGACAGTGCCGCGCTCAGGCCCGAAGAACTCGTTGAGCTTGCGCTCCTTGATGAACCTAAGGGCGGCGGGCCAACGTTTCTCAATCTTTTCGGCTTCGTGCAGATAGGAAGCGGGCGGCAGCACGATCCGATTGGCGTCGCGCACCGGTTGCTCCAGCGCCTGCTGCAACGTGAAGGGCGGCTTCCTGTTGTCTTTGCAGATGAACTTGCCGTGGACATGGCAGGAGCGGATGCGCACCTCCAGCATGACCGGCGTGTTCGAAACCTCCGACAGTTCGAAGCCTTCCTCCACGGCGCGCACGATCGAGGGCAGGTCGGGGCGCGGGTCGAGGAGCCAGATCTGCGATTTCATCGCGTAGGAGTGGGTGCGCTCCTGCATGATCGACGAGCCCTCGCCGTAGTCCTCGCCGATGACGATCAACGCGCCACCTTTGACGCCGCCCGAGGCAAGATTGGAGAGCGCGTCGGCGGCCACGTTGGTACCTGCCGTCGATTTCCAGGTCACCGCGCCGCGGATCGGGTACATGACCGAAGCGGACAGGGTGGCCGCCGCCGCCGCCTCGGATGCCGAATTCTCGAAATGCACGCCGAGCTCGTCGAGCACGTCCTTGGCGTCGTTGAGCACGTCCATCAGATGCGAGATCGGCGCGCCCTGATAGCCGGCGACATAAGCGACGCCCGATTGCAGCAAGGCCTTGGTGATGGCGAGGATGCCCTCGCCGCTGAACTCTTCCCCGGCCCGCTTCTTCAGATCCTGAACCTCGCGCGCGAACGAACGTTCCGCCATCGCACACTCCGATGAATGCCAAACACCCCAATTAGTTTAGTTCGAAAGCATAATCCTCCTTGCCCATCACCGCAACGAATTGGCCAGGAGATAGCCGGAGCCGCCGCTCAGTCCAGGCCCCGGATGGGTCGAGGCGCCGATGTGGTAAAGCCGCCTGACATGCGTTCGGTTGTTGACGCTGTTCTTGAAAGGCCGCCACAGGAAGAACTGGTCGATCCCGCAAAACCCGCCATAGGGATCGCCGCCGGCGAGGTTCATGTTGAGTAGCTCGAGATCGGCCGGCGAGTAGACGCGGCGGCCCCGTATCAACGCGCGGAAGCCGTCGATGTGATCGGCCAGGATGGTTTCGACCCGGTCGGCGTAACGTTCGCGGACGGCATCGCTCCAGGCGCCATCGCTCGGTGCCGCGATCGCGCCGGCGGCATCGCCCTTGATCCGGCACGGTGCTTCCGGCAATTGCACCCAGAGGATCGACGCACCGTCGGGGCAGCGGCTCGGGTCGAGCGCCGCCGGCTGTCCGGCGCAGATCGTCGGCACTGCCGGCAGCATGCCGCGCTCCGCTTCGTTCGCCGCCCGCGACACGGCGTCGAGCCCTGGTGTGAGATGAGTCAAGGCAACGCCATCGAGGTCCGGCGCACGCCACGGCGGCGGCCCCGACAAGGCGTAGTGAATTTGCATATTGCCTTTGCCATGCCGGAAGCGGCGGACAGCCGACGCGACCGCGGGCGGTACGGCTTCGGGATCGAGCAAGCGGGTGTAGAGCTGATGCGGCGTCGTCGAGCAAATCACGCCTTCGCCGGCGGTGAGATCGCTGCCGTCGGCAAGCCGAACACCGCGCGCCATCCCTCGGTCGAGCACGATCTTTGCCACATCGGCGGAGGTGCGGATCTTACCGCCCTGTTCTTCAATCAGGCGGCGGAACGCCTGAAGCAGATTGCGTGCGCCTCCTTTCACGATCGGCGCCCCCGCGGCTTCGAGCGCAAAGGCGATTACTTTCAGCATCATTCCGGAATAGGCGCTTTCGGGTCCGAGGCCGACATGCAACACCCAGGGCGCGAGCAAGGCCTGCGTCAATTCGGAACGGAAATCCGCCTCGAGCCAGGCCCGCGCCGAGCCGAGCGCCTCACCGAAAAATCCCGCAAGGCCGCGCATGCCGCGCTTCAGCCCCTGCCGAGCCAGCATCCTGGCCGTTCCGGATGACCAGAGATCGCCGCCGAGCAGTCCGAAGATGAAATCCATGTCGGCGCCAACGGCATCCACGCCCTGGCGATAGGCATCGCCGTCCTCCGCAAATGCGGCGATGTTGCGGACGCGGTCCATGGTCAGGACGCGCGCGCTGCCGTCGGGTCGGAGTACCGCCGCCGGTTTGGCGCTGTTGGCGAATTGCAGCCCGTGCTTTGCCAGCCCGGCGCCTAACGCGCTATAGGCCTTGCCGGTAACGAAGAGCACGAAGGTTGTGGCCATCACATCGTGAATGAAGCCGGGTGCCGTCACTTCATCCGTGAGGATGCACCCGCCGATCTCGGGGTTGCGCTCCAGCACCACGACTTTGACGCCCTTGCGTCCAAGCAACGCTGCTGCGACCAGGGCGTTGATGCCGCTGCCGACGATGATGTAGTCCGCGTCCGCCATCGCGATGTCGATCCGCGACGAAAAATATCGCCGATACTTTAAATTGCAAATAATCAGCGCAGTGGCGATGATGGGCCGCATCGGGAGGCGGTCGTATGGCGTACGATGCGGTCGTCGTCGGGGCCGGCCATAACGGCCTGGCAGCGGCAATCCATCTCGCGGCAAGAGGATGGTCGGTCGCCGTCGCCGAGCGAAACGCCGAGGCGGGCGGCGCCGTCAAAACCCGGGAGCTGACGCTTCCCGGCTTCCGCCATGATCTTTACGCGATGAATCTCAGCATGTTCGCGGGGTCGCCATTTTTTGCGACCTATCGCGATCGGCTGATCGCCGACGGGCTCGGCTTTATCACGGCTGAAGATTGCTTTGCCACGGTGTTTCCCGACGGCACCTGGCTCGGGGTCAGCAAGAACATCGAGGCGACGACGGAGCACATCGCGCGGTTCTCGGCGCGCGATGCCGAGGCCTGGCGACGGATGGTGGCGGCATTCGCCGCCAGCGCGCCCCATGTCTTTGGGCTGCTCGGGGCGCCCATGCCGTCGTGGCAGGCGGCGAACGTCGTTTGGCGGGCATGGCGTGCCAAGGGCGTCGGTTGGCTTCGCGATACGGCATGGATGTTGCGTGCGACACCACGTGCCTTTCTCGACCGGTATTTTGAGAGCGATCAGCTCAAGACCATGGTGGCGGCATGGGGGATGCACCTCGATTTTGCGCCCGATGTCGCGGGGGGTGCGCTCTTTCCCTATGCGGAATCGATGGGCAATCAGAGTTTCGGGATGTCGATCGGCGCCGGCGGAGCCGACAGCGTCATTCGCGCGATGGTGAAGACGCTGCAATCGCTTGGCGGCGTCTTGCTCACGAATGCCGATGTCGCGGGCATCAGGGTGGTCGCCGGCCGGGCCGTCGGCGCGACTCTTGGCGACGGCCGGTCGCTGGACGCGCGTCGCGCGGTGATTGCCAATCTTCATCCGCGTGTCCTGTTCGGGCGGTTGCTGCTGCCCCAGGGAAAATGGGGCCGGCAGGCGCGGCGGATCGCGGCGCTGCGGCCCGGACCGGGTACCATGATGATCCATCTGGCGCTGTCAGGCCTTCCGGCCTGGGAAGCCGGAGTGAGGCTCCAATCCTTCCTCTATGTCCATCTGGCGCCTTCCTTGGCGGCGATGACGCGGGCATATCGCGAGGCGCAGGCCGGCCTGTTGCCGGCGGAGCCGGTGCTGGTGGTCGGTCAGCCGACCGTGGTCGATCCCGGCCGTGCGCCCGCGGGACGACACATTCTCTGGGTGCAGGTGCGCGTGCTACCGGCTGTCATCAGGGGCGATGCGGCGGGCACGATCGCGGCACGCGACTGGGACCAGGCCAAAGAGCCTTACGCCGACCGTGTGCTCGATATCATCGAGCGCTACGCACCGGGCCTCCGCGGCAAAGTTCTCGGTCGCGCCGTCCTGTCGCCGTGCGATCTTGAGCGTGACAATCCGTGCCTGGTCGACGGCGACAGTCTCGGCGGCAGCCACCATCTCGATCAGTTTTTCTGGCGCCGGCCGGCGGTCGGCTGGTCGCGCTATCGCATGCCGGTGCAGGCGCTCTATATGGTGGGTGCCTCGACGTGGCCGGGCGCGGGTACCGGCGCCGCTTCCGGCTTCCTGCTCGGAAAGCTGTTGGCCGGGGCGTCCTGAGGCATCCTAATCAATGGGGAGGAGTGACTATGGCTGATTCGATCCTGGCGCAATTTGCCGCCGCGATTCTCGGCGGCACGATCAAGATCATCGATCTGTCCCAACCGTTGGAGGCGGCGACGCCGATCATACAGTTGCCGCCGGAATTCGCGCCGTCATGGCCATTCCGGCTCGAAGAGATTTCACATTACGACAGCCGCGGGCCGGCCTGGTACTGGAACAATTTCGCCTGCGGCGAGCATACCGGCACCCATTTCGACGCGCCGGTCCACTGGGTCACGGGCAAGGACTATCCCAACAACACGACAGACACGATTCCGGTCGCGAAATTCATCGCCCCGGCTAACGTCATCGATTGCTCGGCCGAGGTGGCGAAGGACGCGGATTTTCTGTTGACGCCGGATCACGTCGTCGCCTGGGAGAAAGGGCACGGCCGGATCGCGGCCGGAAGCTGGGTCCTGATGCGCACCGACTGGTCGAAACGCAAGGGCGCCGAGGCGTTTCACAATATGCGCGAAGACGGCTCGCATGTCCCGGGGCCGCATCCGACCCTGGTGCCGTTCCTTGCCAAGGAGCGCGACGTCATCGGCTGGGGTTCGGAAGGCGTCGGTACCGACGCCGGCCAGGCTTATCGCTTCGATCCGCCGTTCCCCTGCCACACCGGGATGCACGGCAGCAACAAGTTCGGACTGGCCAGCCTCATCAATCTCGACTTGCTGCCGCCGAAGGGCGCGCTGCTGATCACGCCGCCGCTCAAGATCGTGAGTGGCTCGGGCAGTCCGTGCCGTGTCCTGGCGCTGGTCGGTTAGGCCGCCGCCTTGGCAATGATGGCATGATATTTTAGTATTGAAGTAATTTTGGGCGCTGCATCACGCGGCGTGCCGATGCGGGAGGGAGCGAATATGGGTGCGATTTCACGGCGTCAATTCGTGGCCGTCGGCGCGGGTGGCGTCATCGCCAGCATGCTGATGCCGGGCAGCAGGGTATTCGCCGCCGGCGATACCTTGACCATTGCCTTCAATGTCGATCTGCCGTCTTGGGATCCGACGGTCGGCGCCTCGGCGGTCAATCCGACGATCCAGGCGATCTATCGCACCGTCTTCGACCAGTATATCGGCCAGAAACCGAATCTGGCGCTCGAGCAGGGTTTGCTGACCGATTGGGGGTGGAACAAGGATCGTAGCCAGGTTTGGATGGATGTGCGCAAGGGCGTCGTCTGGCATGACGGGTCGCCGATGACACCCGAGGATGTGGTCTGGTCGCTGGAGCGTGCGGGCAAGCCGGATAGCGGCAACCCCATCCAATCGCTGTGGTCGACGGTGGGCAAGTTCAAGATCGATGGGAACCGCATCACCGGTCAGGTCCTGTCGTTCGATCCGACCTATTTCAAGTGGATGGCGTTCCTCACCGGCTATGTGTTGCCCAAGACATATTACGAAAAGGTCGGGGCGCAGGGGTTCGAGAGGAAACCGATCGGCACCGGCCCCTATATGGTGGACGAGTACCAGGCCAATTCCTTCTTGCGCCTCCGCGCCAATCCGAATTACTGGCGCGGCAAACCGCCGTTCGGCACCGTGGTGTTCAAGTTCGTCACCGATGCGACCAGCCGTGTCGCCGAGGTGGAGAGCGGCTCGTCGGACGTGACGCTCGACATTCCCTATGAGGAATATGATCGGCTGCGCAAACATCCCGGATTCGCCGGCGAGGCGACGCCGATCTCCGATATCGGCATGATCTTCATCACCAATGTGCCGCCGTTCCTCGACAAGAATGTTCGCCTCGCGGCGTGTCACGCGGTCGACAAGGACGCGATCATCAAAAGGCTGCTGCGCGGCTATGGCACCCGGATCGACACACTCGAGGCGCCGCAGTACGAGGCGTACGATCCGACCATCAAGGTGACGCACGATCCCAAATTGGCGGCGAAGCTGCTTAAGGCCAGCGGGTTCTCGCGGGAGAACCCGGTCAAGTTGAAGATCCAGACAACGCGGGGCTTCAAGCCCAAGGATTACGAGATGATCCAGGCGATTGTCGGCATGTGGCGCAACGTCGGGATCGATGCCGATATCGAAGTCTACGAGATCGCCAAGCACTTCGAGCTGCGCATGGCGCACAAACTGGCCCCGGCAGCTTTCTATAATTGGGGCAACGCGATCGGCGATCCCAGCACCTCGACCGGCTTTGCCATGTTCAGCAAATCGCCGCACTCCGCCTGGAAGACGGCCGATGTCGACAAGATGATTGGACCGCTGTGGGGCGAGCCCGACGAGAAGAAGCGTATCGCCGGCTACAAGGCGGTCGACCGCTACATCGCCGAGCAAGGCTATGTCCTGCCGCTGCTGCAATATGTGCAGCCGGTAATCTACAAGAAATCGCTGCGCGTGACGCCGAACGTCTCCGGCGCGCTGCAACCGGTCCTGATTCACAAGGCCTGACCATTGGCAATCGGAAGGAGCGAAACGACGATTTCGCTCCTTCTTTTTTGGCGGCCGGTCGGTCATCCTGGTTGACGAGCGGATCGGGGCCCGGCGGATTTGGGTGCAGTATTGAACCGGTTGGTGATGGCCGTGATAACCCTTTTCGGGGTCGCGGTCGTCGTGTTCTGCCTGCTGCGCGTGGTCCCCGGCGATCCCGTCGCCATGATGGTCGGACCCGCGGCCAGCGCCGCCGATATCGCGGCTTTGCGTGCCCATTACGGGCTTGACGGACCGCTGCCGCTGCAATTCCTGACGTGGCTCAAGGCCGCCCTGGTCGGCGATTTCGGTACCTCGATCACGCGCCACCAGAGTGTCCTGTCAATCCTAGGCGCCTATCTTCCTGCCACCATCGAGTTGGCGTTCTCTGCGTTGCTGGTGGCCATCCTGCTCGGCGGCGCAACCGCGGTCGTGGCAACGCTGCTGCGCCAGCATCGCACCAGCGCCGCCATTGACGCCCTCAATGGCGTGTTCCTGGCGCTGCCTGACTTCATCTGGGCGCTGATCCTGGTGCTGGCTTTTGGGGTCGCGGTGCCGTTGCTGCCGCTCACCGGACGCATCGACCCGAGCATTGATGTCCCGTTTGCGACCAACTTCCTCCTCATGGAAAGCATCATCACGGGAAGATTTGCGGTCGCGGGCAACATTGCGGCGCATATGGCGATGCCGACCCTGGCCCTCGCCTTGCCGCTGGCCGCGGTCATCGCCCGCGTCCTGCGCCAGGCCTTGAACGAGGCGATGGTCCAGGACTATGTGCTGTTGGCGCGGATCAAGGGCATGTCGGAGCTGCGCCTGATTCTGCACGAGGCGTTGCGCAACGCCGTTGGGCCGACCTTGGCGCTCACCGGTGTTCAGGCCACGTTCCTGATTGGCGGCACCGTTGTCGTCGAGCGCATCTTCGCCTATCCGGGCATCGGCAATCTCGCCATCGAAGCGGTGATCAATCGGGACTTTCCCCTGATTCAGGGGCTTGTCCTGATGTTCGGTTTGATTTTTATCCTCATCAACATCGCGGTCGACCTCACCGTGGTGGCCCTCAATCCAAGATTGCGTCATGTCTGACGCGACCTTCGTCAAACCGGCCGTCGGCAGAAGAGGTGGCGGGAGCGCGGTGGTAAAGCGCTTGGTCCGCGATCGGAAAGTCGTGGTAGCGGGCGGCTACATCTTGCTTCTGGTTGTGCTTGCGATTTTCGCGCCCGCGATCGCGCCGGTAGACCCGCTGGCGCAGGATTTATCGAATGCCGAGACGCCGCCTGTTGGTTTCTCGGGCGCGATTCCGGATTTCCTTCTCGGCACCGACGATCTCGGCCGCGACGTCCTGTCACGCGCGATCTTCGGAGCGCGGATTGCGATCACCGTGGCTTTCATCGCCGCCAGCCTCGCCGCCGCCCTCGGCACGCTCCTCGGCTTGCTGGCGGGCTGGTATGGGCGCTCGATCGATAACCTCGTGTCCCGCCTGGTCGATGTCTGGATGTCCTTTCCCGCGGTGCTGCTCTCGATTCTGTTGGTGGCGATCCTGGGCAGCGGCCTCGATTCGGTAATCGCCGCCATTGTCGTCATCGACTGGACCCGCTTCTGCCGCGTGGTGCGCACCGCGACCATGGCGCAGGCGCGTATGGACTATGTCACCGCGGCGCGCGCGATCGGTTTCCGCCGCGGCGCCATTTTGGTGCGCGAGATTTTGCCCAATGTCATTCCGGTGCTCATCGCGCTGCTGACGTTGGAGATGGGCATTGCCGTGATCGTGGAAGCGATTCTGTCTTTCGTCGGTCTGTCGGTTTCGTCGGACACGCCGACCTGGGGCGGCATGATCGCACAAGGGCGCCAGATCGTGCATGAAGCGTGGTGGGTGATGACCGTGCCGCTCCTGCTGCTGTGCGCGACCGTCATCGCTTTCAATCAGCTCGGCGACGGTTTGACGCGCGCCTTGGACCCGGTATTGCGACGATGAGCGAGGTGCTGCTGGGCGTCCACAGCCTCTCGGTCCGCGCCGACGGCGGCCAGCGGATTTTGCGTGATGTCTCCTTCGATCTGGCGCCCGGCGAGGTGCATGGGCTGGTTGGCGAGAGCGGCGCCGGCAAGTCGACGCTTGTCAAAGTCATCCTTGGCATTCTGCCGCGGAGCATGGTCCGCACCGGGGGCAATGTCGTCTATTGCGGCCGAGACCTGTTCACGCTTCCCGCGCCCGCGTTTCGGGCGCTGCTCGGCTCGGAAATCGCGTTGATTCCGCAAGATCCGCTTACCGCGCTCAATCCCGGCCGGCGGATCGATGCGCAGCTCACCGATGGCTTCCGCCTCAAACAACGGCTGTCATGGCGCGATGCGGAAGCGCGTGCCGTGACGCTGCTTGAAGAGGTGCATATCCGCGAGCCGCGCCGCGTCATGCGCAGCTACCCGCACGAGCTCTCGGGCGGGATGCGGCAACGCGTGCTCATCGCGGCGGCGTTCGCCCTCGATCCAAAACTGATCATTGCCGACGAGCCGACCACAGCGCTCGACGTCACTGTGCAGAAGCAGATATTGCGGTTGATCCATGGCATGCAGGAGCGCCACCGCACCGCGCTGGTGTTCGTGACGCATGATCTCGGCGTCGTTGCCCAGATCTGCGACACCACCAGCGTCATGTATATGGGGAAGGTGATGGAGCAGGGGCCGACCGAACGGCTGCTCGCCGCGCCGCGCCATCCCTACACCACGGCGCTGATTGCCGCCAACCCGCGCCACGACAGGCCGGAGAGCGGCCTCAAGCCGATTCCGGCCGCGGTCATCGCTGCCATGCGCGCCGAGATTGCCGCGGGTGATGCGAATGGCTGATCCGCTGCTCGTCGCGACGGATCTGGTGGTGGCCTATCCCCCCCGCCGCAGCGTCATTTGGCGCCCAGTGGCGGCGGCGCGGATCCTCAAAGGCATCGGCATCACCATCAATCGCGGCGAGACCGTCGGCATCGTCGGCGAGAGCGGTTCCGGCAAGACCACGCTCGGCCGCGCGCTGCTGGGTTTGGTCA
>JASHOB010000213.1 GCA_030041335.1 Alphaproteobacteria bacterium | reverse complement strand
CACAAAGCAATATATAAACCTATGGCTACGCGATTGGGAGAGCGAAGAGAAAGTTTCCGAAGTTTTGTTGGCCCCAACGCTCGATCAATCTCGCTGGCGTCGTTAGCAAGCGGTCAAAGAGAACTTCGTTCCCTAATGAATTCCGATTAGTAGGGCCGGGTATATTGGACAATGGCTGACGCAACACTAGCGAAGCGCTTGCGATATCTAATTGAAGGCGCCGCCGTGATAGCCGTGTACAGAGTGCTTGGTGCCATGCCCTTACCTTGGGCGTCGGCGCTCGGGGGCTTTTTTGCCCGCAATGTCGGTCCGCGGACGGGTGCGACCAAGCGTGCACGCATCAACCTACGCCGTGCGATGCCGGAACTCGACGAATCACAAATCGAAAACATTGTGCGTGGCATGTGGGAAAATCTCGGCCGTGTCTTCGCCGAATATCCGCATCTTGGCAAATTCCGGATCTACGATTCCAATGGCCGGGTCGAAGCGGTCGGATATACCCCAAAGGACTATCCTCCGAAGCCAGGTCAAACGTACCTGTTCTGGTCAGGACATTATGGCAATTGGGAGATCCTTACATTGGGGGTGACGCAAGTTGGCTTGAAAGCGACCGCGATCTACCGCCCAGCTAACAATCCCATTGTTGACCGGCTCATTTTTCGCGCACGCAGTGTCTTCGGCAGTGAATTGATCCCGAAAGGGGTCATGGGCAGGCGGGCCATCGCCGCCCTGCATAAGGGCGCGCATCTCTGTCTGTTGATTGATCAGAAAATGAATTCCGGCATTTCGGTTCCCTTTTTCGGCCGTGATGCCATGACCGAAAAAGTATTGGCACGACTGGCGCTGCGGCACGACTGCGTCGTCATCCCCGCACGTGTCGAGCGCATTTCAGGGGCTAAGTTTCGCCTGACCTGTGACCCCCCGATGGAGGTTCGGCGTACCGGAGATGACGACGCTGATACGCTGAACTTGATGACGCGGATAAATGCGCGCCTCGAAGAATGGATTCGTGAGCGCCCTGAGCAATGGTTCTGGTTGCATCGGCGGTGGCCGGACTGACCGAGCTGACTACGGCGAGGAAACTCATACAGCGTTTTGGCGCTCGCCCCATTGGGACTATTGCACAGCCAAAAAAACCGCGCCGATGAGTCAGAAATCGGCTTTGGCCGGGATTCTGCAGAGGAGCCTGTGCGACGTTCCAGCAGTGCGTGCCTAACCTTCGCTTATTTTGCTTGAAGGCGGCGGTCGATCATGGCGGAGACAACCTCGACCACCGATCCAGAAGCGGTCGGTCATGAGGCCGGCGCACTTCACCTTGGCTGCATCGGGCGCTTCGGGAGCGCGGCCTGCCGGTTTTCGGTCTGGAGACGCGGCATGTGCATGTCGCCCTCAAGGCCAGCGCAACAAAACGGATTGAAACGACCCGCGTCGCATCGCCCGTGGGTGCGCTTGAACTGGTTCAAGCCGGTCCATATGAAGAACGAGGAGAGCTATCGGCTGCGTTTTCTTCTGGGTCACTGGTGTGTTTTTAAGCGTAAGTTTCTCGATATCGAGAACGAAATCCGACATTGGCCCATAGTGTTCGGTGTGCGTCCAGGGGCCGTCAGCCACCGTGAATTCGAGGCCGGAGTCCGCGATGCTACAGCCGACGACCCGGTGTTGGCGACCCTGACGGAAGTCAAATTGCAGGCACGGGCCGCGCTCGGGAAGGGTTCAAGCGGCTCCGTAACCCCTGGTTAGAGCCGAATGGAACCGGCAACTCGACCAAACCGAACAGCATGCCGAGCGCCACCACGCCCCAGGTCTTCCCCTATCGCTAATCCGGAAATCGTTTATGCGAGAAGGGAAGCGGCCCAAAAATGTTCCGCCCCCTCCGCCCCACAAACGAATTGGTCGCGCGATATACATTCTCGCAGATGAGCTTCCTGAATGGATTCGCCGTCTGGGGGAACGGAGCGAGATCACGACGCCGGCGATGAGCCGATGCGGTCGCCCCACGGTAACTGAACGCATCGCACGACGGCGGCTGTCGGGGCCATCCGACTCGCGAGAATGACTAGTGCGGCGCACACCGGGAGTCGCAAACCTCCAACGCGACGATCGCGCTTGCACGCAGCATAAATTCGTTACAACACCAAGCGCCGCTGTGAATTCAGGCTCCCGCCGGGCAATCTTGCCCCTAATCGATCGGCCCTGAGGTGCGTATAACGCGCAAGCATCGCCGACGTCAGATGTCCACTGATAGCCCTGATCTCGTTCTCGCGCAGGTCCGTGAGCTCGAATAGACGCGAAATGCCTTCGTGGCGCAGATCATGCCAGCGCAGATCCGGAAAGATCCTATCGTCGATCGCGTCGCGGAAGGCGTAAATAATTCCTCGAGCCGTCTCCACCGGAAGAGCGGACTTCGATGAGGTCTCCTTCGCCGGCGCTTTGGGCTTCAATGACTTGAATGCAGCGACCGCGCGAACCGAGAGCGGCACTCGGCGTGGCTTGTCATTCTTCGTTTTCGTGAGGTCGACATGCGGGTATTGGCCCGCGAGCTTGACCCGATCCCAGGTGAGGCTGGCGAGCTCGCCTTGCCGCAAGCAGGTTTCGATAGAGATGATGATGGCGGGCCTAAGCCACGAGCGCGAAGACATAGCGGCGGCGTCAAGTAGTCGCTTTTCCTCCTTCTCCAGGCGACGCCTGTCGCGACCTTTGGGTTTACCGGGGCGGACTCCCGGTTTTACCGGATTGTCGATGGGAACTTTGTGAGCGCGGGCCCATAGCTGAATGAGCTTCGAGAGGGCGTTAAGCCGATGGATGACCGTTTGCGGTCCGCATTCGGCCTCAGGGCCGTATTGCTCACCATCTTCCGCATTGTCTTCGTCCAGAATCTCTCGACGCCATTCGATGAGATCCCAGTCGTGAAGCGACAGGAGCGACCAGTAGGCAAACTTAGTGCTCTTCCAGTAGCGTAGCTTAGCTGCGACGTTCTTGCCATCGGGGTTGTTCCCGTAGAGCTTGCCATCGAGCATCCAATCGCAGGCCTTGGCGAGGCTCGTTGCGCGAGCAACCTTGAGGTCTGCGAACTCGTTGCCGGAGACCTTGCCCTCCATGATGCGCCGCCACTCCTGGGCGTCGCTCAATTTTTCAAATGTTTTGGTTCGGTGGACGCCGTTGCGTCTCACCTGCACGCGGAACTGGTTCGGTCCGCGGACCTGGATCCCTTCCGCTCCGGCATCGTTTCCGTGCCAACGAGTGTGCGAGATTGTGCCAAAAAATACCCTCTGCGTCGAGGACCTCTTTCTAACATATTGAAAATATTGGAGCGGGTGAAGGGAATCGAACCCTCGTCGTAAGCTTGGGAAGCTTCTGCTCTGCCATTGAGCTACACCCGCACACGACCGGATTGATACGGCATCGCCGTACGCGCGACAAGGCGGCGTATCCTGCCTTTGGCGTTTTATCGATGCACCACCGGCCATCCGGCAATGCTGCTACCGGTAATATCAGGTCGGCCGTTTTTCCTCGCGGAAGAGACCCAATTTCTCCTGTACGCCCTGGTCGGAATAGCTGAACAGCACCGCGTCGCTTCCCGCCTCGTGGCCGACGAATGTCCAGCTCGGCACTACCCAGATATCACGGGGCCCCCAAGTGAATGTCCGCGCCCCGGCACCCTCGCCAATCACGCTCTTGCCGCCGCCCTCGATACAGACGAACACGGTACTGGCGGTTGAGCGATAGGGCGCGGTCTTGAAACCGCGCGGAAGAAGTTGGATGAACGTTGCGATGGTCGGGATGGCGTAGTCGCCGGTCTTCGGATTGGCATATTTGAGCTTGAGGCCGTGCCACAGGCTCCACTCCTCACGACGCTGCATCTCGACCAGTGCCTCCCGAGTGCGGTCGTAGCGATAGTTGAACACCGGCGAGGTCGGGCGGCTGTAGCCGTCATCTACCGGCAGAAGATTAGCCCCATAGCGCGCCTCGCTGTCGCCTTCGGGACGCACGACGGCACTCGGCAAATCGGTATCGGACCCTTCGCGGAAGCTTGCTTCGAACAGCTTGACCATGTGCATGTCAAGACCGTCAAGCCATACCATCGGGCCGTTGCCGACATTGCCATGATCGTGCCAGGTCCAGCTTGGCGTGATGACGAAATCACCGGGCCGCATAAAGGTCCGCTCGCCGTCAACCGAGGTGTAGGCACCCTCACCTTCGAGCACGAAGCGGAGTGCGGCCTGCGTGTGGCGGTGCGGCGCCGCAATCTCACCGGGTAGGATGATCTGCAAACCGCCAAACAGACTCTTTGTGATGCGCGATTCTCCCGGCAGCGCCGGATTCTCCAGCACCAGAACGCGGCGTTCCGCCTCTTTGGCGGTAATGAGTTCGCAGGCTTCGAGCAAATCGGGCCTGAGCGCATCGTAGCGCCAAAGGTGCGGCACGATCGCCGTCTCTGGCGTTGCCGTGACGAGCTTGTGCAGCACCTGCCATAACGGCGCCAGATGCCGCTCACCGATGCGACCGTAAAAGTCGCGGCGCGCCGGATCGATATTATGGGTGAATTGCACGCTCACGCCCTTCTCCCTTATCCAACGATTCGACTTCATGCCATACTTTATTAAACGGGAAGTCAATCACGCCCAGGAGGGATAGATGACCGAGATCGCACTCATTGTCGGCGCCGGCAGCGGGTTGAGCGCCGCACTCGCGCGGCTTTGCACCCGCGAGGGCATGAAAGTTGGACTCGCCGCGCGCAACATCGACAAACTGCGGCCGCTCCTCGACGAGATCGATGCGGTCGCGTGGCGATGCGACGCGACCGAACCCAATGACGTGACCGAATTGTTCGCTCTCGTTCAGCGCGATCTCGGCGTTGCTGACCTCGTTGTGTTCAATGCCGGCTACCGCACACGCGGTCCGTTGATAGAGCTCGAAACCGAGGAAGTGCGCAAGACCATCATCTCGAGCGCGTTCGCCGGGTTTCTGGTTGGCCAGGCAGCAGCACGCGCGCTGCTGCAGCGGGCGCGTGGCGGCACCATTATTTTTACCGGCGCCTCGGCGAGCGTAAAGGGCTATGCCAAATCGGCGCCGTTTGCGATGGGCAAGTTCGCCTTGCGCGGCTTGGCCGAAAGCATGGCGCGCGAACTACAACCGCAGAACATCCATGTTGGCCACGTTGTCATCGACGGCGGTATCGCCAACCCGGGCCGCGACGCCAACATGCGCGGTTCCGACGGCCTGTTGCAGCCCGACGCGATCGCGCAGAGCTTCCTCCAACTTCACCGCCAACATCGCTCGGCCTGGAGCTGGGAGATCGCGGTGCGGCCTTGGGTTGAAAACTTCTAATTACAGACAAAAAAAAGGGGCCGCATCGAAATGCGGCCCAAGTTTAGGGAGGAAACGCCTAGGAGGCGTTCGAACGTGCATTTAGTGAGCGGACGCTCTATTCACAACGGGGCTGGCGCATGGCGGCTCTGCACAAAGCGCACATCTACGGGAAGTTCATCTGCAGCGAATCTACCGGGCCGCGCACCCCGTAGCGTTCACCGAGAAGAAGGTCAACGCGCCACTATGACAGCGAGCAAAACGGGCACAGACGCTTTCCGGCGCATGATTGCAATGGGCCCTCGCCCGGCAATCGCTTGCAGTAGATTGAAGACAAAATGAGCGGGGCTGCTCTGACCCCCCATTGGTACAGAACAGCCCCGCCCGCGTCTGAAGAGCCAGACGGCCGTCCTACTACTTCTTCTTCCGCTTCGCCGTCTTTTTTACGGGTTTCGCTTTCTTCTTAGCAACCATTTCAATTCCCTCTACTCGGGCCGCAACGGACCATCCGTAGCGTAGCCCGGTAATGCAACCTACCATAATTGCAAGATATAGTACAGCAAGACATTGACGCACCCAGATTTTGATAACCCCGATTTCTTCATTGCGTCCTAACCGCGTCACAAAACTGCAACGGCACCCCCCTAGAGTGCGCGCGATTTGGGGGCCCCCGATTAGGAGGAAATTATGGGATATCGCACGCGCCCGATCCTCGCCGCGGCGGCGATTGCGCTCGCTGGCACCATCGCTGGCGCCGCTTATGCAATGGACATTTCCGGCGCGGGCGCGACCTTCCCATACCCGGTGTTCGCGAAGTGGGCAGCGGATTATGCCGCCAAGACCGGCAATCACATGAATTATCAATCCATCGGTTCGGGCGGCGGGATCGCGCAGATAAAGGCGGGCACCGTCGATTTTGGCGCATCCGACAAGCCGCTGAAACCCGAGGAACTGGCGGCTGCCGGCCTCGGCCAATTCCCCGATGTCATCGGCGGCATCGTCCCGGTGGTCAATATCGATGGCGTCGGGCCGGGACAGTTGAAGCTGAGCGGACCGGTGCTTGCCGATATTTTTCTCGGCAAGATCCGGAGCTGGAATGATCCGGTGATTCAGCAACTCAATCCCGGGCTGAAGCTGCCGGACACCAAGATTTCCGTAGTCCATCGCTCCGACGGTTCGGGCACGACCTTTAATTTTGCCCACTATCTGTCCCAAGTAAGCCCGGAATGGGCGAGCAAAGTTGGCGCCGACACCTCTATCGCCTGGCCGACCGGCATCGGCGGCAAGGGCAATGAAGGCGTGGCCGCCTACACCAAGCAGATCAAGGGCGCGATCGGCTATGTCGAATACGCCTATGTGCTGCAGAACAAGATGACCTACGCGCTGGTGCAGAACGCCGCCGGCAAGTATGTCGAGCCGAACAGCGCCTCGTTCCAGGCGGCCGCCGCGAGCGCCGACTGGGGCAAGGCCAAGGATTTCTATTTGATCATGACAAATGCGCCCGGCGACGGCGCCTATCCGATTGCAGCGACGTCGTTCGTTTTGATGCATAAGCAGCCAAAGGATCCGGCGCGCGCCAAGGCTGTGCTCGACTTCTTTGAGTGGGCGTTCAAGAATGGACAACAGCAAGCCGAAGCACTCGATTACGTGCCACTGCCGCCGTCGCTGGTGTCGCAGATTGAGGCGTATTGGAAGTCCGAACTCAAAATGTGACCGATGACGCCTCTCTATCGTTAGCGACCCCCCACCGACGATCATAGAGGCAGCGAGGCCGGAACCGAGGTTCCGGCCTCTTTTTTTGCGTGTCCGGTTAAGCCATCATGCCGCCCGTGTCCGATCAGGTCGTCAAGATCTCTCATCTCACCAAGCGGTTTGGCGATATCGTCGCGGTCGATGCGCTCGATTTCGCGCTGTCGCGCGGCGTAACCGCGGCATTGCTCGGTGGCAATGGCGCCGGCAAAACAACCACCCTTTCGATGCTTCTCGGTCTCTTGCTGCCGAGTGATGGTTCTATCGAGTTGTTCGCAGAGAACATGCTGAAGCATCGCTATCGCGTCCTGCCGCGGATTAACTTTTCCTCGCCTTATGTCGATCTGCCGCATCGCTTGACGGTACGGCAGAATCTCACCGTTTATGGCCGGCTCTACCGCGTCCCACGCCTCAAGGAGCGCATCGAGGTGCTGGCGAACGATCTGCAGATCGCCGATATGCTCGACCAACAGACCGGCAAGCTATCCGCCGGGCAAAAGACCCGTGCCGCCCTGGCAAAATCGCTGCTGAACGAGCCGGAACTGCTGTTGCTCGACGAGCCCACCGCTTCGCTCGATCCCGATACGGCGGACTGGGTGCGGTCCTATATCGAGACCTATCGGCAGCATGGGAGAGTGACCATCCTGCTTGCTTCACACAATATGAGCGAGGTCGAGCGGCTCTGTTCCGATGTGATCATGATGAAACGGGGCCGTATCGTCGATCGCGGAAGCCCGCAGGAGCTGATCGCGCGCTACGGTCGCGCCACGCTCGAGCAGGTGTTTCTCGATATTGCCCGCGGCGCTGATCGTGGTGCAGTGCCCGAGGCGGCACAATGACGGCGTCGGCGCCTCCGGCTACGATTCGCGTGCCCATCGATGACGGCTTCTCGGCGGCACGGGTCTGGGCGATGATGCTGCGCTACCTGTTCTTGTTGCGGAGTTCATGGCCTCGCACCCTAGAATTGGTTTACTGGCCGGCGATTCAGATGATCCTCTGGGGCTTCATGAGCCGGTTCCTGATGACTAATTCCTCCTGGGTGGCGCGCGCCGGTGGCGTGCTGTTGGCGGCCGTAATGCTGTGGGACGTGATGTTTCGGGGTCAGCTCGGCGTCTCGGTATCGTTTCTCGAGGAGATGTGGTCACGGAATCTCGGCCATCTGTTCGCGACGCCGTTGCGGCCTTATGAATGGGTCATCTCGCTCATTTTCATGAGCCTCGTGCGCGTCGCCATTGGCGTCGTGCCGGCGGCGCTCCTTGCAATTCCGCTTTATCATTATTCGATTTTCAGCCTTGGCCTGCCTCTGATCGCGTTCTTTTCCCTGCTTATGATCATGGGGTGGGCGATCGGGCTTGCGATCTGCGGGCTGATCCTGAGGCACGGGCTCGGGGCCGAGAGTATCGCCTGGTTTGCGGTGTTCATCCTGGCCCCGGTTAGTGCGATCTATTACCCGGTCTCGATCCTGCCCCGGTGGCTGCAATATTTTGCCTGGTGCCTGCCTTCGGCTCACATTTTTGAAGGCATGAGGGCGGTGATGTTTCGCGGTGTCTTCCCCCTCGATCACCTGATCGCGGCGGTTGGCCTCGATTTTGTATGGTTGGCCGCGGGCGGTGTCGTGTTTCTGGTGTTCATGCGCCAGGCGCGCCGGCGTGGAGCTTTGATGCAAATGGGGGAATAGGCCCATGGTGCCGGAACACAAACTGACGCGCTGGTTCTGGATTCGCCATGCGCCGGCGATCGATCCCGAAGGTCGGCTATACGGGCAACGCGATGTCGATTGCGATTGCAGCAACCATCCCGCCTTTGCCACGCTTGCGGCCGAGTTGCCCGACGACGCGGTCTGGCTGGTGACGCCGCTCCAGCGCACGCGCAAGACGGCAGCTGCGATCCAGGCGGCGGGCCGCCGCGGTCCGGCGCCGATCGTCGAGCCGCTTTTTATGGAGCAGAATTTCGGCGCCTGGCAGGGTCAAATTCGCAGCGAGGTGACCCGGCATCGACTGTGGATCGCAGCGCCCGATGCGCAGGCGCCGGGCGGCGAAAGCTTCGTTGAGGTCTATGCGCGCTGCCGGGCCGCCATCGAGCGATGGACCGCGGAGTGCAAGGGCCGCAATATCATTGCGGTGGCGCATGGCGGCACGATTCGCGCGGCCCTTGGTGTCGCACTCGACTTGCCGGCGGAGACGGCGTTGGCCTTTTCCTGCGAGAATCTGTCGCTCACCATGATCGAGCATTTTGAAACCCCGGCTCGCGCACACGATTGGCGCGTGTCCGCAGTCAATCGCGTGCCGGCTCGTCTTTATGCGACAGCAATCGGTCATGGTGCGTCGGGAACCGCTGGCCTATGATCCGCCGGTCGGCACCTAGGTAAGCGTTTCAGTTGGTGATCGAACCGGAGGGAGAAGCAAAAATGACCCGGCGTCTTGTGATGGCTTGTTTTGCTCTGGCATTGGCGCCGCTGCTGGCGGCGGGGCCGCAGGCCCGTGGCCAGTCCGTTCAGCAGCAGATGGTCGACGCCGCCGTCGGCGTGGTCAACTCGTTCTACAATCCCGGCGCCTACACGGACAATGTTCGGGCGCTCGTCCGTCGCTCGCGCGCCATCTTGATTGTGCCGAATCTGGTTAAGGCAGGCTTCATTTTCGGTGCGCAAGGCGGTCAGGGGGTGCTGCTGATTCATTACCGTACCGGCAGCTGGAGCTATCCGGCATTCTTCAATCTCGGCGCGGCATCGTTCGGTCTCCAAGCCGGTGTCGCCGTGTCGAAGGTTGTGCTGATCATCATGAACGATCGCGCCCTCCAGCTTGCAATCACCAATACGCAGCTCAAGCTCGGCGCCGATGCGGGCCTCGCCATCGCCACCTTGGGCGCCGGGGCCGCAGGCTATGTCACGAGTGCGGGCGCCGACATTTATGCACTGTCAAGTTCGCAAGGTTTGTTCGGGGGCATCGCGGTTCAGGGTGGTGCGCTCGGACCTAACCCGGATTGGAATGCCGCCTATTACGGCCGACCGATTTCCACCGAGGCGATCGTCTATGGTCGCGGCGGGGTGGTTCAGCCCGGGGCTGACGCTTTGCGCCGCGCGCTCGGCCGGCTCTGATCGAGCATTCCCTTCCTAGCCAACAGATGATGGAGCAATGGTGTAGGGGCATTCGCCCCTACATCCTTCTCGGCCTGTTGTCGCTGCTGCTTTATTTGCCTGGCATCGCGGCGTTGCCGGTTCTCGATCGCGACGAAGCCCGTTTCGCGCAGGCGACGCGTCAGATGATCGAGACCGGCGACTTTCTGCGCATTCGGTTCCAGAACAAAGCACGCAACAAAAAACCGGCGGGCATTCATTGGCTGCAGGCCGTGTCGGTCGCGCTCTTCAGCGACGCCGAAAGCGACGCGATTTGGCCCTATCGTCTGCCATCCATGCTTGGCGGAGCTGCGGCGGTGCTGCTGACCTTTGGTCTTGGCCAAGGCCTCATTGGCCGGCGCGAGGCGCTGATCGGCGCTGGTCTGCTGGCGGCGACGTTCGAATTGGCTGTCGAGGCGCACATCGCTAACACGGACGCGGTACTTTTGCCCGCCGCGGTCGCGGCGCAAGGCACTCTAGGCCTGATTTATCGCGCCGCGCGAGATGCCCAGCCGGCGGCGCGTGGTTGGGCGCCGGCATTTTGGTTCGCGCAGGCCTTCGCGATCCTGGTCAAGGGACCGGTCGTGCCGGTGCTATCGGCGCTGACCGTCGCGGCTTTGTCGATCGCCGACGGCGACGTGCGCTGGCTCAAGGGTTTGCGCGTTCAGTGGGGCTTGCCATTGCTCGTGGTCATCGTCGGACCTTGGTTCTTTGCCATCAATCGCGCTACCGCGGGGGCTTTTCTGAGCGAGTCGGTCGGACACGATTTCCTCGGCAAGCTGATTCGCGGCGCGGAGGCGCATGGTGCGCCGCCATTGACGCATCTTCTCATACTGATGGTGGGCTTCTGGCCCGCGACGTTTTTCCTGGGTCGCATTATTGCGCAGGCATGGAATGAACGCCGCGCGGTTGCCGGCCGTTTCATCGTCGCGTGGGCGGTGCCGTTCTGGTTTGTTGTCGAGCTCGTGCCGACCAAGTTGCCCCAGTATCTTCTGCCGGTCTATCCCGCACTTGCATTAGTGGCTGGCCGCGCCTTGGTCGCTGGCGACCGGCGGTGGCGATCCTATGATGTGATTTTCGCCGCGCTCTGGGGCGTGGTGGCGCTCGGCATGCTGTTCGGTTTGGTCGAGTTGCCGGTTCCATTCGGCACGGGCGTGAATGCCATGGGCGTCGCCGGGGCGGTTGCGCTGGCGGTTCTTGGCGCGGCGCTGATATGGACACGGGCGCCCTTGGCAGCCATTGGTTGCGCTATCGTGATCTACATCCCGATGGCGCAATTCGTCGCGCCCAACCTCGACAAGGTCTTTCCCTCGCGCGCCGCGGCAGCGCTGGTTCACGGCCGGCCCATTGCCGTCACCGGCTACAGCGAACCGAGCCTCATTTTCCTTCTCGGCACCGATACCCAATTATTGCCCGCTCAGGAAGCCGCAGCCGCGCTGGTGCAGCACCGGGTTGTGGCCGTTATCGTCGCGCACAGCCAGGAAGCCGCGTTTCTCGCGGCGCTTGGCAACGCTGGACATCCGGCCGGCACGGTCTCGGGCCTCGATTATTCCAACGGTGCGCGCGTCACGCTGACCCTGTTCGCGCCCAAATGACCGATTGGTCTCCGGCACCGGCGGTGCACCGGCAAAATCGAGCCGTGGCGTCAACAAATCCTCGAGGACAACCGCCGGTCCCGCAGCGGTGAAGTCGAGCCATTCCTCGTGTCCGCTAGTGAATGGGCGGCCAGCTGCCCGGCTTGCCGGTCTTGGCGAACGCCAATAATGGACGACGACCCGCCGCCTCGCCTTGGACGCTGCCGTCGGCTATCGTGATTGGGGGAGCTGCACGGCGAGCGTCACGCCGGACCACAGACCAAGGTTTGGCAGAGCGCCCGCAACCGATACCAGCATCGTCACCATTCGCATGGCATCCCTCCGCGGGCACGGCGTTTCATGGTTTACCGATGCTCGCTCATCCCCATATATGCTGCAATTGCGTAATCCTTGGGCCATAGAAATCAACCTGATGCGGGGAATTTGGTGATGGCAAAAGTTCTGGTGCTCTACTACGGGGCTTATGGGCATATCGAGACCCTGGCCCAGGCCGTTGTCGAGGGCGCGCGCTCGGTGCCAGGTAGCGAAGTCGCCCTGAAACGTGTCAAGGAGCTGTTCACGATTGACGAGGCTAAGGCCCGTCACCAAAAGACCGATTTTGTGGCGCCGGAAGCCAATCCCGAGGAACTCAAGGATTATGACGCGGTGATTTTCGGTACCGCCACGCGTTACGGCATGATGGCCGCTTCGATGAAGCATTTCCTCGACCAGACGGGCGCACTGTGGTTCACGGGCGCATTGATCGGCAAGCTCGCGAGTATATTCACGTCGGCCAACACCCAGCATGGTGGCCAGGATGCGGCGATCCTGAATTTCCAAACCGTGCTGCAGCATCTCGGCATGATCATCGTGCCGATCGGGTTCGCCAGCCCTGCGGTCAGCAATGTCGACGAGATCAGTGGCGGCTCGCCCTATGGCGCCAGCATCGTCGCCGGCACCCTGCAAAAGCCGAAGGCGGTAAGCGAGAACGAGAAGGAAATAGCGCGCTACCAGGGCAAGTTCGTCGCCGAGACTGCTGATGCGCTGGTCAAGGGCCGCGCGCTGCGGAGCAAGTTGGGAGCTTAGAGATGGACAGATCGACCATGGTCCTACGGCCCACCGCGCGCATCGTTGACGGCGTGGCGGTCAGCGATGGCGCCGGCGTAAGGCTCAATCGCCTCATCGGCACGCCGCAACTCGATCAGGTCGATCCGTTCCTGATGCTGGATGAATTTCGCTCGGACGATGCCGCTGATTACATCGCCGGTTTCCCGGAACATCCCCATCGCGGGTTCGAGACCGTGACCTATATGCTCGCCGGCCGGATGCGCCACGCCGACAACAAGGGGCATGAGGGCCGCCTCGATGCCGGTAGCGTACAATGGATGACGGCAGGACGCGGCATTGTTCATTCCGAAATGCCGGAGCAGGAAAACGGTTTGATGTGGGGGTTTCAGCTCTGGGTCAACCTACCCGCCAAGGATAAGATGACCGCCCCGCGTTATCAGGAGATCCCCGCCAGCGAGATTCCGACAACGCCCCTGGCCGGCGGCGTCTCCGTAAAAGTTATTGCCGGCGAAATCGCCGGGGTGCGCGGTCCGATAAATGGCATTGCCACCGCGCCCGCGATGTTCGACGTCACGCTGCCGGCCCAGGGTGAAGCCGTTCTGCCGGTGCCGGCCACCCATGCTGCTTTCCTTTACCCATTTTCGGGAGCGATCACGATCGCAGGATCAGGCGAGCGCGTGCTGCATCGCGAGCTCGCCGTCCTCGGCGCCGGCGATGCGGTGCGCGTGGCGGCGGTTGGCGGCCAGGCTCGCGTGCTATTGGTGGCGGGTAAGCCGCTTGGTGAGCCTGTGGCGCGCTACGGGCCATTCGTCATGAATACCGCGCAGGAAATCCGTCAGGCGGCCATGGATTATCAGGCAGGCCGCTTCTAATCGGGCGGCAAAGCGCGCACAGGGACGGCAAAGTTCGGCATTGGGCTGGCGTTCGCAGAGCAGCTGTTTCGCGGCAAAATCGCTCCCCCGCCATGTTGAAGCGGGCTTCCGCCGGACGCCGGGCGTACATTAAAGTATGAGGCTGGCTTCGCGATTAGCTGATAGACGTCGCCAGCGATGCCTGACATTGTGTCGTTTCTAAACAAGCTTTTAAATTTGGCGGAGCGTACCCGTGCCAATATTGATCGGGCAAAACGCAGTGTTCGACAAAGCGATGGATGTGTCGGACGGAGAGCTAGCGCATCATCATGATTGACCCCCATCCGAACGCCAAGAGAATCGAGGGGCGCCACGTTCTTGAGAGGGATGGGACCGTCGAATACGAAATTGTCATTGTCACGGACCTGGCGCTGCACGCGCTGGATCCGGCGCACGACGCGGACAAGGTCAAGGATCTTTTAAAATGGGCGCACCAATTCATCTCGGTGGGCGGCATTGCCAATCGTGTGATTCTGATGGAACAGCCGGAAACGTAAGGCCAGGGCGGAGCCTATGAGCAACCCTCTCTTTGCTCCTGGGGACGGACCGTCGATGCGCCGGTCATTTTGCACCGGCGACGATCTTCGGCAGGTCCGGTCGTTCGCAGAAAGAGAGCGGTGATGGTCAGGCAATTTCCGTGGCTAGCGGCGTTGGCGCTGTCGGCGTCGCTGAGCGCCTGCTCGGGCCCGGCCAATTGGACCAAGGAAGGCGTGAGCCAAGAGGTCACCGCCGCCGATTACGCGGCATGCCGGCGCGCGGCGCAGCATGACATTCAGCGCGACGTCAACATCGATACCGACATCGCGGCGGCACGCGAACATGATTGGGACCATTCCCAATCGGGTCAAACCTATCTCGCGGACGACGCGGCCAGCAATCGCAAGCTTAGCGGCGATATTGTGAAGGACTGCATGGAAAGCAAGGGTTACGCCCCGAGCGGCCCGGGGCCAAACGAAAGCCCCGACTGGCGAAACTTTCTCAATCTAGGTTTTTTGAACCAATAGGCTATTTCTTCCCGCCGTAAGTATGCTCCGGCCCGGGAAAGCGTCTTTGCCGGACGTCTTCCGCGTATTCCGCAGCCGCGGCCGCGATCTTTGGCGCGAGCTCCGCGTAACGTTTGACGAAACGCGGCTTGAAATCGGTGAACAAGCCGACCGCGTCGTCGGTTACGAGGATCTGGCCGTCGCACCGTGCCGACGCGCCGATGCCGATTGTCGGAATTTCGATCGCGTCCGTGACCGCCCGTGCCAAGTTCTCGGTCACGCCTTCGATAACCACCGCAAAGGCGCCAGCGGCCGCGACCGCTCGGGCATCAGCCAGAATACGCGCCTGATCCTCGTCACTCTTGCCCTGTGCCCGGAAACCTCCCGTGGTGACCGTATTCGTCGATTGCGGTTGCAATCCGATATGGCCAAGGACAGGGATGCCGCGTTCGACCAGAAAGCGGATGGTCTCGGCGATAATCTCGCCACCCTCGACCTTGACGCCGGCGACACCGGTCTCGGCAAGTGCATGCGCGGCGTTGCGATAGGCCTGGACCGGCGTTTCCTGATAGGTGCCGAAGGGCAGATCGAGAATCACGCAGGCATGCCGCGTACCCCGAGCAACCGCGGCGCCGTGGCGGATCATCATATCGAGTGTCACCGGCACCGTGGTCTCGAAGCCGTAGACCACCATGCCGAGCGAATCGCCGACCAGAATGAGATCGACGGCACTATCGATGAGCCGCGCCATCGGCGCCGAATAGGCCGTAAGGCAGACGATCGGTACGCCGCCCTTGCGCCGGCGGAGAGCGGCAGGGCTGATGCGGGCCGTCGGGGTCGGAACCGAATTCGTGTCCACGCTTCTGGCTCCTGGAGCGCAATGTTTTGCAAAAATCAAGATCGCCACAGTGGAGTGCGATTTTCGCGGTTGGGACCTTTGATGGCAAGTTTGCCGATCCATTACAAACGAACCGGCCCCGATCCTCGCGATCCGGCCCACGAAAAACGGCGCACAGGTACGCCCAGGTCGCGGCTTGGTCAAGTGCCCCTTTGCTGCAGCGCAATAGGCTGCGCCGCCTGCGTCGGATCAAGGACGTTCGCAGGTGCTTCGGCGGCGGCGTTGCGGGCACGCTTCAGGGCGGGGTGATGCTGGCGGCGCCCCGCGGCTTTTGTTACAACCTGGCCGCCGGATTAGAGAGCCGGCATGGAGAAATGCTTTGCCAAGGGCGACTGCCACGTCGAGCGCCAGGGCGGACGCGAAGCTTGCGGTGGCCACCGCCCGCGTCGCTACTGTCGCGCGCAAGACGCGCGAGACACAGATTGCGGCCACCATCAACCTTGACGGCACCGGGCACTATCAGGTGGCGACGGGTATCGGCTTTCTCGATCACATGATCGAGCAGCTGTCGCGCCACAGCCTCGTCGATATCAGCCTGAAGGCGAAGGGCGACCTCCACATCGACTATCACCACACCACCGAGGATACGGGCTACGTCATCGGCGAAGCGGTGTCAAAGGCGCTGGGCGACCGGCGCGGCATCGCACGCTGGGGCGAGGCGCTGGTGCCGATGGACGAAACACTGACCCGGGTCGCGCTTGACTGTTCCAACCGGCCGTACCTCATTTGGCGCGTCAATGTGCCAAAACCGAAGCTCGGCGAAATGGACACGGAACTGTTCAAGGAATGGTTCCAGGCTTTCGCGCAATCGGCGGGTGTGACGCTGCACGTCGAAAATCTCTATGGTGAGAACAGCCATCACATCGTCGAATCCTGCTACAAGGGCCTGGCGCGCGCATTGCGCATGGCGGTAGCGATCGATCCCCGCCGCAGCAACGCGGTGCCGTCAACCAAAGGCGTGCTCGGCGGGAGTCTGTGATGCTCGTGGCCATCGTTGATTACGGCTCGGGCAATCTGCGCTCGGCCGCCAAGGCGCTTGAGCGCGCCGCCCGCGAAGCCGAAATCGCCGCGGAAATCGCGGTGACCGGCGATGCGACGACGGTTCGTCTTGCCGATCACATTGTCCTGCCCGGCGTCGGTGCCTTCGCCGATTGCAAGCGCGGCCTGGCCGCACTGCCGGGCATGATCGCAACGCTGAACGAGGAAGTGATTGAGGGTGGGAAACCGTTCCTCGGGATTTGCGTCGGCATGCAGCTGATGGCGACGCGGGGACTCGAGTTCGAGACGGTGGCAGGGCTCGATTGGATTGTTGGTGATGTGGCAATGCTGGCGCCGTCCGACCCGAAATTGAAGATCCCCCACATGGGCTGGAACCAGTTGCAGTTCCATGCCGGGCACCCGGTGTTGGCTGGCATCGCGCCCGGCGCGCACGCTTATTTTGTCCATTCCTACGGATTCAACTGCGCCGCCCCCCGGCATCTGCTGGCAACCGTCGACTATGGCGGGCCGGTGACTGCGGCAATCGGGCGCGACAACCTGATCGGCACGCAATTTCATCCGGAAAAAAGCCAGGATACCGGCCTGCGTTTGCTCGTTAATTTTCTGCGTTGGCAGCCATGATGTTGTACCCGGCAATCGACCTCAAAGGCGGCCAATGTGTGCGTCTCTTGCGTGGCGACATGGACAAGGCGACGGTGTTCAGCGGCGATCCGGCGGCGCAGGCACGCGCTTTCGTGGCGGCGGGGGCAAAGTGGCTTCACATCGTCGACCTTGATGGCGCCGTCGCCGGATCATCCGCGAACCAGGAGGCGATTCGGCGGATTCGCGGCGCCGTCGACATTCCGATTCAGGCCGGGGGCGGCATTCGCAGCATCGAGGCGATAAAATTGCGCCTCGACATGAGGATCGATCGGGTGGTCTTGGGGACGGTCGCATGGCGTCATCCCGATCTCGTCAAAGAGGCGTCCCGCCGGTTTCCCGGCGCCATTGTCGTCGGCATCGATGCGCGCGACGCCAAGGTTGCCGTCGAAGGCTGGACCCGGCAGAGCAATATGGATGCCATCGAGCTCGCCCTGAAGTTCGAAGATTCGGGGGTCGCGGCGATTATCTATACCGACATCGATCGCGACGGCACGATGCAGGGTGTCAATGTCGATGCGACGATCAGAATGGCGAACGCCGTCAATATCCCCGTCATCGCCTCGGGTGGAATCGCATCCCTCGACGAAATTCGGGCGCTGAAGAAAAATCGCAAAATCGATGGCGCGATCCTAGGCCGTGCGCTCTACGAAGGCCGTTTCAACCTGCGCGATGCGCTGCAGGCTGCAGCCTAAGTCATGCTGAAAATGCGCGTCATTCCCTGTCTCGACGTCGCCGCCGGCCGCGTCGTCAAGGGCGTCAATTTCGTCGATCTCGTCGATGCCGGGGACCCGGTTGAGCAGGCCCGCCTCTACGATCAGGAGGGTGCCGATGAGCTGTGCTTCCTCGACATCACCGCTTCATCCGAGAATCGCGACACGCTCTACGACGTCGTCGCGCATACCGCCGAGCAGTGTTTTATGCCGCTGACGGTCGGCGGCGGTGTGCGCACCCTCGATGACATTCGCAAGCTGCTGCTCGCTGGCGCCGACAAGACCTCGATCAACACGGCAGCGGTGGCACGTCCCCAATTCGTCGCCGAGGCGGCCGAGAAATTCGGCAGTCAGTGCATCGTCGTCGCCATCGACGCTAAACAGAGCGGGCCGGACAAATGGGAGGTCTTTACCCATGGTGGCCGGCGCGGCACCGGTATCGATGCCATCGCATGGGCGAGGCGCGTGACCGCGTCGGGCGCCGGCGAGCTTCTTGTCACCTCGATGGACCGCGACGGTACCAAGCGAGGCTTTGATATTGCCCTGACAAAGGCGGTTTCGGACGCGGTATCGGTGCCGGTTATTGCCTCAGGCGGCGTCGGCAATTTGCAACACCTTGTAGAGGGGATCCGCGATGGACACGCCACAGCGGTGTTGGCGGCGTCAATCTTCCATTTCGGCACTTATCGGATTGCCGACGCCAAAGCGGCGTTGCGCGAGGCGGGAATCCCGGTGCGCTAAAGCGGCCCTTTCCCGTGTCGCTTCGTCCGGCCTCAAGCCTTCGCCGGCGCTTGGCTGCCGCGGGCCGGATCCGGCGGATGGATAGCCACTGGCAGCGAACCCTGGTCGCTTCATCCGCAATCTCGGGCGCGGCACCGTTCGGGCTCGTCGACGGCTTCGGCCGGGACGTCGCCAGCTTGCGCCAAATGTGCTAGTCCGATGCCATGTCCGAACCCGACGGCACCGCGCTCGACAGGCTTTACGCTGTGATCGCGTCGCGTCGCGGCAGCGATCCGGCCGAGTCCTATAGCGCCAAACTGCTAGCCGGTGGCGCTCCCGTCATTGCCAAAAAACTCGGTGAAGAAACTGTTGAAACCATCATCGAATCGCTCAGGGGCGATGGAGCCCGCGTCGCCGCCGAAAGCGCCGATCTGCTCTATCACCTGCTGGTGCTTTGGGTAGCCGCGGGGGTGTTGCCGGAGGAGGTCTGGCGTGTGCTTGAGGCGCGGAGTGGCACTTCGGGCCTGGCCGAGAAAGCGGCGCGAAATTCGTAAGGAGCCATGATGGCCTACGACCATAACAACGTCTTCGCGCGCATCCTGCGCGGCGAGCTGCCGGCCAAAAAAATCTACGAGGACGAATATGCTCTTGCCTTTTACGACATCAGGCCGTTAGCGCCGGTTCACGCGCTGGTCGTGCCCAAGGGCGCATACGTCTCGTTCGATGATTTTGCCGCAACGGCGCGGGCCGCGGAAATCACGGGCTTTATCCGGGCGGTCGGCAAGGCGGCTCAACTGCTCGGCGTCGCCGTTACCGGCTACCGCATCCTCGCCAATCACGGCGCCCATGCCCATCAGGAAATACCGCATTTTCACGTCCATATCTTTGGCGGGAAGTCGCTGGGTGGGATGTTGCCGCGCCCCGGCGCGTGACGCGTTGTGCAATGTCCAATTGGCCGCCTTGTTCCTGTTAGGGTTGACGAATTTTAAATCTTAGCGTGCGAACATGACTGTGCACTAAACCGCGAAAGCGGAAAGTGGCGAGGAGCCCAGGGATGGGACAGGTTCGGGCGTTACCCGCAAAAGTTGTCGCGGCGCGCGCGATAGCGCCGTCGGTGCCTGCTGTCATGTCGACGCTGTTCGACCACAAAGGCGCGATCCTGTTCCGGAACGCGGCGGCACGCGACGATTTCGCCGCTCCGACGAAACGGGGAACCTCTGCCTTTGTCCGCCATTTTGCCGACCGCGCTCAGGGTCGCCACCTGTTCGAGGCGGCTGTCGCCGGCCAAACGATTCGCACGGAGGCGCTGGTCCATACCCGCGCCGGCATCGTTCGTCGAGCGATCGAGATTTCGCCCATGGTCGGGCCCGAGGACGAAGCTGCGCTGGTGCTCGATGAACGCGCTGCCGACCTGCCGGCCGCAGCCGACCAAGACGGCGAGCTCATCCGCCGCCTAGCCGAAGCCGGCGCCGACTGGCTTTGGGAAACCGACAGCGCGTTGCGCTTCAGCCTGATCTCGCCCCGACCCGATCAGACCGAATGGCTGCCGATTGCCGATTTTCTCGGCCGCGCCATTGGCGAGTCGCTCCCCAGCGTCGACGACGTTGACTGCCAAAGCCTGCGCCGGGCGATCGAGGGGCGCGAGTCCTTTCAGGATTTCTGGTTTAGCCAGGATGACCGGAACGGCTACCGGCGTCACTTCTCGCTTAGCGGCGCGCCTGTCTTCGCCGCCGACGGCGCCTTCCTGGGCTATCGCGGCACCGGACGCGAGCGCACCCGAGTGGTCGAGGCCCAGGAGAACGTCGCCGCCGCGCCGCTTCGCCTGGCGGCCGCCATCGAAGGGATTCCTGAGGCCTTGGTCTTGTTCGACCGCGACCATCGCTTGGTGACTTACAGCGCGCGGTTCCGCGGCGAAAACGCCAAGATTGCCGACCTGATGCACGCCGGCATGCCCGTCGCCGAGATCGCTGCGGCGGCGCGGCACGCCGGCATCTCCGCGCCCGCGATCGACTTTGCCGCCAACCTCGAGCGCGACGGTGATGGCGATGTCGCGGTCGAGCGGCAATCCGGAGAGCGGTGGTTCCTTGTGCGCGGCCGGCCCCTACCCGAAGGCGGTCTCGCCGTGGTCGAGACTGACATTACCGCCTTGAAGCGGCGCGAGGCGGCGCTCGCGGAGAAAGCCGCATTGCTGCAGGCCACGCTCGATCACCTGCATCAAGGCGTGCTGGTCAACGATGCCGACATGCGCGTGGTCATGTGGAACCGCCGCTTCGTCGAAATGAACGGATTGCGGCCGGAGATGATTGAGGCGGGGATGCCGGCAAAGGAGCTGGTGCGCAGCGCCGCCAGGTTCGCCGAGTCTCCGGTCGGCAATCTTGAAGATTTAACGGCGCTGGGTCTCGATCGGCTTCAGAGCGATGGCGCTACAGCGCGCATCCGCTGCGACGGCACCGTTATCGAGCATCACACCAACCGGATGCCTGGCGGTTTGGTCATCCGGACTTTTACCGATATTACACAGCTCAAGGAACAGGAACGCCGCAGCGAAGATCAACGCCAGCTCCTGACCGCAACCCTGAGCAATATGGATCAGGGCATGTTGGTGCTCGATGCCGACATGCGGATCAAGCTGTGGAACCGGCGCCTGTTCGAATTAATGCAAGTACCGGAAAGCCTATGCCGCGTCGGTATGACCTTGGCCGAGTTGATCGCGGCAATGCGCACGGCCCAGGGGTTCCCCGCCCAGGGCTTCGGCGAAGCCGCAACGGAACGGCTTAAGGACCGCGGCCACGCCAACACCATCACGTTGGCCGCCGAGAATTTCGGCGGTCGAACGATTGAGCGCCGGCGCCGTCCTTTGCCCGATGGCGGCATGGTCCTGACCTATACCGATGTCACCGAAGCCAGGCAGCGTCAGCGGGAGATCGCGGAAAAGAGCACGCTGCTCGCCGCCACGCTCGAAGGCATGGACCAGGGCATCATGGTGCTCGACGCCGACGGCAAAGTCCGGATGTGGAATGAGCGCCTGGTCGAACAATATTCTCTGCCCCGCGAGTTTCTGCGCGTCGGCATGCCGACGGCCGCCGTGGTTCAATGGCTGGCCAAGCAGGGAGAATTCGGTGAGGGCGACCCGGTGGAGCTCGCCAACGAGCGGCTCGCTCAAGACAATAACGATGCCAATCGGATTTTCTCGCGCCGGCTCAGAAACGGCCGCGTCATCGAGCGGCGGCGGCGCGACATGCCCGATGGCGGTTCGGTCTTGACCCATACCGACATCACGGCATTAGCCGAACGCGAGAGCGAGATTGCGGAAAAAAGTGCGCTCTTGTCCATGGTTTTGGAGAGCATGGACCAAGGCATCATGGTGATCGATGCCGACCGCAACATCCGCATGTGGAACAGCCGGGTCGTCGAGCAGCACGATCTGCCCGCGAATTTCATGAAGATCGGCATGCCGGCAAGCGAGGTGATCCACCAGCTCGCCCGTCAAGGCGAATACGGCAACGAGAACCCCGAAAAAGTGGGCCAGGACCGCGTAGACCAGCTGGAACGGGACCGGAGCCTGGTGTTCCAGCGCCGGCATTCGAACGGCCTGATGATCGAGCGGCGCCGACGGCCGATGCCCGGCGGCGGCACGGTGCTTACCTATACCGACATCACCGCCTTGACCGAGCGTGAACGAGCCCTCGAAGAGAAGAGCACGCATCTCTCCGCGGTGCTGGGCAGCATGGACCAGGGCGTGCTCGTGCTCGACCGTGAAATCAAGATCCAGACCTGGAATGACCGTGTGCTTGAACTGCTGAATTTGCCGTCCGATAGCCTGAGGGTGGGAATGCCGGCCGCCGAGTTGATTGCCATGATGAGCCGGCGCCTCGGTCAATCGCCCGACGAGATCGAACAATCGATAACAACACGCGTCGATGAGATGTTTGCCGGTGCGCCGCGCATGTTGGGTGGCCCTTCGCTCAACGACCGGGTGATCGAGCGGCGCAGCCTGCCGATGCCCGACGGCGGCGTCGTCGTGACCTACAGCGACGTGACCGAGCGCAAACGTCGTGAAGATTTGATCGCCGAGAATTCGGCGCTGCTCGGCGCGACGCTCGACAACATGGATCAGGGGCTCGTCGTCACGGACTCGGACTATCACATTAAACTGTGGAACAATCGCCTCGTCGAGATGTTCGACCTGCCGATCGATTTGATGCGCGTCGGCCGGCCGTTTGTCGATCTGCTGCGCCACTTCATCGAAGGTCACGGTGGGTCACCGGACCAAGTCGACGCGCTCGTCGCGGAACGCATGGACGAATTGCAGTGCGATTTAACGTCGGTGGTCGATCGTTATCGGCCGGACGGCCGCGTGATCGAACGCCGGCGACGGGTCATGCCAAACGGCGGCTCGGTGATCACCTACGGCGATGTCACGGCGAGGAGACGCGACGAAGCGGCGCTGCAACGGGCCAAGGAAGAGGCGGAAATAGCGAGCCGCACAAAGACCGAGTTCCTTGCCAACATGAGCCACGAGCTGCGTACACCGCTCAATGCCATCATCGGCTTCTCCGACATTCTGGTGCGGCAGCTGTTCGGACCGTTGGGCGCGGAGCGCTACGTGGAATATGCCCGCGACATTCGCGACAGCGGCCAACATCTGCTCAACCTGATCAACGACGTGCTCGATATTTCCAAAATCGAGGTCAACAAGATCGATTTGGCCGAGGACATGGTCGACGTTCCCGGCGTGATCGATTCCTGCCTGCGGTTGATGCGCGATCGCGCCACTGCAGCCGGCGTCACGATCGCGGTCAGAATGCCGGAGGTACTGCCTGCTCTCAACGGCGATGATCGCCGGCTGAAACAGATACTGCTCAACTTGGTGTCGAATGCCGTCAAGTTCACACCGGCCGGCGGCCGCGTCGAAATCCGCGTCGCCGCCGACGCGACCGGTTTTCGCTTCGTCGTCGCCGACAACGGCATCGGCATAGCGAAATCGGATCTGGACACGGCGATGCGGCCCTTCGGCCAGATCGACAGTTCATTGGCGCGCCGCTATGAGGGCACGGGCCTCGGCCTGCCGCTGGCGCGGTCGATGACCGAACTGCATGGCGGCCGACTCGACATCGAAAGCGAACCCGGTACCGGCACCACCGTCACCGTCTGGCTGCCGCCAACGCGAGCCCAGAAATAGTTCAGGACAGATTTCTGACTTCGCGCCCGCGCAAACGCTCGAGCGCGGCGTTGAGCTGATTGTCCTTGTCAGTGGCGATGAGGCGCGTGTCGATGGTGATGTCGTCGTTCGATTGGGCTGGATTGGCCAAACCTCGCGCCGTGTCATTCTTCAAGGCGCCCGGCAGATCGACCTCGTGCACGATTTCGCCGCGGATGTCGGCGGCGTCTTTCGCCGGCAGCACGATAATGTCAGGCACGATGCCGTCGCCCTGAATCGAGCGGCCTGACGGCGTGTAGTAGCGCGCCGTGGTGAGCCGCAATGCGCCTTGGCCGTCGAGCGGAATGATGGTCTGCACCGAGCCCTTGCCAAAGCTGCGCGTGCCCAGCAGGACCGCGCGCTTTCTATCCTGCAGGGCGCCGGCGACGATCTCCGAGGCCGAGGCCGACGCGCCGTTGATCAGGACCACCACCGGTATCCCCTTGAGCTTGTCGCCTTGCGGCGGTGCACGATAGGTCTCGTCGTCATCCTGATGACGGCCGCGCGTCGTCACCACCACGCCGTCGCCGAGGAAGTCGCCCGCGACGCGCACCGCGCTGTCGAGCAAGCCGCCGGGATCGTTGCGCAGGTCGAGCACGAAGCCGGAGAGCGAACCGCCGGCCTGACGGCGCAATTGCTCCAGGGCGGCGAGGAACTCGCTTTCGGTGTGCTCGCCAAAGCTGACAATCCTGATATAGCCGATGCGGCCGGGCTCCAACTTGGCCTTCACCGACGCGACCCGGATTACCGCGCGAGTCAAAGTGACATCGAATGGCCTGACGTTGGGGCGCTCGATCGTGATGTGTACCGCGCTGCCGGCGGGGCCGCGCAATTTATCGACCGCATCGCGCAGGGTCATGCTGTCGGTCGGCTCGCCGTTGATGCGGACGATATAATCACCGGCCTTGAGCCCGGCATTTGCAGCCGGCGTGTCGTCGATCGGCGAGATCACGCGCAGCTGGTTGTCGTCGCGATTGATTTCGATGCCGATGCCAGCGAATTCGCCCTCGCTGTCGGATATCAGCTCCTGATATTCGCCTTCATCGAGATAATCGGAGTGCGGGTCAAGGCCGGCCAGCATCCCTTTCAACCCGTCGACCACGAGCTTGTTGTCCGGTACCGGCACGACATAGTCGGTCTCGACCCGGTTCATCACCCGCTTCACCAGAGCGAGATTGGCCGAGGGCTGGCCGGGATTGGGATTCGCCATCATGTTGGGTGCACAACCGGCCAGCCCGAGAAAGCAGGGCACAACCAGGACTGGAAGCAGGAACTGGATCGACGGGACGGGGGAGCGTGGCAACATCATCATGACACCGCAATATTTGGGTATCGATAGCACGGAACGAGACCGCTGCGCATCATAAGCTTCGAAGCAGCCAATTCGGGGGCGCAACGCATGGCGGCACTACCCCGGAACCCAGGTGCCATGGACTTGGCAGCGCAAGCGGAACGGCATTTGGAGGCGCGCAACCGGCCCGTCTTCGATCTTGCCGGCTTCGAGCAATTGGAGCTCCGAGGCCATCCGGTCGTGCAGATCGACGACAAACAGCAGATAGCCTTCATGGCCTGCTTGTTTTGACGGGATGTGGACATGCTCCTGTACCGTGCACTCAGGACCAGGCGCGTAGGTCGAAAGCTTGCCAGTCTTCACCTCGATGCGCGCGATCGTGTTGAAACCGGGACCGACCGGCCCCACGATATGTGGCGTGCCGTTCTGCGGCATGAAAGTTTGATAATAGCCGATATCATAATCCTTGCCCGCGTCCTTGCGCGCAACACAGGGCATGTCGCCACCCGGGCCGAGGATGGCTTCCTCATAACCGCCAGCAGGTCGATTGAGATCGAAGGTCCAACGCACCAGCCCGCGTCCCCCCATCTTTTCCGGCGGCACGCTGATACCGGAGGCTTCCTGGATGAATGGGAAACCCACCACCCGGGCCGGAGCGAAATCGATATTGACGCGGTTGCCGTCGGAATGCGCGTTCAAGTAATGGAATGCCGCGCGTGGCTCGAGGTGGAACCAGCGCAGATGCGCGACGCCGGCGCCGCGCGGCATGATGCCAATATAGCTGCCCTTGTCCGGCTCCCATACCCAATGCGCGCCGCCGGCCTTGAGGCGCTCGAGGTCGCAGGTCATCGGCCAAACCGGAAAGACAATATGCTCCTTGGTGACGAGAAAATCGTGCATCAGGCTGCAGAAGGGCACCTCAAACCATTCCTCGTGGACCAGATCGCCATTCCGATCCTCGATGCCAAAGGCCACGTCGCGCGTCGCCAGCCCTGACGCCTCGTAGCCGAAAAAGAACATCTCGCCCGACTCGTCGTCGAGCCGCGGGTGAGCGGTAAAGGTCTGGCTTTTGAGCCGGCCGCCATAGTTGAACTGGGCCTTGGTCTCGAGGTTCTGAGGATCGACCTCGTATGGCAGCCCGTCCTCCTTGGTCATAAGCAGGCGTCCGCCATGCCAAACGGGTGTGGTATTGGCAACGGTGCGGTCCTTGCCCCGCACCGACGGATCGTCGGTATAGGGATTTCGGTACAGACCGTGGAGCGCGCGCCGCGCCGCGCGGTCGTTCTTCAGGCGCTCGGTCATGACGTAGCGTTGCTTAAAATCGGCGTGGCCGTTTTGGATGCGCAGCAGGCTCACCATGCCGTCGCCCGAGAGATACGTATCCTTGGCGAATTTCGGCGGGAACTGATGATCCGGAATTGCCCGAAACCACGAGCCGTCGATCTCTTGCGGGATCGTGCCCTCGACGATCAGGTCGTAAATGTCGCATTCGATCCGCGACGGTGCGTTGAACCCCTGAAAATCGAACACCTCGGGATAGGAATGGGTCATGGCTCGCCTCCACGCCGCCGAACCAACCTGGCATTAAGGTCATTGATCTTGGTGACCCCGCACAAGGCCATTGTCGCATCGATCTCTGCGCGCAGAATCGAGAGGGCGTGGGCGACGCCTTCCTCGCCTGCGGTTGCCACGGCGTAAGCGGCGGCGCGACCGACCTGGACCGCGGTCGCGCCCAGCGCCAGGGCTTTCACCACATCCGTGCCGGTGCGGAAACCGCTATCGATCAGGATCGGCAGTTTACCGCCGACTTCAGCGACAAATTCCGGCAGGATATCGATGGTTGCGACCGCGCCGTCCAGCTGCCGCCCGCCATGGTTCGAGACGACGATGGCATCGACGCCGGCATCGAGCGCGGCCTCTGCCTGACGCGGATCGGACAGACCCTTCACCATCAACGGCGCCGTCCATTCGTCGCGGAACCAGCGGATCAAGTCCCAATCGAGCGCCGGCGAGAGCCGTGCGCGCATCTCGAGCGGCGCGCCCTCGGGACCCCATGGAACATGAAACATCAGCTGCGGCCGCGGGATGCCGTAAGGTCGCATGCGCCGCGTCCAGTCGGGATGGGTCGCCACATCGAACAGCTTCGCCGGCGTCCACGCGAACGGCATCGCAAAACCGTGCCGCATATCACGCAAGCGTCGGCTCGGCACGGCGGTGTCGACGGTGATCTGCAGCGCTTCGAATCCCGCTTCACGGGCGAGTCGCGCCCACGTTTTGGTGGCCTCGCGATTAGGCGGGACGTAAAGCTGGAACCATTTCGGCCCTTCACCCGCCGCCATCGCCTCGTCGAGCATGACACTGGCATTGTTGGAGAGCACCCAAGGAATACCGTGCCGCGCCGCGCCGCGGGCCAACGCCAGCTCGCCCTTCGCCCAAAAGGACGAGGCGAGCCCCAAGGGAGCCACGATCAGCGGCAGCGGGAATTCGCGGCCGAACAGCGTGATCGCCAGTGAGCGCCGCGAGACATCGACCGGTGCCGCCGAAACCAGTCGGATCCGCTCAAATGCCGCCATATTCTCGCGCAGGGTGCTTTCCGTCCCGGAGCCGCCATCGACATAGTCGAACACCATGCGCGGCAATGTGCGCCGCGCCCGCTCGCGAAAATCGGCGATCGAATGAATCTGCTTCAGTCGTCTCACCGCGTTCATGGTGCCACCGGCTCAGTCAGCGCCTTGGGCGGATGACGGCGGACCGACAGGCCTTCGATGCCGAAGCGGTCGCGGATCTCCGGCCAAAGCCCGTTGGGCGCGTACAGCATCACCAGCATCGCGGCGGCGCCGAGAGCAATCAGGTACCAGGCCCCCGAAAGATCGAGCACGTTGGTGAAAATCTCGCGCAGGGCGAAATAGATCGCGGTGCCGATGATCGGGCCTTCGAGCGTGCCGATCCCGCCGACGATGGTAATAAACAGCATCGCCACCACCCAATTGGGATCGAAGGCCTGGCCGGGCCCCATCGCAAGCTGCGCGGTGAAGTAGACCGCGCCCGCCAACCCGCAGCTGGCGCCGGCGATGACGAATACGATGAAGCGATTGGTCCAGACATCGACACCGAGGCTCGCGGCCGCAAGATCGTTGTCGCGAATACTCATAAGACCGAGCCCGATTGACGAGCGCATCAGCGCATAGGCCCCCCATACCGTGGCGTAGGCGATGGCGGCGGCAATCCAGAAGATCACCTGGTCGAACCAATCGAAGTTGATCAGCGGCAGCACGTCGCTCAGCTGATAGCCGGAAGCGCCGCCGAGTTCCGGCGTGCGCGAAATAAAGCTCGCAATCATGTCGGAAAGCACCCAGGTGCCGATGGCAAAATAGACCAGGCGCAGACGGAACATGAACAAAGCCGCAAGCGCCGCGATCACGGCACAAAACAAAAAGCTCAAGGGCATGACCCAATAGGGCGAGACGTGAAATAGCAGCGCCGTGTAGAACAGGCAGTAAGTGCCAAGGCCGATGAACATCTGCTGGCCCATGCAGAGCAGGCCGGCATAGCCCGCCAACAGGTTCCACATCTGCGCCATCGCAAGATAGAGGAACATTTCCGAGGCAAAGCGCAGACCACCCGCCCAATCGTAGATCGGAGCGAGAACGCCCGCAGCCGCGGCCAGCGCGGCAAAGGCAAGGAGTGCGAGCGCAGCCTTCATGGCAGACGGATGCCCATCAGGCCTTGCGGCCGAAACAGGACAACGGCGAAAAATGCCACGTGGACATAGAAGATGCCGGCATCGGGATCGAAATGAAGGCCGATCAATTGCGCCAGACCGAGCAGAAAGCCGCCCAGCAGCGCGCCCCAGAACGAGCCGAAGCCGCCGATCACGATCACCTCAAATGCGACCAGGAGGCTGGCAAGACCGGAGAACGGCGTGAATGTGGCCCGCATGGCGAGCAGCAGGCCGGCGACCGCCGCGAGCGACAGCGCGAGACCCATGGTGATATTGAACATCCGCGTCGGCTTGACCCCCATGAGCCGCGCCACGTCGCGGTTATCGGCGGTAGCGCGGATGGCGCGGCCGAAGCCGGTGCGTGAAATCAGAAGTTGCAGCGCGACAAAGAACAAGATGGCGAGACCGAGCGTGATCAGTGGCAGCACCCCGATCGAGAGTTTGCCGATCTCGATGCTTTGCCGAGCCAGGCCGCCCGCGGTCAGGCTGCGCACGTTGGTGCCGAAGACTTCGAACATCAGGTTTTGCAGCACGATGGAAAACCCGAATGTCAATAAGATTGGCGCCAGGAAATCGGGCGCGGTCACGACTTTGTTGAACAGCAAGGCCTGGACGCCGTAGCCGACCAGGAAGAATAACGCAGCGACCGGGATGAGCAGCCACAGCGGATTGACGCCCGGCAAGGCCGCGGAAGCGAACACGCCGACGAACGCCGCCAGGACGATGAACTCGCCATGTGAAATGTTGATGAAGCGCATGACGCCGGTGACCAGCGCCAGGCCGACGCCTAACACGCCGTACAGTCCGCCGAGGCAGATGCCGTTGATGAAGAGATCGAGCCAGACCATCATTCAGGTTCCGAAGTAGGCATGGCTAAGCGCGTCGAAACCCAGCGCCTCGGAGCGGCCGGCAAGGGTAACGCGGCCCTTGAGAAGGCAGTAAGTGTAATCGGACACGGCGGCCGCACGCTTCACTTCTTGCTCGACGATGATAATTGAGGTGCCTTCAGCGCGAATCGCAGGAAACGACTTATAGATCTGATCGACCACCACCGGCGCCAGGCCTTGGCTGATCTCGTCGGCGAGTAGCAATCGCGGATTGGCCATCAGCGCTCGACCGATTGCGACCATTTGCTGCTCGCCACCCGATAGCACGAACGGCATCTCCCGGCCGCGGGACGCAATCGAGGGAAACAGATCGTAGATCTTGGCTAGGGTCCAATAGCCCTTGCGGCCGGTATAGCCGCCCATGATGAGGTTTTCCTCGATCGTCATGTTTTGGAACAGCAACCGGCCTTCGGGGACCAGCGCCATGCCGAGATGGGCGATGCGCTCCGCAGCATAGCCGCCGATTTTCTGCCGGTCGAAGACGATATTGCCGCGTTTCGACGTCAAGAGCCCGGCGACTGCTTTCAAAAAGGTGGTTTTGCCGGCGCCGTTGGCGCCAATGAGCGCCACTGTCTGTCCGGATTCAACCGAGACGCCGATATCGAACAGCGCCTGAAGGTCGCCGTAAAAGACCGAGAGGCCGGTGACCTCAAGCAGCTTCATCCGCGGCGAGCCCCATATAAATCTGCTTGACCACCGGATCGGCGAGAACCTGCGCCGGCGGTCCGTCCAACAGTTTTCTGCCGAAATGCAGAAGCAAAATGCGGTCGGACGCGGCGCGCAAGGCATGGGCGATATGCTCGATCCAGATCACGGCATGCTCTCGCTTCAAGCCGACGATTAGCGCCGCCAGCTCCTCGACTTCGCGCTCGGTCAAGCCGCCCGCAATCTCGTCGAGCAGCAGGAGCTTGGCCTTCGACGCCACCGCCTTCGCCAGTTCGAGCCGCTTGCGATCGAGCAGCGTCAGGCGACCGCCCAGAATCTCGGCCTTGTCGGCAAGGCCGAACTCGCGCAGCACCGCGATCACCCATTCCTCGGCGGCGGTCCCTACCAAGCCGGCGCCATATTGCGCCGCCACGAGCAGATTCTCGTAAACGGTGAGCTTGGGAAAGGGCTGTGGAATCTGGAAGGCCCGGACGATCCCGGAGCGGGCCCTCTTATAGGCGGGAACCCGCGTCACGTCCTCGCCGGCGAAGCGCACGGTCCCGCCGTCGGGCGCCAGCGTCCCGGCGATCAGATTAAAGACCGAGCTCTTGCCGGCACCATTGGGCCCGATAACGCCCAGGCATTCGCCGATATCGGCGGTGATATCGACCTGATCCGCAACCACCACGGCGCCGAACCGTTTCGAAAGGCCGGAAACTTCGAGGAGTGCCATCGGCTTCAGGTTCTCTGCCGGTACCGCCGTCCGGCGATGACGGGGATCCGGGGCGAGCGAATGCGGTCGCCCTCAATCCCGCTTTCGCGGGCACGGCGCATCACCGTCAGCCGGCGTAGGGTTTCAGCTTGGCCTGAACGGGAATATCAGGCGAAGTCTTGTTGGTAACGACCAGCAGTTCGTACTTGAATCTGCCGCCTTTGGTCAGGTTCCACTGCCCCGTGGTCATCGGCGTTTTGGAGACGTTGGGAATGCGGGTGTTCTTAAAGTCGACCCTGCCGGTCAATGTCTCTACATCGAGCGCTTTGACGGCATCGCGGATCGCTTTCTTGTCCTTCGGATCGGAGGCCGACTGCAGGGCGGCGATGCCGGCGTCCCACAGGCCCATGGTATAGCCCAATGGTTGCGTCCATTGCTTGCCGCTATCATGTTCCCACTCCGTCGCAAATTCCCGAGCACTCTGGCCGGTGACGTGCGAGTGATAGGGCCAATCCGGCGTCCACCACACCTCAGTGGTGAGGCCGTCACCGTGATCACCCAACGCCTCGATTGAGGCCGGGAACAGCGGCGCACCAGCGATCGTCAATATTTTCGGACGGTATTTCTGCTGCGCCATTTGATTGACGATCACCACCATCTGCTCCGGGCTGGAATAACCAACGGCGATGTCGGCATTGGCATCCTTGAATTTGGTTACCTGATTTGAAAAATCGTTCGTGGTCATCTGAAAATAGCCGCCCGACACGATCTTGTAACCGCCGCGGGCCGCCGCCGCCGGCAGGCCGATATGTTCGTTGCCGAAGGCGCGGCCGGCCGGATCGTCCTGCCATAGCGAGCCGACGATCTTGTTGGTCGGCAGCTGGTCCCAGGTCGCGACATAATCGGCCAGCATGTCTTCAACGCCGAAGCCAATATGGAAGCTGAAGGGGAAGCCCTTATAGTTTGGTCCTGGCATCGCGCCGCGTCCGATGACAAAGGCCTGCCACGGCGCCATGCTCGACAGCGCCGGGACCCCGCGTGCATCGGCCAAGGGGCCGACTGCCAGAATCGCGGCGCCGTTATTGGCGAGAATGAAATCGCAGCGATCGCGCAGCACTAGTTCGTTCGCGACCGTGGCGGAGACGTTATTGTCGGACTGATTGTCCTTGACGACGATCTCAAGCGCATAATTGCGGCCGTGCGACTTGATGACGCCGCCGGTGGCCTTGTTGACTTTGGCGATGATCCAGGGATCGGGGACGTTGAAGTTGGCAAGCCAGCCCGATTTGGCGCCGATATAGCCGAGCTTGATCGTGTTCGAGGCGGCGCCCCAGACATTGACCAGCGGAACCGCCGAAGTGGCTGCCGCCGCGCCCAGTGCAGAACCGGCCCGGAGCACCGTCCTTCGGCTGATCGCGCGCCCCGAGGCAGCGCCATCCATTCGATCGGTCATCGCTTTGTTTTCCTCCCCTCGTGTTATCGGTATGCCCGCGGTCACGTTATGCCAAGGCTCGGCCAGAGCCAAGGAAACCCAGATAATATCAAAGCGATCATATTATGCCGTGGGTGTCGTCACCATAGCGAAGGCCGCCCTGAAAAATGGGGATCCCCTCTATGGCGGCTGACCCACCGTCATCGGTGAGATGAGCTGGCGGGGACGGAGGCAAGCGAGCTTGCGGTGGTGGGGAAGCAAGCGGAAGGAAACGCGGCCACCCGGCCCGCGCCCCGCGCTAGTAGCCTTCGCGCTCCATGCGTTTGCGCAGCAGCTTGCGGTAGCGGCGAACCGCCTCCGCTTTTTCGCGGGCGCGGCGCTCGGACGGTTTCTCGTAATTGCGGCGGAGCTTCATTTCGCGAAACACGCCTTCCCTTTGCATCTTCTTCTTGAGGGCGCGAAGCGCCTGATCAACGTTATTGTCGCGGACGAGAACCTGCACGAGCACTCCTTGCGTCGGATGGCACAAAAACGAAGGGCCGCCGCCGGCGGCCACCTCGCATGCTGTCTTTTAGCACCTGTCGCGCCCTTTGTGAAGGCAGCAGCCGCTTTACCCGCGCGGCATAGCCGGCCATATTTAAGGACATGGCCATTCTCAAGATCGCCCGCATGGGACATCCGGTATTGCGGGCCGTGGCCGAGCCCGTCGCCGACCCGACCGCGCCGGCCGTGCGCGCTCTCGTCGCCGACATGCTCCAGACCGCGGAAGACGCCAACGGCACCGGCCTTGCGGCGCCGCAAGTCCATGTGTCGCGACGGCTTGTCATCTTCATGGTCGGATCCGAACGGCTGACGAACCGCCCGTTGGACCAGCCGCAGGGTTGGAGCGTACTGATCAATCCCGCCATTGAGCCAGTCGGCACCGAGGTCGAGCTCGGTTGGGAAGGCTGCCTCTCGGTTCCGGGCCTGCGGGGCGCGGTGCCGCGCTGGACGAAGATTCGTTATCGGGGCATCGGAATCGAGGGCGAGCCGATCGACCGTACCGTCGAGGGCTTCCATGCGCGTGTGGTCCAACACGAATGCGATCACCTCGACGGCATTCTCTATCCGCAGCGGATGACCGATCTGCGTCTTCTTCATTTCAACGAAGAGGCGCTGCGGTTTCCGGTCGAGTTGCCCGGTCCCGAAAACGTCGACGAGTGAGGGCCATGAGTGAAATCAACCGCGACGTAATGCTGATGGCGCTATTGCCGGACGTGCCGTTCGACGGCTGGACGCGTCGTGCCTTGCTGACCG
>JASHOB010000212.1 GCA_030041335.1 Alphaproteobacteria bacterium | reverse complement strand
AGAACGAGAAGCCGACGGCGAGGACGGGTCCGTATGCGGTAACGTCGAGGGTGCGAATCGCCTGGGTTGAATCGCCGATGCGCTCGGTGTTGAGTGCGCGGTAACCGGCGATCAGGTTGAGCCAGCTATTGGCTGCCCAGGTGACATAGGCGCCGACTTGCCATCCCCACGAGCCGCCGTCGACGCCGAACCCTTGGGCCGCGGCATCGAGCGAAAACCGCCAACTCGGCCACGGGTAGATGGCGACACGGCCACCGAGCCAAGGCTGGACGAAGCCGCCGCCACCACCCGCGCTAAACTGGTTCGTCACGCCGGCCAGGTTGGTTCGCGTGAAGGTGAGCGTCGCGCTCGGGTCGGCGTAGGAGAACCCGACCCGCGCATCGAGGGTCGCGGGAACCGTGCCGACATCGCCTCGGAACACTTCGTAGCCGAAGCCGGGCGATATCCGGAACAGCGACGTGTCGAGCTTGAGCGAACGGGACAGCGTCAGGATATTGCCGCCGAGATTCTTGGTCTCGGTCGCGGAGACGTAGTTCACGTCCAGCTCGGCCGAGAACGCGCCGTAGCGGGCCAGGCCAAATCCCAGAAAGGCGCCGTTGAGCTTGCTCACCAAATCCGACGGGCTCGGCACCCCTTGGCTGATATTCACCGAGGCACCATTGCCCAGGAAGATCCGCGCGCTCGTCGCCGGCAACCAGACGTAAGGATCCAGCTCGAAATGCTGCTGCGGCAAACCATCCGGCCCATAGCCGTCATCAACCGAGACCCCGGCATGCGCGGTCGATTGCAAGATCAGCATTCCGAAGGCGAGTGCGGTGACGCGAAGCAGTGCCCCTTCAAGCGACGCCCCTGCTGATGCCCGAAGCTTCAACATTGCGGTCCCCCTTTACTTTTTGGCTCTGTCACCCTGTCGTCACGTCACAATGCACCGTTGGGGACAATGGGAAGGAAGCGCGAACCTGGGTGCCGTGCTTGGTCGAGCGTAACGTCAAAATGCCGCCGAACTGTTCGGCGCGGGCGCGCATTCCCGGGATTCCGACACCCAGGAGAGTCCAGCGGTTGCCATGGAGCGCCGCCGACGGCATCCCTTTGCCGCGATCCGTGACCTCGAGAACGATCTTCCTTCGCTGACACGTCAGCGAGACGGTTGCGATCTTGCTACCCGAATGACGATAGACATTGGTCAGCGCTTCCTGGACAATTCGGAACAACGCGCTTTCGACCTCCGCCGGAACGCGCGTCACCATTGGCCGCGTTTCCAGCATCACCGAAATTCCGGTTCGTTCGCCAAATCCCTTGAGATACCACCTGACAGCGGGCACCAATCCGAGTTCATCAAGCATCGGTGGATGCATCAGATAGCTTAACGTCCGCAGATCGCGGAGCGATTTCTCCAACAGTCCTATTGCATTCGGCAGCCGGGCGTGTTGATCGACTGCCCCGCGATCATGGTCAGTGGCCCTTTCGATGGTCAGTTTGGCAGCGACTAAATCCTGCACCGTCGTGTCATGGAGCTCCCGTGCAATGCGGCGGCGTTCGTCATCCTGCGCCGTCAGCAATCGGGTGGAGAGGTAACGGAGATGAGGCTGCGAGCCTGCCATTTGGTCCACGTCACGGTGCGTGATCATGACCAGGCGCGGCCGCTCAGTAATTCGTTTGGCGCGCATGCCACTCCACAGCCCCTGTGGGACATGGCCGGGCCGGAAGCGCGCCGAACACGATAGCCTTGATCCCGCGATGACATCGCGCAGGCGCCTCGCCACTCTCGCCGCGTCAATACTGCAGACGCCGTGCGCCCCGTATGACTTCAGGTATGCTTCGTCGCTGCCGCAGGCACTCGGGTCGACATCTTCCGGCGTCGCCCCTTTGGACCATGCGGCATTCTGAAAAATGATCCGGCCGGTATGGTCGATGATGGCGATGCGATCTGGAAGTTCGTTGAACGCACCCTTCAAGAGCTCATGCCACAAATGCGGTTGGCTTACTCCCCTCGCTGCAACGGGATAACGCGTTCTCTCGAGTTGCACACCCCATCCACCCCGAGATGAGCAATCCCCTTGCCAGAGGCCTGGCGATAATTCTGCCTCCGGAAATTCGTTCTCCCCACGCATCATCCGTCCTCCTCGGCCCCACCATCGAGTCACTATCCGCGCGGAAATGTTGCGCGGCGGGCATGACTCCTCATCCGGTCTCTGCCGCATCGAGCAAAATCCCGACGTTTGCCGTTCGCCCTTATCAAGGATGCCTCTCCCGGACTTTACCGACCAACAGGCATGCGTACCGATCTTCGGCTCTGGTCGGGCGGCCGTTCGAGCCTTTTTGAGATGCGCTTTTACTCAAGGCAATATTGTAAAACGCCCAACCGCTGAAAAATAATGCTCGGATTAAGGCAGCGGCGAATAGTTGGACGTTGGTCCTACATGCTATCGCCTGAGAGGGGTGGTTTACGGGACCATTGCGCGATGGAAGGATGCGACTGTCGACTGAGCCATGACCCGGCTTCAAATCTGGCC
>JASHOB010000211.1 GCA_030041335.1 Alphaproteobacteria bacterium | reverse complement strand
TCTATCTTCGCGCCGGGCAAGCCCGATGTCGAGCACCGAAATTCACGGTCGTCCAGCGTTTGTCAGATCAACCCGCACACCGCACTATTCACGGCTTCGCTCTAACGTTGCGTCCGCCAGCAAGTTCCATATCCGGCGTCTAACGGTGATCTTCTGAAAGATGCTTGGCAGGGCCAACCTACTGTTACCGATGTCTCGGACTGGACAAAACCATTTTGGTACACGCGCGGGCATGCGAACCCTTGGCTCCTGCCTTGGCAAGGTACACCATGGCTTGCCTCCGCCCTTCAAGGCTACGTCCTGGGATTTTCTCGGTTGGATCGACCAGGTGGCATTCCTATATCGAGCGCGCGCCCACCGCCTTCACATCGAAGAAGCAGTCGATGTGAAGCGTATTGGCAACGATCTTCGTGCGCTATGCCCTCGAGGCTCGTTACGGCCAACGGATAAGCGCATCGTACCAGGCCCTCGGCTCGTCCGTCTGCACGTCGGCGAGATGATCCTTCGGATCGCCCCAAAAGTTTTGGAACGGCAACAACGATCGAGAGAGCGAGGCGCCTGGCTTAGCTAGTTCTCCGGCAGCCCTGCCTTGCGCAGCCCGTCAAATAGTTTGGGAATGTCGGGCGCGTGCGCTTCCTCCCATTTAACGGTGAGCTGCGGGTTAAGCTGCCGCGCCTGCGCCATCGCCGCTTTCGCCTCGTCGATACGGCCTGCCAGCGCCAGCGCCGCCGCCATGTCGGCGTAAGGTATGAAGGTGCGGTAGCCGGCATCGATCGCCTTCCGGTACTCGGCTATGGCCGCGGCGTAATCGCCGGGGCCGAGTTCCGCGTCGCCCATGTACATGTGCCAGGTACCGATATCGGGGTCCCGCGGGCTGAGCCGCATCGCATCTTCCATATCGGCCTTCGCCTCGGCATACCGGCCGAGCGAGAGTTCGGCGCCGCGCCGCGCGGCATAGAGTGAGGCGTAGTTCGGATCGATCGCCAACCCCGCATTGGCGGCGCCGAGCGATGGCGTCGGCCTGTGTGAGATGTAGAGATAGAAGCTCTTGGCGGCATAGGCCCGAACGTTGTTCGGTTCGAGCGCGATGGCGCGGTCGGCCTGGCCCAAGATCTTGGCATCGTAGTCAGTTCCAGGCTGGCCCCAGCCGAACGCGTACTCGAAGACATAGGTCATCGCGTCGCCGGCGAGGGCATCGGCGTTGTTCGGATCGAGATGCAGCGCCTGTTCGAACCAGGAGCGGGCCCGCAGATTGCCCTCTTTCGTTGGCGGCTGCGCCAACTGCACCAGCCCGCGCATCGTCAGGTCGATCGCGTCGGGATTGGTCGAGTGCGCACCCTTCGTCGCTTCGGCCTTTACCAGTTCATAACCAAGACTGTTGGCCAGCCGCGCGACTACGGCGTCCTGCAGCTTGAACAGACCGGTAATGTCCTCCTCGAACCGATCGGCCCATAATTGCGCGTCGTTCGTCGCGTCGACGAGCTGGACTGTGACCGCGACGCGGTTGCCGTCGCGCTGGACCGCGCCTTCGAGCACGTAACGGACGCCGAGTTCCGTACCGATCTGCCGCGCGTCGACGGTCCTGCCACGATACGTGTAAGCGGTGTTGTGCGCGATGACGAAGGCGTCGCGGATGCGGGACAGCTCGATGGTGAGATTGTCGGTGATGGCGTCGGCGAAATAATCCTGCTGCGGGTCGCCCGAGAGATTGACGAAAGGCAGCACCACGATGGAGAGATGCACCGGCGGGTTGGCAACGGTCACGGAGTGTTTTCTGCCGAAGAGATAGTACCAGGCACCACTCGCCAGCAGCGCGACCAGCACGACGACCGCGACGACCCTCCGCAACCAGCTCGGCCGCTTCTTCGCCGCCATGGGCGGCGGCCGCAGGCCCAACTCGATTGCATACGCGTGCATCGGCTCGCTGATGTTCTTGAGAGATTGCTTGCCCATGTCGGCGACACTCACATCGAGCCGCGACCGGACCTGGCGATAGGCATCCTCCGACAGGCAAATGCCTCCGGGTTGGGCGATGGTTTCAAGGCGCGCAGCGATGTTGACGCCGTCGCCCATCAGGTCGCCGTCTGCTTCCTCGACCACGTCGCCAAGATGAATTCCGATTCGGAAATCGATTCGATGCTCGGTCTTGACGCCGGCATTGCGCTCGGCCATGCCGTTCTGCAGCTCGATGGCGCACCGAACCGCGTCGACGACGCTGCGGAACTCGACCATCGCTCCATCACCGGTACGCTTCACGACTCGACCGTGATGGACGGCGGTGATGGGATCGATCAAGTCGCTCCGGAGCGCCCGGAGCCTCGCCAGCGTCAGCTCCTCATCGCGGCCGGCTAGGCGCGAATACCCGACTACATCCGATACAAGAATCGCGGCGAGCTTGCGCGTTTCGGCCATACCCGGCGGTCCCCTCCTACCGGGTGAGGAACTTAACATGCAGAGGAGGCAGGGTTAATCGCGTGACCGAGACACTCGCGTTCGGTGCGGCTTGTCCACCCTCGCCTCGCATCCACGTCTCAAGGCCACCGACAAACTGCCCGCTGACGCGGCAAGTAAGGGAATTTCACGAGGGACCGAGAGGGACGCGGATCGCCCAGTTTCTGGAGAAACGGGCCTTTTCCGAATTAGACGGGGGAGAGAGTGGGACAAACGCCGGGAACTTACGAAAAAAGTTTGGCCCATCGGCCAAACTGCGCTGACAGCCGATTGGTAATTCGGCGCGAAGCCGCGAATCCGGGCCGATTGAGAAGAACCGAGCCGATTTCGATGGGCGCAGGCGTTGTACGGTCAACATTGAGGCCTATCGCTCGCACCTATCTAGCGACATCTCCTAGATTTCTTGCTCTTCCGGCGGCACGGCCGCAGGATCAAATCATGCTCCAAAGAATGACGCGGGCCAGAACGTGCCCGACCTGACCCTGGTCTCTCCTAGAGTGAGACAGCAAAGGTGTCGGCCAGTTTCTTTGGCGCCAATACCTTCCGCAGCGTCACGTAATCGGGCAAGCCGTCTTTTGTCGGCGGATAGGCTTCGCCAAGGATGAGGGGCGCCAGATAACGACGCGCTGCCGCGCTGACACCGAAGCCATCGGGGGTAATAAAGTCGGGCGGCAGCAGCTTCTCGCGGTTGGCGACTGCGGAAAGGGGCGCCTCGATGATGTCCCAGCGATAGGGCGTATCGCTAAGACGACGGATCGCGGGCATTACCGCGCTCTTTCCTGCGACAGCGAACTCCACTGCCGCCCGACCGACTGCGTAGGCCTGCTCGACATCGGTTTCTGAAGCGATGTGGCGTGCCGATCGCTGTAGGTAATCGGGGACTGCCCAATGGCACTTACAGCCGAGCTTTGCCCTTATCAGGTTGGCGAGCAGCGGAACGACCCCCCCTAGCTGTTCGTGGCCGAACGCGTCCGTCGAGCCCGCGGACAGGAATTCCCCGCCCGGTCTCTTGATCCCTTCCGATGCCGCGATCACGCAGTGGCCGTATCGCGCCAAGGTCTCACCGACCTTCGCCAGGAAGCGACCCTCATCGAAGACAACCTCAGGCAGCAGGAGGACGTGTGGAGCGTCCCCGTCCTTTTCCGCCGCGAGCGCACAGGCGGCGGTGGTCCAACCGGCGTTGCGGCCCATCACTTCCAGCAAGAAAACCTTGGTCGATGTTCGGCTCATTGCAGCCACATCAAATGCCGCCTCACGAAGCGAGGTCGCAACGTATTTCGCGGCTGAGCCGAAGCCGGGGGAACAGTCGGTGATCGTCAAGTCATTGTCCACTGTCTTGGGAATGCCGACACACACGATCGGCTCACCGAGCTCAGTGCTAATTTGACTGACTTTGAAGGCGGTATCTTGCGAATCACCGCCACCATTGTAGAAAAAATAACGGATGTCATGCGCGCGAAAAACCTCGATCAACCGCTCGTATTGTGCGCGCTGCTCGTGAATTGACCCGAGCTTGTAGCGACAAGACCCAAACGCAGCGCCGGGCGTGTACTTGAGCGCTGCAATGGCAGCGTCCGATTCCAAACTTGTATCGATAAGATCTTCAGTCAAGGCACCCAAGATGCCGTCGTGGCCCGCGAATACTTTGACGATGTGCTCGGGATGTTGACGGGCGGTCTCAATCACGCCGCAGGCCGAGGCGTTGATCACGGCAGTTACACCACCGGATTGACCATAGAATGCGTTCTCACGGGCCATAACAACCCCCTAATTAGCCAACATTTCCAAGGCGGACACTTTCCGTCTGAACAGGCGCTGGACGGCGAAATCACCGAACGCTTCGCGCCATCCGCGCTCATCGAGCGCGGTCAAGAGCACGCCATCGACGTCGAGGAGAGCTCCAGGAGCATCGGTGGAGGGTTGATTCAGACATTGTCAGCCTCCGTCGAAGCGCCGCGCCGCACCACGGTCTTCTGTCCCCAGATCCAACCCTTGATGTCCGGCATGTCGTCGCCGTAGCGGCAGATATACTGTTTGTGCTCGAGCAGTTTGTCGCGGATCGCCTGCTTTGCGTAGGCGGCACGGGGGCCGAGTTCGGGGACCCGATCGATCACATCGGCGACGAGGTGGAAGCGGTCGAGGTCGTTCAGCACGCACATGTCGAACGGCGTCGTGGTAGTTCCCTCTTCCTTGTAACCGTGGACGTGAAGATTGTCGTGGCCGTTGCGCCGGTAAGTCAGGCGATGAATTAGCCAGGGATAGCCGTGGAACGCGAAGATGACCGGTTTGTCGGTGGTGAACAGAGCGTCGAAGTCGCGCTCCGGCAGGCCATTAGGATGCTCGCTTGGTGACTGCAGGGTCATCAGATTCACGACGTTGATAACCCGGATCTTCAGTTCCGGCGCGTGCTGACGCAGCAATTCGACCGCGGCCAATGTCTCGAGCGTTGGAACATCGCCGCAGCATGCCATCACGACATCTGGTTGGCTGCCATGATCGTTGCTGGCCCATTCCCAGATGCCGAGTCCAGCCGTGCAGTGCTTGATCGCCTCGTCCATGGTCAGCCACTGCGGCGCCGGCTGTTTACCGGCAACGATTACATTCACGTAGTTGCGGCTGCGCAGGCAATGATCGGTGACCGACAGAAGGCAGTTTGCATCTGGGGGAAGATAGACGCGGACCACCTCGGCCTTCTTGTTGACGACATGGTCGATGAAGCCCGGATCCTGGTGGCTGAAGCCGTTATGATCCTGGCGCCAGACGTGGCTCGACAGCAAATAGTTGAGCGAAGCAATCGGCCGCCGCCAGGGAATGTGGTTGCACACCTTCAGCCACTTGGCGTGCTGATTGAACATCGAGTCGACTATGTGAATGAAGGCTTCGTAGCAGGAAAAGAAGCCGTGCCGACCCGTGAGAAGATAACCTTCCAGCCAACCCTCGCACTGGTGCTCGCTGAGCATCTCCATGACACGGCCGTACGGGGCGAGGTGATCGTCCCACGGCACCGTCTCCGCGACCCAAGCACGATTGGTTACTTCGAAAAGGTCTTGCCAGCGGTTGGAGTTGTTCTCGTCTGGACTGAACACACGGAAATTCCTGGCCTCTTCGTTTAACTTCATGACATCGCGCAAGAACCTGCCCATCACCCGAGTCGACTCGACCGTCGCGGCGCCCGGCGCGGCCACCTGGATCTCATAATCGCGGAAATCCGGGAGCCGCAAGTTCCGAAGCAGCAGGCCACCATTGGTGTGAGGGTTAGCGCTCATGCGACGCGCGCCACGAGGAGCGAGTTCAGCAAGCTCCTGTCGCAGTCGTCCTTTTTCGTCGAACAGCTCCCCGGGACGATAGCTTTTCATCCACTCTTCGAGAATGCGGACGTGCTCCGGATTCTCATGCATTTCGCCCATCGGCACTTGGTGAGCGCGCCAATAGTCTTCCGTGCGCCGACCATCGATCTCCTTCGGGCACGTCCAGCCCTTGGGCGAGCGCAGTACGATCATCGGCCAGAGAGGTCGGCCGGTGAATCCTTCTTTGCGTGCGGCCTCTTTGATCCGACGTATCTCGGCGATGACCCGATCAAGCGTCGATGCCATCAACGCGTGCATGATGTCAGGATCGTGCCCTTCGACGAAATACGGCGTGTAGCCGTAGCCCCGCAACAGGTGATCGAGCTCCTCGTGGCTGATCCTGGCGAGCACGGTGGGGTTCGCAATCTTGTAGCCGTTGAGATGCAAGATCGGGAGAACGACGCCATCCGTCACTGGATTCAGGAATTTGTTGGAGTGCCAGCTTGTCGCGAGCGGTCCGGTCTCGGCCTCCCCGTCGCCCACCACGCAAGCAACGATCAAGTCCGGGTTGTCAAACGCGGCGCCGTACGCGTGCGAGACCGCGTAGCCCAGTTCGCCCCCTTCGTGGATCGAACCCGGGGTCTCCGGTGCGACATGGCTCGGAATCCCGCCCGGGAACGAGAACTGCGTGAAGAGGCGCTTCATTCCCTCTTCGTCGCAGGAAACGTCCGGGTACACCTCACTATATGTGCCTTCGAGATAGGCGTTGGCGACCAGGGCTGGTCCGCCATGCCCAGGGCCCGTCACATAGATAATGTTCAGATCGTGCGCTTTGATGACGCGGTTCAGATGAACATAGATGAAATTCAGCCCGGGCGTAGTGCCCCAATGGCCGAGCAGTCGAGGCTTGATGTGTTCCTTCGTCAGGGTCTGCTTCAGTAGTGGGTTGTCATAGAGATAGATTTGGCCGACCGACAGGTAATTGGCAGCCCGCCAGTATCCATTCATCAGATCCCGTTCCTTGTCAGACAGCACGCTTGTCATCGTTGCCTCCGTACGTTTGAGACTGAGCATCGGAGCCCCAGAGCAGCATCATCGGTCCCTCTCGATCGTCGCCCAATCCAAGGTCATGCGATGCGCCTGCGCCAGCGAATGGTATCCTTCCAATTTGTCCGTGTAATTTCCAAGGCGTTGGCCCTGGCATCGTGCCCGTCGGTCAAGAGCCCCCAGCACGACCTCCACAGTGACTCCTTGCTCGGGACTGCATTGAGCACGCTCTGGAGTAGCGTGCTGGTGACCTCGTCACAATGCCCGATTGAGCGCGATCCATCCATCCGCGTTTCCGATACGACGATCGGCGCCAGTTCCTGTTCCAAGCCGCGACGCCTCTTTTCGGTGGACGCGACGCCGAGCGCGTCAAACCGCTGTGTCAGGGTGTAGACCGTCTCGTCGGGCCGCAAGGATACCTTTGCCCTTCGCGAGAAGCGCCAGCGCAATTTCGCGCAGAACTCGGGTCATCTCGCAATCCTCTCGTGGCCTTCTTTCCCGAGAGTCGAGCTTGCCCTGTTAAATCCCAGATGGGCTACCTGTCCCTCTCAGGGGGCGCACTCCAACGCCAAGTCCAACTTGTGTTGGTCTCTTGCTCATCGGCCGCTCCGTCTTGCATGACGGAACAACCCGCGGCTAAGCCGCCGGCCCAAAAGTGCGCCGCCTCGATTTCACGGGGCTTTACGAGTCGGAGTGCTGCACCCCTGGCGTCAGGTCGGCGACGCTTCTCGCCCGATCTCTGCGAGATGGTCGAGCCCCCGTGAAGGTCTCGGCTACGCCGGGACGCCGCCCGGCCAGATGGCGTGCCAGCCAGCGGGCGGTGAGGCCGGCGCCGACCACGAAACGCATCACCGGGCCGAAGCAATTGGCCGAAACCGGTCCGATCATGAACAGTCCTGGCACCTTGGTCTCGAACCGCGACGACAAGAGCGGCGCACGCTCAACTGTGGGAATCTGCGCCCGCAGCTCGTCGCTGAGAAAGTCGAGGCGCCACAGATCGGGTTTGTAGCCGGTTGCAGCGATGACATGACTTGTCTCGATCAAGCGCGTTGCACCATCGGCTTCGGCGAGAAGGAGTTGCACGCGGCTGCCGTGCCGAATGGCTGCGCGTACCGAGCACCCGAGGATGGTTGGCACTTTGGCGATGCGGTCGGCCATGAACCAACCGCCGGCCGGACCCAGGTGGCTCGCGACGATCCGCAGGCGACGTTCCTCGGCGAGATGGTAAAATGCGAACGGCGCTTTGGTGTAGAACAGCGACCGCCACGAGGGCCCGATGCCCGACATCGGATGGCGGAACCGATCACGCAGCGGACGGGGCAGGCGACTCTTGTGGTGAACCTGGAGCTGCGGGTGGCGCGCGATCATGCGGACGAAGGCGCCGCCCTCGTGCAGCAGCGCCGCCAGGTCGATCGCCGACGCGCCCCCGCCGATCACCGCCACGTCGCGCCCACGAAATTGGTCCAGCTCGTGATGGGCCGAGCTGTGCGACACGAGTTCGTCCGGTAATCGCGCGAGCGAGGCCGGGACATTGCGAAATGGCAGCACGCCGACGGCAACGACAACCCGGCGGCAGCTGAGCGTGCCGCCTCGTGCCAGCCGAAGCACGAATCCCCGTTCGGTGCGCTCAAGCGACATCACCGCGTCATGCTCGACATGGGGTACGCGCCGCCGCTGAAAGTCGACGCCGTAGGCGATGAAGGTGTCGAGGGCGACGGGGAGGCCGAGCGGTGCGTATGGAATGCCGTGCTCCGTGCAGTATCGTTCGAGGGTGGTGGCGCCGTCCGGATCGAACAAGTTCGAGGCGAACCCCTCGGACTTGAGGCTCATGCCTCTCGGCATCGCCTTCGACCAGCCCGCCATCGGGGCGCCGATCACGGCATGCTCGACGCCGCGTGCAGCGAGATGCGCCGCCAGCGACAGTCCGTATGGACCCGCACCAATGATTGCCACGTCCGTCGCATTTGCCATCTTGAGAAACCCTCTGCGCCTGCTAAGGAACGGCAGTCACGTGATGCCGGCTGTTTCGGAAGAGGGCACGCCGATTGCGCGTCCGTCGGCATCGGTGGCCTCAACCGTGGCAAGCCTCCGGCGCACGGCACGCAGCGGCCACTTCCGAGCGAGCGATTGAACCCAGCTCAAAGGCTCTTCAGGAACGGGGCGCGCGTACGCGGCGATAAATTTAGGCTCGTGCAACGGGACATCGTGATAAGGCGCCCGCAGATACTCGCTCGACGGATTGCGCCAGAGCTCCCCCGGGTAGAGCGCAACGATTCGGCCATCGGCTTTGGCCGTATGCGGCAGGGCGCGTCGCGCACCACCTCTCAGTTCCGTGGCTAGCGCGCCGACCATGTCCAAGTCGTTGCTCAAAGCCAAATGGGACGTTTGGGTGGGACGGGGATTAAGTTCGAGCAGCCAGGGGCGTCCGCTCTGCTCTTCGAGCATCAGGTCGATTCCAATGAATCCGGAAAGCTTCAGCCGCCGCACGATGCGCGCAGCGAGGTCCTCCACTTCCGGGTGATCGAGCACACGCGCGACCGTCGTCGGACCGGTCTCTTGCAGTACTTGCATGGTGACCACTGTGATCCCGGCCAGCACGGTGCCGTCGCGGCAGTAAACCGCGCGATTGGCCAGCCGGCCGGCGACGTAGCATTGCAACGAAATCGCCGGCGCGCGGCCGCGTACCTTGTCGACGAGCGGCGCGGCGCTCAGCTCTTCGAGCCCTCGGCGCAGCGCGGAACACCACCCTCGCATTGCGGCGAGTTGGTCGAAGGCGGCCAACGCCTCACCCGCCGCGCGCACGATGCGCACGCAGCGCCCGCCCGAGCCAACATCGAGCTTCAGCACCTGCGGCAAGCCTTCCGCGCTCAACTGTTGTAGGAGCTCGCGTCGGTTCCGTACGACGACCGTCTTGGGAAGCGGCAATCCTTCGTCTTTGCAGAATGCCGCGAAGCGACTCTTCAGGTCGACAATCGCAAACGACGAAGGCGCGCCGAGCGAGCGCCGGATTGCTGCGGCGACGTCCCGTCCCGCGGTGCGGCCCCGTTCGATGCGATCATGAAGCGCATGGAGCCCGCGGACGGCCCGGTCATCGCCGGGCACGACCATCGCCGGACGAAGCGCGGTCATGGCCTCGGCGACCGCGGAGACAAAACCCGTGTGTGGCAGGCAGGTACGCGCGTGAGCGAGCCTATCCATGCGGAGGAGTGCATGCTCCGCCGGCGCTACGGCCGCCACGCGCAGTCCGGCTTCGGCAAGGGCCAAGGCCAGCCGGGTGGTCGAGGGCCAGTGAACCGTTGTGGCAAGCAGGACGTCAGTATGGGAGGGATTGAGCATTTATTGTTCGAAATCCCCTCGTTGCCCGTCCTGATGACGCGCGATGATATTGAAGGCTTTCGGCACTAATCTAGTGACCAATAGATGTTTGCGAGTGCCGCCACCCGTCGGCGCTTCGACAATTGGTGGGCAGGACAGGAAGATCAGTTCGGTCGCAGCAGTGACCGATTGTCACGGAACTGGGCTTTCTCCGGTAGTCCCACGGTAATCGCCGCAGCTCTCGCGCCCCGGTCTTCGCAAACGAGGTCTGCGTGCGATGGATGCCCCGGGCCAGTCTGGGCATTCACTGGTGAGCGAAGCGTCCTTAATGGCGCACAGAACGCAGCCGAAGATGCTGCTTTTTCAATCGCTTAGGTATTGCAAAATAGCGCCCCGATCTTGACTTGCCGTTCCGCATTGTCGCTCAGACTTAAAGTTTAAAGTTAAATTAACGGGGGGATTTGTCGCTGGACCATGAACGTAGCTGGCCCAGGTGCTCTACCGAAGCGGCGCCTAAATTTACATGGCCAATCTCCGGCCGAACACGGCGCGTGAGGCAATTTCCCGGCGCGCCGCGTCAAATCGGCGACGGACGGCCGAGACCGCCTCGATATTTCTCGGCCGACCGGATGCGCAGCGCGTCCACGGTTGCCGCCAGGGTCATGCCAAGCGGCATGATCGCGTACTCCACGGTTACCGGCGATGTCGCGAAGGCGGTGAAGCCAATCTCGTTCCGGCCCCTGCGCGGTTTGGGTGAGCATCTTTTGGGAAACCCCGCCGACTGCGCGATGCCGCGCATTGAATCGCATCGCGGCGCGGCGAAGCACAGCCATCACCAACACTGCCCATCTGTCGGCGAGTCGATCCAAAGGCGCTGACCCAAATTTTTCGAGCGGGCGGCTTAAGTGTCAAAACGGCGGAAATCAAGAAGCACGGAGCAAGGGCTTAGGGTGATATGGTCAACCCGTTCAGCTGCGCCCATTGCTGTTGGAGCGTCAACGCCCCCCGTCACTGCCGGGGTTGCGACGGTGCTGGTCGGCTCGGCGTTTAGCGTGGTGCCGGCGTATGGGCGGTGACCAGTGTATCGAACATCTCGGCGAGACGCTGGACCGGGCCGCGGGGGCCGAGGCTCTGGAGCGCGACGCGAGCGCCCTCGAGCAGCAGAAACAATTCGTCTGCCAGGAGCTCGGGATCGCGCAATCCCGCGCTTTGGCACA
>JASHOB010000210.1 GCA_030041335.1 Alphaproteobacteria bacterium | reverse complement strand
CCAGCCACGGAGGAACTCATCACTATTGCCGCGCCAGGGTGGTTTGACCACGCTCGCAACTCAGCGATATCTCATGCGCCGAGTCGCGCGAGGGACGAATAGAACGTCCGCACGCGACGTGCCACAGTGACAGTCCGAACCGGCGTTATCTTGCCGAGCAAGATATTGTTGCGCGTACGGTCGAGCGTAGCGAGCACGAGCCGGTGATCGGTCTTTGGATGATCGTTGAAGCGATCAATGCGGCCATAGGACCTGCCAGTAAGCTCCCGAGCGGCATTCAGGATGGCACTGGATAGAAGCGACTCTGCATCTGCATCAGCCAGCGCGCCCAAAATACAGCGCCGGCCATTTCGCGTTCGTAGCTGTTGCTTGCACCACTTATTTTCCGACCTCAGGAGATCGATGACGTGGTCAAGCTTTCCGAGCATCCGGTCGCGCCTACCAAATTCCGTTCCATCAAACGGCATGATGTCCTCCAGCCCACGAGTTGCTTCCTGGCTCCGGACGATCGATCCGAATGCCTTTTTGGTATTCCAATGAGCAATAAGGCGATCAAGCTAGGTTCTGCTGCGTCAGCGATCAGCCAATAGTGCGCTGTCCCCAGCCGCGGCGCCGAAGGTTGCCACTGTCTTCTGGTATGGGGCCGGCGTCGGTCGAGTTAGTTGATTTGTTATTTGGGGATGTTGGGACACTGTGTCCCACAAGTAGCGGCTCTGCGCTTGACGCAGACACGACACAACATAGATTGCTTTGGAAGAAGTCGCCACGACGCCTCCCACTGCGTCAACAGCAGCAGGAGTCATTAGCCTCATCGGCGATCTGGGGACTCCATGCCGGCAGTGGATCAACACTACCTTTGGAAGGTCGTCAGAATCAAGCATCATGCCATGACAACGCGTATCGTTGGGGGTCGTCGTCCGCTTCGCGGCGCATAGAGAGGCCCCGACCGCAAAGACCCGTGTGTTCGTGTCGGTTCGACCAGCTCACGATTCGGACAGATCCCATGCGCCCAGTCGAGTCAAGGCTGAGTAGAGGATCCGTACGCGGCGTTCCTTTGTGAGCGGCCGGGAAACAACCGGTCTCTTTCAAAGCAAGGCGTGTTCGTGCGAACGATTGAGCGCAGCGAGCAGCAGCTTATGATCCGTATCGGGAAGGTGACTGAAAGCCTCGACTCCTCGATACGACTTGGCGGTGATCGCCTCTGGGACAGGCGACTTTGTCCGGGCAATAAAAAATCCCACCGTCAGCTGGGTTGCGTAAACCCTCCCACACGCAGGAGGCGTCATTAGCCTCATCGGCAATGCGTCGGGAAAACTCCATTCCACCTGGGAGTCTCCATTCCCGTGCGAAAACCTATTCACCGCGACCCACCGACCGGTTTGGATCTCGGGTCTTCGGGCCAGGCAACGGCGGCGGTGACATCAGGCAGCGGGGAGAAGATCGTTATCGGCGCCGCCCCTCGTGAAGACGAGCCCCTGAACGGCAAAAATCCCTTCGCCCGAGGCGGCTGCGATAAGATGCGACACCGGAGGAAACATGACCACTCCTCCGACGACCGCCGGTGGCGGTGTGATTTGAGGGTCCAACAACGGCGAAACGCAAATGGGACTTCTTCTCTTCTGGATTCTTCTGGCCGCCATATTGGTCCACTTCTGTTCATTGCTCGAGACCATCCTCTTTCTGTTCGAATTTCTGCTCTCCTTGAACGCAAGTCCGCCGGCAGCATCGGGGCAGCTCGCCTTCTCGAGATCAAGCAAAGCCGCATCGATGATGCCATCGGCGCCATCCTCGTCTTGAACACTCTGGCCGGCACGATTGGCGCGACGCTGGCCGGTGCGCAAGCCGTGGTGCTCTTCGGGGAGGCAAGCGTCGGACTGATCTCCGCAACTCTAACCGTGCTTCTCCTGATCGTTTCGGAGATCATACCGAAGACATTGGCCACGCGGGACGCCGACTGAATAAGCTCCGTCTCAAGCGGATGCACGATAGTCGGCCATCTGATCAAACAAGGAGCTAAGCCAGCACCGGCGGAACATCGAGGCAATGGCGGATGATCGCAAGCTCCATTGCTGCTTGGGCTCGTACCCATTGACAGGATCTCGGTTGCACGACGTCCAAGTAGGAGGCGGCGCAACTTCTTTCACCGATATACGGCAAGGAGAACCCGTCAACAGCGCAGCAGCACGTGTCCAGCCCCACCAGTCCACTTGAATTGAGAGACGAGATGCTGCATCTTGCGGCGGCGACATAGAGCGACAGATCAGGGTCGCCGGTTGCGCTGTGGGCAGGTTGGGCCCAAGGAGATGGAGTTCCCCTCCAACCGCCAATGAGGCTGATGACTCTGCTGCGATTCGATCGCGGCAGGGTCGGGCTGACTCTGCCACAAGCTCGAGCGTGGTCGTGCGGTTTCGCTCTTATTTTGCGAATTCATTCAGTCGCATTGTTCGCTGTGGGACAACAGCAAATCGTGCGGATGACCGAGACTCACCTAAGGCTGTTCAAACAGATTGAGGACCTCAAGCACGCCTGGTCGGAAAGCGTGCAGCGCGCTAGGGAGGCGGAAACCGATGGGGTGTAGCGACCCCGCAAAAGCTGCGGAACTTTGCACCGAGTGGTTGACGACGCGCGCCGCCTTCCTGACGGAGACCCAGCGATTCACCGGCCTGTGGCTCAACTTCTATTCCGATGTCGTCAAGATAACTTGGAACGGCTCCGCGGTCACCGCGATATGGGTCAGGCTCGCAAAAATTCGGGCCGAACTCGCGGGCACTTTTGTTGCGGCCTGACGAGGAGGCCGACCGTTCTCATTCAGGACCATCGTCAACAAGGGAAAGAGCCGTGACGATTGCGGAGCGGCTCAGCCACTGGCTACGACAGAGTGGTGGAGCGTACTGCGATGATTGTATTGCCAAGGAACTGCAGCTTTCGCGGCGCCAGCAAGCAAATCGGGCATCAAATGCTCTGTCATCCATCAGCAACTTCTACCGCGAGCGAGGACACTGCTCAATCTGCGGGGCCGAGAAAAAGGTTATTCGGGCCGTCTAATCCAGACTACTGGCGGGAGCCAACACCTGTCATTCTTCCGGCCGGCGCGCAGGCGCGATTTCGGTTCGCCAAACGCCCTCGATTATCCGAGAGAGCCGAGGCGTCAGTGGAGAAGCCATGGTCGAAGAAAAAGACATCCGTGTCGCGATGCGCGACGGCATCAAGATCGCGCTGCGCGTCTACCGGCCCGAAGGCAGCGGCCCGTTTTCGGCACTCTTCGCCTGCTCTCCCTATCGCTACGACAACAATCAGCTGCCGGCGCAGCCGATGTTCCCGTGGCAAAAGATCGGCCCGATCGACTGGTACGTAAGCCGCGGTTACGCCTATGTTCACGCCGACGTGCGCGGCTCAGGCTTCTCGGAGGGTATTTATCGCTTTCTCGATCGCGAAGAGCAGAAGGATCTTTACGAGCTGATCGAATGGATCGGTACGCAAAGCTGGTGCAACGGCAAGGTCGGCGGCATCGGCCAATCCTATTACGCGATGCTGCAATGGTTCATGGGAATTGAGAACCCGCCGCATCTCGCCTGTCTCGGCATTTATGACGGACTCAATGATCCCTATCGCTACATGGGCTATCCCGGCGGCATCGAAGGCAATTTCCTCCCGCACTGGTTCAATGCCGCGGTGCGGGTCGCAAATCTATATCCTGCTAACGCACAGCATCCGCGGCAGGTGACCTACGACCTTCCTTTGGACGTACAGAACCATCCACTTTATGACAGCTACTGGAGAGAGCGCGCGGCTGTCGAGCGCCTCGATGAGATTACGGTGCCGCTTTTTTCGATTGGCGTCTGGGCCGAACAGGATTTGCACCTCGACGGCAATATCCGCGGCTATCTCGCCGCCAAGGGACCCAAGAAGCTTCTTATCACCGGTGCGCCGACGACTTCCTCCGCGGCAATCGACTTCGCCGACGCGGCGTTTCACGAGAAATACCTGCTGCCGTTCTACGACATGTACCTGAAGGGGGCGAAGACCAGCCACGCATCGCGGCCTAATGTCCAGTACGCGTTGACAAACTCCAACGTGACGCGCAGCTTCGACACCTGGCCGCCGCCGGGCGTTAAGCCGCGGACCTTCTACCTCGCAACGGGGCCATCAGGCAGCGTCGCCTCGCTCAACGACGGTACACTCACGGACGCGCCGCCGAGGGACGGCGGCGCCACGAGCTACTCCTATCCCAACCCGAACTGGGTGGTCGGGACGGTCGTTGTCGCGCCGACCGGCCCCGATCCGGCACGCGGGGTGCTGACCTTCACGACCGAGCCGCTGGCAAGAGAGCTCGAGATTGCAGGTAGCGGCAAGGTCGTGCTGCACGCCGCGACGACGCGTGACGACATGGATTTCATCGTCAAGGTCTCGGAGCAGTTCGCACAGAGCCCGGAGGGGCGCGCCAGGGGTATCCAGCCGCGCTATGTCATCGTCACCAAGGGCTGGCTCAGGGCCTCGCACGGCAAGCAACGCGATCCGCAGCGCGGCTCGCGGCTGTGCCCGTGGTACACGCACGCGCGTGAAATTAAACTTATACCCAGAGAGGTCTATACGATCGAGGTACCGCTCGAACCGATCGCGCACATCTTCACGCCAGGCAGCCGCATCCGGCTCGAGATCGCGCCAGGCGATTCGCAGATCACCGACGGCTTGTTCTCGCACATCTACCGGCCGGACAAGATCGGCACCGACACCATCCACCACGATGCAACGCATCCCTCGGCCCTGGTGATGCCGGTTCTAAGTGCATAGGTATCCACACGAACTGGGGCGCCCGCCAACTCATCTCCTCGAAGCTCTCAGATTTTGAATATAGCCGACCGCCCAGTCTCTACTTCCTTGCTTAG
>JASHOB010000209.1 GCA_030041335.1 Alphaproteobacteria bacterium | reverse complement strand
CCTTGCCTCGCCCCTTTCGAAGATTGTGCGAACCCTCTTCATCCTTTTTTGGTGAGGCTGTCGACCTCGCCGATCTCTTCGGGCGTGAGCGCCCATTCGGCCGCTTTGACATTGGCCTCGACCTGCTCGGGCTTGGTGGCGCCGGCAATGACGCTCGCGACCTGTGGGCGCGCCAGCAGCCACGAAAAGGCCAGCTCGAGGACGTTGTGACCTCGGCTCTCGCTGAAGCCCACGAGCTTCTCGACGATGTCGAGATTGGCCTCAGACAAGAACCGCGCCGATAACGGCGTTTGCGCGGTGAGCCGGGCACCTGCCGGCTTGGCCTTGTTGCGACGGTATTTGCCCGTGAGCGCGCCGCTCGCCAACGGAAAGAAGGGCAGGATGCCAAGCCCATATTTCTGCGCCGCACCCGATAATTCGCGCTCCACTATGTCCCGCGCTAAGAGCGAATACTCGTCCTGGCATGAGACGAAGTGAGTAAGGCCGCGCCATTGTGCCGTCCATTGCGCCTCGACCACCTGCCAGGCCGGCATGTTGGAGACGCCGATATACCGCACCTTGCCCTGGTGGACGAGATCGTCGAGGGCGCGCAGCGTTTCCTCTATCGGGGTATCGGCGTCTGGCCGATGCAATTGGTAGAGATCGATCCAATCGGTCTTGAGCCGGCGCAGTGAATCTTCCACCGCCGCCATGATGTAGCGCCGCGATCCGCCTTTCTTGACGCCGGCCTGATCCATCTGCATGCCGAACTTGGTGGCGAGCACGATCTCTTTGCGGCGGGCGCCCAATACCTCGCCCATCGCCTCCTCCGAGGAGCCGGGCTTGCCGGGCGCATAGACATCGGCCGTGTCGAACAGCGTGATGCCGCTGTCGAGCGCCCGATGAATCGTGGCGCGGGTGGCTTCGAACTCGATACGGCCGAAATTGTTGCAGCCCAAGCCCACGACCGATACTTGCAGACCGGAATTGCCAAGGTGACGCAGTTGCATGTTGCTTCCTTCCACGGGATTGCCTCCGCCCGCGTGCCGCTGCGTCGTGCGGAGCAGCGTCAGGTTGGAGGCGAGGTAGCGTGTTCCAGACTCTCACGATATGTTTCGCCCATGACGGCACCCGAGACAAGCGCCGACCATGCTGACCCCGGCGAAGGCGCCGAGGCGGATTTCGGCTATCGCCGCGTCAAGGCCAGCGAGAAGGCCGGACTGGTGCGGGGCGTATTCGATAGCGTCGCATCACGCTACGACGTGATGAACGATCTGATGTCGGGCGGTATCCATCGGCTGTGGAAGGCGGCCCTGATCAACCATCTCAATCCGCGGCCCGGCGAAACCTTGCTCGACGTCGCGGGCGGTACCGGCGATGTCGCGCGGGCCATCCTCCGTCGTACCGGCCCGAGCGGTCGCGTCATCCTATGCGACATCAACGAAGTAATGCTCAACCGCGGCCGCGACCGCGCCATCGACGCCAACATCGTGAGCGGCATCGCCTATGTCGCGGGCGATGCCGAGTTCCTGCCGATCGCAAGCAGCAGCGTCGACGCCTACGCGATCGCTTTCGGGCTGCGCAACGTGACGCGGATCGATGCGGCGCTGCGCGAGGCGCGGCGCGTCCTGCGGCCGGGCGGGCGCTTCTTTTGCCTCGAATTCAGCCACGTGGCGCCGTCGGTTCTGGGCCGAGCCTACGACCTCTATTCCTTCGCCTTCTTGCCGGCGTTGGGCCAGCTTGTGGCTGGCGACCGTGAGGCCTACCAATATTTGGTGGAAAGCATCCGACGTTTTCCCCACCAGGCGGCGCTGGCGGCATCGTTGCGGGAGGCCGGGTTCGAACAGGTGCGCTGGCGTGACTTTACCTTCGGCGTTGCCGCCCTGCATTCCGGCTGGCGGCTCTGATCTGCGATTGGTCGGGAATTGCGCAGCATTTTTCTTCCTCGCGCCGCAACATCCGCGGGGCCTCGCGCCTTGGCGGCTTGCGGCGCCGCACCTGCTCGGGCCCCGCTGCGGTGGCAAACCGGCACTCCGTGTCTCGTCCGGCATGGCCCTAGCCCGCCGCCATGAATCACCTTTTGCGCGCCAGCCGCCACCTCGCCCGGCTTCTGAGCATTGCCGCGATCCTGGCACGTTACGACGCGGCGTTTCCGTTGGAACGCGTCAATGGCGCACGCTGGTTGGTGCCGTTTTTCCGTCTCTTTGGTCGCCGGAACAGGGAGCTTCGTGATCTACGTTCCGGCCAGCGCCTGGCGCGGGCGCTGCAAGCGATGGGACCGGCGTTCATCAAGCTCGGACAAGCGCTTTCGACCCGCGCCGACCTGATCGGCGAGGAAATGGCGGGTGACCTCGCGCAATTGCAGGACCGTTTGCCGCCGTTCCCCAGCGCCGAAGCGCGCGCCGCGATCGAACGAGAGCTCGGCAAGCCGATCGCGGAACTCTATGCCGCCTTTGACGACGAGCCGGTCGCCGCCGCCTCGATAGCGCAAGTGCATTTTGCCCGCACCATCGAGGGCGAGGGCGTCGCCGTCAAAGTGCTGCGCCCGGGCATTGCCGCGGCGATGGCACGCGATCTCGACCTCTTCACCTGGCTGGCGCAGCTCGCGGAGCGGTGGCAGCCGAGCCTGCGGCGGCTGAAGCCGGTTGCGGTCGTCGATACGCTGCGCGAAACCGTGCGCATCGAGATGGACCTGCGGCTCGAAGCGGCCGCGGCCGACGAGCTGCGCCAGAATTTCGAGGGCGACGCCAGTTTCCGCGTGCCGCGGGTCGACTGGGCGCGCACGGCGCGCAACGTGCTGACGCTCGAGCGAGTCGGCGGTATCCGCGTCGACGACCGGGCCGCCTTGCTGGCCGCCGGATTCGATCTGCGCGAACTCCTGACCCGCGCGGCCGCCAATTTCTTTTATCAGGTGTTCCGCGACGGTTTCTTCCACGCCGACTTGCATCCCGGCAATCTGTTCATCGACCAGGACGGGGCGTTGGTCGCGGTCGATTTCGGCATTATGGGTCGGCTCGATCGCACCACGCGATTCTATCTTGCCGATATGCTGGTCGCGTTCCTCAATCGCGATTACCGGCGGGTGGCGGAGGTACACTTCGAGGCGGGCTATGTCCCGCTCGAGCAATCGCGCGATGCCTTTGCCCAAGCCGCGCGCGCGATCGGGGAGCCGATTTTCGGCCGGCCGCTGGCAGAGATCTCTCTCGGACGGCTGCTGGCACAATTGTTCCAGGTCACGCAACAGTTCGAGATGGAAACGCAGCCCCAATTGCTGCTCTTGCAAAAGACCATGGTGCTGGTCGAAGGCATGGGACGGCAACTTGAACCGACGATCAACATCTGGCTCTTGGCCCGGCCCTTGGTCGAGGAGTGGATGCGCGTCAATCGCGGACCCGAGGCACGGCTCAAGGACGCGCTCGCGCAGTCGGCCGAATTGCTAGGACGCCTCCCGGTGACGTTGCGTCGCGCCGAAGACTTGCTCATCACCATCACCGAGGAGGGGGGCATCCCGATCCACCCCGAGGCGCTCGAGGCGATGGCAAAACGCGGCGCCATCGCCATCCTGGGAATGCCGCTGTGGATCATTGCGCTGGCGCTTGCCGCCATTGCGATCGCCCTCTGGTAGGCAGGCCGAGGCTTGGAACGGGCGCCCCCGGGGCGGCGCTATGGCCTTGCGCAGCGAATCGTGTTTTTTCTCACCTCATGTCGCGTCGCCGCGATGTTCTCGTGTTACCCGGCTGTGGCTTCGTTGGGTATGTGCCGCCGCACCCTGTCAGAGGTCGGCCGCTGGCGCCGTTCACGACCTGCCACCCCTCGATCGGCCCGCTAGCGTCGGGCAGTTGTCGCCCCACCGCCCGATGATGCGCTACCTGGCGCCGATCGTGTTGCTGACCTGGCTCGCCGCCTGCGCACCCACGCCGCGGCCGTCACCACCCCCCGGGCCGGTGCCGCCCTTTGCCACCAAACCCGATGAGCCGTTCAACCGCGCCGACACGGTGGCGATCGCGCAACGCGAATGGCGTCTCTTCCGTTCCCCAGTCGATGACGCGCCGACCGAGGACCGGCCGGTGCCGAGACCGCAAGACAAGCCCGAGCGTCAGCCCGGCCTGTGGCAGCGCGTCGGCGAATATTGGTGGGTAGGACTCGCGGCGCCCGCCGGCGAACCGCCGCCGCGCGCGGCAGCGTGGACCGGCAAACATGACGAGAGCGGCGTGGTGTTTCCGGCTTCGGACGATGAGCTCTATGCCTGGTCGGCGGCATTCATTTCCTATGTGATGCGCATCGCCGGTGCCGGACCGCGCTTTCCCTATTCCCCCAATCATGCCACCTATGTGAACGCCGCCGCCGCGCATCGGTCGCCGATCCTGCAGGCGCTGCCGCCCCAAACCTATGCGCCGCGCCTCGGCGATCTCATCTGCTTCGGCCGGCACAAAGCGGCTCAGCTAAGATTCAGCGATCTGCCTACGACCTACATCTGGCCCGGCCATTGCGCGATTGTTGTGGATGTCCAGCACGGCACAATCAGCGTGATCGGCGGCAACGTCGACGATGCCGTGACGCTGACCCATGTGCCGGTAACAGAAAGCGGCACGCTCGCAACCCCGGACGGCACCGTGCTCGATAACCGCTTTCCCTGGTTTGTCGTGCTGCGGGTCGTATACGATGCCGAGGCGGAGCCGGCCGGCGACGAATAGTCAACGGTATGAGCCGCTCGGCACCACCGCTTACCTCGATCGAATTGGGCTCGCTCCGTTCTGTCGCGTCTTTTAGATCGTGTAATCGTAGCGCGCGGCGTATTCGCCGGCGATGCCTGCCTGGTGGGCGCGCGTGCAGAGTTCCTCGATCGTGGTTGCATCGAGTCGCTTCATTGCATCGGCTTGCAAGTCGAGCCACAGCGGCCGCACGACGCGGCGGCCGAGTTCGGCGCCGGCGGCATCCTCGACCGCCTCGTCGGCCTGCTCGAGCGAGCGCACCACACGGACGATCTCTCCGACGGTGATGCGGCGGCGCTCGCGCGCCAGTCGATAGCCGCCGCGGGGTCCGCGCACGCCGACGAGAATGCCGGCGCGCACCAATTGCTGCAGGACTTGCTCGAGATAGCGACGCGGAATGCCCTGACGCTTGGTGATCTCTCCCGACTGCACGGGTAAGGCGCCGGCATTGTAGGCGATGTCCAGCACCGCCTCGATGGCGAACAACAGCTTTTTCGAAAGCCGCAGCATCACGCGGCAAAAAAATCGACGATGCGCCTGGTGAGACTTGCCGCCACTTCCCGCTTCGATTGGGGCGGCCAGTCTTCGACCCCGTTCGCGTCGATGAGGTGAACCGTGTTGTTGTCGCTGCCGAACGTGCTCATCGCCGGCGACACGTCGTTGGCGACGATCCAGTCGCAACCCTTCGCCTCGCGCTTTTTTCTGGCATGCGCGATCAGGTTCTCGGTTTCGGCGGCGAAGCCGATTACAAGACGCGGGCGCAAATTGCCCGGCCGGCTTAGGGTGGCGAGAATATCCGGGTTTTCCTCGAGACGGAGCACCGGCAGGCCACCGTTTTTCTTGATCTTCTGTGGAGCGGGCTCGACCCGCCAATCGGCTACCGCCGCGGCACAGACGGCAATCTCGACCGGCAGGGCGGCCTCGCAGGCTTTCAGCATGTCGCGTGCCGATTCGACATGGTGCACCCTGACCCCGAGCGGATCGGGCTCGGCGGTGGGGCCCGAAATCAACACGGTTTCGGCGCCGGCATGGGCAAGCGCCGAGGCGATGGCATGCCCCTGCTTGCCCGAGGAGCGATTGGCAAGAAAGCGGACCGGATCGATCGCCTCGTGGGTCGGGCCGCTGGTGACGAGCGCGCGACGGCCTTTCAATGGACCGTCGGCGACGAGGAGCTCAATCGCTGACAGGATCTCCAAAGGTTCCGCCATGCGGCCCGGCCCGGTCTCGCCCTCGGCGAGCGACCCGGTGTTTGGGCCGACGCATTTGATGCCGCGCATTGTCAACCGGGCGACATTGGCTTGGGTGGCTTCATTGAGCCACATGCGATGGTTCATCGCCGGTGCGACCAGTATCATTTTGTCGGTCGCCAACAGCGCCGTCGAGGCGAGATCGTCGGCGATCCCGACCGCCATTTTCGCCAGCATATCTGCCGTTGCCGGTGCCACGACCACGATGTCGGCCTCTTGCGCCAGGCGCAAATGGCCCATCTCGCTCTCGTCGGTGAGCGCAAAGATGTCGCGATAGACCTTCTCGCCGGTCAGCGTCTGGACCGCGAGTGGTGTGACGAACTGCGTCGCGGCTTCGGTCAGGATCGCGCGCACCGCGGCACCTTGCTCGCGCAGGCGGCGAATGAGATCGAGCGTCTTATAGGCGGCGATGCCGCCGGTGATGACGAGCAGTACCCGCCGATTGACCAGGGACATGGGTCAAGACTAGGGAGCGGCCACTAAATAAGCAAGAATTTGTGTGAAATACGGCAGCGCACCCGGTCGATCGCGCGCCCACGAAGGCTTCGCGCGATATATTGCTACGGCAACCCGGCACCGCCTTATTATGCGGCACCGAACGGCTATTAGCGTCGCGACGGCTTAAACAAGCACGCCGGCGCCGTTCGCACCTTGGCGAAAGCAGATTCGGAACTTCAACGCAACGGGTCGGCATCGCCTTCGATTGCTTTGCCTTGCACCGAATAATTGTTGCTATTCGTTCTCGGCGTCGGCGTGAGAGCTTCTGGCCTTGCGCGAATAGGTTTTTTTCGATGCGACGAGGCGCGGGCGATAGGCCCGCGAGCGCACCGCTTGCGCCGCCGGATTGCGGCGCCGCGGCTTGCGCTGCTTCAACTTCGTTCGCGCCATGGTCTAGACCGAGGCAAAGCGTGCCTTGAGCCAGGCGCCGAACGCCGCCAGTTCCTCCGCCGCTTCGGGGATCACATTCAGCGACAGCATCGGAAAGTCATGGATCATGCCGCTGACACGCTTCTTAACCACCGGCACGCCGGCGGCGGCGAGTGCGTCGGCATAGGCCTCGCCCTCGTCGCGCAGCGGATCGTACTCTGCCGTGAGCACGTAGGCGGGTGGCAGACCCGTCAGGTTTTTAGCGCGCAGCGGCGCGACATGGCTGTGCTGGCGTTGCTCCGGCGTGGTCAGATAATGCCCCTCGAACCAACGCATCAGATCGAGTGTGAGAAAGTAGCCGGCCCCATTCTCTCGGTAGGAGGGGCGTGCCATGTCCGTATCCACCCACGGACAATTCATGAGCTGCGCACAGAGTTTCGGCCCACCTTCGTCGCGAATGCGGATGGCGACGACGGTGGCGAGGTTGCCGCCGGCGCTGTCGCCGGCGACCGCGATGCGGCGCGCATCGGCCCCGATTTCTCCGGCATGCTCCGCCGCCCATCGCGTCACCGCCAGACAATCGTCGATCGCCGCCGGAAACGGATGTTCCGGAGCGAGCCGGTAATCCACCGCCAAGACGATACTGTTCGCGGCAAGGCACAGATGGCGGCACGCGGCATCGTGGCTTTCAAGATCGCCAATCACGAAGCCGCCACCATGGAAAAAAATGGTCAACGGAAACGGGCCGATGCCGAACGGCGTGTAGAGGCGCACCCGAATCGGTTGGTCAACACCCGGCAGCTCGCGATTGGCAACGTGACCAACCGCCGGTGGCGGCGGGGCCAGAGCAGCAGCCGCGGCGATGCTCGCCCTCGCTTCCGCGACCGGCAGGCTCTCGAGCGGCGGCAGGTCCTTGATCAAATCAAGCCAGGCGGCGATGGTGGGATTGAGCGTCATGTTTGCCCCTTTCAGACCGATGCGAACCGCGCCTTCAACCAGGCGCCGAACGCTGCCAGCTCTTCGCTAGCCTCCGGCACCACGTTGAGCAAGAGGCCCGGAAACGCGTGGATCATATTGCTGTAGCGCTTCGTCACCACCGGCACACCGACAGCGGCGAGTTTGCTCGCATATTCCTCGCCTTCGTCGCGCAACGGGTCATATTGCGCCGTCAGCACATAGGCTGGCGGCAGGTGGCTCAAGTCCTTGGCGCGGATCGGCGCCGCGTGCGGGTGCCTGCGATCTTCGGGCCGCTTCAAGTAATGATGATCGAACCAGCGCATGGTGTCGCGCGTGAGAAAGTAGCCGTCGGCATTGGCGGCATAGGAAGGACGCTCCATGTCATAGTCGACGACCGGACAATTGAGGAGCTGAGCGCAGAGCCGGGGACCGCCTTCGTCGCGCACGCGCAGGCTCACGACCGCGGCGAGATTGCCGCCGGCGCTGTCGCCGACGACCGCAAAACGCCTGCCGTCGCCGCCGATCTCACCGGCATGCTGACCGGCCCACAGCGTTGCCGCATAGCAATCGTCGGGCGCCGCCGGAAATGGATGTTCGGGCGCAAGACGATAGTCGACCGCCATGACGACCGACCCGCTGTTAAGGCAGAGATGACGACAAACGCCGTCGTGGCTGTCCAGATTGCCGAGCACGAAGCCGCCGCCATGAAAATAAATGGTCAAGGGAAACGGACCGATGCCGAAGGGTGTGTAGACGCGCACCCGAATCGGCTGTCGTGGGCCCGGTAGCTCGCGATCGGCGACCCGGCCGACCGCGGGGGGCGGCGGCAGCAACGCGAGCCGTGCCGCCCCGGCGGCGCGGACGTCGGCCACCGGCAGGGTATGAGTGGGCGGCAGATCCTTAAGAAGATCAAGCCAGGCGACGATTCCCGGGTGCAGCGACATCCCTTCCCTCCCTTGATCGTGATACCCCGATCGCGGCAGCATTGTTATCATGGCGCCGCCAAAAAGAAATATCGGGAGCGCGCATCATGGTCGAAGCGACAATTCCATTTGTTGAGTCCACGCTCGCGTATATCGACCCGAGCTTCGGTCCGACCGTGCTTTATGAGTACAAGCGCGAGGAAACAACGCATCACTACGATCCCCATCGCGTGCCCATCCATGACGCGCGCGCCGAGCGCGATCTCTCACTCGAACGCAACGGCTTTACCCTCATCGAGCATCACTCCGCGGTCACCGACTTTCGCGACCCGGCCCAGATCAAGGATGTCTACTATCGCGAGATCGAGCGCCTGGTCATGCGCATGACCGGCGCGGAGAAGGTACTGGTATTCGGCGATGTGTTGCGCAGCGACGATCCGGTAAAGGCACCATTGGTGCCGCCCGAAGGCGGTATTGGCGCACGCGACGATATGGTATTTGCCGACTCGGCACGCGGCGATCGCCAGGTGCCGGCGATGCAAGTCCACGAGACCGCTAACAATCCGCATATCGATTTCAACGAGAAAACCGTGCGTCGGCTAGCCGCCGGCATGCTAGGCCCCGAGGCCGATCGCTATGCCAAAAAGCGGGTGGCGCTGATCAATCTGTGGCGCGGCATCGAGACGGTGGAGCGCAAGCCGCTTGCGGTTTGCGACGCGCGGACGGTCAGCGACCAACATCTGGTTCTGGGGTTGATTGGCACACGACCGGAAGATCCAGGCGATTTTCTCGAAGGCTTCAATGTCGCCTACAGCCCGGCGCATCGTTGGTACTATTATCCGCGGATGCGGCCGCAAGAGTTGCTGGTGTTCAAATTGTGTGATTCCGATCGGGCCTTGCCCCAGCTGACGGCGCATACGGCCTTCGACGATCCGACCAGCGCCGCCGGCGCCCCACCGCGCCAAAGTCTCGAGATCCGAACGATTTCGTTTTTTGCCTGAATATGGATCGGGCGGCTTGAACGCGGCGCCAACAAAACTGCCTCCGTTCCGCGCCAGCTCCGGACATCGTCGATCGCGACGACGTGCTCATTTCGATCGGATACCGTGCCCGCGGCGCCCCCTCCGTCGCGCCGCGCGGCGCCGCGATCGCTCTCTTGCTTGAAGACCACCGCCTCGTCGGAGCCGCCCTTAAGTCTATTGCAAGGGGCGAGGGAATTGGCTAAGGCTTAATATTGATGAACGAGGTCGCGGCGCTCAGCGTATAGTCAACGTAGATTTCGTTCTTCAGGCTTGCGGCAGCGGTGCCGCCGATATACGGGCACAAACGCCCCACGTCGTCTCCTCTCGGAGAAGGTGTGGGGCGTTTGTCGTTTGCGGCTTTGAAAACTGGGAGACAACCATGAGAATCACGCGAAGAAGAGTCCTGCAGGGGACGGCCGCAGGGCTTGGCGGTATTCTGGCGAGCGGCGTCGCGCCTTACCATTTCGTCCGCAACATCGCCAAGGCGGCGGAAGGCGACACAATCAAGGTCGGCATATTGCATTCCTTGAGCGGCACCATCGCGATTATTGAGACGTCGCTGCACAATGCAGAATTGCTGGCGATCGACGAGATCAACGCCAAGGGCGGGGTCATGGGCAAAAAGATTGAGCCCGTCGTCGAAGACCCGCAATCCATGGTCCAAGTGTTTGCCGACAAGGCGAAGAAGCTGCTGCTCGAAGATAATGTCGTCGCGGTGCTCGGCTGCTACACGTCGGCCAGTCGACAATCCGTGCTGCCTATCTTCGAAGAGCACAACGGCGTGCTGCTTTATCCCACCCTCTATGAGGGCGAGGAGTGCAGCAAGAACTGTTTCTATACCGGCGCGGTGCCGAACCAGCAGCTCGAGGATTTCGTGCCCTGGATCATCAATACGCTGGGGCGCAAAAATTTCTATCTGATCGGCGCCAACTACATCTATCCCAAGGAAACCAATCGCGAGGTTAAGGCGCTGCTAAAGAAATACGGCGGAACCGTGGTCGCGGAAGAATATTCCCCCTTGGGCTCGACCGAATTCTCGACCAACATCAACAAGATCGCCTCGAGCGGTTGCGACGTGGTGTTTTCGGATCTGGTCGGTGACCAGGTCGTCGCGTTCTACAAGCAGTACAAGGAATATGGCATCACCGCCAAGGATATCCCGATCTGCACGCCGATCACCACCGAGCAGGAGATCGCGGCGATGGGGCCCGAGAATGCGCTCGGACATTATACCTCGTTCGACTACTTTCAGAGTGTCAAATCGCCCGAGAACGAGTCATTTGTCGCGAAGTACAAGGCGAAATACGGCAAGGATGCTGTGACCAACGCGGTCATGGAGTGCGCCTATTTCCAAACCTTCCTGCTAGCCCAGGCGATCGAGAAGGTGAAATCGACCGACGCCGATGCGCTCATCTTTCAGGGCCTGCCGGGCCAGGAATTTCAGGCCCCGGAGGGCAAGATCAAGATCGACGAGAAAAACCACCACACCTGGCTGTGGTCGCTAATCGGCCGCGCCAACGAGGAGGGCCAGTTCGACATCGTCTACAAGTCGAAGGATTGGATCCATCCGGAGCCCTGGTTCAGTCTCCTCTATCCCCACAAGACGTGCGACTTTACCGATCCGCGCGTCGTGGAGCGGTTAAAGAAGCCGTGGAGCGCGGAAAAGGATCGCTCCGGTACGATATCGATGTAGTTCAGTGCCGGAGCGGCGGCGCCGTGCGGCGCCGTTCCGGCGCTGCAACGACAGCGCCGCGGCATTGGACGGTCGTGGCGGGAGAACCCGACAATGATGTTCCAGTCAATCATGACGCAGTTCTTGAACGGGTTTAGCGTGGTTGCGATCCTGGTGATCGCAGCGATCGGCCTGGCGATAATCTTTGGCGTCGCCGGCGTCATCAACATGGCGCATGGCGAGTTCATCATGGTCGGCGCCTACACCGCCGCCGTCGTCGGTAAACTCGGGGGTACGACTTTTGTCGCCATCCCCGTCGCGTTCATCGTCGTTGGACTTCTCGGCTTGATCATCGAGCGCGGCATCGTCCAATGGATTTACGACCGACCGTTGGAGACGCTGCTCGCTACCTGGGGTGTCGGCATCATCCTCCAGACCGTGGTCAAGCTGATCTTCGGCCCTGAACTCTACTATGTCGGGGCGCCAAAGGTATTGCGCGGCGGCGTACATCTTATCGGCCGGCTGCCGTTTCCCTATTACCGGCTGTTCCTGATTGTCATCGCGGCGCTGATGTTGGGGCTGACGTTCTACGTGATCTTCGGCACGCATTTCGGTCTGAAGGTTCGTGCGGTTCGACGAAACCGGGCGATATCCAGCTGTCTCGGCATCGACACCGCCCGCGTCGATATGATGATTTTTGTTTTCGGTTCAGGACTTGCAGGCGTGGCAGGGGCAGTACTGG
>JASHOB010000208.1 GCA_030041335.1 Alphaproteobacteria bacterium | reverse complement strand
GGGATGAGCGAGAAGCGCACTACGATCGTCGACGGTCGTGCGCGCAAGAGTTATGGCCACCGGAAGCCGATGGGCACGTGGGAGGTATTCATCAAGGATCATCATGAGGGCTACATCGGCTGGGCGGAGTACGAGCGCAATCAGGTATTGCTCGCGGGCAACGCCTTCGGCGTGGCCGGGGACACGAAGTCCGGACGAGGCGGACGCGCCTTGCTGGCCGGACTCATCTGCTGTGGGCGCTGCGGCCGTCGGCTCGGCGTTCTCTACACCGGTCGCTATCCGCGGCCGATCTACACATGCAAACAGCCGGCCACGCAATTGGGCCAGCGGCGATGCCTTAGGGTCGCCGGCAAGCGCATCGACGAGATCATCGCGGCCGAGATGCTGCGCGCCGTAGCGCCGATGGCGATCGAGGCGGCTGAGGAGGCCGAACGCATGCGCAGAGACGAGGATCAGGACCGGCGGCACATTGCCGAGTTGGAGCTGCAGCAAGCCCAATACGACGCGTCGCTTGCCGAGCGCCGCTATGCCGCTTGCGACCCCGACAATCGGCTGATCGCGGCGCAGCTGGAAAAGGCGTGGGAGACCACGCTGCAGCGTGTCGAGCATTGCCGGGAGCGGCTCGATCGAATGCAGATGTCCGATGCCGACGATGTGCGGCGGCCGGACTTCACCGGACTGGCCGATGATCTCGCGGCGGCATGGAAGGCGCCGCGAACCACAGCGCGGACGCGTCAGCGACTAGTGCGGGCACTGATCACCGAGATCATCGTCGATATCGACGAGGCAGCCGGTGAGATCGTGCTCGTCATCCACTGGAAGGGCGGCCAGCATTCCGAGTTGCGCGTCCGTAAGCCGCGAACGGGGGAACACGGGTGTGGCACACCCGAGCAGGCGCTCGCCATCATGCGCAACATGGCGGGCCGATGGTCCGATCAGGACATCGCGGCGTCACTGAACCGAATGGGAATGCCGACCGGCCAAGGCAAGACCTGGACAGCGCACCGCGTCGGTTCGGTCCGCCGCGTCCGCGGCATCCACGGCTACCGCCCCGCCGAGAAGGACGGCGAGTGGCTGACAATGCGCGATGCCGCCGCCAGGCTCGGTGTCAACCATCACCAAATTCGCAAGCTTATCAAGGCTGGCATCCTCAAGAGCGAGCAGATCATGCCTGACGCACCACACCAAATTCGCGCGGCTGACCTTGAAAGCGAGCCCGTGATTACCGCGCTCAAGCGAAAAGGTCGCCCGTGTCAGGTCGATTCCGAAAAACAGATCTCAATGTTTTCAGATACTTGATCAGGGGGTGCAGAATGAATCGGTCATTGCAATACGCCTGATTCCATTTTCGGCAATGTTGTTGTCCGCTTCGAGCCGGGCATCGGTGGCAAAGCGCGTCAGCGCGACGCGCCGGGTGATGATGTAGCGCAGCGCCTTGGCCAGCTCCGAAGGCGCCGAGAGCTTGCGCTCGGTCGTTTCGGCCCAGGTGAAGAACGCATCGAGCAGCGGGATAAGTGCGGCGCGATGCTCCAGGCGCTCGGCCGGCGGAGTGAAACGGGCCTGGTCTTCGATGGCGTAGAATTCGGCGATCCGATCGAGCGCCACCTTGGCGACAGACGATTTCGTCGCTTCCCAGATGTCGAATATGGCTCGCCTGCAATGCGCCCAACATGCAACTTCGGTGATCGCCGCCGTCGCCCCCGCCTCGATCGACTTCGGTTCATAAAGCGCGGAGAAGCCAGCGATATGTTGTCGACAACATATCGCTGGTTATGTTGCGGCCAGACTTATGTGGCGCGAGCCAGGGAGAGGGGTAGTTTCCTTGGCTCGAACCGCAACATATTTTCGGGCGCCACGGTGGCTAAAGGGCTTTCAGGAAGGCTACCAGAGACGGCAGCGAGCGTTGTCGATTTGTGGTTCGGAGGCCGGCAATGTCGACACTGGCCAGCGCCTTCGCCTTCATTTCCATATCGACCTCGGCGTAGACATGCGTCGTGTCCAGCGACACATGGCCAAGCCAGGCACGGATCGTGTTGATGTCGACGCCGGCGCGCAACAGATGGACCGCGGTTGTGTGCCGGATCGTGTGGGGGCTCACGCGTTTCTTCGCCATTGACGGCACCGTCTTGCTTGCCAGTTCGGCATACTGGGTCACGAGCCTGTGGATTCCGAACCGCGTCAAAGGCTGGTTGACCCGGTTCAGAAAGACCGCATCGCCCTTGCTTCGGTCGGCGACCAGTTTCGACAGCGACGTTGCGGTGATCGGCCATAAAGGACAAGACCGGAACTTGTTTCCCTTGCCGCGTAGCCGGACTGACGATTGCGCGCCCAGCTGTAAGTTGTCGACGATCAACGTCGCTGCCTCGTCGGCCCGGGCGCCGCTATTGTACAAGAATAAAAGCAGCGCATGGTCCCGATCTCCCCGGGGTGTGCGACGATCCGGTTGTGCCAGGAGGGCGTCCATCTCGGGTTTCTCGAGATACCCGATCCCGGTCTTGGCGGTCTTCTTGAACGGCGTCGCGCGTATCTCGGCGCACCAGGCCAGATGGACCGGCGACCGCGTGCCGATGAACCCTGCCAACGAGCGTATGGTTGCGAGCCTTTGGTTGCGGGTGACGCTGCTGCATTGCCGATCCTGCTCCAGGTGGTCAAGGAACTTGCGGACTATGGACGGCGTCAGATCCTCAATGAGCATGCGATCGATGGCACGACCACCGTGTTTGCTGACGAACGGCAGCAAGAGCATCAAGGTGTCGCGATAGCTGGCCTGCGTGTTCCGGGACAGATTGCGTTCAGCCACCAGGTGTTCGAGGAGGAAACGCCGAACCCATGGCCCCAAGAGCGTCTCGTCCTTCATTGTTCAGCCCCCATCGCGTATTGGACGAAGCGCTGACTGGCCTCCTGCAAGAGCTCGGGCGTCATTTGGAGGTAACGCTGGGTCGCTCGAATATCGAGGTGGCCAAGGTAAGTCGCGAGTTGCGGGAGCAAACGCTGGACGTCCTGGCCAGAGCGATACCACGCGACGACACGGTGCACGGCTGCCGTGTGGCGAAGATCATGAAGGCGCGGGGGGCGGGGTTCGCCGATCGGGCACCCGATACCGGCGGCGCGGCGCACATGCTGGAACATGGTGATGACGGTCGGATAGGTCCATCCTCGAACGCCGCGTGACGCGAATAGCGGCGTCACGTTTCCATGTGGCGTTGGCAACAAACCACGGCGCTTAACATGCGCGGCGAGTTCCTCAGCCAGCTTCGGTCCGATCGGTACCAGACGCGTCTTGAAGAACTTTGTGCAGCGGACGGTGATGATCCTTTCCGCGAGATCGACGTCCTGCAAGGTCAAGTGCAGCACCTCGCTGATACGCATGCCGGTTCCATAGAGGAGTAGGAGCATCGTGCGGTACATTGCCGGTACGCGCCGGCTGTAGCCCGTTTGCAGAACGGCTGTCGCTTCCAGCAGTCGGCGCAGCTCATCGGTCGAATATACGTACGGCGTTTGCGGCGGCGGCAGCTTCGGCAAGACTGTCGGCAGCGGTGAACAATTGGCGTATCCGTGGCTGATGGCGAACCTATACATCCCTCTTAGCACGCTGTACTTGAGCGCCCATGTCGCGGTAAGCGCCCCACCTCCGTTGAGGAAGGCTATGACCGAATCGGGGGTTACCTCGCGGATATGCCGATCGCCGACTACTCGGTTGAAGCGATGGAGCAAACGATCGGCGGACTCGAAGCGCATGCCCAGTGACCGTTGCCGTGCCACGTAGGCATCGATGACGTTGGCCAGCTTCATAGGACGTCCCCCAAGTCGAAGGCGGCTACTTCGCGAAGAGCCGCCATGTTCACTTTCGCATAGATGCTTGTTGCCTGAGTGCTGCGGTGTCCCAAATGGTCGCCGATCTCTTTGATGGTCAGCCCTTCGGCAAGCAAACGGACAGCGCAGGCGTGACGCAACGCGTGCGTGCCCCGATGCGCAGCCTCGATACCGAGCGCAACGAATCGCCGATTGGCGACGTCAAAGAAGGCGGTTGCCTTCAAGGGCCGCCGGGGTGCCTGCATGCAGAAGAAGACTTCCTGGCAAGACGAGGGCGGGCGGACCGTATCGATGTAACGAGCCAATGCTTCGGCAACGGTGGGCACCAGCGGATAGATCTGGGGTTGTCGTCGTTTCAGACGGAAAAGCCGAAGAGTCCGCCCTGCCCAGTCGATCTGGTCGAGCCGCAGGGCGGCAACTTCGCCTCTCCGCATGCCATATACGGCAAGCAGCAGCAGGATCGCACGATCTCGGATGTCGCGAGGCCGGTCTGTATCGACATCGGCTAACATTCGCTGGACGTCGGACCAATCCGGGGCATATGGGAGCGATTCCTGCCGATAGAGCCGCGGCCGACCAATCGAGCCTGCCAGTCGGTGCGAGCACCACCCCTCTTTGGCGGCGTAACGGAAGAACGCACGCAATGCCGAGACCACGTTGGCAATCGAGACGCGCGCCCAGCGTCCTGCTCCCTCGGTTGCGATATATCTGTCGATGTCTTCCGCCCTCATTTCCCCGAGTTGGCGGTCCGTCTGTTCGTACCACCGCAAGAATCTCATGGTCGCGCGCCCCCATTGTTCCACCGTCGACGGCGTCAAACCGCGTTCGTCGCGCATCCAGGCGACGTATCGATCGAGGTGTCTGTGGTACGAAAACTGGATGGCGGGTTCACGCCACCAGCCAAGGAACTTCAGCCAAGGACGTCCGATATCGATGACGCGACGCGCAGCGGTCGCCGCCCCGTGAAGGTTCTGCCGTGCCTGCGCTATTGGCAGTAAATCCGGCATGCCTACGCCTCTATCGGCGTCAGGTCGAAGACGTCGTGCGATCCAGATCAGCTCATCGCGCTTGAGTCTGAGAACCGCGGGCGTCGATCCGTGCGCCGCGCAGTGGCGCAGATAGCGATTCCGCTCATCGGCGAAAGGCGCGTCCTGAAACAGGTGATCGGCGGCCTTGCCGGAAACAGACAGATGATGCATGGCGAACCCCCAAATGAGTAAGGTCCGCCAGCCGGGGCGACAAATTATGTTGCGTCAAGTGCGCCCCAACCTCTCAGCCACCAACGGAATGTCGCCGTCAGGTCACATAACACCGGCCGCAACATAACCACCGAACGCATCTGCCTGGAGGATCCGGGCATAGTTGGCGAGATGCGCCTGGGGATGCTCGCCGCTCCGGTCGCGCGAGTAGTAGAACATCGCCGCCGGCGGATCCCGGCCCCCGAAAGGTGCATCGTCCCTCACGTAAACCCAGCACCGCCCGGTATCGGTCTTGCCTTTGGCCAGTACCGGCACGGTCGTGTCGTCGCCGTGCAGCCGCTCGGCCGCGAAGACATGCGCCTCGATGCGATTGAGGAGCGGGCTCAACACCGCACAGCAGGCGCCGAC
>JASHOB010000028.1 GCA_030041335.1 Alphaproteobacteria bacterium | reverse complement strand
GAAATAGAAACGTTAGAAACATTTGGTTTCTCAAAGTGGTCCTGGAACGCGGTCGATGACACCGAGAAAGGTATCGTTGTCGATTGGGCCCGCCCAGCTGTTTCAAAAGCGTGGCATCGGGCCCGGTCGGCGCCTTCACATTCGCTACCATGCGCGACACGCCGCCGCGTTACCGGGGCCTGCAGCACGCACTCCCGTCGTTGCTTTCGTCGCCGCGTCTCGGAGGCCCCCCGTCAGGCCTAATTGCCATTATGCGAAGCGATTTTGATGCTCACGAAGTCGCGGCAAACAAGCGGAAAACAATTCGTCAGGCAGTGGGGCGAATTGTCGTTCGAACCAATAAAACTTGTTGTGTCGGGCGACAGGTTCGCCCCGGATTATCTCGCACGGCGGGGCGCGGCGGCCTAGAATTGACGAGGTTTCGGTTATCGATGGAGACCTTAATGAGCTCAAAAAATAGTGTCACGACCGTAGTCGCTGCGCCCTCCAAAGAGGCTCTCTCTCATTTTTCGAAGCGGCTCACTTTTGAAACGGATTGTTGGGATGTTTGGGATGCTATGCGCTCCAAGTCTCCCGGCTTTGTCCTTCTCGATGTGCGGAGCCCGGAACTGTTCTCGCAAGGCCATGTGCCCGGCGCGGTAAATATTCCTCATGGCAAGATTACGACTGAACGTATGGCCGAATATCCTGGCGAAACCTTGTTTGTGGTTTACTGCGCCGGTCCTCATTGTAATGGAGCAAATAAGGCCGCCATTCGACTCGCAACACTTGAACGCCCTGTGAAAGAAATGATTGGAGGAATTACCGGTTGGCGGAACGAGGGGTTTGCGCTGGAGCGATGATTGATGGTCCTAATTTCCGTTCTTGGATCTGCCATGACAAAGCTACGGTCAGGTGCGCTTTCCGCAGGTACTGCACAGAGATTTTGACGTGTTGTCCGAGAGGCTGCCTTGCGTCTGTCAGCCCGAATGAGGGCCCCGTCGAATAGCTGTTTCCGACCCAAATCTGTCATTCGGTGGCTACTGAGCGTTTCCCGAAACCAGACCTACGCCATGCCGCTTCACCGGGGGGATTGCGCCCTGAGCGCCCCCTGGCGGGCTCTGGACGCACCGATAAATGGTGAGCTGGCGGATGGTGATCCACTCTCACAGACAACCGAGAGGCCGCCTCCTGCGTTGCCTTCGCGTGGTGGTACTCGAGGGGTAGGCTTGAAGGTGTGATAATGAGTGGGTCTCTGTTAGAGACACGGCGACATGCGCGCGAGCATATTTGAAAAAGACCAGCGCCTGCGACTAACGCAGAATGGGCTGGTTCCCTGGACCTGGTTAAGTAGCATCGGAATCGCTGCCGCGGTTGGCGCGGCGTTTTTTCTGGCGGCGAAGATCACCAGTTGGGGCACGGCATTTCAGCCGGACAAAGTATCGCTATTTTGGCCGCCTACCGGGGTCTCCAGCGGCCTCCTCATCGTTCTTGGCCCTCGGAGGCGATGGCCTGCCGTCGCTGGTATTGTGGCGGCGTCGGCCGCGATCAGCCAGGAAACCTGGAACATCCTCTGGATCACTCCAGCTATTGCCGCGTGCAACGCAGTGGAAGCGCTGACGGTAGCTGGGCTGTTCACGCGCTACTTCGGCGGCGCTGACTTCCCGCTCGATCGTGCCCGCAACATCTTTGGCCTGCTCGGCGCTGCAGCCGTAGGGGCGCTTGCCTCCTCGCTCATTGCGACTGCTGTTTTGAGGTTATCGCTCGGTCCGTCAATCGTAGTAGTTTTAACTTTTCGGCATTGGTTCGCATCGGTGTTCGTCGGTATCGTCACCGTAACGCCCTTGGTGATTGGACTTGCCGACGCCGTGCGCCACCCTCCGTTCCGGAGGGAATACGTCGAAGGGACTTTCGCACTCCTGGCGCTCGCCGTGGTGACCTCGATCATCGTTGCGCTGCCGCGCGAAGCTTGGGAGGTACTGCTGCCGGTCGCCTGGCCGTTTCCAATTTTGTTATGGCTCGCCGGCCGTTCGCGGCCAGTCTTTGCCGCGGCCGGGGCCTTCCTGGCTTCGAATATCATCGTTTGGACGACGATCTTCGGAATAGGTCATTTCGGTGATGCGCACTTTCCCCTCGGGAATCGCGTTCTCGAAGCTCAGACTGCCATTTTATTTTTGGCAGTCAGCGCGTACGTCCTTGCAGCGCTGTTCGCTGAGCGGAGGGAGAGCGAGGCGCGTCTCGCGAGCGCAAACACGATGCTGGAGGATGAGCAGGAGCGCCTCGCTCATTCGAACCTGATGTTGCAGCGCGAGCGAGACAATAAGCTAATGACCTTGCACGCGGTCATGGCTTCGATTTCCCATGAGATCAAACAGCCGTTGTCGGCTATTGCGATGAATGGCGGCGCGGCGCGGCAGTTTCTCAAATCGGCTCAACCCGATCTTGCAGAGGCACAATCAGCCTTGAACGACGTGATCAACGACAGCCATCGCATCGGGCAGATATTGGACAACCTGCGTCGATTGTTCGGCAGAGGCGTGCACGAGAACGAGCCAATCGACGTGAATGATTTGGCTCTTTCATCACTACAGCTTCTGCGCCGGGAACTGGCAGATCAAGGTGTCGTGCCGGCGCTCGATTTGACCGCGGAACTGCCCTTCGTCATGGGACAGAAAACTCAGCTGCAGGAAGTCTTATTGAATTTGTTTCACAACGCGATCGAGGCGATGGCTGCGATTGAAGCCGGTCGTCGGGCGCTGAAAGTGCGAACGGCGCTCGGTGCCGGGAAAAAAATCCTCATCGAGATAGAGGATTCCGGGCCGGGCATCGATCCGGAGCGTTTGGAAGGCATATTTGACGCTTTCGTCACGACTAAGTCGCACGGGACGGGATTGGGACTGGCCATCTGCAGCGCAATTGTCGAGCGGCATGGCGGTCAACTTCTTGCCTCTTCGGACGGCAAGCACGGGGCGCTGCTCAAAGTGGTGCTGCCGGTGGCGTCAGCGAGAACGGATGACATCCGTGCGTAGTCTTGCGAGATCCGGCGGCTTCGCAATGTTTAGCCCCCCGGTCAGGAAGCGCCGCAAGCAGCAGACTAGGGCGAGCCGAATCCGGAACGGCCGTTTTGGAACGGCCCTACGCGTTGGCACTTCCCACCGTGATGGCCAGCCGCCGTTCGCCACCGTGCCGGCCATGATTTGAGGGGAACGGTCAGCGCGAAGGGCGGTCGGTATTGGACGCGATTTGATGTGGCGACAAAAGAACGCCCCAAGACTCGGGACGATCTCGTTAGAGGAGCGCGGCGCAAGTTCGAGCCGTGATGGTCCGGGCCGTCTTGAGCCGAATTAGTAACGCCCGCTGTCCACCCAGGGCGGCGCCTCGCCCCGCGAGGGCTGGTCGGCTCCGGGTGGCCCAACGCGAACAATTCTTGCGCCCTTGCTGGCACCACCCAGCAAGCCCGCGCCGGTCCGCGGTCAAGCACGGCGCGTGCGGCGCTCTAGTGGGCTGGTAGCGATTGAGCAAGACCGTGAATCCGTCACGACAGGGGTTTACGGGCACGTCCGCAACCCGAGCTTTCGCGGTCTGCTCGTCAGCCCCGTCGGTTGGGCGCTCACCTTCCGCGCCGCCTCGGCTGGTGATCGGGGCGCTACTGCTGATCCCGCTCGTGACGCGGATACGCTCGGAGGAACGTCTGCTGGCGGACCAATGAGCGGCGCCGTGGCGATGAGCGCCATCATTCTTCCTCCGCGACGTGCCGGTCCATTGCCTCGATCATGATCTGAAGCTGGCGCCGGAAGGGACGGCGCTCGTCGGCGGGGAGGCCACGTAGCGCCTCGCGGTTAACCTCTTCCACCGCGGCGCGGACGGCCCCGAGCTGGCGGCGCGTCGCCGGGGTCAGCGAGAACAGCGCGCTGCGTCGGTCGTTCGGGTCGGGCCGCCGCGCGATCAACCCATCCCGTTCCATCCGCGCAAGCATGGCAGCCATGGTCGGCTGCTCGATCGCGGCGATCTGCGCCAGCGCCTTTTGCGACAGCGGCTCTTCGCGCGCCAGTGCATTGATGACGGGGAGATGCGCCGAGGACAAGCCGAGCGGTCTGAGGCGCCGGTCGGCGAGGCGCCGCAATAGCCGCCCGCCCCAATGCATGAGGTAGCCCATCGACAATTCGTCGTCAGCCATAAATATATAGCTTGCTATGTATATTCATCGCATACTATATAAATCCCACCGTGTCGCCCAAGCAAGGGGATCGCCTCATGTCGTGGAAAAGCAGCGCCAGTCGCTATGGCACCGCCGTCATTTTCATCCACTGGGTCTCGGCCGCCGCCATCCTCGCGATGTTCGCGCTCGGCTTTCTGGCCGCAAACGCGGCCGATCCCGCAGCGAAGGCCGTGCTGTTGCGGGGCCACATCCCGCTCGGCCTCGTCACCCTGGTCCTCACCCTGCTCCGCCTGCTGTGGTGGCTGGTCGATCGCCGGCCGCCGCCGCTCGCGGGCCAGCCCGGCTGGCAAACCGGAGCGGAACGCGTGGTCCGGGCGCTCATTTATGTTGCCGTCCTGGTGATGGGCGCGAGCGGCATCGCGCTGATGGCGCTGTCGGGGGCCGGCGCCATCCTGTTTTTCGACGCACCGGGTCCATTGCCCGATTTCTGGCATTTCGCACCGATGCGGGCGCATCTGACGGCCGCGATCGCGCTGCTCGCGTTCGCCGGGCTCCATATCGTCGCGGCGTTGTACCATCACTTCTATCGCCGCGACCGGCTGCTCGCGCGCATGGGATTGGGGGCGCGCGATCCGGTATGGTCGCCGTGATTGGCTGAGGAAGTTGCAGCGGGAAAAGAGGCTGGCGCGCCTTACCGGCCCATGAGATGCTCCCAAAAAAATGGGGAGGTATACATGGCAGCAGCTCAAGACGCAGCGAAACCGATTCCTTGGTGGAAGGAACCGACCAAAGAGCAGTGGCTTGCCTGGTGGGCGGCGTGGCTCGGCTGGACGCTCGACGCCTTTGATTTCACCATGTTCCTTTTGATCATGGTGGCGATCTCACAGGAATTTCACGTCCCCCTAACCGCAGTGGCATTCGTGCTGACCGTGACCTTGTGGATGCGGCTCGTGGGCGCGGTAGCGTCCGGGTGGCTCGCCGACCGGGTCGGCCGCAAGATTCCGTTGATGATCTCGATCCTTTGGTATTCGCTCAGCAACTTCGCCGCAGGATTCTCGCCGAGCTTTGCCTTCCTGTTCTTCTTCCGCGCGTGTCTTGGGTTCGGCATGGGTGCGGAATGGCCAGCCGGCAGCGCGCTTGCGATGGAGACCTGGCCTGTGCGCTCAAGGGGCTTCATGGGCGGCGTGCTGCAAGGCTCGTGGGGCATGGGCTTCATGCTTGCGAGCGCAGTCTATGGCCTGTTCTTCACCTATATCGGTTGGCGCGGCATGTTGTGGGTCGGCGTGCTGCCGGCCTTTGCCGTGCTCTACGTCCGCAAGTACGTGCGAGAGCCGCCGATCTGGGTCGAAAACCGGAGGCGCCAGCGGCTGGAGCAGCGCGAGGTTCGCGCCCCGCTCTTCGCGATCTTCAAGCCGGCGGTGCTCCGCAATACTTTGACCGCGTGCTGGTGGATGGCCGGCGGCTTTATTGCGTACTACTCGGTCAACTCGCTCTTCGCCTCGCACCTGCAGAAGGACCTGGGCTTGAGCCCCGGTGAAGTTGCGACACCAATTTTCTTCGCCAATATCGGCGTCTTCCTTGCCGCGTGCGGCTGGGGCTGGTTCGCCGACAAATGGGGCCGGCGCTGGGCGATGATCATCCCCGGGCTGATCGGCTGTCTGGTGGCACCTTCCTATCTCATCACCACCAACATGCTGATGGTGACGGTGGGCTTCACGCTCCAGGGCATCTGCGCCGGCGGCGGCATGCAGGGACAGTTCGCGCCCTATTTGAACGAGCGCTTCCCGACCGAGGTGCGCGCCACCGCCGCCGCCTTCTGCTACCACCAGGCCGCGTTCATCGGCGGCTTCGTGCCGCTGGTACTGACCTGGCTCGCCACCAACTACGGCATGGGGTTGGGCGGCGCCATGATTGCCGGCACCGTATTTGGGTGCCTCAACTTCGTCTTGTCGCTCATGTTCGGGCCCGAGACCAAGGGCAAGGTCCTGGTTTCCGACCTCGTCGTCACTTGAACAAAGGACCGGCGCGGTTCCGTTGACCGGTCCGCGCCGGTCGCCTCATTCTCCCGGCCCGCGGGCGCTTCGTTCCGGACAATAACGTCATTAGAGCGGCGCCGGTTTGAGGGAACGACCGTCTAAACCGACGGCTGTCTAGGGTGACCTGAACCAGCCAAGGACGTTGGGGAGAGAGAGGGTGACCGCAGCCACCGTTCGGTGGCATGGCGCCACTGGCGCGCGCGTATGGGAGAATGGCCTTGGCCGGTCGCTGTGCTATCCTTCCTGCGGCGGCTTCTCCTGAGTGCTGCAGCATTTCCCGCCCCGGCTTCATCTTGACGTCACAATGATTCGGAAAGGCACTTCTGATGCTCGATCTCTATTTCGCACCCACGCCGAACGGCAAGAAAATCACCATTCTCCTCGAGGAGTTGGGGCTTCCGTACAAGATAGTTCCGGTCGTACTGTCGCGCGGCGACCAGTTCAAGCCTGAGTTTCTGAAACTCAATCCGAACCACCGCATGCCGGTGATCGTGGACCACGAGCCTCTCGGCGGCGGCGCGCCGATCAGTATCTTCGAATCCGGTGCGATCATGATGTATCTCGCCGAGAAGGCCGGGAAATTCTGGTCCCAGCAGCCGCGCGAGAAGTATGAGGTGGCACAATGGGTGCTCTGGCAGATGGCCAATCAGGGCCCGAAGCTGGGCGAATGCGGCCATTTCCGACGCCTCGGCGAGAGCGAAGGCGATCAGTCCTACGCGGTGCGGCGTTTCACTGACGAGGCGAACCGCCTCTATGGCGTTCTCAACAACCGCCTCTACGACAGGCGCTATATCGCCGGCGACGAGTACAGCATTGCCGACATGATTTCTTACCCATGGTCGGTCGGCTGGAAGACGCAGGGGCAGGACATCGACGAGTTCAAGTATTTCAAACGCTGGTTCGAGGAGATCGGGGCTCGCCCGGCGGTACAGCGCGGGATGGCCGTGGGCAGCGAGCTGGCTACCGATCCGAGCAAGCTTACGCCCGAGGAGCGGGCCCGGATCCGAAAGATCATGTACAACCAGCGCGCACTGCCCGTGCCAAGCGCCTGACCCGAGCCGCGAAATTCCGGTGCGGCTGGGGAAGGGCACTTTGGTGAGGCCGCGCAAACGTGGCCTTCGGGGGCCGTGGCTAGAGTCCGCCGGAGGCCGCTGACCGACCGAGATGTCTCATTGTTGACCGTCTTGGCCCGAATGGGACGACCCGAGCGCGCGCTTGCTTGCCTCTCGCTTTCCAGGTCGTGTCGACGACCAGTCGGAGTCCAGTGGCACGGAGCCGACAACAGGCTGATCATCATCGATGACCATCACTTTGCGTCCGATCGGGCTAAATGTAGCGATTCTCAATCGGTTGCGATTCTTTGTCAGACAGCTTGAAATGCCCGCCATGCAATCATTTGGCTGTCACTTGTCCGTCGATCAACAGCCGCGCCGCTTCCATCAATTCGCGCTTTAAACTTGCCGCACCGAGCGTCGTGGCCTGACCATAGGCGCCGTCGATCAAAAGGGCCAGTTGATCGCCGAGCCGGCGCGGGTCACGGGCGCCGATCTCGCGGCCGAGGGCGCGCAAGCGTCGGCGTACTTCCTTCTTGTTGCCGCAGGCAATCGCGGTGCCGGGATGCCGACGGCTGGGGAATTCCGTGGCGAGATTGATAAATGGACAACCGCGAAATTGGGGGCTCGCGATCTGCTCGGCAATGCCCGCAAAGAGCGCGTCGATCTGCGCGCGCGGCGCACCATCAAACCTTCGAACCAGCTCGTCCCACCATTGCCAGAAGCGCCGATTCTGCTCCTCGGCGAAGGCGGCGATTAATGCGTCCTTGGAAGCGAAGGTCCGATAGAGCGACGATTTCGAAACTCCCGACCGCTCGACCACGGTGTCGATGCCAATCGCGCGAATGCCCTCCTGATAGAACAGCTTGATCGCCGTTTCGACCAGACGCTCGCGCGCCGACGGTTCCCCCCGTCTCGGCGCTCCTCGCCTCGGTGTCTTGGGATTCATTTGACGACAGCCTTCGCCTGGTCGTGATTGACAGAACGGTACAGATCTGTTCCTATGAAGGAACTGATCTGTTCCTATTGTCTACTTCTGCAGGGCGCGATTGGCAAGACGCCAACCGCGCGCGATGGAGGCATCCCGCCATGGCGACGACAATAGATGCTACCGACACCAACAGGGCGCTGGTTCTTGCGGGGATCAAGGGGGTCTTCATCGATCGTGATGCGACCGTTCTCGACCGCCTGTTCAGCGATGATTATCAGCAACACAACCCGCAGATTCCAAACGGCACTGCTGCTATCAAGGCGCTTTTAGGAAGCCTTCCAGCTGGTTTCAAATATGAGCCGGGCCTCGTGGTTGCGGACGGGGACTATGTCACGATTCACGGCCGCTATCTCGGATGGGGCCCCAAACCCATGGTCGCCGTCGATATCTTCCGCGTCGCCAATGGCAAGATCGCCGAGCATTGGGATGTGATGCAGGAAGAGGTGCCAGCTGCGGATAGCGCCAACGGCAACAGCATGCTCACAACTCCGCAAACATAAGATTAGATACCGGAGATGTCGTTCGAGATGCTCTGGTGCTGGCGCTGAAGCCAGCTTCCTGCACAGCCGAGCGATCACCGCCGGCAATGCCCCGCGGGTCAACAGCGCCGCGCCGGTCGTCGTACCAGCCGCGCGCCCTTGGGCGGACGTGCTTCGCGGTGAGTGCGCGGCGCCTCCTCTCCTAAGGCATTGCCACCCTCGACCCGGGGTTCTTTGGTCTGTGCCCGATTCCCGCCGTTTGCCAGGCGCTCGGGCCTGGAAACGCGGCGATATCGGGCGCATCGAGATCGATGGGGCTTCCTGTCCAGGACGCCAGCGGCGCCGGCATCTGTGTCTGACTAGTTTGACGAAATTCGCCGTGGGCGGGATTGGCGCCGATGCCGATTGCCGGCTTGTCCCCCTTTGCGGCGAGGCCGTTTTGTGGGAGCGGCTGAAGTGGTCGCAAGGAGCCGCTTTGCGGAAGCGATCGGACGGCTTCGCCGCCCAAGTGCAGGGGGCGATCACTGATTTCTATGGATCCGCCGCCGCGTAATCTAAGGAACGGTGGCCAAGGCTGAGCCAGTCTACAAGATAGAAGGAACGAATCTGCATTCGCCGCTCCCACGTCACGGCAGTCAACTTCGCGAGGCGTCGCACCAGAGATGTTCTCGCGCGTTGATGGCTCTAAGGAACGACCGCTATGGCGGTGATCTCGACCATGATCTCGGGTAGCGCGAAGGCGGCGACCGTGAGCAAGGTGCTTGCGGGGAAATCCTTGCCGTAGAGCTCTTTCCGCAGATCGGTGAAGCGCTGTGAGTAGCGCCCATCCGAAACGGCGACGGTCATCCAGACAATGTCGTTAAGTGTAGCGCCTGCGCGTTGGAGCGTCTTCTCGATGTTCTTGAACGCCTGATGGGTCTGACCGTCGAAATTCCCGGCAAGCGACTTTCCCGCCTCGTCGACAAACCCCGTATGCCCGGCCATCCAGATCGTTCTGCCGCCATCGGTAACGACGGCCGGTGAATACGCATAGTTCGCTTCCCACGAAGGCTCTACGATCGTTTTCTTAAGTGGCATGACCCTCTCCCTGTGCTGCTCCGTGAATCTCCTGTTGCGGCCGGACCCGACGGGAGCGGTCTATAGACGCGCGCGTTTGCGCGCAAGATCGCCACCCGGGACGTCTTGGCGAGCAGGTGCACCCGGCGTCGTTGATCGTCTCCTGTGCCCAACCGCAGGCCTGCGCCCATCCGAGCCAAATGCGATCGTCGGAACGATCTCGATCGATGCCGCGGCCTTATCCCGACACCTTTACCTCCATTTCGCCGATACCCTCGATTTCGCAGCGTATCGTGTCCCCGGAACGCACCTGCCCCACGCCTTCACAAGTGCCGGTCATGATGATGTCACCGGGCCACAGCGTATAGAAGGCCGAGGCCCACGCGATCTGCCGCGCGATGCTCATGATCATGAACCGCGTGTTTGACTGTTGACGCAACTTGCCGTTGACCGCGAGGCTGAAATCCAGATTGGCGGGATCGGCAATCTCGTCCGCGGTGACCAGCCACGGCCCCAGCACCGCGTAACTATCGATCGATTTTCGGAAGCTGCGATCTTCCGGCCCGCGCACGACCATGTCGAGCGCGATAGCATAGCCGGCGACGTGTGCGAACGCCTCCGCCTCGGCGACCATGGCCGCTGGCTTGCCAATGATGACCCCAAGTTCCATCTCGTGGTCGGTGCGTCGATCGGGAAAGCGGATGTGCACGCCCTCGCCCGGACCGACCAGGGCGCTCACCGCTTTGAGAAACAAGCCCTGTTCTTCGATGCCGCCTTGATAGCGGTGGGTGAAGACACCAGGATTGGCGGTAGCCTCTTCCGCATGTTTCAGATAGTTGACTGGCGTGCCTATGATCTTCGACGGTCGCGCCACCGGGCTGGCGAAACGGGCCTCGGCAACAGCAATAGAGGATGCCTCGAGCCGTGCTGTGGCGATCGCTTCGCGCATTGTTGCGAGGTTCGCGATCAAAGGATCACCCCACGGTCCCGGGTAGGATTGTGCCGGTAACCGTCTCAATGCCGCCGAGACATCATAAACGCGGCCGTTCTCGACCAATCCCAAACGATGACCGTTGAACCAGGCGATCCTCATCGATTTAAGTCCTCATCTGTGGGACCAGGCGCGTAGGTCGTTAAGACGCAGCCAACGACCCGATTGGACAAGGTACCGGTGCCGCTGGCGCGGGTCTCGATTCGGTCGCCGGCATAGAAGAGATTTTAGGTTCCGGCTGAAAACCATACCAGATGGGGAGATCAGGGCCGACTGCTAGACGCGGGCCCGCGCCTCAATGATGTAAGGTTCTTTTGCCACAGCCGGCGCCTCTAGGTAAGCGGGCATTTACGCAGTTTCGCTAAGCCAATTCGCTCCGCTACTGTCGGTGGTTGGCCGCGGCAACGACGGGATTTGCAAGCGTGCCGATCCCGGCGGCACGGACCTCGATACGGTCGCCCGGACGCATGAACACCTTGGGATTTCGGCCGTAGCCGACGCCGGAAGGCGAACCGGTGGTAATAATGTCGCCGGGCCGGAACTGGTACCATTGCGAGTAATAGGCGATCAGCTTGCGCACCCCGAACACCAAATCGTCGGTGTTGGCCGACTGCATCGTTTCACCATTGAGCAGGGTCGTGAGCTGAACAGCATCAGGATCGGGGACCTCGTCGCGCGTTGCCAGGACCGGCCCGGTCGGGCAAAAGGTCGGAAATTGTTTGCCGAGCAGGTTGCGCTCCCAAGCCAGTACGCCTCCCATCACGCCGGTCGCTTGGGACACCGGTGCAATCCAGTCGCGCGCCGAGACATCGTTAATCAGGCTGTAGCCGGCGACATAATCGAGCGCTTCGGCTTCCGAAACCGCGTAGCAGGGGCGGCCGATGACGACGCTGAATTCGCCTTCCCAATCGACCATATCGGGATGTGACGCCGGTAGCACGATCGGCGCGTCCGGCCCAATGATCGCGTTCCTGTTCTTGATGAAGGAGGTGGGAAACGCCGGCACAGGTGAATTCATCTCGCGCAGGTGCCCGCGGTAATTCATCCCGCAGGACAGGATCATTGCCGGATCGGGGACCGGCGCCAGAAGCCGCGCATCACGGCGCAACGTCAACGCGCCGCTATCGCGCAGCAGCTCCGCCGGGCCATCGCTGCCGCCGATTCGGTCCACGATGTCTCGAACCAGATCGAGCGCGGCATCGCCCGCCTCGAGGATGCCGCGCACCGTCGCCGGTATGAGCCTTGCGGCCGCTATCGCTTCCCGGCAACCGGCGAGATCGGCGACTTCCTCGCCGACGATAACTCCGGCCCCAGCGTGCCCGGACAGCGTGACGAGTTGCACTAGACCTGGACGCCAGGCCGTTTGAACTTCTTGTCCATGTGGCCTTTGCCTTCGAGATCGCCCATATCCCAGATCCAGGAATAGCCGCCCTTTGGATTGGTCAGGATCTCCCAGGCGTTGCCGTCGGCATCCCAGAAATAGAAGCTGTAGGTGCCATGCTGCAGAACCGGCTTGCTGATCTTCGTCAGCTTCCATTTCTCGGCCTGCTCGACGCAAATGCGGTGCGCCGCGTCGACTTCCGCCTGGGTCTCGACATCGAGACCATTATGGTTAAGGAGGTTCATCTCCGAGGGGCGCTTCGAATAGACCACGGCATAAACATGCTGGCCACCTAGCCGCACCATCAGCGAGATCGGGCTCGTGCGATGTACTTCGAGCCCGAGGAATTCCTCATAGAATTTGCGGCTGAATTCGAGGTCGCGCGATTCCAGGGTGCCGTGCGACAGGAAATTGAGCTTGAGCGCGGGCTTGACCTTTGGCTGTTCCGCCGCGGGGGCAGCTTGCGATTCCGTCATTGACATTTGTGTCTCCCAACACCGTTGTCGTCCGGTTATCGTGGAATATTAACAACGCTGGTCGTCCGATGCCACGGTCACGGGGAGGCAGCCGATGAAATGGGTCACGCGCGATTTTGTCCATCTCGATCGGGTCGCATCGCCGTGGCTGATCCGGCGCTTCATCGATAAGGACGCCGTGTTCGTCTTTGTGCCATGGGGCGCGGAGGAAGGCCGGCCGCGCGACGCCATCCCCTTCGCCCTGCCCGGCGCCGAGATCGGCCCGCACGACCATGAAGGCACCACCTTCAACAAGCTGCTGAAAAAGTACGGTCTAGCCGATCCGGCACTGCACTCGATCGCGCGCGTAATCGCAGCCGGCGTGCACTATGTACTCGACGGCTATCGTCCAGGGCCCGAGGACCAAGTGGGGCAAATCGCGGTCGGCTTGCTCGCGGTTTCAGAAGGCACGATGCTGGTCAATATCGACGACGCGATGATCATCGAGCGCAGCCTGCCGATCTACGATGCGCTATATGCCTATTTCAAGGCGCATCATTTGGCGAAAGCGAAGGGCGTGCCGCTGCCCGAGCATGCCGGCAAGGGACCGACCAACCCGACGCGCTATCTGCGCGGACTGCTGAAAGACGCGGGCTAGAACCGTGCGCCGCTGACGCAGCCGACACGGAAGCTCGTGGCCGGTTCTGTCCGACGGAACACCTCTTGTCGCGCTGTTGCCCATCACCATGGACGCTCAATGAGACCGATCGGAACACGGCTTCCTTGCCACCCTCATATCTCGAACTTGTAAGGCGTGAGCGACGGCAAGCATCTGTGTAAAAGTGGCAGCGTTCGCAGAACAAAATAAAACGATAACCGCCGCCATCGCCTGTCGTGGCTTTCGTAGGACGGGGGTTTTTTGACAGCCCATAGTGACGGTGACGCGGCGACGGCAATGGTCGTCGCCGCGCCTTAGACCCGGGCCGAAAAGCGCACCAAATAGAGACGGGTACCCATGGTACATTTCGAAAATCGTGGGTGAACCGAGGGGCCAAATCTGCTGCGGGCGGATCATCGCGTCGTCGTAAGCTTGAAGTCTTGGGACGTGTCGAGGAGCTGAAACCTGGCCAGGACGGAGCTTCATTGGGAACCTCCGCGACACTGCGGGGCGGTTCGCGTGTTGCGCCCCGGTTTTTCGGGCCTATCCTCCCGATTAAAATTCGATGACTAGCCGGCCTCTCGTACCGCCGGCTTCGAACCGACGATGCGCATCGCCCGCCCGTTCCGGTGGATAGACCTCTGCGACGCGAAGCGTGATGACGCCCGCCTCGACTTGTTTCCGGAGCCGATCGAGCTTCTCGAACTCCTGTGCGTAGGTCCGCACCGAGGTTGCCGTGAAGTGGATATCGCGCTGCGGAGTGCCCTGGAAGCCGCGGATGGAGTTGAAAGCCCCGCCGTCACGAACGGCGGGGATGACCAGCTCCTTAAGCACCGCTCCGTCCGCGAGCCCATCGACTCCTTGAGGGAAGTGCTGGCGTATCCGCGATGCGACGTCATCGCCCCGGCGAACGACGATGTCGGCGCCAAGAGACGCGACCAGCTTTTCGTCTTTCTCCGACGCATCAGCGATGACCCTCAGCCCCTCGGCTTTGGCGAGCTGGACGACGTAGCCGCCAAAAGCACCTGCCGCCCCGGTCACTGCGATCACCTGGCCGGGAGAGAGTTTAAGCAAATCGAGCGACTGCCGCGCCGTCAGCCCGTTCATCGGCAAGGTGCAGGCCTCGGTATGGGTTTTTCCGGCAGGGGCGCGCACGACCGATCGGGCATCGAGCACGATTTGCTCGCGATAGGCGCCCTCACTCCCTTTCGGCACGACAATTGCCATGACGGCGTCGCCGACCTTGAGTCTGTCGGGAACGCCGCTTCCGACCTCATCGACAATCCCCGCCGCCTCCATTCCCGGAACGTAGGGCGGCGGGTCAGCCTTCTGCTGTTCGGCGCGGCTACCGTTGCGGACGCCCATATCGGTTGGGTTGACCGTCGCTGCATGGACGCGAATCCGCACCTGCCCCGGACCGGCGTGAACTTCGGGCAATTCGACGACCTTGAGAACTTCAGGGCCGCCGTGAGTGAATAATCCAACTGCGCGCATCGTTTCCGCCCTTTGTCCGATAGCTAGTCCGGGGTTTTCTCGCGTTCCCGACTATACCATTGATGATCACCCCGCGGGCAAGCGACGCCTGAGGAATCCGCGGGACCTCCGCCCCCATGGCGATTATCCCCGCACCTGCGCTTTTCGACAATCTCGACTTGACATTTCATATTAATTTGTCAAATTCGACAAATGCGCGCCAGACCGACGCCAAGGGACCGCATTCTGGACGCCGCCATGCGCGTGTTCCGCCGCCACGGCTTTCGCCGCTCTTCGATCGAGCAGGCCGCCGAGGAAGCCGGCCTGACGCGGCAAGCGCTCTATCATCACTTCTCGTCCAAGGAAGCGCTATTCCGCGGTGCCATCGAGCGGCTCTACGAGCGGGCGCTTGCCTCCGAGGTCGCGGCGGCGAAGACCGCGGAAGAAGCGGGTCGCGACCTTGCGGATGTCATCATCGCCGAAATCGGCGCGCGACTCGGCGTGCTTTTCGCCGAGCTCAAGGGTTCGCCGCATCTGGAGGAGCTGTTCTCGGAGCACCTCGCGCAAGCGCGCGATTTATATCAAAACTATTCCACCCGTTTTGGCGCTGAGGTCGCCGGCACGATCGCGCGCGTCTGCCGCGCACGAAAGCTCAAACTGGTTAGCGGCGTGACGGTCCAGGAGCTCGCCGGGTGCGTCGAGATGGCGATCCACGGCACCAAATCCGCCTACCCGTCGATGCAGCCGGCCGACGCCTACCTCGAGCAGCTTGCGATGATGCTGCGGATGCTGATTGCCGGTGCGACGGCGTCGCCAGCGATAACGCGTGCGCAAAAATCCCGGCGCAAGACAGGAGATCGGAAATGAGCACCACGACGATCAACGGCCGGGTGGAATCCCTCCCAGACGACCCGGAGGCGCTCTTGGTCGATGTCATCCGCGACCGGTTGAATCTCACCGGCACCAAGCTCGTCTGCGGCTCGGGCGTGTGCGGTGCCTGCACCGTGCTGCTCGATGGCGAGCCGGTCGTAAGCTGCCTGCTTCCGGCGGGCGCTACCGCCGGAAAAAAGCTCACGACGATCGAGGGTATCGGGGACGGCAAACTGCACCCCATCCAGAAGGCGTTCATGGCGCATGACGCGCTCCAGTGCGGCTTCTGCACCCCGGGATTTGTGGTCGAGGCAACTGCCTTCCATCGGCGCTGGCGTGCGGCGCAAGGCACGGCAATCCCGTCGCGCGAGGAGATCGCGGCCGCGCTGTCGGGACATCTCTGCCGCTGCGGCGCCTATGAAGGAATCTATCGCGCTGTCGCTGCGGCTTGTGCCGGACGATTCGACGGCGACGATCCGATCGCGCCGCGTGTGGAAGCGTACGACAAGGTGACCGGGCTGGCGCGCTACACCGTTGACATCCGCCACGAGGGTCAGCTCGAAGGCGTCATCCTGCGCGCGCCTGTCGCGCACGCCAGGATCACCGATCTCGATCTTGCACCCGCGCGCGCCGTCCCAGGCGTCGCCGCGGTTGTCTCGCTGCTCGCCGACGACCAGATGGTGCGCTTTGTCGGCACCCCGATCGCGGCGGTTGCCGCAAAGGATCGCCGCTCCGCGCTGGAAGCGATCGCAGCCATAAAATTGAACCGCGAGGAACTGGCTGCGGTGATTGGGCTCGATGCAGCGCGGCGCGAAGACGCGCCGGTGGTGTTCGAAAAGAAGGACCGCAAGCGCGCGGGCAATGTATCCGAGCTAAATGGTGCACCGACGTCGTGGAAGGGCAATGTGCACGGTCCTTCGGCGCCCTTCTCACAAAAGGGCAAGCGCGCGAGACGCTTGCTCGCCGAGGCACGGGAAGCGTGCGACCCGCTGCTGATAGAAGAGACGTTTCGCGTCTCGACCCAGCAGCATGCGTGCCTTGAGCCGCATGCCGCGGTGGCACGGTTCGACGGCGACCGGCTCACGGTGCATGTCTCGACCCAGGCCGTCCATGACACCATGGAAAAGATTGCCAAGCGCTACAAACTGCCGCGCGACAAGGTGCGCGTGATCGCCGATCATGTCGGCGGCGGGTTCGGCTCCAAAGGCAGTCTCGGTGTTGAGACCATCGCGGCGATCGAGCTGGCGCGCGCCGCGAAGGCGCCCGTGCGCATCGCCTTCGACCGCGAAGAAGAGCTTTCCGTCACCGGTTATCGCCCGGCCGCCGAGTTGAAGCTGTCATTGCTGCCGTCTGTCCAAGGCGGCCTCAAGGCGCTGTCGCTCACGGCCTTCGCCGACACCGGCGTCGCGGTTAACTCGATGATTGCCGGGCTTGCGCGACTGATCTATCCGGCGCAGGCGAAGGAACTCGTCGACTTCGATGTGCTCAGCAACCTGCCGCCAGGTTCACCGTTCCGCGGTCCTGGCGGGCCGCCAATGGCCTTCGCACTGGAGCAGGCGGTCGACGAGGCGGCGCTGCGCATGAAAGTCGATCCGATTGATTTGCGCAAACGCTGGGATCCCGATCCCAACCGGCAACGGCTTTATGACTGGGCATCAGGCCTCGACGTCTGGCGCAACCGCGAGCCGGCATCGTCGCGAAGCGGCCGCTACCGGCGCGGTGTCGGCGTCGCGTCGGGCTACTGGCTCTACATATGGCAGCCGGGCTCCTCTATCGAGCTGGCGATCAAAGATGCCCGCATCATCGCAAGCTGCGCGGTGCAGGACATCGGCACCGGCACGCGCAGCGTGATCGCCAACACGGTGGCGAAGGCTTTCGACCTGGAGCCGCAGGACATCGAAGTCCGCATCGGACACTCGAACCTGCCGGAAGGACCGGGCTCGGGTGGCAGCCGCGTCACCGCCTCGATCGTGCCGCCGACATTGCTCGCGATTGAAAAACTAAAGATGGAGATGGAGCGGACCAGAGCACGACCGCCGATCGCCGGCTCGAACGCGCCATGGCGCGAACTCATCGCGGCCTCGCCGGACCTGGTTGTATCCGCTCGGCGTCCGCCGGATAGCAAGGCCCCAGCGGACATCAAATCGCCGGTGCGCCAGTTAGGGCTCATGGGCCTGGTGTTCGGTTGGATGCTGCGCAACTTCAACAACATCGTGGTCGGCGCGGGCATGCCGAGCTCGGTGCAAGTGATGGAAGTCGAGGTCGACACCTGGCTCGGCCATGTGCGCGTGCTCAACGCCTATGTGGGGCTCGCGATCGGGAAGCTCGCCGCGCCGACGCTGGCGCGGAGCCAAGCAGCGGGCGCGCTCATCCAGGGCATCGGTTACGCGCTCTACGAGACGCGTGAGACCGATCCTTCGACCGGCCAGGTGCTCAGTGCGAGCATGGACGATTATCGTATTCCAGGCATCGCCGACATGCCGCGTCTGGAGGTCCATTTTGACGAGACCGGTTTCGATCATGTGCCAGGCGGCAGCGTAGGCGCCGGCGAGGTCGCGACCGTGCCGACCTCGCCCGCGATCGCGAACGCGATCTGCAATGCCATCGGCGTCAGGCTGACCGAGATTCCGTTTCGCCCGGACCGGCTGGTCGCGGCGCTGAAAGGGAGGGCCGCTGCATGAACGTCACATCGACGCCCGCCCAGGCGGTGGCGGAACTCCGCGCGGCTGGCACCGATCTCTCCGAACGGCGCCGCAGCGGCGTTTCGACGGGGCCACTGATCGATATTGCGTCAGGCCGGTACGGAATTTCGTGGGGCGACGATGGCACTGCCACCCTCGGTGCACTGACGACGATTGCCGCGATCGCCGCCGATGCGCGCCTCGGTGCGGCCTATCCGGGTATCGCCGCGAGCGCGCAAGGTATCGCCACGCCGCAAGTGCGGAATCTGGCGACCCTTGGCGGCAACCTCGCCCAGCGTTCGCGCTGCTGGTATTTTCGAAATCCGGGTATCGACTGCCTGAAAAAGGGCGGCAGTAACTGCCCAGCCCGATCCGGCAATCATCTTTATGGCGTCGCCTTCGACCTTGGTCCCTGCGTCGCGCCGCATCCCTCGACCATGGCGGTGGCACTGCTAGCCTATGATGCGCGCATTACGACGGAGCGCCGCGATGGCTTGACGATCACCGAGCTGCTTGGCGACGGTTCCAATGGCCGCGCGGATCATGCGCTGCTACCCGGTGAGATGATCACCAAAATCGTGCTGCCCGCTTTGCAGACTGGCGAGCATGCGACCTACAAGCGCGCCATCAGCCGCACGCACGCCGAATGGGCGCTGGTCGAGGTCTGCGCGCGCGTGGAAATCGTAGATGGGACATTCCGGTTTGTGCGCCTCGCCGCTGGCGGCATTGCGCCGGTACCGCTTCGCCTCACGGCCTGCGAAAGGACGCTGCAGGGCATGTCGGCGAACGCGGCGGTGATCGCGGAAGCCGCAAAACAGGCGACGTCAGGTGCCAACCCATTGCCGATGACTGGCTACAAGCTCGATCTGCTTCAAGGCCTCGTGCGCGATATCTTGGAGAGGCTCGCGGCCTAACAGCGTTGCGATCGTACATCACATCCGGAAGTGTGAAATCATCGATCCGGGGTGGGGAGAGAGGCGGAGACATCGGTTAAAACCCGATGCCTCAATGCCGCGAGGTTGAATATCGACGCCTACGCACCCAGCTGCACGCCTTGCGTATTCACATAGAGCGCATACAACCCGTGACTCGCGGCCATGAACAGCCGGTTCCGCGACCGCCCGCCGAAACACACATTCGCGCAGCGTTCCGGCAGTACGATATGCCCGATCGGCTCGCCCGCGGGATTGAACACCCGCACCCCGTCAAGCTCCGCCGAACCCATGCCCCAGCCGCACCACAGATTGCCGTCAATATCTACCCGGAATCCGTCCGGCGTGCCGCCCGGCCCGGCATCCAGGAAGCTCCGGCTATTCGCCAGCCGGGTCCCATCCGCAACAACGTCGGACACGCGGAACTGCCGGTAAGGTTCCGCGCGCGACTCCACCACATAAAATTTGGACTCGTCGGGAGAGAACGCCAGCCCGTTGGGCCCGGGAATATCATCTGCAACCACCGTCAGCGCGCCGGTCTTCGCATCCAACCGATACACCGCCTCGGGCAGCTCCTGCTCTTTCTTCTGCCCTTCATAATAGCCCAGAAGCCCGAACACCGGATCGGTGAACCATATCGATCCGTCCGACTTGACCACAACATCGTTCGGCGAATTCAGACACTTGCCGTTGTAGCTATCCGCCAGCACCGTGATTGCACCGTCATATTCAGTCCGGGTGACCCGTCGACCGCGATGCTCGCACGTGATCAGGCGACCCTGACGATCTCGCGTGTTTCCGTTCGCATTCCAGGAGGTCTCGCGGAACACTGAAACCACCCCCGTCTCTTCCTCCCATTTCAAAATCCGGTCGTTGGGGATGTCGCTCCACAACAAATATCGCCCGTCGCCGAAATACACCGGCCCCTCCGCCCACCGGCATCCCGTATGAAGCCGCTCCACTGAAGCCAACTGCAATCGATACTTATTGAAGTCCGGATGCAGCACACGGACAGCCGGGTCAGGGTAGCGCTCGCTCGGTTCCCACATGTTCACTTCCCTCTATTGCGGTACGCTGCAGATGCGGATCTATATTGCCGCCCGCCGTGGCGGCACCAAATGGTCTTCTCAGGGCGCTGGCCCTGCAAACAGGAGATTTCCGGCCTGGGCGAACTCCATGCCAAACAGACGGCATTATCGGTCTCCGCAATATCGGCTACCGCGTTGCCCGCATTGCCTTCAGCCGTTTTGCCGCTGGTCAACGCGTGCCGCGGCGGTGTGGCTGATCTTCCCGCCCTCCAGGATGAGCCGTCTCGGGAAGGATTGCCGGCGCTGGCCTCGGCGCATTCCCGCGGAAGCCGCTGGCATCCGAGGAAGCGGTGCTCAGCGTTGACAATGTTGTTGTACTCGTTGCGCACCTCGCCGGCTGCGGGAGATGCAACTCCGGACGGCCTAACTTCAATTCTGACGTCATTGCGACGCACCGAAGGGCGCCCGAGCAACCCGCTGCGCCACCTGACCTACATCCTCCCGCCGTCCACGACCCACAGCTGTGCCGAGCACATCAGGCTGTCATCCGATGCAAGCCACAGCACCATGCGTGCCAGGTCGACTGGCATGACCTTTTCCTTCAAACACTGAACCTGCATCAGGTTCTTCTCCGCCTCCGGCGTCAGCCATAGATCGATCTGCCGTTGCGTCATCACCCATCCTGGAATTACGCAATTCACCCGGATCTTGTCGGGCCCGAGATCCCGAGCCATGGTTCTCGTCAGCCCCTCGACACCGGCCTTCGCCGTTGTGTAGGCAGGCATGTTCCCTTGCAGCGCATGCCAGGAGACGGAGCCGAAATTGATGATCGATCCGCCCCCCGCCTGTTTCATCATCGGCGCTACCGCCTGGATCGCAAAGAACTGGTGACGCAGATTCGTTGCCATCCGCTCATCCCAGTATGCGGGCGTCACCTCTTCCCATTTGTGCCTCTGATCGTTCGCCGCGTTGTTCACCAGCACGGTGATCGGTCCCATGCGTTCCGCCGCTTCGGCGATGGCGGCCCGTAGCGCAACGACGTCTTTCAGATCGCACTTTTGGAAAAACGGCGCCGCATACCCCGTCTTCTCCAAGTTGCTCACCAACGCCCGCGATGGTTCCTCCGCGATATCGACGAAAGCCACCTTGGCGCCCTGGGCGGTGAACTGCCTCACCTCTTCCGCGCCAATGCCGCTGCCCCCGCCAGTGATGAAGACAACGCGGTCTTTCAGGCTGGGATAGATCGCAAACTGCCCGTTCGTCACAACAGACCTCGCTCCTGCATCGCCGTTATGACATCAGATACGATGGCTTCGGAAGGCGCGCCGACATCCACAATGATCGGGTGTTCATCCGGCGCCGGCTCCTCTAGGGTGGCAAACTGGCTCGCCAGCAAGGAAGGCGGCATGAAATGTCCCGCCCGTTTCGCTAGTCGCTGGCCGATCAGCTCTGGGCTGCCTTTCAGATAAACCAGAACGACGTCCGGCCGTTTGCCAATCAGAATATCCCGATATTTTCGCTTCAAGGCAGAACAGGCGATAGCCGCAGGTAGACCTTGGGCACGCATTTGGTCGATTGCCGCGGCAATCGCCTCCAGCCATGGCAACCGGTCAGCATCGTCAAGCGGAATGCCGTTGTGCATCTTCTGGACATTCGCGGGCGGGTGAAACTTGTCGCCCTCCAGCACCTGCCATCCCAGCCTTGCGGCGACGCCCTGGGCGATGGTCGTTTTTCCGCTACCGGAAACGCCCATTATCACGGCGATGGTGGTGCGGGCCACTGCGAATACTTCCGGTGCAGCATGCGCTCAAGATGCCGGCCGAACCTAAAGCGCATCGTCGAGAGGATATTTTCTTCAACCTTATGCTCATGACACGCCCGGAACCGGGCGAACGGCAGCGCCGCCAGCACATTCGCCGCTGCCGCTTCCTCCACGGCCGCGTCGACGGTGCCGCGCCGCCAAACTTCCGCAACGTCGCCGATGTCGAGCGTGTATCGCTCATCCTCCTCCCGATCCTTGCGTGATTTGTTATTCAGGATATCGAAACCTTCGCCATGGGCCCGTGTCAGGCCGTACTCGATATCATCATGCACCATCTTCACGCAACGTCCGGCGTCTGCAGGACGCGCATGGATAGCCCGCCTCGCCGAAGATCGCGCCCTTCGCGCCCCGGCGTGCGGCGAATAGGTTCGGCACTGACCCCGACATCACTCGTTTAGGGGCAGACGGACATCGGTGGCGGCCAAAGAATGGAGCGCCCGTAATACTCTTCCGATAGTTGCACGAGCATTCCGTGATCGCCGCCGCAGCCGAATGTTGGAGCAAATTCCTATCTTATATGCTGCAGCAGCAGGGTGGACGGACCGGTCGCCGCTTCGTGCCCACCACACCCCGCAATGCCGATGGTCCAAAGAATCGCAGCGGCAAGGCGAGGAGCGGCCCGGAAACGTCTGCTATTCTGCACCCGGCCTTCAGTCGCTGACGCTGCCACCGTGAAGGACCCTAGGGCGCACGGGTCGTGCCGATCGTGGGGGGAACCTTCGGTTCGCAAAAGCACCTTGCAGTGACCTCGGTCATGTTTGCACACATTGCGGAGGCAAGGTTGGAAGAGTTCCGAGCAAGGCTTGCGCTAGTTCGATCTCGGGAAACTCAGGGGTCGGCGAAAAGCCCTCGAGCGCAGACGCGAGCAAGGCCCGGGCATCCGGGGAACGGTTTGTGGCATGATAAAGTCGCGCCAAATCGAGCGCTGCGCGCAGCTCAAAACTGCGTGCCCTCTGCTGCTGCGCGATGGTAATCGCCGTGAGGAATGCCTCTTCGGCCGGCGCGGTATCGGCCGGATCGCGCCTCAAGAGAAGCGTGCCGCGCAAGCGATGGAGGAACGCGTCGCTCCAATGTTCCCCTGTCTCACGTGCGAGGTCCAGCGCTTCGTCGATCCGGATCAAGGCTCCCGCTGGATCGCCCTCAGCCTCGATCTCGGCCAGTAAACCTTCGTAGAACGGCACGTATATTTTGTTTCCTTGGCCGACATAGGCAGCCAATTCCTGTCGAAGCTCCGACGCTCCGCTCCCGCTTCCGTCCAGGCGAGCGCTTGCCCAAGCGGATTGCACCGCGCCCACAGTTGCATAGAGCTTAAGCGCATTCTCCCGGCCGAGTTTGACGACAATGTCCGCGTCGCGCCGGGCAGCTGCAGCATCTCCACGAACCATCTCGAAGTGGGCCTTGAAAACATAGTCCACGGCCTGGGTCGGTACCTGACCGGTTTCGATCGCATGGGCAACGGCTCCTTCGATCAGCACCCGCGCGGGTCCGACCTCACCGAGCAGCCACTTTGTGATGGCGTGGCACGCCCTCGCGCCCGCGCCGAAAATCTGGCCGAAGCGGAACCTGGCTTCACGACCCCGCTCGCGATCGTAGATGCTGAGCGCCTCAACGAAATACAGTTGCGCCGCGACGAAATCACCCTGGTGGAGGCAGGTGGCGCCCACGAGACGGCGGCCAACCACACGCTCCGTCGTCCCTGCTCCACGTTCAGCCTCGCGCAGAAATGTCTCGGCCATCTCCCGCGCCAGCTTCAACTCGCCGCGCACAAAGTTGCCGTTCCACAAACCATAGTAAATGGCGAATCGCTCGGTCGGGTCATCGATCGCCGCGGCGAGTTCAAGGGCGCGGATGAAGGCCGCACGCGTTTCTTCTGCGTTGTAACCTCGCGACCACATAAGTGCCTTGGCAAGGTCGGTTTGCAGTTTGAGCCTTCGGTTGGCCGATGCGGATGCCGCTGCGGCGTCAGACCCACCCTCGCCGGTTTTGTCGGCCATCTCGATGGCTCGGCCCA
>JASHOB010000027.1 GCA_030041335.1 Alphaproteobacteria bacterium | reverse complement strand
TTCGGTTCATCGATTCGAGCGGATCGTCGGTATCGTCGGGTTGGTCGGCAATTGCGGGGCCCGCCGACAAAACCACGACGGCAGCCAGTAACAGGGCCAAACAAAATCGCTTCACGCTTGGCATCCCTAAGTCGGACATCGAACCGCCCAAGGTTAATAGTGAATGGTTGACAATGCTGCTAACGAAATGCAACAGCAAATGTTCCGCTTAGGGTAACATAACCGTAGCAGCGGCGATAAATATCGCGGCCAATCATTAACAGGGGAGGCCTGCCGCCGGCGGAGTGTCGGATCGGATCGGCATGATCTTGACCCGTGTGCTGCGTGTCTCGGCGGCGGCGGCCTCTCAAATGGTCCATCGCGCCACCCCGCGGGCCGTCACGCGGCCGCCGGTGACGGTCATAAAATGGAACCGCGCGATCGCGACAAGCCGGAGGTCGGCGACAATTTGCGAACCTTGCGCGTTCAACAGGACGGCGATTTCCAGCTCTGCTCGTGACCAGCCCTTTCACGCGTAGGGTGGCGGGTCAACGCTTGCGGTCGGGTCCCCATCATCTCAGCCACGACCCGAGACAGAGGCTCGATGATCGGCACGTGAGGGATTGACCGCGGCAAGCAGCGCAGGCAACACGAAGAAGGTACAGATCAGCGTATAGCATAGCGCCACGACGAGGAGGCGTCCCATTTCCGCGGTCCCCGCATGCGGTGACAAAGCTAAACTGCCAAAGCCTGTCCCTGTTGCTAACGCACTGAACAAGATGGCGCGCGCGGTGCTCGAGCCGAGGAGTTCGCGCTGCCCGTCACGCCATCGCATCACAAAATAGACATCGAACGCGACGCCGATGCCGAGCAACAAGGGCAGGGTGATAATGTTGGCAAAGTTGAGAGGGAAGCCCGCGATGACGCTGGTCGCGAGGGTCAGCAATCCGGCCAGCATTAGGGGTGCCAACACCAGCAGTACATCGTCGAGGCGACGCAGGATGAGCCCAAGGATCAGCACAATCGCGACCGCTGCGATGATGGCGGCGGTAGCAACCGCGTGCATCACGCTCGTTGCCGATTCTTGAATCGAAATCGGCGCGCCCGTCGCATCGGGCGCTATCGCGCGCACTGCAGCCGCGAAGGACTTGAGAACCTTGTTGTTCCGTACATCACCCGACGGATAGACCTCGATTCGGGCTTGACCACGGGGCGTCACCCAGTCACGGCGCAACTCGGAGGGCAGCGAATTATAGGTGACCGGCACGGCACTCAGGGCGAGACGAAATTCGTCAAGCCGCTGGCCGATGCCGGACGAAAGATTGGCCGTGAGAGCCGGCAACACGTTGGCGCCCCGGTCGATCACCATTTCCAGATCAAGTGCCAGTCGTTGCGCGGCGAAGTTGCCCTTGGCGGCAACCTGTTGGACGTCATCACGCGCTTTGGCGATGCTGGCGATGATCTCGTCCGGCGTGGGCGGCGGCTTGACCTTGGCGGGCGACAATGTCGGTCCGAGCAATCGATGCGCGTCGGCGATGATCGCGAGTTTGCTCTGCTGGTCGGTCGGAATAAAGTTATTGATGGTGACGGTACGCGCTACTTCGGGCAGTTGATCGATTCTTCGCGCCAATGTCTCGGCCGCGCTTGGCGACGACGCCATCACGTCAATAGTGTAGGGCGTCGTGTCGGGGTCGCCCATCAGATCGACCAGCGTTGAGACGGCTTCCTCGCGCGAGTTTTGCAGATGGAGCGGGTTGAAGTCGAAAACAAGCCTGGGCACCACGATCGCCGCGCCAACGGCGGCAACGCCCGCGACGCCGAGAACCCACCACCGGCGCGCGACCAGGAAGTGGCCAACCGGCACAGCGGTGCCAAAACCGACCGGACGTGCTTCGCCCGACGGCCGCAGCAATGTCAGCAGCGCTGGCAGCAAAGTTAGATTGAGCAACAAGGCAAAGATCATCCCGAATCCAGCGATCAGACCGAGATCGCCGACACCGGTATAATCTGCCGGTACAAATGACAGAAAGCCAACTGCGGTTGCTGCTGCCGCGATTGTCAACGCTCGACCGATCCCGCGCGCAGTGCGCCACATCGCCACCGGGAAATCGTCGAGCCGGTAGCGCTCGTCGCGGTAGCGCAGGCTAAACTGGATGCTGAAATCGACCGCGATGCCGACGAACAGCACAGCGAAGGCGAGCGAAATTGGATTGAGCGCACCGACGGCCAGCACCGCGAAGTCAGCGCAGGCAACCAATCCGACCAGCAAGGTTATCAGAATGGCGAGCACGATGCGGCCGGAACGCACGCCAAGCATCAGCCACAGCAGCAGAAATCCGATCGATAGCGCGATCGAAGCGATGGCGCCGCGCTTTAGGGTCGCGAACTCTGCGTCGGATAACGCCACCGGTCCGGTGACCCTGACGCGAACGCCGCGATCTGGCGTCAAGCCCAACTTCCTGGCGGCGTCATGCACCGCCGTCGCGGCACGCCTACCGGGCTGGAGCTTGGTGTAGTCGAGCAGCGGTTTGGCGAGGATAATGCGCCGCAATTCGCGTGGCGTAGGCTCCCGCGCGCTGAGCAAGCGCTGCCAAGACAGGGGTGCGTAGCGATCGTCGAGCGCCGCCTCCGTCGCATCGGCGACGGCATTGAAAGTGGCGTCGAGCTGATCGCTGGCGCCGGTACTGCGGACGACTCCGTTTGCCGCGAGCGCGAGCGCGTCGAAACCGCCTCGCAGGCTCGGATCCGCCGCGAGCGTGCCGAGCAATGGCTGCGCCGCGATCATCTGCCCGGTGACCTTCTCGACCGACTGCTTCGGCAGGAACAATAGGCCTTCGCGTTGGAAGAAGTTGCCGGCCGCGGACCGGCGGACGGTCTCAAAAATTTTTGTCTCATTGCCGAGATAACGCGTGAGCATTGCGCTGGCATCTTCAACGCGGTCGGGCGTGTCGCCATCCACCACAACGACGAGCAGATCTACATTCTGCGGAAAGGCCCGTTCCATTTCGGCTTCGCGCTGTCGCCATTGCAGATCCGGCGACATCAGCCTGTCGACGTCAGTGTCGATGGTCAGTCTTTGCACGGCGAAGACCGCGCCAATCACGGTCAGCGCCAACAGGCATGTCGTGATCCAAACGGCGTGACGGCGGCTGAACTCGACGACCTCGACAATAGCGTCCGCGAGCCTGCTGGACTCCCGGAATTCGGATGATCCCAGCTGACTGATCCAAGTAAGGATGCCCGAACGAGCGTAGGGATAGTTGCTCTTCACCGAAGTACTCTTTGCTCAGGCACGCTCCGAATTGTCGTCGGTCAGAGGGTGGCATCGACACGGAGCGGCGGAGCGCCTCCCGCCTCACCGGGTCACCATGACAATTCCCGGCAGAACAAGGCAAAATAAAGGCGAAGATATTGCCAAAAATGTACTTTATCGGGTTCGGCCCGGAGCAACCGTCGATGTGGGCCGACCCCAAGTGGCAGGCGCCCGACGCGCGGTGAGGAGCGTCGGGGTGCAGCATCGGAGGGGCATACTCCACGACGGCGATGTCGGAGAGCATCGGGCGGGCTAAATGGTCATCATCCTCGACCGCAGCTGACAGGGGGCCACATGACACCAGCGCGAACCCGGTGGCCAAAGGCACGACATGATCGCCGCCGGATGGTTGCCCCGGGCGAACTCATCGGGCAGCACCACCACTTAGCGCCCGGCTTCGCCGTCCACCACCCTGGCACGGCCACGCAGCCGGTGGGTCAGGCTCTGGACGATATTGCTTAAATTGGCACTGCGAGCCAACGGCAAGCGGCCGGACAACAATGTGAATTCCGCCTTCCGGTCGCCCTGGGGCGCCGCTTTGACGATGGTATAAAGTGCAGCCTCGTCGGTGTTGCAGAATACGGCAAAGAGCGCCTTGCCGTCCTGCAATCCAATGGCGTAATCGCGCCATTGGCCGCGCATGACTTGGCGGCTGTACAGAGACAACAGCAAATTGAGCTCACCGCGGCTGAAAAACGTGGGCTTGGCCTTACGCCGGATCTCGCTTAAGCGGACAATCGTTGCCATCGGACGCTCGGTGGCGTGCTCTTTTGCACATTAAAGAAAGTTAGTCTTCCCCATTTTTTGGCGCAGGTCCAGACCATTGCTCGCCCCGCTGGCTCCAGTCCGTTCCCGACACCTGTGATAATTTGCGGCCGAGTGAGCCGTCAAAGCCAAGCGCTGTCAGGAACCCAGGATCGAGTGAGCCATGGCGTCGAGCCGCTCGCGCGGTGTGAGTTTGGGAGGGGCTAGAAACGCGTGGGGCTGCCGGAAGGTGAAACCGATGACCTGTTACCCGGGTGATGGACCGCCGGCTTTGCCATCCATAAGTTTATGTCGCGCCAGCGCAAACTCTATGCTAGCGAACAGGTTGCGGGGACGAGTCCGCGGAGTCACAAGTGAGCGATATCTTCAGGGAAATTGAGGAGGAGCTAAGGCGGGAGAATCTCGCCAAGCTGTGGCAGCGCTATGGCTATTATGTCGTCGGCTTTCTGGTGGCGGTGGTCGTCGCCACCGGCATTGTCGTCGGCTGGCGCCAGTACGTGGCGCGGCTTCGCGCCGACGAAGGTGAGCGTTATCAGGTCGCCCTCGATCTTATGCGAGGCGACAAGCTGCAAGAGGCCGAGGCTGCCTTTGCGGCACTGGCCCAGGGATCGGGCGAACGCGCCGTGCTGGCGCGGTTCGAGGGCGCGGCGCTTCTCGCACGAAGTGGCGATGCCGCTGGTGCCGCAGCACGCTACGAAGCGATTGCCACGGATGCGTCGATCGATCAGTCGTTCCGCGATCTCGCCACAATCCTTTCCGCCCAATATGGGCTTTCGAGCGGTGATCCCCACAGGATCATCAGGCGGCTTCAGCCGTTGGTTGCCTCCGCGGGCGCGTGGCGGCCCAGCGCGCTCGAACTGACGGCGCTGGCGCAACTTCAGGCCGGCGATAAAGCGGAAGCGCGTGCCAACTATCAGCGGCTCGCCGACGATGAGTCGGCGCCGCGCGGGATGCGCACGCGCGCGACCGAGATGGTGGCCGCGCTGGCGCAATGATTGGCAGGAGTCCTGGTCCGTGAAGCGGTGCACCTTGTTGCTGATGGCTGGTTTGACGTTGTTCGTAAGCGGCTGTGGAGATGTCGGCGATACCGCGTCCGATTGGGTGGATGCCGTCTTCGGCCGCAGCGAAAAGC
>JASHOB010000207.1 GCA_030041335.1 Alphaproteobacteria bacterium | reverse complement strand
GGTGCACTGTCGGCCATTGGCGCCCTTAGCATGACCTCGGAGGGCCTTCCCAAGCACCTCGAGCCAATTGTGGTCGGCGGCTTGCCGCCGGGGCTTTCTCCCGACCAGTTCCACACGTTCGTGGCCGATGCGCTGCGGGACCCAGAGCGGCAGATGTGGCTGGAGCGCCGTTTTGCACCGTTCTCGACGCCCTATCGCACAAAGGATCGCAGCTGGTATCTTCCCATGGCCGCTCCGAATCGCCGCCTGTCGCGACGTTTCCTCGAAGCGATGGGCCTCTGGGAGCAAGCGCTAGCGACCGGCGCTGTCTACGCCAACCCTTACGATCCAGCCAATATTGCGGATGCCCGCCGGAATCTTGGAGACAGCCTGTCGCTCGGCTTTGCCTACACATCGAAGCTTGCCGACATGTTGGAACCCGCATTTCTGGTTCGCACCGCGGCAGAGTGGGAACGCTTTCTTGCCGCTCGCGGCTCCGCCGGCACCATCATCATGACCTGGGAGGAATGGCAGCGCGATGCGGACGCCCGGGCTGCCGGCGTGTTCGCCGAGGTTCCCGGGGCGGGCGATGTCCAGGTCGGCCGGGTGGTGTGGACGCAAAGTGCGCAGCCCTACGCTCCGCTCGTGGCACGGAGCTCGGCTACTGCGCTACCTGTGCGCGCCGCGCCGCCGCCCGCCATTACCGGCCGGGCCAAGGCACACCTGCCGCTCGAGGGCTATACAGTGGTGGACATGACTAACGTCCTCGCCGGCCCGAGCTGCACGCGCATGTTCGTCGAGCTCGGGGCCGCCGTGACACGGGTTGACGTAGCGGACCCGCAGCACGCGCCGACCATCCACGTCAATTGGTCCGGCGAGAACTCGGTCGGCAAGCGCAGTATCATACTGGATAGAAGGATACCCGAGGGCCTCAAAATCATTCACCAGATCACGGGACGGGCGGACATTGTCGTGGCGAACATGATGGACGATCAGATGGCGCGGCTCAGCATCGACGCGGCGTCGCTGAGGCAGCGCAACCCCCACGCCATCGGCCTGCAGATCACGGCGACGCGCGGCGAGCGGCATGGCCCGCGCCATCACGACAAGGGTTATGACCCATCCATCCAAGGCACGACCGGCGTGATGATGCGCTTCGGCGGCGTGGAGACCCCGACGTTCCATGGCATCGCTTCTGCCGTCGACTACCTTTGCGGTTATCTCGGCGCTTACGCGGGCGTGCTCGCATTGTATGCGCGAGAGACGCGCGGGGATGGTGTTGGCGACTGGGCGGAGACCTCGCTTTGTAACGCGGCCACGCTCATCCAGCTCCTGTTCCAGCGCCCGGGCAGCGAGCCCCCGGCTAGCGCGCGCGGCCAGCTTGCGACCGGAATGACACCGGGTGCACGCGTGTACCAGCTCAGCGATGGCTGGATTTTTGCGCAAGCGCCGCACGATATTACCGCCGATCTTGGCAAACGCAGCAGGGCGGAGGCTCTTGCCTGGTGTGCACAACAGAAAATCCCCGCCGCGCCCGTGCAGACATGCAAGGAACTCGCGGACCGGCATCGCGAACATCCAAGTGCCACGGTGAAGTTCGAGAGGCGTGAGAACGACGGCTGGTCGACGGAATGCTTCGCGCCGACGTGGTTCGCATTCGATGGCGAGACCCAGCCACGGCCGAAGGCGGCCTCCCGGATCGGCGCCGACGCGGCCGCCGTGCTGGCCGATCTCGGCTATCGCCCGGACGAAGTGACGCGTCTTGTTTCCGTCGGCGCCGTTGGCCGGACCGAATGGGCCAAGAGCTGACCGAGTGCGTAGGTCAGAGAGAAGAACTGCGCGAGCGATTCCGACTTATGCGTTCGGCCTTCTTGCGATGATGGCCGGAGTGGAGCGCGCCAACGCGCAGTCGACGACCGTACCCGAAGCGACTACTGACGGCGTACATGCCGCTGTCGCTGCGGACGACGATTATGAGTGGGTGGAGGGGGAGCTCGGACCGCCTTCCGGCAGCGAGTACTTCAACGATCCGAACTACGATGCCGACCAGGGCGAATCCCAGGCCGATCCAACGCATCCGCAGCCGACCCCTTCGCTACTTCCAGGGCTTGCGTTGCCATTTAGCGACCAGCTTTCGGAGGTGCGGCGAAAAGCGCTCGATCAGTACGGAATTACGTTCGGTGCCAGCTACCAGCAACTCTTCCAATATACGACGGCAACCGTGCCGCGCTCCGCGTACAACACGGCGCTCGGCGCTTGGGCAGCAACCAGCGTCACATGGGCACCCCTCGACCGCGGCGGGGATTATCAGGGCATGTTCGTGTTCCGCTGGGCCTTCCGTGCCAGCCTCGGCGACAATGCGGTGCCGGCGGTGTTCGGACCTGTCAATCAGGGCTCGCTTTGGTCCAACTATGAGTTCACCTCATGGAATCAAGGAGCAAGAGTCGAGGATTTGTTCTGGGAACAGCGATTGGGACCTCAATTCAGCTTCCGGGTCGGAAATCAGGGGCCGCAGGCGGTTTTCAATTTCTTCCGCTTCAAGGATGCCAGGACTGGCTTCACGGCCAGTCCGTTTGCCTTCAACGAGACGATCCCTTATCCCACCTTCGGACTCGGCGCTTCATTCCGGTGGTTGCCGATCACATCAGATCCCGGGGTCTATGTCGTCGGGACTCTGAACGACATGAACGGCGATCCAGCCGCTCTTGGTATTGACTGGAGTACTTTCGGCAAGGGCCAATACTTCTATGGTCTGGAGATCGGAAAGGACTGGAGGCGGCCCAATGGGGAGTTCGACCATCTCCATCTCGATATCTTTTATGCCGATAAACGTAGTACGCGGAATCCCGACACGACACCGAACACCGCCGGTGGCGGTTTCAAAATAGCGGGAGAGAAGCAATTTGGCCCCTGGGTCGGCTTCGCCAACTATACTTACAATACTGCGGAGGGCGGCGGCATCTCGACGACCTTCTCGAGGGACATGGCGACCACTGGTCTGGCGTATCTGAGACCGTTCGGCGTCCAGGGCGAGATTGCGGCTGGCGCCGTGTGGGGCCAGTCGTTCGCCAACCTACTTGCGCCGGGCATGCCCGCCAAGAACCAGTATGGTGGGGAGGCGTATTGGAACCTGCTGGTTACCCCGAACGCGACCTTCACGCCGGGAATCCAGCTCATCTGGAATTTAGCGTTTAATCCGACCGCCCACTTCGCTGCCATTCCTAGTGTCAAGTTTAGGGTGTTCTTTTAGGCGAAAAGTTTCCGTGTTTGAACTGTGCAAGTTGGTGATCAGAGTCTGCGGATCGTGATTCTGTTTCCCTCGGAACTCCGTCAGAGGAACACGATGTCGCGACGTCGCGACCGCGGGATGAGCGTCAGAATGATCTGCTTCGGCCGCAGCTTGGAGATCATCGATCTCGCCCATCCACTGGTTCGGCTGGGGGGATTGATTGGGAATTTTCTTGAAGAGTGGTGTGCCGACCTGGACCGGATCAGCCGGCTAAGCGCCGCGACGGCGCAGGAACGTCTGGTTGGGGCGCGCACGAGGCATCAATCAGCTGCGGACGCTGTTGCTGGGAGTGCGGATTACGGTGGCCCAAGGACGCCGCAAGCTGGAGAGGAAAAGATAACGTGCCCCGTGTTACGCAAAGGCGTAGACGGAAGCTTGCAATCAGCTCTGGGATCTTCTCGAGACTCGGGGATGGAAGGGCCGCGGTCGGTCCCGACTTCAACCTCACCTAGCGAATCCGATGTCGTCGTCGATCACCGCGGTCGGCCCGACCGGCACCTTTGCCGGATTGGGCAGGTTGAGCTTTCGGAACACGATTTTGTCACGCTTTACCTTGCGCAGAAACTCGCAAAACACGTCGATGGTCAGTTGCTCGCCTGGGCAGCGTCGATAGCCGAAGCCGAAGGGCGCGAAACCGGCATAGTCACAGACTGGCAGCGGCTTTCCATCCGCCACCGCGAACACTGTGCCGAAGCCGCTGTTGGTGATACCGACTTTGCGGCCGTCGCTAACGGGCAGAGTCGTAATGTCGAAGGGGCACCGTGGCAGCCCGATCTGTTTGCATTTCGCTTCATCAATCTCCGCGCTGGTCGGCACGCTCTTGTAGCGCTCCGGATCGAACCGCTGCGGGTCTTTCCACAGTCGCGCATCGAAGCTTGTCTCGGTGTGCGGCGTAATCGCGTAAGCATGTCGCTCGTAGGGTATCCCGAACTGGGCGAAGGGGGAGCCTCCGTAGAAGGACGACGCCCTGGTGTCCGTAATCGCTGAAAAGCTGCCGCCGTTGGGAGAAATGGTACGGAAGAGCTCCATCACCAGAAGCTCAAGAGGCGTGTAGGGCGCTCCGTTCGCCTTGTCGAAGTCTCCGCTCATGGTTTCCTCGAAGGCGGCGCGCACGGCCGGATCACCACCCCTCTCGTCGAGGCGCGTCATGACGCCGAAGATTGAATTGCCCCATTGGCTGAACGCCACGAAGTTATGGAAACACTCGAAGACCACGTCCTTCTTCGCAAAATATCTTCCGTCTCCCGCATTTTTAAGCCAGTAGTAGGCGATGGTTTTGTCGGGATCCGCAATTCGGCCCTTCTCGATAGCGTCGAGTCGCGCGTCGATCCATTTCTTCAGGAAC
>JASHOB010000206.1 GCA_030041335.1 Alphaproteobacteria bacterium | reverse complement strand
ACCCATCGAAGCCGTCATGGCGGCGCCGGAGAGATAGAGCGCTTCGAAGCCTACAGCCTTTGCTTGCAGCGCTGCCATGCCGTTATGGGTGCCAGGAATTTGCACGATTCCCGGCCGGTCGAGCAGCCGACGAAAACGCAGGCCGGCGGGCTCGGTGGGCAAGTCAGCAGCGACGAGATAGGGCATGCAGTTCTCCTAAGGCGGCTCGTGAGAGACGGCCGATCGCGCGCGGCTGCCTCAGCGGGACGAAAGGCAGGTCCTCCAGCCGTACATAATTGGCGGATGGGCGGATGATCCTGTTGTGGATCCGCTGCTCGACAATGTGTGCGCACCATCCCGAGGTCCTACCAATTACGAAGAGCGACGCGAACATTTCCGTCGGCGCGCCCATCATGTGGCAGGAGACGGCGCTGAACCAATCGAGATTGGCAAACATCTTCCTGGTTTCTGCCGTCACTGCCTCGATACGACCGGCGATCTCGAAGATTCTCATCCTAGACCGGCTTCGTGATGGGTGGGCGCGACTCCGACCCCGCGTCGGCCAGCTGCTGAGTAACCTGCCGTCCCTGGCTTCGGCCGGAGCGACCTTTTTGTGCGCCAGCCGTGTAATAGGTGTGGAGCCGTCACCTGAAAGCTTGATTTTCCATCATTCCTCTGCCCTTGGTAAGGGGGAGGTCGTTGGTTCGATCCCAACCGGCAGCACGGCAGCACGCAGCACCACTTAAACCATTTGAATTGCTTACGTTTTCGCTGTTTTTCGGATCGCCGGGGAACCTGCCGTCGAGACAAAATAAGCCAGTACGCGGCATGCAAAATCCGTGTTGTGCCCGTCGCAAATCCTATCCGACAATATTGGTGATGCTGCCCTCCCAAAGTTGGCAGGCAGGAAATGCAGTCATTCGCCTCGATGGCACGCGAGAACGGCGCATTGTCCAGGACAGGTGCGTGCCCCATTCTCAAGCGTATTTGGCCGTAAGGAGCGGGGCAGCGTTCGGCGGTCAAAGCCCGGAAGCGGACGTTCATCTCGTTTCGGGCGTTGTCTCAGTCTAACACGATCGCCCCTTCGCGGTTCACGAAGCGCGAACTCCTCTGTTTCATCGAGATATCAGATCAGACCGACAGACTCCTTCTCGCGAATTGTGGGCAGAATAGCAGTCCTTCTGCTCCCGGTGGGACATGTCGGTTTTTTGCGCCATGCGAGGGGCAGCAATTTCCACAGCGCTTTGTAGTGCAAGCGACCTTTCACGATCACCGCGTATTGAATTCACAATTTGATGTGGTATTTTACCTCGAAGTCTTTGGGGGAATACGCGTCAGATCAGGAAACGCGCATCAAATTGGTGCGATTCCCGATTTTTGCTCCGACAGAACACGACTTGCCGGACTAATTGCGTTTGCTAGCCTTTTTTCTGCGCGATACCGATGCAGACGGATCGTGCAACCGGAGTTGCTCGCGGCTTTTGAAGGGGGATCAAGCAATGAGCGACGCGAAAGCAGAAGCAGCGCTTTCGTTTCTAAGCAAATTCCGGTTTGGAGAAGTCTCTAGCCTGACGGCCCTCGAGGCGATTAGCTCGTCAGTTCCGAGCCTTGGACCGCTTGCCGCTTTCACCGGCAGGTTTTTCGGCAATGGCTCCAACAGGCCGCCGCGGAGATACAACGGCACTCGCTAAAATGTGCGGGCCCGGACAGAAACAATGCCAAATGTCGCACCACACTATTGTCCATTGCCGGGTAGCGAAAGAAGTGCACGCGGCCAGCGGCTAAGGCCTGCTGATCCGGCGGAACGCATTTCCGTTTCAGTGCACGTCCGCAGGCCCGCAGATGCTCCACCGTTGCCGGATCAAGAATACTGGGCCGCTGTGCCCCCAAACAGGCGGGCCTTTCTTTCACGCGATAAGCTTGCCCAGCAGAATGCTGCTAGCCAGGTCGATCTCGACCTTATTATCGCATTCGCTAGGGACTGTGGTCTGACCATTGATGATCACAAAGTAGTGCTAAACGCCGCTATGTGGTTCTTTCTGCTTCAGTCGCGCTAATGAATGCAGCATTCGGCGTTGATCTTGGAATTTACATTTTTGGATCGCAGATTTATCGCGGCCGAGAAGGTCCCATCCATGTTCCGCGTAACCTAGTCCAAGTTGTCGAGGGCATTTTTGGATTCGACACTCGATCTCTTGTGGACACTGCCTCATCACCACCAGCCACGTCCCCCGTAGCACCTGAAAGATTACCGGGCGCGATTCTCTCACCCGATCAGGTGGCTGCCCTTTACAAGTTTCCGAAGGCCGAAGCAGGTATGGGCGGGCAATGCATAGCATTGTTGAGCTTTGCCGACCCGGACGAGACGAAGGTGGGAACCGGCGGCTTTTTGCCGACAGACATCGAGGCCTATTTCAACACCTACCAAGGCATAGGCCCTGGATTTCCGACTCCGACAGTCTCGCCCGTTGTCGTGAAGGGACTGGGCAATCGGCCTAATAGAGCCGCGGGGATAGATGATCTTGAAATAACGGGCGATATCCAGCTTGCCGGCACGGCTGCGCCGGGAGTTGGCATAGGAGTCTATTTCACAACGTGGGACGAGGATGGTTGGATTCGTGCCATCAAAAGAATCATATATCCGGATCCCGGCGATCCAGAGCCATCGATAATCTCAATTAGTATCGGTGCACCGGAATTCGCGCTCGATACCAAAATCACGTGGTCAAGGGCAGCAGTGGAACTCATTAGCGGCGCTTTTCGCGAGGCGGCCCAAGCTGGGATCACAGTGCTCGCGGCGTCGGGGGATGGCGGCTCGAATTGCGGAGTCGCCGCTATCGGATCTGATCCTCCCCGCGCCCATGTACTCTACCCTGCTTCTGATCCGTGGGTGACGGCGTGCGGCGGTACAATAATCAGGAATCTCGCGGGTTCGGTTTTTGCCGAGGCAACCTGGCCTCATACCGGCGGTGGTGTTAGCGACATCTTTCCTTTGCCAACCTGGCAGGTGGGCGCGAACATCCCCCTTTCGGCCAATTCCTTCCCACGAAAGGGACGTGGAGTTCCTGACATCGCAGGTTATGCCAATGGCTATTGCATTGTAGTTGACGGCACGCGCCTTGGGCCCTTTGCGGGCACGAGTGGTGTCGTTCCCCTTTATGCCGGCCTCATTGCGCGCATTAATGCGACATTGGGCCACAATGTCGGTTACCTAAACCCGACACTCTATTACCTCGGCGTTACAAGTGCGGGCATGTTTAGCAATATATGCGACGGCGCCAGCAATGCCTCAGGTGGTGCGCCAGGCTATACTTCAATTCCGGGATGGAACGCGTGTACCGGTTGGGGGAGCATCAATGGAATCGAGCTGATGAGATTTTTGTAAGTACGCGTCGGCTGCCGCGCGAGGCACTGGAGTACCGAATTGGCTGGTGGTCGACGTCGACGTGGTAATCGCCACGTCGTCGTTCGGGAAAGAAAAGTCGAATCACGTTTCTATTGGGGGGATTAGTGCAGATGCGACTTAGCATTTTTGGGTACGCCCTATCATTGATCGCCGCGTGCTCACGGCCAACAGGAAACATAATCTCGCGGGGGAGCTAGGATGTTCAATAGCGTCATCCTGGACGTCGCCGTCGGGCTTTTCTTTTCATTTCTTGCCATAAGCTTGGCCACCAGCGCGATCGTTGAAGCCATAGCATCCTGCCTCGATTGGCGTGCCGCGTTCCTGCTCCAGGGCGTCAAAGACCTCGTGAACGATCAGACGTTCACCGGATTGGCGATGCAACTTTACGCGCACGCCGCAGTCAATCCTCGCGGGCCCGGTGCATCGGCACCCCAAGCAAATAAGCCTGCCTATGTCGATCCGAACCTGTTCGCCGATGCGATCGCAGACATTACCGGGATGACGTATGCGGTAGCCGCTGGATCGGCGAGTCCTATCGTAACCGCTCTGAAACAGACGATCGACGCAAAGGTACCGCTAACCCGCAACGAGCAGCTGAACACGTTCCTGTCCTACGTCATTGATCGCAATGCGGGAGATCTGGCAAAGGTCAAACAGGAGATCGCGGCGTGGTTCGATAGCGCCATGGACCGTGTCAGCGGCGTGTACAAGCGTCACGTCCAGTTATGGTCCTTTGTCATTGCGCTAATGCTTGTCGCCGCCTTAAACGTTGACAGCCTTCATCTGGCTGCAGCGCTTTGGAGACAGCCCACCCTTGCCGACAGACTTAAGCTGACCAACACAATCCCCGATGCGACGGCGGCGATAAACGATCTCGACACCAATCTTCCAATTGGATGGCGGCTTGATACCCCGCCCGCGCAGACAAACAACCCGTCCGGCCCTGGGCCTGTGGCGCCAACTGGGTGGACCTTGGCTTTCGTATGGCTGAGCCGAGTGCTCGGTTGGTTGATCACCGCTTTTGCCACGCTGTTTGGCGCGCCGTTCTGGTTCGACATGCTGCAGAGAATTGTCCGCTTGAAAGGAGCTGGACCGAGTCCCGCCGAGAAAAAATCCGGAAGCGCAGCGGCCGCGTAGCTGGAAGCTTGGGCAGAAGCAGCCGCGGCGACACCCGGTACCTTGCTGGGCGCGAGCGACGCATTTCAGATGATCGCCTTCGAACTCAGGGCAGATGCGCCGATATCGACGGAGGAAATTGTGATGGTCAATCAGAACCCGCTCACGCCACAAGAAATCGCGAATCTATTCGTGGCGGTCCCGCCGGCGCCGCCCAACACCTTCGAGCTTGCACTTGTTCTGGGAGGAACCGTCTCCGCCGGCGCCTACACAGCGGGGGTTATCGATTTCCTTATCGAAGCCCTCGACGTATGGACAACACGTCGCGATGCTAACGATCCGACCGCGCCTAGGCACAACGTCGTGCTAAAGCTCATTACCGGAACCTCTGGTGGCGGCGTCAATGCGGCGATCGCCGCCCGCGCTTTGGCCTTCGACTTCCCGCACATCGTGCGATCAACGCCTCTTGCGGGCGACGACAGCGGCAATCCGTTTTACAACGTCTGGATCAACCGGCTAAAGTTGGCCGATTTTCTCGGCACGAGCGACATTGAGCAGAAGTCGCTCGTTTCTATCCTCAACGGTAAGCCGATCGACGACGGCGCCAATTACATTTGTGCATTTACCAACAGCAAACCGCGGCCGTCACGGTCCTATATTGCCGATCCACTCAGGCTGATCCTGACTGTCACGAATTTACGCGGCATTCCATACAGGACGAAATTCGGCAACAGTGCATTGAGCGAAACATTCGTCGATCACGCGGACTATTGCCGCTTTGCCGTCGTCTACCGGAACAACCCGATTCAACCGCGCCCGGACGAGCTCGTGCTCGGCTTCGATGATGCGCGGCTACCAAGTGCGATCGACTGGCCAAGTTTCAGCACATTCGCGAAGGCAACCTCCGCCTTTCCCCTGGGATTTCCGCCTCGCGCTCTCGTTCGACCGACCGAACACTATCGCTATCGTGTTGTCGTCGTACCTTCCGACCAACCCGGCACCTTGGCGACAGTGGTCGGCCGCGTGCCGGATTGGGCATCCCTCGTTCCGTCCGGTGCCAGCGAGGTCCCGGCCGACTACAATTTCCTGAGCGTTGACGGCGGCGCCACGGATAACGAGCCGATCGCGCTGGCCCACACCTCGCTCGCAGGGGTCTTAGGCCACAATCCGCGTGACGGCACTATGGCCAATCGCGCCGTTGTGCTAGTGGATCCCTTTGCCGGGCAAGCCGATCTAGGCCCAAGCGGTCCATGCGCGCTTCCGACCATGCTTGGCTCAATCGTCTCCGCGCTCACCGAGCAGACGCGCTACGATTCCCAAGATCTCCTTCTCGCGACCGACGATGATGTCTTCAGCCGCTTCATGATAACTGCCCAACGGGACGGGAAAACGGGCGGTGCCGCGATCGCAAGCGACGGCCTCGGGGCCTTTTTGGGGTTTGCCTGTCCAGCCTTCATGCGTCACGACTATCTGTTGGGGCGCGCCAATTGCCAGGAATTCCTACGCGAGGAGTTCATGCTTCCCGCCGCGAATCCGATTTTCACCGGTATGTGGACACCAGTCCAAGAGACCACGCACGGCATCCCCGATGGGAATGGTGGCCTCTTTCTTCCTCTGGTTCCGTTGCTCGGCACCGCGGCGGTGCCCGAATCTCTTGATCCATGGCCACGCCATGCCCTCGATCCCGAAATCTACCGAACTGCCATCGAAGATCGCTTTAAGGCCATTGTCGAGTTTGAAGGCAGCGGGGGCGTGATCTCGAGCAGTCTCGCGTGGATTGTCTCCCATTTCGGCGAATCGAAAGTGGCTGACTTTGCTATCAATGCGATGAAAAAAGCCCTCGATGAGGCTGGTCTGAGTTGAGGCTTCTTTTGGCTGGAGGCACAGCGGCGACGCCGCTCGAAATTCACATACGCCAGTCGAGATCTGTGATAGTGGTCTCGCGGATACCCTTCGCCGCTAGTCGCCGGCGGACGACCCTCTCATAGAGGGCGTCTCGAAGGCTAAGTACTGTCGGAGATACCGGGAATTGTGGGCTGCTTACAAAACCGCAAAACCGGCTCTCTTCGCGAAATATTTTCGAACGGGACGGTCGCAATTGCAGACAGGACCCGGATGCAAGTTCTTGGCAAATCTCCAAATGGGCGCGGCTTACACAGAACTTGAGGCCATACGGACACTCTCTCTATTTTTTGCCTCTGTGCTTTCTGGCACCGTGCAGCGATTGCACATGCTGTCGACAAACACTGTCTGATATATGACCGTCAGCGTAAATAACAGAGAGCGGGAGAGGGATGGAGCTATTTGCTAAATTGGAACAATATTTGCTAACCAACCAGACGGGAGCCACCGCCTAAATCTGCGAAAGACATTTCGGGGGACTATCGCGGCATGCTCACTTCCTCGGCGGCCCCATCATCATTATGTTCGGACGTGAATTTTGGTAGGCACAGCCCCTGCAAACACGGCGTCAAGGCGGCGGCGAAAGGGCGATTTACCTGCCCCGTCTAGAGTCTCCCTTTGGTTCATCAATGGAGAATGCTCTCATATGTGAGCAACACAGGCTCCCTGCCGTCTTTGCGATCCGAGAGCGTAACTATTGTGGTGTCAGTCACCCATTCCGTATCGTTGGATGTTGTGCGCCTTGGAGTGCCGTACTTTTTGCGCAGAGCGTCCCTGATGGACGCAACCCATACATTGTCAGTGTCGAGCCACGCAGGCTCAATCACAACGCGGTGGAGGCTATCGCCTGGGTAAAAGTCGAGCAGAACCAGGCACTCGGCGCCGCCCAGATGGAAAGCCAAAATCCAGGCTTTGGTGGTGTCATCCCCAAGCCAGGGATCATGGGGTATGGACGGCTGATCTAGCTCTTGTGCCTCTGGCATGACATTCAACACCTGCTCCAGGGTCATTCCCCATCGGAGCCCGTTCCAGTCGCCAGTAGGTCGGATCTCAAAGGCCGGAGCGCGATGCTCCACCGCTGAGGCAGTAGTCAGCAGAACAATGCCGAGCACCACTCCCGGCAATGTGCTCATCATGTACCGTCCATTCGCTCCGCTTAGATACTTCTAGGCCCCTGTGTGTACCAAAAACCTCGTCCGCAATCACCGTGAGTGAATCAGCTCACGCAAGCCGTGTAATGGGCGTGCGGCCGTCGCCTAAAAGCTTGATTTTCCATCATTCCTCAGCCCTTGGTAAGGGGAATCGCGGACATCGCAGTAAATCGTCAGGCGCAGCTCGGCGATCATGCTGCCGAAGGTACTGACTTGGGGCGGGCGTTTACGTCGCGTCACGTTGCTTCCGAGTTTCCGCCCCCGGCGCCGTTGGCTTGTCAAAATTCGAATGCCCCTCTCAACCGACCAAACCGGTATCCCGTGACGGGCAATAGGATAAGCAATACGTCTTGGCTGGCTTCATAGAGAGAGAAGGGGTCACCCAGGTCCAGCAACAAAAAAACGAAAAGCAGCACGATTCCGATGCCGCTTATCGCTATCAGCAAACACGTCAGATAAAGCCGTACCAAGTAACGTTCGAGGTATTCGGTGGACATTGCGACACCCCCTGCGAGACCGCTTGTTGGGTTTGTCATCCGTTGTGTTGATCATCGCCAGCGGCCCTTTCCTCGATGACCTTACCTTGGCGGCGCACTTCGGTCGGCAGTTTCGCCATCTTGGCGGTTCCGTCGATCCTGCACAGCCGCTTCAACGCGTCGACGCGCCGGTCCCAGTGCGGCCCGAGGTTCTTGGCGCGGGCATTCAGCGCCAGGCGCACGATCAGCTCGTGACGGTGCAACAGTTCAGCGAGCCACGCGACGAGGCGCTTGTCGCTGCCGTCGATCAACGAAGTCCGATTTTTGGCGTTGGGTCCGATACGGATGTTGACGGTGCTGACTTGGGGCAGGCGTCAGCGCTTACTCGTCGGCTAAATTCCTTACCGGATAAGGAATTTGACCCGCAGCACATGCATCGATGACCCTGCCTTGGCGGAACACTTCGGTTAGGAGCTTCGCCACCTTCCCCGTGGTGTCGATCTTGCACAGCCGCTTCAGCTCATCGACGCGCCGGTCCTAGTGCTGCCCCTGGTTTTTGCTGCGGCCGTTCAGCGCCATACGCACGACCAACTCGTGACGGGGCGGCAGTTCGGCGAGCCATGCAAGGAGACGCTTGTCGCTTGCGTCGATCATGTGGTTAATGGCGTGATATGGGGGTAGCGGTCATTGACCTGCGTCAATTCGACCTCGCCAATCCTGGGCAAAATGAAAGGGTATCGCCGCCGTCTTCCGATAACGGTCGCGCCGTAGTTCTCAACCCTCTCCCCACCCTATTCCGCCTCGATCGGGCGCTTCACCTGTGATGCCGTGAACGGCATGCCTTTCGCTGTGACGTGAGCGCTCGGCCAATAGCGCCGACGTCGCCAACGAGCTGCGGCCCTCCATCCAGATCGATTTGGCGAGTTGCACTAGCGCGGGCTTGCCGCGCGTGCAGCGCTTCGGCCCTTCGGTGCGCCGGCCGGCCTCCTGGTTCTTCCGATCCGGCGCCGTCTTGAGCTTCTTGCCTGCTCTTGGTCTCTCGCGGCGTGACGCTGATGACCGCGACCCGCGAGAACCTGACCGACACCGACGACGAGATGCGTGTCGCGTTCCGCCAGATGGCGATGACCTTTGCCCAGCTCGAGAAGACGCGCCTGGTTATGACGGATCGACCATGGTGGCGCCCGGCAGCTCCCATGGCTCTTTGGGCCCGCAACAGCATGATCCGACTGGCACCTCTACTCAGCGTCTTGGTGTGCTGGGCCCAAGACGCGGAGCTTACCAGGCTCTGGTCCCGCCCGACTTCGATCCGCACCCCGTCTCGTCATCCAATCAGGGATGCCTAGGTTCAAGAATGAGACTTTTGAGAAGCGGCCTAACCGGCGGCAAGCGTAGGCCACCCGATGAGCGTGGTCGGGCACCAACGGGCCTTTCTCCTTGTGATGCGGCTCTCGCGATCCTCCGCGCTATAGTCGCGCGCCTCAGGCGCGCGCGTGAAAAGTGCGCGATCTTCGAGCGTATCGACATTGATGATGCTCCATACCCGGTCCCCGTCGGTCAAAGTCATCGCGACATAGACGCCACACCGCCGGCAGATAATCTGGTCGGAGGTTCGGAGACCGAACGAGTATCTTTGAAGCTGCTGCGAATCGACCGCCGTCAGCGTCACATGCGCCTTGGGATCGGAGATCGCCCTTGCGTTGTGCTTGCGACAGAACGAGCATTGGCACGCACCGAGCACTTGTTGGTCTGGCGGCCGGTCGGATGCCAGCTCTACGCGAATAGCGCCACAGTGACACTGGCCCTTGAAGAGCACGCCCGCCCTCATCTCATTAGGCGTCGCCCGCAACAACAAGCGGGGGCGCAGCCGATTCGATCAATAATTGTCCGTTTCGCGCCTACAGCGCAATCGCCGAAGATTGGAGGTCGCGTCTTGCTCGAGGATCCTCCGCGACCGACCCGTACTCTTTGCGAGCGGTCATGATTCGCCTGGGCACGCACAGAGCACGCAACAGGACTTAAGCAGTTGAACTTCCTTGCGGCGAAATTCAGCGATTCGAACCGGAAAAACCTAGGTTTTTCGCGGTTGTCCGCGCTTTCTCGCTCCCTCATAACGGAGCTTTCTCGCTCCCTAATAACGGTGTTGTCGCAGGTTCGAGTCCTGCCCGCCCCACTAATCTATTCAGTGAGTTACAGCACCGACTGGCCGACTGTCATTTCAAAAATGATGTATGAGCACGCAACAGTACGCAACCACACTGAATTGGTTTGAAGCAGACGAAGCCATTTGAAGGGAATGATGGTCAACCGACTCTAGTTCAGTTGCTGCGCATTCTTGGGCGGGGCGATAAGGCCGCGCCACGATTGTCGCCGTGATAATCGGGCCGATGAGCTCGGCCAACGCAAGGCGACGGCGCCGCTGCGATTTGATCGACTGAGTGGCCATTGGCCGCTACGATCAGATCAGGCTTAGGCAGGAGGGACGAACGCTGGCGACGCGTCATCCGCTCTGTGCGCCCGCGAATGCACGTCGCTGAACAGCGTCTGCACCAAAACCAAAGTGGCGCAGGTCATGAACATCAGGCAGCCGGTGACCACGCGGCCAACTTGCCTCTTCTCTCAGGGTTCAATCGACATTGGAATCAATCGACGATCATCTTGAGTGAGACCTTCAGCACCGGCCGGAAACGTGTGGTGCCCGCTTCCATCGTTGCGGTAATCGCATCAGACCCGGCGTAGAGGCGCTCTATGGTGAAAATGATAACCAGGATGCTGTTCGATGTCGCTCCTATGAGCGATACTGCGCGATCCGCCGATGGACCTTTGCGGCGGCGACAGGAGGCCGAGGGAGAAACACATGGCTCAATCGGAACAGTTGGACGTTCTCGTCTTTGGTAGCGGGACAGGAGGCAAACTGATCGCGTGGCACATGGCGCAATCGGGACGGCGGACTGCCGTCGTCGAGAGGCGCTGGGTTGGCGGCTCATGTCCCAATATTGCCTGCATGCCCAGCAAGAACGAGATTTCGAACGCGAAGATCGCGCAGCTCGCGCGTGACGGCAAGGACTATGGCACGTTGACAGGGACCGTCACTGTGGACATGGCAACCGTTCGTCGGCGCAAGCGTGAGATGGTGGAACGTCAGGTTACGAAGCATCTCCAAATCTATAAGACGACCGGTGCCGAACTGATTATGGGGAGCGGCCGTTTTGTTGGGCCGAAGACCCTCGAGGTGAAATTGAACGGTGGAGGAACGCGCCTACTCACGGCCGATAAGGTCTTCATTAACGTCGGAACACACGCGGCAATGCCACATGTGCCTGGCTTGGAGACCGCGCAGCCCCTAACGCATATCGAGGCGTTAGAGCTTGATTATGTGCCACGACATCTCGTCGTCGTCGGCGCGGGCTATTCGGGTCTCGAATTGGCCCAGGCTTATCGCCGCTTTGGTAGCGCTGTGACCGTCATCGAGTCGGGGCCTCAGATTTTGGCTCGTGAGGACATCGACGTCTCGCGGGAGCTGCGGCGCGTCCTCAGCAGCGAAGGTATCCAAATCCTTGTTGAGGCTGAGCTGCTCCGCGTGAGCGGGCGCTCGGGAGACAAGGTTACGCTCACCGTGCGGACCCCTTCGGGCGAGCAACAGATTGACGGCAGCGACATCTTGGTTGCGGCCGGGCGCACCCCGAATACCGCCGGAATTGGACTTGAGGAGGCAAGGGTTGAACTGGACGCGCGCGGTTACATTCGCGTCAACGGTAGACTAGAGACAAGCGCGCCGGACGTTTGGGCCCTGGGTGAATGCGCCGGCAGCCCACAATTCACCCATATATCCGAGGACGATTTTCGCATAATCCGTGACAACCTCGCCGGCGGAAATCGGACTACTCATGATCGCCTGATTCCGTATTGCATGTTCACCGATCCTCCCTTGGCCCACGTCGGGCTCAGCGAAAGCGAAGCGGAACGGCAAGGTGTTATTGCGCGGGTTGCGAGGTTGCCCATGGATGCTGTCCTTGGCGCGCAAGCGACCGATCAACGGGAAGGCTTTATGAAGGCTCTCATCGGCGACAGCGACGATCGCATCCTCGGCTTCACGATGATTGGTGCCGCGGCCGGCGAAGTCATGGCTGCGGTCCAAATGGCAATGGTAGCGGGCCTTCCTTATCTCAACCTTGCGAATGCGGACTTCGCTCACCCAACGATGGCTGAGGGGCTGAGCTCATTGTTTTCGAGCGTACCGCCACGCGCAGAGGAGACTAAGTCGCGAGCCGCGTAGCGACCCGAGAAAATCCTGCAAAGTGGTTCTCTGTGGCGACTTAATTTAAGTAACCCCGCTCGGTTTGGAACTCAGCACAACGAAGCGGCTAGACGAAAGTCGTCCGCCGTTGCCAAGGCATGACCACCCGTTCGAGCAATGCGAGAGAACCGTAAAAGAACCAGCCGACAACCGCAGCGACGACCAGCCCGGCCATCGATTGCTTCAGCGACAGTACCTGCCAGGAATTCCAGATGAGGTGGCCGAGGCCGTTGTCGGCGACCAGGAACTCGACCGCAATCGTTCCCAGGAGCCCAAGCCCGACCGATAGCCGCAATCCGTCCATCAGCGCAGGTGTGATTGCGGGCAGCGTCACCATCAGATAGAGGTGGCGGGGGCGTGCGTTGAAATTGCGCGCGACGTCGCGATAGATTGGTTCGACGTTCATTACAGCGCCCATGCTCGTGATGAGCATGGTGAAGAATGGTCCCAACGCAATCATCAGGATATTCGAGGTATCGTTGAGGCCGACGAGGATGAGCACCAGGGGAAACAGTGCGATGCGCGGCACGTTATAGAACAGCGCGAATATGGGGTTGAGCACGATCCCGACCCAGCGGAACAGACCCATGGTCAAGCCGACAAACACACCGGGGATGGTTCCGACAGCCATGCCCATGAGGAAGCGCTCGATCGTCGCCCAGGTATCGCCCGCCAGGTCTGCATTGCGGAACAAATCGATGATGGTCGCGACGACGACGGTCGGCGCCGGCAGGATGCGCACATCGATCCAGTGAAGCCGCGCCGCGATCTCCCACGCGATCAGCAGCACGATCGGGCTGCCCACCGACACCAAGCGCTCCAGCGGCGCCCGCGCGCCGAATTCCCGCCGCGATGACCTGCGCGCCCGGGTGCCCGACACCTGATTCGCCGATCGAAGCTGCGACTCAGCCATGGCTCGGCTCGATCGCGGCGTCCGCAGACAGGACCTCTTCGCGCAGCGCATCCCACACTTGTGCACGCGCCACGATGAAGTCGGGATTGTTCCGCAGCTCCAGCGCGTTGCGCGGACGTGGCAACGAAATTTCGTACGCCACTTTGATGCGGGCAGGCCGATGGCTCATCACCGCGACGCGATCGCCGAGCACGATCGCCTCGTCGAGACTGTGAGTGATGAAGATCACTGTCTTGGATGAGCCCTCCCATAGGCGCAAGAGATCCTCTTGGACCAACATCTTTGTTTGCTCGTCGAGGCTTGCGAGGGGCTCGTCCATCAGCAAGATCGCCGGATCATTTGCGAAGGCGCGGGCCAGATTGACGCGTTGCCGCATGCCGCCGGAAAGCTGCCGCGGGTAGGCACGCGCGAAATGGTCGAGGCCTAGCTTCGTCAAATATCCGCGTGCGATCTTTTCCCGTTCGCGCCGCGCTACGCCGCGCACTGTCAGCCCGAACGCGACGTTGTCGAGCACGGTCAGCCAGGGAAACACGCTCTGTTCCTGAAACACCATCGACTGCAGGGGGCGGTCGTCGCGCTGAATATCGAATTCCACCGACCCGGCGGTCGGTTGCTCGAGGCCGGCGAGGATGCGGAGCAACGTGGTTTTGCCGCACCCGCTGGGACCGACGATGCAGAGGAACTCGCCTTGCCTGACTGCCAAATCGACAGCCAACAGCGCCTCGACTCGCTGATTGCCGTCGAAGGTTTTGCCCAGGCCGCGAATAAGGATGCCGCCGGACTTTGGAGGCTGCTCACGCTGTCGCGTCATTGCCGCTTCGCGGCTGCGTTGTTCGATTGTCACGATGGTCACGCCCGCACTGCACCGATTGAAGCGCCAAAGAATCGAATTGTCGAGCGGACGGTTCGCGAGAATAATCTCCTCAAAGAGAGAATGGAAACCGTAGTATGAGCGATATGGTCTTGGGTATCGGCAAATCCGATACCTTGATGCCGAACGAGGACCCGCTGGATTGGCAGAAGAATGTTCCTTGAGGAGGTGCGGTAATGAGTCGGCGTTTCCTCCCCGCCGTCGCTTTCGCCGCGATGTGGATGTTCGCGCTCGGCGGTCATCACAGTTTTGCCGCCGACAACGCGGCAAAGACAGTCGTGCGCTTTTCGCTCAACCCGGTCGTGATCGGCAACCTGCCGATCTTCATCGCCATCGACAAGGGCTATTTCGCCGAACAGAACATTGATCTGAAGCTCACGAAATACGGGGGCTCGTCGGTGACGCAGATGCCGCTGGCGGCGCGTGGCGATCTCGATATCACGATCATGGTGGCCGGTCCCGCGCTGTTCAATCAAAAGACGGAAGGGTTCGATCTCAAGATTCTTGCCTCCATGCAACAGACCCATCACGGCTGGGCCGATGGCGAGTGGGTTATGGTGCGCAAGGAACTATGGGATTCCGGCGCGGTGCGAAAGATCGCCGATCTCAAGGGGCGCCAGGTCGATGGTGGACCGGACGGTTCGCCGATCAGCTTCGTGTTGAATCTGGCACTCGCGGCGGCCGAACTTAAGCGTTCGGATGTGACCTACACCAAAAGGTTGGGCACCCCGCCCGAATGGATCGCTGCTTTGCGCAATCACGCCGTCGACGCGCTCGCGGCGGCCGAGCCGGTCGCAACCGTGTTGGAGATTGACGGACTCGGCAAGAAACTGGTCTCCGACCAGGACGTGGCGCCGTGGCTACAAATCAGCTTCCTTATCGCTTCAGGAAAATACGTGGAGGAGCATCGCGCTACCGTCACGGCCTTCCTCAGAGCCTATCTGGAGGCGGCGAAGGATATCGACGCCTCGGGCGGAAAGTGGACACCCGAACTGTTGCACGAGATGTCGAAATGGACCCAAATCTCGGAGGCCGACCTCCGACACATCGCCGGCCCGTCCTACTGCGGGCAGTTCGGCACGATCAGCAAAGTCTCGCTGACGCGGCAGCAAGATTATCTCGTCGCGCTCGGCCAAGTGAAGCATAAGGTCGACGTCGACTCCCTGATCGACGACGCGCCGTTGATGGCGGCGCGGCGCGAGATGGGTATTCACTAACTCTAGATCGATACATGGGAAAACAGCGATCCAGACCGTTCCTCAGAGCCGCGCATTTATTCATTCCCCGCAGATGGCTAAGCGTAAATTCGCGGTTTCCCATTGTTCGATCACGCGCACCAAATCCACTTGCTCGCAAGGCTGCTTGTCTGTCACGCCAGCCGCCTTAACGGCCCAACTCGACGGCAGGATCGCGCCTATCCTCGACCTCATCCGTCACCGCAAACTCTCGGCTGTCATGAGCAGGCGCTGGACTGGCGTCGTGGTGGACCGGCGCGACCCCGACCGCGCATCGGCCAGCTGCTGGGTAACCTGCCGTCCTTGGCTTCAGCCGGAACGCCCTTTTTTTGTGCGCGAGCCGTATAATAGGCGTCGAGCCGCTACCCAAGATTTAATTTTCCATTCCTCTGCCGTTGGTAAGGGGGAGGTCGTAAGTTCAATCCTTACCGGCTGCACCATTACAACCCCTTGCGCTTCCTACCTTTTTCGGCCTTGGGCGCGTTCCCGACGCCCGCGATACGCGCCTCGTGTCTTGGCTTACGACGCTGTCGCCGAGCCAAAAAGCCGGTCGCGCGCAGGGCGCCCAACGCTCGCGCGAAGAGCAAGGTGCCCGCCGCGGGTCAGCACTTGAGGCACGGCGTCCCGAGCCTGGTGAGGACTTGTGGTCAGAATCTTGCGGTCGGAGGTAATCCTCAATTAGAGTAAGCGATCGTCCTCACTCGTCCTCGAAGGGCCACGTGCAGTAATTGTTTGCGCGCTACGCGCTGGCGCATGTTACTAGGCTCGACTTGCTTGAACGAACGCCGAGGCAATCGGAGGACCCTGCGCCTTGTCTTCAAATCGAGATAGTCGAGCCACGCCCACGATTCTGATCATCGGAGCTTCGCGTGGCCTCGGTCATGCAATCGCTGCCGAGTTCCTGAAGAAGGATTGGAGCGTCGTTGGTACGGTGCGAGGCGCGAAGCCACAGACCAAACTGCACGATCTGGCGGAGCAACATAAAGATCAAGTGGAGATCGAGATTCTCGACATCAACGAACAAGAGCAAATTGCGGCACTGCGTAATCGCCTGTCAGGCAGAAGGTTCGAGATCCTGTTCGTCAACGCTGGAACCACCACCAACAATGAACACGTGAAGATCGGGGACGTGACTACGGAAGAGTTCATGCGCGTCATGATCACCAACTCGCTGAGCCCCATGCGTGTCGTCGAGGCGCTGCAGGATCTAGTTCCGCAAACCGGCATGATCGGCGTTATGTCATCCGGACAGGGCAGCATTACCAATAATTTGACAGGAATGCGGGAAGTATACCGTGGCAGTAAAGCAGCTTTGAACATGTTTATGCGGAGTTTCGCAACCCGACAGTCCAACGAAAAACGCGCAATGGTGCTCATGGCTCCTGGTTGGGTTCGTACAGACCTCGGCGGTCCTGGCGCACGTCTCTCGATTGAGGAGAGCGTGCCCAACCTGGTTGATGTTCTTCTTGGCAAGCTTGGAAGACCGGGACTCGAGTACTTAGACTACCTCGGTCGAATTGTTCCTTGGTAAGGCTCTTCAGCGCCTAACAGCGAGGCTGATCCGTCATCGGCACTCATCCCGTATCGAAACGGGCGTCAGTGGCATCAGCCGATTTCGTCGTGCGCCGCCGGTGCCGCAAGTATGGCGCGAAGTGCCGGCACATCAGGGTTCGCGTCGAGCCGTTCTACACCCTCGGCATCGCGGCGATGAAGAAGGAATAACGGAGCTTTTAGCCTCGTCCGGTTTGTTGCAACACTGTTCTGGCGCGCCTGATGGCAAACATCGGGGGCAGCTGAGTCCTTGACAGCCTCGCCCTAAAGGATGGCCCGCCAGAGCCGGTCCCTCGTGGCGTTGTCCATCGCCGTCTCAATTGCCTGGAAGCGCTCGGACGTGTCGGCATGCCGAATCAGCGCAGCATCGATGATGCGCGTCAGCACCTCCCGCCCGGCTGCCGTTTGGGCACTCCGGCGGAGACGCGTGGCGCGCATCATCAAACGATGGCTTTCCAACATGACGGTGCGAATTTCCATCGCCAATTCGAAGAGATTGTGCGGGTCGTCGATCTCTTCTGCGGCGTCGAGGAGGGCACGCGCCCTCATTTCTTGCGCGACGTCCTCGGCCGCGTCGTCATCGAAGCGGTTCTCATCGGTCGGAATACCCGCCTCGCTCATACCCGCACCGGCTGGTTGGCGGACGAAACCGGCTGGGCCGATCGGTGACGAGGGCTCAGCAACGGCGCTTCGTGCGGCACGATCGAACGAGGCGGAAGTCCCATTGGGCGCTTCAGGTCAGCCATCTCCGGCCGCAACCAGGCTTCCATGGAAGCGCTGCGCTCCGTGACTGCGAGTTGGTAGCGGTGAAGTTGGCCGTCGCCGTTGCGATCGCGCCACAATGCCTGCTGTAGCGTTTGCGCACCGTAGACGTCAAACGCGTGATAATCGATCAGGTCGCCCCTGACCAATCCGATCAGCCACGACCAACGCCAATGGCAAATAAGCCACAACAGGTGGAGGCGAACCAACGCCGCCAGAGTGGTGCCACCGCGAATCGACGGGTCGAGATAGACTGATCCGCAATAGACGACATGGCAAGCGCGGATTGAGGAGGACATAGCGTTGGTGAAGCAACGCTCTTTCCACATCGTAGCCGGATCGGAAACCCAGAACCGCCCGCTCGCCATTTCCGCGGCGATCGTGTCTTCGCACCAGATGAGGCGCGACGCGATGCAACCGATCGCCTCACCGTCCCGGACCAGGACCAGAACATTGGTATCCGCAGGTGTGGTTCGAGGGTGGTACTGCGGGTCACAGCACTGGATCAAATGCATCTTGCCGCCGGCGCGGCTGCAAATGCCGGCGACAAGGTTCAGATCATGTCCGGAGAACGCAACAAGGCCCCGCTCCGCCAACGCGCTGAGCAGCGCCGGGATGACTTCGCGCCCAACCAGGCGGACGCGCTCACTCGGCACGTAGGGAGCGGGATCGAAGGTATCGATGAAAGGCACCAGCCTATCGATTGGGGTGCCCTTAATTCCCTGGCTGACCATTTCCACGAACATCGTCGTGTATCTCCTTTCGCTGAGTGCCGCGAACCTTCGACATCTCCTCCTGGAGAGCTTCGGTCGCCGCGCCAATCAGCGTAGCGATAACGAAAAGTCCTTGGCTGTGATAGAACCTCGCCATGTGTTTTAGCGTTTCTGCATTGTGTTCGAGCCCCGTAGTCCAGTTTTCGCTCACGGCTTACCTCCTACCGACGCAGCCACGCACCACTTGTTGCAGCGCCTCAAGCGTTTGGTAATATCTACCGGGTTGGGCGACAGAACTGGCCTGTTCAAGTGCCAAACATGGAAGATGTCGGGGTCAAGGGCTTCCACCACCGCTTTGCGGAGGCACTACGTCTGCGCCTCTATCCCAATACCACGCTGCATATGAAGCAGCTCGCTGCTGGCATTGGCCGTTCCGAGCACACGATTTCACGGTGGTGGCGTGGGGAAAGCCGGCCGCTGGCCGAAGATATCGACCGCATGGCGGGGTTTTTCGCCAAGCGCGGTGATCACGTCTTCTTGGCCGCCGTTTTCGACGACCCCCACGTGCCGGCGGACAATATCAGTGATGCCCGATTGATCGAATTTTTTCGCAAGCTGATGACCGATGCCGCCAAAAGCGCGGCCGCCGATGAAGCCACGGGCGACCACAATCTTTGGTTTTGCAGCGACGGGACAATTGCAGCCGCGCCGCTTGGCCATGCTAGATATGCGGCGATCGTATTAGGGATGCCAATGTCCGGCGATCTCGTCCGCTACGCAGTCAGCGTCCTTGGCTGGATCGCGGTGACGGTTCGTTCGGATGATGTCGTGGTAATCCAACACGACGGCCGCCGTGTCGCGCCGGTTGCGGCCGAGCGGGTGTGCGAATGGCTTAAATCAAGGGATGAAAGGACGTCGCTTGTGCGGCGCATGATCCAGATGGAGGGTCGATGGATCGATGCGTACCATGACACGCCGGAGCTTGCCGCGGCCGCCATGGCCCGGATTGCCTTCATCGTTAAAGCCCCTCGGCGCCGCTGGAATGTCACTCGGCTCCCGCTTACCGAGGTCAAAGATCCACTTCTGAGCGAATTGCTGCGTATCTACCGCCGGACCCCCGACAAGGTGATCCATGCCGCCGCCGATATGGGCGCCTTCACGGTAAGTGGTGTCTTCAGCGTTGCCGGCGACGAAGTGACGTCGCACCACGTGCCAACCGAGTTTTTCGATCTCGACCCATGGTTGGTCGAAGGAAAAAATGTCTTGTCGCGCGCCGATACCGACTACGCGATGATGGTCAGGGCGCGCATCGTGAAAGCCAAGAGCGAAGGTGCGACCTTCCACGAGCTTTCAGGGTCTGTGAACAACTTCAATGTCCACTATCGCAGTCTTGCGCTGGCTGAGCCCGGCCCGCACGGGCGCGTATTGACCTCGACTGTGGTTATTACGGCAGAACGCATCGCCGCATGACCGTAATCAACGCCTGGTCTGATGGCGCAGGACGCGCTTCCGACCTGGGTTCGACGTCGCGACTCCTTCGTCGTGCCGTCATGAGGTGAGGCTATCGAAAATCGACTAACACGTCGCTGCCTTGCCCAAAATTAT
>JASHOB010000026.1 GCA_030041335.1 Alphaproteobacteria bacterium | reverse complement strand
GATCACCGCCCCGCTCGCGCGGCGATTGGGATTGGCGCGCAGGTCGAGGATTTCGGCCTGTAGCAGAATTGCCTCTTCGAGCTTATCGAGTCCGAGCTTTTTCAAGGCCGAGACCGGGACATCAAGCACCTCGCCCCCCATTTCCTCGACCACCAGCTCATGCTGGAGCAATTCCTGCCTTACGCGCTCTGGCTTGGCGTCGGGCTTATCTATCTTGTTGATGGCAACGATGATCGGCACTTTCGCCGCCTTGGCATGGCGGATCGCTTCCACCGTCTGTTCCTTGATGCCGTCATCGGCGGCGACCACGAGCACCACGATGTCGGTGACATTGGCGCCGCGGGCACGCATCGCCGTGAACGCCTGATGGCCGGGGGTGTCGATGAAGGTGATGCGCTGGCCGGTTTTGAGACGAACCTGGTAAGCGCCGATATGCTGGGTAATGCCGCCGGCCTCGCCGCTCGCGACGTCGGTCCCGCGCAGCGCGTCGAGGAGCGAGGTCTTGCCGTGATCGACATGGCCCATGATCGTGACCACGGGCGGGCGCGGCTCCAGCGCCTCCGGCGCATCGGCCTCGCCGCCAAGACCAATTTCGATATCTGCCTCCGAGACGCGCCTGATCTTATGGCCGAACTCGGTGACCAGCAATTCAGCGGTGTCGGCATCGATGGCCTGGTTGATGGTGGCCATCACGCCCATGCGCATCAGCGCCTTGATGACGTCGCTGCTGCGTTCTGCCATCCGGTTGGCGAGCTCTTGCACCGTGATGTGTTCGGGCACGATGACGTCGCGGAACACCTTCGTCGGTTCGGCCGACGGCAGCATCGCGCGTTGCTTTTCCCGCTCGCGCGCGCGCCGCACCGAGGCGAGGCTGCGCGTGCGCTCGTCGTCGTCGGTGTTGAGCACGCGGGTCACCGTGAGCTTGCCGCTGTCGCGGCGGCGGTGCTGTGCGTCGCGACGCGGCACCGGCGTTGGACGTTTGGCGTCGGTACGCGGCCCGCGCCGTCGCGCCGGTTCTTCCTCCGGTTCCGGTTCGACGAGCTTGACCTTGCCGGCGGCCGACAGCGCCGCAACTTTGGCGGCCGCCGCCTTGCCGGCGCGCTCGGCGACTTCGGCACGGCGCGAATCTTCTTCGGCCTTGCGTTTTGTCTCGGCGGCGCGCCGTTCCTCCTCGGCTTTGCGTTTGGCTTCTTCTTCGCTCCGTTTCTTGGCCTCTTCCTCGGCCTTGCGCTGTGCCTCCTCGAGAACCTTGCGATTAAGCGCCTCCTCGGCCGCGCGGCGCTTTGATTCGCGATCGCGGTTGGCGGCTTCGACCTCGGCCTGGCGCTTTGCCTCTTCGCCCGCCCTGATGGCGCCTTGGAGCGCCCGGGTGCGGCGCGCGGCCTCTTCCGCCGTCAGCCCGTGCGGCAACACCACCGGCCGGCGCTGGGGCTCGCCGCCCGCCGCCGCGGTTTTCGCCGTGGCATCCGCCGGCACCGTCGGGTCGGCGCGTTCCGGACCCGTGGTCGGCGTCACCACGCGCTTCTTCCTCACCTCGACCGTTACCGTTTTGGTGCGGCCATGCGGGAAGCTCTGCCGCACCTGACCGGACTCGATCGGTCGCTTCAGTTCAAGCCTGCCACCGCTGCCGCGGCCGAGGCTCAGCGGGCGCTTTGTATCGGTATCGTTGGTTTCACTCATGCGCGTTCCACAGCATCCAACTTGGTGACTCGAAAACCGTTGAGGCGATCCAACTCCCGCGTCAGCGCCGCCGCGAGCCGACCTTCGCGCAGCGCGACGTGAACCACGGCGTCGCGGCCAAAGGCGGCGCCGAGCTCGACGGCAGTGAGCTCGGCGCGCTCCGCCATATCGGGGGCCCGCGCCTGCAGCTTGACGCGGCCGTCGCGCGCGCCGTCAGCGGCGCCCAGCAACAGGCCAGCGACGCCTGCGGCCAGCATCCGCTCGACCTTGACGAAGCCCATGGCCGCTTCGCCGGCGCGGCGCGCCAAACCGATCAGATCGCGGCACCGCGCGACCAAAAGCGCCTCAACCCGGTCAGCCAGCGCCTCGTCCACGATCACCGGTCGACGGGCGGCGCGTCCGAACAGCCGCTTTGCCACCGCCGCACTCACTATATCGCGCCGCGCCGTCAACCACAAACCGCGTCCGGGCAATCGCTCGGCGACGTCGGGCACGATGGCGCCCTCGGGCGACACCACGAAACGAATGAGCCCGGCCTTGGGCCGCACCTCGCCGGTGACGAGACAGCGGCGCGTGACAGCGGTCTCATCCTCGGCCGGACCATGACGTTGCGCCCGGGCCAAGCCCCCCTACTCCTGCGCCGGAGCCGCGCCAGCCGGCGCGTCCTCGAACCAATGCTCGCGTGCCTTCATGATGATGGCGTTGGCCTGTTCCAGTTCGAGCTTGTCGGTGGTCGTGTCGGCAATCTCGACCAGTTCGTCGCCGGCGAGGTCGGCGAGATCGTCGAGCGTCTTCACGCCCTTTTCGCCGAGCGCCACCAGCAGCGCCGGGGAAATGCCGTCAAGGGCCGCGATGTCATCGGAGACCCCGAGCTCCCGACGGCGGCGCTCGCGCTCGGCATTCTGCTGCTCGATGAAATTGCGGGCGCGCTGCTGCAGTTCCGCGGCCACGGTCTCGTCAAAACCCTCAATTCCCGAGAGCTCGTCGAGCGCGACGAAGGCGACCTCCTCCACCGAGGCGAAACCTTCCGTCACCAGCAGGTGCGCGATGACATCATCGACATCGAGCGCGTCGATGAACATTTTTGAGCGCGAGCGGAATTCCTCCTGCCGGCGCTCGCTTTCTTCATCCTCGGTCAGAATATCGATGTCCCACCCGGAAAGCTGCGAGGCGAGGCGAACATTTTGGCCGCGCCGGCCGATTGCCAGGCTGAGTTGATCATTCGGGACCACCACTTCGATCCGGCGCTGCTCCTCATCCATCACCACCTTGGCGACTTCGGCCGGCGCCAGCGCATTGACGACGAAGGTGGCGGGATCGGCCGACCACGGGATGATGTCGATCTTTTCACCCTGCAGCTCGCCAACGACGGCCTGCACCCGGCTGCCCCGCATGCCGACGCAGGCACCGACCGGATCGATGCCGCTATCGTTCGAGATCACCGCGATCTTGGCACGGCTGCCGGGATCACGCGCGACGGCGCGAATCTCGATGATGCCGTCGTAGATTTCCGGCACTTCCTGGGCGAACAGCTTGGCCATGAATTGCGGGTGGGTGCGCGACAGGAAGATCTGCGGTCCCCGTGCTTCTTCGCGCACGTCATAGATATAGGCGCGGACCCGCTCGCCCTGACGGAAATTCTCGCGCGGAATCAACTCGTCGCGCCGCAGCATCGCTTCGGCGCGGCCGAGATCGACCACCACATTGCCGAATTCGACGCGCTTGACGAGGCCGTTGACGATGTCGCCGACGCGATCCTTGAACTCGCGGAACTGGCGCTGACGCTCGGCCTCGCGCACTTTCTGCACGATCACATTCTTTGCCGTCTGCGCCGCGATGCGGCCGAAATCGATCGGCGGCAGCGGATCGGTGATGAAGTCGCCGACCTGCGCCGTGGGATTGAGCTTCTGCGCCGCCACAAGCGGCATCTGCGTGGCCTCGTTCTCGACCGGGTCGGCAACCTGCCGGAACCGCATCAGCTTGATCTCGCCGTTCTTACGATCGATCTCGGCGCGGATGTCGTATTCCTGGCCGTATTTGGAGCGTCCGGCCTTTTGAATCGCCTGCTCCATCGCCTCCAACACCTCGTCGCGGTCGATGCTCTTGTCGCGCGCCACCGTGTCGGCAACCTGCAGCAATTCCGGCCGCGGATAGCTCATTTGCGTTGTTGCCATGACGTAACCGTTTCTCTCATGTGTTGTCGGGGATGTCGCGGGGGCGTCTGCCCGCCGCGATCAGCTCTTCGGTCAGGACCAGTTTCGCGCGCGTGACGTTGCCGAGCGGCAGGTGCAGGACGGCGCCCTCGGTCTCGAGCGCGATCGCGTCGCCGGCGATGCCGGCGAGGCGCCCGCGAAACCGCTTGCGGCCGTCGATCGGCGCGCGCAACTCGAGCTTGGCTTCATGCCCGGCGAAGCGCTCGAAATCACGCCGTTTCACCAGCGGCCGGTCGACGCCCGGCGACGATACCTCCAAAAGATAGGAAGCGGCGATCGGATCGGCGACGTCCAAGAGCGCCGAAATCGTGTGGCTTAACGTGGCGCAGTCGTCGACCGTCATCGGCCGCTCATCCTCCCGCTCGGCCATCACCTGCAATGTCGCGCGACGTCCGCCGCCGGTAAAAGCGATGCGCACAATGCGGTAGCCCGCCGCCGCGACGGATGGCGCGATCACGGTCTCGATGGTCGCAGTGTCGATGTGCCTGCCGCCTGACAATCCTCTTTTGCTCCGCCCTCAGTCTGAAATAAAAAGGTGGGCCTTGTGGCCCACCCTTGATGCTAGGGAATGTTGATTTGAGGCGGAATATAGCGATTTTCCGCCCGGCTGCAAGGGTTACGCCGCCGCCGGCGTGAGCTTTCTCAGGCCCGCGGTCAGTCCGCGGCATGCTGGTTATTGAGGTCCGATTCGCGCAGATCGAGCGCCCGCTCGATGCGGCGCCGCGCTTCGTCCTTCAGCTTGCCGTCGCGGTAGAGATCGTTGACGAGGCTGCGCTCCGCCTTGATCACCTCGAGGCCGACATCCTCGCCTAGCTCAACCAGTCTGCGGTGGCGCTCGTCGCCGTCGCCGCGCTGCTGAATCTGGCTCAATTGGTGGCGATAATAGACCCTGAGCGGATGCACAACCGTGTCGGGCAGCGAGCGTTCGGCCGCCAATTGTTCGAGCCGTGCCAGCCCTGCCTCGGTTGCCAGCCGCCAGGCGTGTGCCTCCTCCACCCGCTCCGCGCGACGTTCGCGCTGCCCTGCATTGGCAAGGCCGAGCGAGCGCATCACCACGGGCAGCATCAATCCCTGCCCGACCAGGGTCACCAGGATGACGGCAAACGTCAGGATGAGGATCAGGTCGCGATCGGGAAAAGGATGGCCGCTTGCGGTCACAAACGGCACCGCGAGCGCCGCCACCAGCGAAACCGTGCCGCGCACACCGGTGAAGGCGAGCGCGAACGGCCATTGCCAGGGCGGTGACGGATCGCGCCGCCGCACCCTCGCAGAGAGCCATCGCGGCAGGTAGGTCGCCGGATACATCCACACAAACCGGGTGACGATCACCACGGCGCAAACGACCGCGGACGAAGTCGCCAGCTCGGCGATGGAATAGCCCTTGACACCGGTCGCGATGGTGCGCGCCTGCAATCCGGTGATCAGGAACACCATCCCTTCGATCACATAGGTAAAGAGGTCCCAGAAGAAAACGCCCTGCAGGCGGGTCGCAGCGCTGATCAGCCGCAGACCGTTCCAGCTGATATAGAGCCCGGTCGTCACGGTGGCGAGCACGCCGGAGCCGCCCAAATATTCCGGCGGCCAATAGGCGATGTAGGGTGTCAGGATCGACAACACGATCTCGATGCGCGGGTCGTGGACCCAGCGGCGCAGGCGCAGCATCGTCCAGCCGACGCCGATGCCCCACAAGAATTCTCCGACCAGGATGGCGACAAAAGTGCCGGCGGCGCGGAGCGGGGAGAAGGTGCCCATCATGACCGCGACGATGGCGAAGCGATAGAGAATCAGGGCGGTGGCATCGTTGGCGAGCCCTTCGCCCTCGAGGATGACGACGATGCGCCGCGGCAGCTGCATGCGGCGCATCACAGAGATTGGCGCAACCGCATCGGGCGGCGAAACAATGGCGCCCAGGATCAGACCGACCGGCCAGGACAGGCCCAGCAGCCCATGCGCCGCGGCAGCGACCGTAACCGTCGTGAACACCACGCAGCCGACCGCCAGCAGTGAGATCGGGCGCAGGCTGAAGCGGAATTCCCGCCAGCTCATGGCCACGGCCGCGTCGTAGATGACCGGCGGCAGCACCAGCAGCAGCACGAATTCGGGCGCGAGTTCCACCGCCGGCAGACCGGGAATCAGCGCCAACACAACGCCGGTCAGGACCAGCAAGATTGCCGGCGGCACTTTGAGACGCGACGCTGCCAGCGCGACGGCCGCGATCACGCCCAAGAGCACGACGAGCAGTTCGACCGTCGGTAGCATCGCGCGAATGTGCGACGATCAACGCCACGGTGGAAGCAGGGAAAACCCTGGGCCGCCCCTCAGTCGGTCGAGATCGCCGGTCGTCGCAGATCCAGCCGTTCCGACGCATCACCGAGCCCATCGCCGATGCGCGCACCCGGTGGCGTAGCCAAGGGCCGACCGGACCTCAACCGTCTCGTCGACGCCGACGCGGCGACCATGGCGATGGGGCGCGTTCCCGGTCAAAGGGCGCGAGCCAGTCCTCATCCTCATTTAAGGACCGGACCCAGGTCTCTGATCGCCGCGCCTGACATGGCGGCAGAGCCACTCTATGATGCGACCATGTGTGTTTGCGGATGTCCGCGCCGATCGCGACGCCGCGGCCGCCTTGCGCGGCGGCGACAAACTTGTTGGGAGACCCAGGTTGCGTAACGATATCGATCTTGTCTGGCCCAAGGAAGGGCTGCGCCGCATCCCTTACGAAGTCTACGCCCGAGAGGATATCTACGCGCGAGAGCGGGCGCGCATCTTCGAAGGCCCGACCTGGAATTTCCTCTGTCTCGAGATTGAACTGCCGAATCCCGGCGCTTACCGCGCCACCTTCGTCGGCGATGTACCCGTGATCGTCGCGCGCCATGGCGACGGCACGCTCCACGCCTTCGAAAACCGCTGCCTGCACCGCGGCGCCATGCTGTGCCTCAAGCCCGGCACCGGCAAGGAAATCTCCTGCGTCTATCACAACTGGACTTACGACCTCACCGGCAGGCTCACCGGCGTCGCATTCCAGAAAGGCGTCAACGGCAAAGGCGGCATGCCGCCCGAATTCTCGACCGCCGGACGTCATTTGCGCCAGCTGCGGGTGGCGACTTTCGCCGGGCTGGTGTTCGGCACCTTTGCCGACGATACGCCCGCCCTCGAGACGTATCTCGGCCCCGAGATTGCGGCGCGGATCCGCCGCGTCATGGCGAAACCGATCCGCCCCATGGGCAGCGTCAGCCAATATCTGCACAGCAATTGGAAGGTCTACGCCGACAATCTGCGCGATTCTTACCACGCCAGTTTGCTGCATCTGTTCTTCACCACTTTCAAACTGAACCGCCTTTCAATGCAGGGCGGCATCATCGTCAGCGAGAATGGCGCCAACCATGTCTCCTATTCCAAAATGGCGAGCGACCGCGATGACGATTACGACGCCGCCAAGCTCCGCGCCAAACAGGATAATTTCGGCCTGAGCGACCGCACCATGCTGCAAGGCCGCGACGAATTCGGCGACGGCATCACCTTGCAGATTCTGACGGTATTTCCGGGCTTCATCATGCACCAGATCCAGAACAGCCTGGCGGTGCGGCAAATCCTGCCGAAGCGGGTCGACGAGACGGAGCTCAACTGGACCTATTTCGGTTTCGCCGACGATGACGACGCGATGCGGACGATCCGGCTGAAGCAGACCAATCTGGTGGGACCGGGCGGCTACATCTCGATGGAGGATGGCGCCGTGGTCAATTTCGTCCAGCGCACCTTGCCGGGCGGTATCGGCGACGCGTCGATCGTCGAGATGGGCGGCGCCGGCACATCGAGCCAGGACACCCGGGTCACCGAGTCCGCGGTGCGCGGATTTTGGCATGCCTATCGCGAGCGGATGGGCGTGTGAACCCTGCCGCTATGGTCGTCGACAATCTGCAGGCGCGATACGTTGCCGCGATTGATAATGACCGGCTCGAGGATTGGCCCGGGTTTTTTACCGATCCGTGCCGCTACGAGATCATCTCGGCCGAAAATGTCGAACAGAACCTGCCGCTCGGCGTGTTTTTCGCGGACAGCCGGGCCATGCTCGCCGACCGCGTGGCCTCGCTGCGCCGCGCCAATATTTATGAAGCGCAGCGCTATCGCCACATCGTCTCGCCGGCGCTGGTCTTGCCGCCGGCAGATAACCTCACGCGCGCCCAGACCAATTTTCTCGTGGTCCGCATCATGCTCGACGGCGACATGCGGCTGTTCATGAGTGGCCGCTATCTCGACGCCATCGACCTTTCGGGCCCGACCGCGCTGTTCGCTGAAAAGCGGGTGATTTTCGACAATCGTCGCATTGATACGCTGCTGGCGCTGCCGATTTAGCCCTTCTATAAATTTCGCCTTGTTCAGGAGCCGATTTTCATGAGCCAAAGCGCCTTGCAGAGCCGCCTCGCGAGCGGCGAATTCATCGTCACCGCCGAAGTCACGCCGCCTGTCTCAACCGATCCCGCCGATTTCATCGCCAAGGCGGCGCCACTCAAGGGGCTCGCGACCGCGGTCAATGTCACGGACGGCGCCGGCGCCAAGGCCCATCTGGCAACGATCGCCGCTGCCCACCTGCTGCAGCAATCCGGCGTCGAGCCGATCATGCAGATGGCGTGCCGCGACAAGAACCGTCTCGCGCTCGAAAGCGACCTTATCGGCGCCCTCGCGCTCGGCCTGCGCAATTTCCTGGTGCTGACGGGCGACGATCCCAAAGCCGGCGACCAGCCCGAGGCCAAGCCGGTGTTCGATTTCAACAGCACCAACCTGCTGCAGATGGCACAGAAGATGCGGCACGAAAAAAAATTGCCGCCAGGCACCGAGGTCAAGGGCGAGATCGATTTCGTGATCGGCGCCACCGACGTGCCGGTTGATCCGCCGGCGGACTGGCAGCCGAAATCGCTGCTCGCGAAGCTCGATGCCGGCGCCGATTTCATCCAGACCCAATTTTGTATGGATGTCGCGGTGGTGAAACGCTATGGCCGCCGCCTCATCGAACTCGGTATCGCCCCCAAACTCGGCTTCCTGATCGGACTGTGTCCGATTCCCTCCGCGCGCTCCGCCATCTGGATGAAGGAAAAGCTTTTCGGCACCAATATCCCCGACACGGTCGTGAAGCGTCTCGAGCAGGCTGCCGACCCGCGCGCCGAAGGCCGCAAGATCTGCATCGAATTGATGCAGCAGATGGTCGACGTCCCCGGCATCGCCGGCGTCCACATCATGGCGCCCGTCAATCCGTCGAGCATACCCGGCGTCATCGCCGAATCGGGCGTCACCAAGAAAACGCGGGCCAAAGTGTGAGCTCCGGGTCAAGCGGCGGCCAGGAGCGCGCCGTGACCCGGCCTGTCACATAATTGCATCATTTGTGTCATCTAACTTACCCCGACTCACCGCATATTGTGGTTGTTCGGCAAGCTCGAACTACAGGCGGACCTGGGCATGATCGCGGACGATCCGGTTACGCGTTATCGCGCCATCTGGATTTCCGACATTCATCTTGGCACGCGCGGCTGCAAGGCCGAGCTCTTGCTCGATTTCCTGCGCGCGACCGATTCTGAGCGGCTCTACCTTGTCGGCGACATTATCGATGGCTGGCAGCTGCGCAAGAGCTGGTACTGGGCGCAGACGCATAACGATGTGATCCAGAAGGTCCTGCGCAAGGCGCGCAAGGGCACCGAAGTGTGCTACGCGCCCGGCAACCACGACGAAATGCTGCGCTCGTTTGAAGAGCTGCGCCTCGGCAACATCCAGATCGCGGATCGCTTCATCCATGACATGAAGGATGGACGGCGCCTCCTGGTGCTGCATGGCGATCAGTTCGACAGTATTGTGCGCTATGCCCGGTGGCTCGCCCATCTCGGCGACACCGCCTACAACGTGACGCTCGCGGCAAACCACTATGTCAACGTGGCCCGGCGGCGACTGGGCTATCCTTACTGGTCGCTCTCGGCCTATCTCAAGCACCGGGTCAAGAACGCGGTCGAATATATCGATCGTTTCGCCGACGCGGTTGCCGACGCGGCGCGCAAGGAAGGTGTCGACGGCGTGGTGTGCGGCCACATTCATTTCGCCGAAATCCGGGATATTGACGGCGTGCTCTATTGTAATGACGGCGATTGGGTCGAGAGCTGCACCGCCCTGGTCGAGCGCCTCGACGGTCAGCTCGAGATCATTCAATGGCTCGACCATCGGGCGCTCGATCCCCTGCTCGCCTCGCCGTTCCGCCCGCGGCAGACGGTGCCCGCCTGACATCGATGCGCATCGCCTTGGTGTCCGACGCCTGGGCGCCGCAGATCAACGGCGTGGTGCGAACGCTTGGCATGCTGGTCGCGCACCTCAACGCCAGCGGTCACCCGGTGGAAACGGTGACGCCGGACCGATTCCGCACCATCCCGTGCCCGAGCTATCCGGAAATCCGCCTCGCCTTGAGGCCGCGCCGCCGGGTCGCGGCGCTGATCGATGGACACCGCCCCGACGCGATCCACATCGCCACCGAAGGTCCGCTCGGCATGGCGGCGCGCTCGCTTTGTCTCGAGCGCGGCCTGCCCTTCACCACCGCCTTTCATACACGGTTTCCCGAATACATCGCCGCCCGCTTCGCGGTGCCGATCTCGTGGACCTATGGCTGGCTGCGCCGGTTCCACGCGCCGTCGCGCGGCGTGATGGTGGCGACGGAGACGGTGCGCCGCGATCTTGCCGCGCGCGGCTTCGCCAAGCTCAAACATTGGGGCCGCGGCGTCGACGATCGGCTCTTCGATCCGGCCCGACGCGAGCCGGAATTTGACCGGGATCTGGGTCTGACCCGGCCGATCTTTCTCTTTGTCGGCCGCATCGCCGTCGAGAAGAATCTGCCGGCCCTGCTCGATCTCGACCTGCCGGGCTCGACGCTGGTGGTCGGTGACGGACCGATGCTCAACGAGTTCCGGCGCCGCTATCCGGCGGTACATTTCATCGGCAAACGCGAGGGCGAAGCGCTGGCTCGGGTCTACGCTTCAGCCGATGTCTTCGTGTTTCCGAGCCTGACCGACACGTTCGGCCTGGTGCTGCTCGAGGCGCTGGCCTCGGGACTGCCGGTCGCCGCTTACCCGGTGGCGGGTCCCCTCGACATTATCGGCGACAGCGGCGTCGGCGTGCTCGACCGCGATCTGAGACGGGCCGCTCTTGCCGCGCTCACGATCCCCCGGGACCGCTGTCGCGCCTTCGCGCAGACCCACTCCTGGTCGGCTTCGGCGCAGCAATTCCTGGACAATCTGGCGCCCTTCCGTTAGGCCGCCCGTTTCGCTAGAGTTTTGTCATGGCTCGGCTGACCATCCGCATTGATCTTCCGCCCGCGGGCCAGATCGGCCCGGGCAAGGCGAGGCTCCTCGAACTGATCGGGGAGACCGGGTCGATTTCCGCGGCGGGACGCGCGCTCGACATGTCCTACCGCCGCGCCTGGCTTCTGGTCGACGCCATGAACCACATCTTCAAGGAACCGCTCGTCTCGACCATGCTCGGCGGCAAGGCGGGCGGCGGCGCGCGCCTGACGCCGTTCGGCCGCGAGGTGCTGCACCATTACCGGCGGCTCGAGGCCAAGGCGACATCGGCCTGCAAGGCGCAGCTTGTGGCACTCGAATCTGCCCTCGCCAAGCCCGCCCCGCATCCGGTGGCGAACGATCCGGACGCGGCCGAATAGCCTATCGCCCGTGGAGGCGCGCAAAAGCGCGCTGGTTGAGATACTCGCCGCCGACCAGTGTCGCCAGCGACAACGCGACCGAGATGATGACGAGGCGAAGCGCCGCCACGTCGCCCTCCGGCACTTGGGTGAGCGTGTAAATTGCGAGCGGCAATGTGCGCGTTTCGCCGGGAATGTTCGAGACGAAGGTGATGGTGGCGCCGAACTCGCCCAACGAGCGGCCAAAGGACAGCAGCAATCCGGTGACGATGCCAGGGAGCATCAGCGGCAAGGTGACGGTCGCGAAAATCCGCCATCGCCCGGCGCCGAGCGTCGCCGCCGCTTGTTCCAAACGCCGATCGACGAGCTCCGCCGCGAGTCGGATGGCGCGCTCCATCAGCGGAAAGCCCATGACGCCCGCGGCGAGTGCAGCCCCGGTCCAGCGAAAGGCGAAACTGACGCCCAAAGCGGAATAGAGCCAGGCGCCGATGACCCCGTTGCGCCCAAGCAGGATCAACAGGCAGAACCCGGTGACCACCGGCGGCAAGATCAGCGGCAATTGCACAACGCCGCGCACGATGCTTTTGCCGGGAAAACTAAGCCGCGCCAACACCAGGGCCACGACAATGGCGAATGGCAGGCTCGCCGCCATCGCGCAGGCGGCAACTTTCAGGCTTAACAACAAAATGCCGATTTCTTCGCTGGTCACCGACGGCAAGGTTAATCCATACCCCCCGTTACGTCATGCCCGGGTTTGGTCGGGCTCGGGCCAACAACACGAAGCGCAAAAGCAGACGGCGTTGGCGGAGCGCGCCACGAGACGGCCTATTGGCAAACCCTCAGGGCAAGACGATGAAGCCTTGTTTTTCGAATGCCGACCTTGCGGCAGGCGATTCGAGAAAGGCCAGGAATTTTTTCGCCTCGCCAGTCGTGCTCGCCGCCGTCAAGGCAATCGGATAGATGATCGGCGGATGGCTGTCGCCGGGAAAAGTGCCGACGATCGCCACCCTTTTGTCCGCTGCCGCGTCGGTGGCATAGACGATGCCATAAGGCGTTTCGCCGCGATCGACGAAAAGCAGGGCGCCGCGCACATTCTCGGCGCTCGCGATCCGGTCTTTGACACGATCCCATACGCCGAGCTTCTCGAGCGCCGCCTTGCCATATTTGCCGGCCGGCACCGCGCTCGGATCGGCCATCGCGAGACGGCCGTCCTGGAGCAGGCCTCTCAGATCAAAACCGGGTTTGATATCGACCTTGGCGGCGTGCGCGGCCGTCGGCGCGATCAACACGATCGCATTCCCGAGGAAGTTCTTGCGCGTGCTCTTGGCGATGAGGTTGTGGTTCTCGACGTCGTTCATCCAATCGAGATCGGCGGAAATGAATATGTCGGCATTGGCGCCGCTTTCGATCTGCCGCGCCAGCGCGGACGAGGCTGCGTAGGAAGCGACCACCCTGCCACCGCCCTCATGCTCATAGGCTGCGATGGCATCGTCGAGCGCGTTTTTGAGGCTCGCCGCGGCGAAGACGACCACGTCCTTCGCCGCGGCCGGGAGCGGAAAGGCGAGGCCCACTGCCAGCGCTGCCGCAAAGACCGCACGCCATCGCCCCATCCTCGCCTCCCGCCCGTTGCCAAGGGATATATACCAAAGAATATGGCGGTAAAGCGGGACGCGAATCAACCGGGCGCAACCATCTCGCCGACCGCAAGCCGCAACGGCGAGGCGGTCTCGAATGCTGCCTCCGATCTGAGACAGGCTGCGAGGTTTGCGAGCGCGTCGGCGACGCGCCCTGCCGTCGTCGCCGTCATCGGCGGCGCCAACGCCTCGAGCCGGTTTTGCAGCGCATGTTCGGCTTCGAGCTCGGCAGCCTTGAGCGCCTCGTATAAGGCGGCTCCTTCGGCTTGGTGCTTGACCTGGCGGCGCAGCGCGCGCAGCGGCTCGATCACCGACCGCCGCCATGACGCGGCCGCATTGTCGAGCTCGCCAAGATCGGCTTCTGTCAGCCGTCCCCGTCCGCTCGCTCCGATCCAAAGCGCAAACAAAACCAAGTTGACATCGCAGCCATATCGGTCCTGTAGATCGAGACACGCCGAGGCCACGCCCGGCCGGCCATAGGCATCGAGCGAAAAGCGCCAAAATGCCCCGCCCGCTCGATCGGGGGAATGATCAGCCTTGGTCATTGTCGTCACCGTCTCTGCTATAATGGCTCAGCTAAGGTTCGCTATGGATCTCGACATCGAAGCGCTGAAGGCGAAGATCGCCGAACTAAAAAAAGAGCATCGCGAGCTCGACCAGGAAATCATCAAAATCGAGCAGATCGGTTCCGACGGCATTCGCTTGCAGCGCATGAAACGCCGCAAGCTGGCGCTTAAAGATCAGATCGCCAGGCTGGAAAGCCAGCTGCTGCCCGACATTATTGCATAGGTCAAAAGGCTCGGGGTGAAGCGGACGTGTCGCCGCGCCAGGCAAACCGCTTTCGCTTGGTGAGAAGGCGGGGCCGATTGGGCGCGGTCCGATCGGAACGTCGCGCGGGCCATCGCGGCGCGCCGGGTTGTGGTTCCACGCGTCGATTGGCACGAGGTACCGATGAGAATAGTTCTATATTTTAGAGAATCTTCTTTTATGAATTCTTCTTATTAGGGTTGGGATCGATCTCTTCGCCCCAACAAGCCGGGATTCGGGCATGCTTTTGCATGTTACGTTAACAGGGACGTTACGTATGTTCACCCCGCAAGATTGTCTGGTCCATGCGGAATATTGCGAAAAGCTCGCGGCTCAAGCCGGCTTAGAGCGCGAGCGGGCACATCTCAGGGAAATCGCGGTGAAATGGCGATGGTTGGCTCAGGCCTTCGCGGAGCGGCTTGCCGGCGCCGAGCCGACGCGACCGCAAGGCTTTGGCCCGGCCATTACTCCTCGCCCTCGACGGCAGCTGGATGAAGGTGATGGTCCTTGAGGTCGGCCGCGATTTCGGCGACCGCGCTTTTCACGATCGGATCGAGGCCGGCGCCCCCCTTCTCAAAATGCGCGACGATATCGCGACGCATGCGCGGGTCCCAATATTTCCGCAGATGATCGGCCGTGTCGGCGACCGCCTGGGCTTCCGGGCGGTGCTGAAAGAATTTGCCGATCTGATTGGCCATGTAGCTCAGTTTCTTAGGCGACATCGTGTGCGGCCTTCTCAAGGATGCGGTCGGGCCGCGTGAAGATCTCGAAACCGTCGGCGCGGGCGACGCCGATCAGCGTGATGCCCGCCTGTTGCGCGATGCGAATGGCGAGAGTGGTCGGCGCCGACACCGCCACCATGACGGTGGCGCCCATGAGCGCTACTTTCTGTACCAGCTCAATGGAGACGCGGCTGGTCAGGAGCACCACGCCGGCTGATGGCGCCACGCCGCGACGCGCCAAGGCACCAGCCAGCTTGTCGAGCGCGTTGTGCCTGCCGACATCCTCGCGCACGGCAATGAGCTGGTCGCGCGGTTGCCAGAATGCGCTGGCATGAATGGCGCGGGCTAAGCGGTTGAGTTGCTGCGCATCGCCGAGCGCATTCATCGCGGCCGTGATCTGGGCCGGATAGAGCGTCAGCCCATCCGCAACCTTGGGCAGAGCACGCATCGCCTCTTCGAGACTTTCGATGCCGCAGAGGCCGCAGCCGCTTGGCCCGGCCATATGCCGGCGGCGCTCGAAGAACACCTCGCGGCTCGCCGGAGCCAAGTCCATGCGCAACTCGATGCCGAGATCGGAGACCACGGTGTCGAGGGCACGGATCTCTTCGGGCGCGTGGATGATGCCTTCGGCAAGGCTGAAGCCGACCGCGAAATCCTCGAGATCGGCGGGCGTCGCCATCATCACCGCATGGGTGGTGCGGTCGTAGGTAAAAGCGACCGCCGTCTCCGCCGGCACGACCCGCTCACCCGTGCCAAAGGCGCCGTCGCGGTAAGCAATCCGCTTTAGGAGCGCGGTCGGAGATGGCGTCGCTTCAGCCATGGGTCATGCGCCGTCCGAGCGTCGGCAGCCGTGCGAGCCGTTACCGGACGCGCGCCCCATCGTCACTCCGCCGCGGGCACGGCCTCGAGAATGTGCCGGCTGCGCTCTGCCTGCGCATGGTATTTGGACTGCCATTCTGTCGGCCCGTTCGAGAGCCCGACCTGTACCGCGGTCACCTTGTATTCGGGACAGCTGGTCGCCCAGTCCGCATAATCGGTGGTGACGACATTGGCTTGCGTATCGGGGTGGTGGAAGGTGGTGTAAACCACGCCGGGCGCCACGCGCTCCGTCACCGCGGCGCGCAGCGTCGTCTCGCCGGAGCGGCTCGCGAGCCGCACCCAATCGCCGTCACGAATGCCGCGCTGTTCGGCGTCGTGAGGATGGATCTCGAGCCGGTCCTCCTCATGCCACCGGACATTCTCGGTGCGCCGCGTCTGCGCGCCGACATTGTATTGGCTGAGGATGCGTCCCGTGGTCAGCAGCAACGGGAAGCGCGGTCCGGTCTTCTCATCGGTCGGGACATATTCCGTGACGAGGAACATGCCCTTGCCGCGGACGAAGCCGCCAACATGCATGATCGGCGTGCCCATGGGTGCCCTGTCGTTGACCGGCCATTGCATCGAACCTTCGCGCTCCAGTCGCTCGAACGAGACCCCGGCGAAGGTCGGCGTCAGGCGCGCGATCTCATCCATGATTTGGGATGGATGGGTGTAATTCCACTCCTGCCCCATAGCGCGAGCGATCAACTGGGTGATTTCCCAGTCGGCAAACCCGTTCTTTGGTCGCATCGCCCTGCGCACCATGCCGATGCGCCGCTCGGCATTGATGAAGGTCCCGTCCTTTTCGAGGAAGGTCGAGCCCGGCAGGAAGATATGGGCGTAGACCGCGGTCTCGTTCAAAAACAGATCCTGGACGACGACGCATTCCATCGCGGCCAGGCCCGCCGCGACATGGTGTGTATCGGGGTCGGATTGGAGAATGTCCTCGCCCTGGATGTAGAGGCCCTTGAAGCTGCCGTCGAGCGCGGCATCGAGCATATTGGGAATCCGCAGGCCCGGCTCCGGCTCAAGATCGACGCCCCAGTCACGCTCGAAGAGCGCGCGCACCTTCTCATCCGAAATGTGGCGATAGCCCGGCAGCTCGTGCGGGAACGAGCCCATGTCGCAGGAACCCTGCACATTGTTTTGACCGCGCAGCGGATTGACGCCGACGCCGCGCCGGCCGAGATTGCCGGTTGCCATGGCGAGATTGGCCATGCCCATGACCGCGGTGGTTCCCTGACTGTGCTCGGTGACGCCGAGCCCGTAATAGATCGCACCGTTGCGCGCGCCGCCATAAAGCCGCGCCGCCCCGCGAATCACTTCCGCCGGAACGCCGCTATATTTTGCCACCGCCTCGGGGCTGTTTTCGGGTCGCCGGATGAACTCGACCCAATCGGCGAAGGCCTGCGTGTCACAGCGTTCGCGGACGAAATCGTCCCGCACCAGCCCTTCGCTGACGATGACATGCGCGAGCGCGTTCAAAATCGCAACATTGGTGCCGGGTCGCAGCGGCAGATGATATTGCGCCGCGATGTGCGGCGAGCGCACCAGGTCGGTGCGGCGCGGATCGACGACGATCAGTTTCGCGCCGTCACGCAGCCGCTTTTTCATGCGCGAGGCGAAGACGGGATGTGCATCGGTCGGGTTGGCGCCGATCACCATGATGACATCGGCGTCCTCGACCGAGTCGAAATCCTGGGTCCCCGCCGAGGTGCCGAACGTCTTGCTCAGACCGTAGCCGGTCGGCGAATGGCAGACGCGCGCGCAGGTATCGGTGTTGTTGTTGCCGAACACGGCGCGCACCAGCTTCTGCACCAGATAGGTCTCTTCATCGGTGCAGCGTGACGAGGTGATGCCGCCGACCGAATCCTTGCCGTATGTCGCCTGGATGCGTTTAAATTCCGATGCCGTGTAGGCGATCGCCTCCTCCCAAGAGACTTCGCGCCACGGGTCCGTGATCTTCGCGCGCACCATCGGTTTCAGGATGCGATCCTGGTGATTGGCATAGCCCCAGGCGAAGCGGCCCTTGACGCAGGAATGGCCGTGATTGGCCTTGCCGTCTTTCCACGGCACCATGCGCACCACTTCCTCGCCACGCATCTCCGCCTTGAAGCTGCAGCCGACTCCGCAATAGGCGCACGTGGTCACCACCGAATGTTCGGGCTGGCCCATCTCGATCACGGATTTCTCTATCAGCGTCGCGGTCGGGCAGGCCTGGACGCAGGCGCCGCACGAGACGCATTCGGAATCGAAGAAATCCTCGGCCATGCCGGCAGCGACGTGCGAGGCGAAGCCGCGGCCGTCGATGGTCAGGGCGAAGGTGCCCTGCACCTCTTCGCAGGCGCGCACGCAGCGCGAGCACACGATGCATTTCGCCGGATCGAAGGTGAAGTAGGGATTGGAGGTGTCTTTGTCCTGGTCGAGATGGTTCGCACCCTCGTAGCCGTAGCGCACCTCGCGCAGGCCAACCTCGCCCGCAACATCCTGCAATTCGCAATTGCCGTTGGCCGCGCAGGTCAGGCAGTCGAGCGGATGGTCTGAGATATAGAGCTCCATGACATTGCGGCGCAGCTTGGCGAGGCGCTGATTCTGCGTCGTCACCGCCATGCCTTCCGCCACCGGCGTGGTACACGAAGCCGGCGTGCCCGGGCGTCCCTCGATTTCGACCAAGCACATCCGGCACGAGCCGAACGCTTCGACCATATCGTAGGCGCAGAGTTTCGGCACCTTGATGCCGGCCTCGCGCGCGGCGCGCAAGATCGAGGTGCCTTCCGGCACCGACACCGCGAACCCGTCGATGGTGAGTGATACGGTCTTGGCAGACTTTACCGCCGGCGTGCCGTAATCGATTTCGCTGACAAGAGACATGGTACGCTCCTAAGCGGCCTTGGCGACCAGGCCAAAATCTTCGGGGAAATGGGTGAGCGCGCTCATGACGGGATAGGGGACGAACCCCCCCAATGCACAAAGCGAGCCGAATTTCATGGTGTCGCAAAGTTCGGCGAGGAGCGCGGCGTTGGCTTCGCGCCGCTCGCCGCGCACGATCTTATCGATGGTCTCGGCGCCCCGGACGGAACCGATGCGGCAAGGCGTGCATTTGCCGCAGGATTCAATGGCGCAGAATTCCATGGCAAAGCGCGCCATCTGGGCCATGTCGACCGTGTCATCGAAAACCACGACACCGCCGTGCCCGACCAGGCCGCCCTGGGCCGTGAAGGCCTCGATATCGAAGGGCGTGGTGAAGAGCCGGCGCGGGAAATAAGCGCCGAGCGGGCCGCCGACCTGGACCGCGCGCACCGGCCGTCCCGAGGCGGTGCCGCCGCCGATATCATCGACGATCTCGGCTAGGGTGAGGCCGAAGCCGGTCTCGAACAAGCCGCGATACTTGACATTGCCGGCCAGCTGGATCGGCATCGTGCCGCGCGATCGGCCCAGGCCGAAAGCCGCGTAGGCCTCGGCGCCGTTGGCCAAAATCCACGGCACGGAGGCGAGCGAAATGACGTTGTTGATCACCGTCGGCTTGGCGAAGAGACCGGAATGCGCCGGCAGCGGCGGCTTCGCCCGCACCTGGCCGCGCTTGCCCTCAAGACTGTCGAGCATGGCGGTTTCCTCGCCGCACACATAAGCGCCCGCGCCTTCGCGGATCTCGAGATCGAAGTCGCGTCTCGAGCCGAGAATGTTGACGCCGAGGATATTGGCTTTGCGCGCGCGAGCGATGGCGCGCGTCAGAACGTGGATCGAATGCGGATATTCCGAGCGGATATAGATGAAGCCCTTGGTGGCGCCGACCGCGACGCCCGCGATCGCCATGCCCTCGATCAGCGTGTAGGGATCGCCCTCCATGATCATACGGTCGGCATAAGTGCCCGAGTCGCCTTCATCGGCGTTGCAGACCACATATTTCCGCTCGCCCGGCGCGAGCCGGGTCGTGTTCCATTTGATCCCGGTCGGGAAGCCGGCGCCGCCGCGGCCGCGCAAGCCCGACTTGGTGACCCGCTCGACCGTGGCCGCTGGTCCGAGCGACAGCGCTTGCTCCAAGCCGCTCCAGCCGCCGTGGGCGCGGTAATCGTCGAGGCTGAGGCGATCGATGATGCCGCATCGCGCGAAAGTCAGGCGCGATTGACGCTTCAGAAACGGCAGCTCCTCGGGCCGGCCGAGACGCAGGCGATGCGGTTTGCCGTCGAGCATGCCGGCATCGAGCAGGTGCTTGACATCGCCCACCCTGACCGGGCCGTAAGCGATGCGGCCTTCGGCCGTCGCCACCTCGATCATCGGCTCGAGCCAGTAGAGACCGCGCGAGCCGACGTGAATGAAGTCGGCGTCAATGCCCCGTTGCTTGAGCTCGACGATCAACGCTTCTTCGACATCGGCAGAGCCCAGGCCGAGCGCGCCGGCGTCGCGCGGAATATAGAGTTTGGCCCTGCTCATGCCGCGCGCATCTGGTCGATCAGCTTGCCGAGCTTTGCCTCGTCAAGTCCGCCATAGACCTTGCCGTCAACCATCGCCGAGGGCGCGCAGGCGCAGAGCCCGAGACAATAGACCGGCTCCAGCGTGACGCGGCCGTCGGTCGTGGTCTCGCCCCAGCCGACGCGGAGCTTCTCCTGCGCGTGCTTATGGAGCGCCACGCCGCCCATCGACTGGCAAGCTTCGGCCCGGCACAGTTTCACGACGTGGCGGCCCGGCGGCTCGCGGCGGAAATCGTGATAGAAGGTGACCACGCCATGGACCTCGGCGCGGGTCAGGTTGAGCGCCTCGGCTACCATTGGTACCGCCTCCTGCGGCACATAACCGAAGCCACGCTGCAAAGCATGGAGGATCGGAATGCACGCGCCATCCTGCTTGGCGGCATCGGCAATGATGGCGGCGCCGCGGGCCACGCTCCACTCTTCGAATTCAGTCATGAGCATCCAATCGGCTTATCCGATTATCGAGGCTCTAACTTAGCGGCAAATCCCTAGAGTTCAATAAAGGCTTCTCGTCAATTGATAGGAGTTTCCTATCGAAATTTCGCCATGCTCGATTTCCTAATGTCCCAGATCGGCGTCGAGCTCCTCCGCCACTTTGTAGGCTTCGGCGACGAAGGCGGCGTTGACCGGCGTCAGCGGCTCACGGTTGGGGATCACCAGGCCGACGGTATGGACGGCGCTCGGCTCGACGATCGGGATCGCCCGCACCGCGCCGGTAAATCCCAGCGTTTCAGCCAAAATCGCCGGCATGACACTGGCCCAGCGTCCGGTTCGGACATGGGAGAACAGCAGGATCATCGAATTGGATTCGAGCGTCGGTGTCTGATCGAGGTTGCCGGCGTCGCGCAACAGCCGGTCGATGATGCGGCGGTTTTGCATGTCGGGGGTCAATAAACACAGGGGAATGCGCGCAACCTCGGCCCAGCTGACCTGCTCGCGGTTGCCGAGCGGCGAATCAGCCGCGATCATCAGCCGGTAGCGCTCCCGGTAGAGGGGGACCGACCGCACCCGGCCCAGCGGTTCATTGTCGAGATAGGTGATCCCGGCATCGATCTCGAGATTGTCGAGCGCGTTTAGCACCTCGATCGACGAATTCGACAGAATGGTGAAGCGGACCGCCGGGTGCCGGGCGCGAAACGGCGTGGTCAGCGCCGACACCATGGCGAGCGCGGTCGGAATCGCCGCCAGGCGGAGATGGCCGACGAGATGGCCTTGCTTCAAGGCCCGTACTTCCTGGCGCATCGCGCGGCTGTCGCCGACGATGCGTTTGGCCCATTCGAGCACGCGCTCGCCCTCGGGCGTGAGCCCGCGATAGCGCGCGCTGCGGTTGACCAAAAGCAGGCCCAACCCGTCTTCGAGCTGCTTGATCCCGGCCGACAGGGTCGGCTGCGTCACGCCGCACGCTTCGGCGGCGCGGCCGAAATGCCGCTCGCGGGCCAGGGCGAGGAGGAATTCGAGCTTATCGATCACCAGAAAAGCATATTACCAAGCTTCTCTGGTGCTCGCGCCGGGCGCGTAGCGCTGCGGCCTATGGCGCCGGCGAGGCTGCCGCAACCGCGGCAACCGGCTGCGGCTGTGCGGGCCGCGGCCCGGAGAGCAATCCGCGCCATACTTCCCAACCATCGGGATCGAGCAAGCGAATGGCCTGCGGCCGTGTCGGCCCCGACAGCTTGAGGTCGCGGACCACTCTGGCGAGCACCAGTTTGGCATTGTCGGCATCGATCGCGGCGAAATTGGCGCCCTCGAGAACCGTCGGCTCCGACCGTTCTGGGTGCGTTGCAATAAATTCGTACCGCCACATCGCCGGCGACATTGACATAAAATCTGCTCCGAGATCAGCGAGCCACCGCCGTCATTTAATGACAATTGGATGAAATTACCAGAGCGGCGGCGAATGATTTCGCTCCGCATTTTGCACCGCAACAGAACCAAGTTATCAAATTCTTACCATTAGTCCCATTACCGTGTGGGGCGATCGCCGCAATCGCGTAACGGTTGACGCTCGGCCCGACCGATTGCACCTTGCTCCTATGATCAAGTGGTTTGAATCGTTGCTCGATCCCACCGCGGTGACGCCGAGCGAGCCGCCGAGTGAGGGACTGCTGCGCTTTTACTGGCATTTTGTCCGGCAGGTCCGCTGGACCATTGCCGCGTTGTTCGCGACCGGCCTCGTGGTTGCGGTTCTGGATCTTGCCATTCCGATCTTTATCGGCCGGGTGGTGACGCTGGTTTCGCATTATCGGCCACAGCAGCTCTTCGGCCAAGCGGGCTCGCAGCTTGCCGCCATGGCGCTCGTCCTCATGGTGGGACGTCCGGTCGCGCATCTCGCGCAAAATCTCGTCACCAATCAAATCATCAATCCCGGCGTCACCAACATGATCCGCTGGCAGAACCACTGGCATGTCGTCAGACAAAGCTGGACGTTCTTTCAGAACGATTTTGCCGGCCGCATTGCCAATCGCGTCATCCAGACCGGACCGGCACTGCGAGAGAGCATCGTCTCGGGAACCAACGCGGTTTGGTACATCCTGGTCTATGGCACCAGCGCCATCGGCCTGTTGATGGCCGCGGATTGGCGCCTTGCCATACCGATTTCCTGCTGGTTCGCCGGCTACGCGCTGCTGTTGCGGCTGTTCGTGCCGCGGATGCGCGAGCGCTCGCGCGCCCTCTCCGAGGCGCGCTCGACGCTCACCGGGCGGATCGTCGACAGCTACACCAACATTCTCACCGTCAAGCTGTTCGCGCGGCCCCGCGACGAAGATGCCTTCGTGCGCGAGGCGCAGGACAATCATACCGCGCTGTTCCGGCGCCAGACACGGATGGCGACCGGTTTCACCCTGGTGCTGACCGTGCTCAACGCGGGGTTGGTCGTCGGCACCGGCGCGGTCGCAATCCTGTTGTTCCGCGCCGGGCACATCGGCTTGGGCATGGTCGCGACCGGACTGCCGATGGCGTGGCAAATCACCAATATGGCGGGCTGGGTCGCGCAAAACGTTACCGGCATTTTCGAGAATGTCGGGATCGTGCAGGACGGCATGCGCTCGATCGCGGTTCCGCGCCAGATGCCGGATCCGCCCGGCGCCGGCGAGCTCATCGTCACCGCCGGTGAAATCCGCTTCGAGAAACTGTGGTTCGACTACGGCCGCGAGCGCCGCGTCCCGGTGCTGCGCGACATCGACTTGACGATTGCGCCCGGCGAGCGCGTCGGCCTGGTCGGCGCATCGGGCGCCGGCAAATCGACGCTCGTCAATCTGCTGCTGCATTTCTATCAGCCGGCGAAGGGACGGATTCTCATCGACGGCCAGGATATTGCCGCTGTGTCGCAAGAGAGTTTGCGCCGTGAAATCGCGGTGGTCACGCAGGACACCTCGCTCCTGCATCGCTCGATCAGCGACAATATCCGCTACGGCCGGCCAGGTGCCACCCAAGCGATGATCGAAGACGCGGCGCGGCGCGCCGAGGCGCATGATTTTATCCTCGAGCTCGAGGATTGGCATGGCCGGCGCGGCTACGATGCCCATGTCGGCGAGCGCGGCGTGAAACTTTCAGGCGGGCAACGCCAGCGGATCGCGATCGCGCGTGTCATCCTCAAGGACGCGCCCATCCTGGTACTGGACGAAGCAACCTCGTCGCTCGATTCCGAGGTCGAGGCGGCCATCCAGAACCACCTCGACGCGTTGATGGAAGCGCGCACGGTGATCGCGATCGCCCATCGTTTCTCGACCATCGCGCGCATGAACCGGCTGATCGTGTTGGATCGCGGGATCATCCGCGAGACCGGGACCCATGCCGAATTGTTGGCAAAGGACGGGCTTTATGCCCGGCTGTGGCGCTGCCAGTCCGGCGGCTTCCTGGCGGTGGATGACCGCTACCGCACGCCAAGCCTGGTGTGAGAGCGGGCCCAGGCGATTGCTCTTGTCCCGGCAATGGCGGCGGGCGAGAGTGCGGCGCGGGCGTCCTGGTGTTCGATCGAGGATAAAATGGCCGGTATGTTCGACCTGGTGGTGGCGGGAAGTGGCATTGCCGGCTCGAGCGCGGCGCTGACGGGCGCGCGCTTGGGGCTGAAGACGCTGTGCCTCGCGGGCGACGTGCTCGGTGGCCAGTTGCTGAGCATCAACAAAATCGACGGTTATCCCGGCTTCCCCGAGGGTGTCGCCGGCTACGACCTCTGTCCCATGACGCAAGAGCAAGCGGTTGCGGCCGGTGCCGAGATCACGGCCACATCGCTCGACCGGCTCGACCCGGAACGAGGCCATTGGCGCCTCGCGACCAACGAGGGCGATCTTCAGGCGCGCGGCATCGTGCTCGCTACCGGCGCCACGCTCAGGGAATTGGGCGTTCCCGGCGAAGAGCGCTTCAAGGGCAAGGGTGTGAGCCATTGCGCCAGCTGCGACGCCCCGCTGTTGCGCGGCAAGCCGGTGGTGGTGATCGGCGCCGGCGATTCCGCCTGCCAGGAGGCGCTGACACTGGCGGAGGCGGCATCCCGGGTCACCCTCCTCTGCCGCGGCCAAGAGCTCAGGGCGCAGCAGGTCTATCGCGACGAGGTGATGCGGAAGGCCAACATCGACATCCGCTTCCACCACGTCGTCGCGGAAATCTTGGGCGATGGCGGCGTCACCGCCGTGCGCGCAGGCGACACCGCATCGGGCGAAACGGCCGAGATCGAAGCGGCGGGCGTCTTCGTCTATGTCGGTTTGCAACCGGCGACAAGTTATCTCGGCGATGCCATCGTGCTGGCTGGCGACGGCAGGATTCCCACCGATTCGGCGTTGCGCACTTCCTTGACCGGGGTCGCCGCCGCAGGTGCGGTACGCAGCGGCTGGGCCGGACGCGCGGCCGCCGCCGCCGGTGACGGCGCCGCGGCCGCGATTGCCATTGCCCGTTATCTGCGCAATGATGACTGGCCATCTCAAGCACCGAGGCTCGGGTGACAAATCTGTCCGATGACTGAACGACTGACCGTCCACGACCCGCGCGGCTATCCACCCAAGGTGACGGGCAAGCGCCTGGCACCGCGGCTGGAGACGCTTGACGGCAAGGTGGTCTATCTCGTCGATTGCCTGTTCGACAATTCCGAGGTCTTTATGGACCAGCTCCAAGCCTGGTTCAGCGAGCACTTGCCGGCGGTCGAGACGCGCATCATCAAGCCGCGCGAAAGCTGGGTGGACGATCCGGGCATGCGCGCCGTCATCGAAAAGGAGGGCGACGCCGCGGTACTCGGCGTCGGCTTATGAAGCACCTGTAGCCCCACGGTCGTGGGGTTGACCATGGCGCTGGAACAGCAGGGAGTGCCGAGCGTTGCCGTGCACACCCACGCGTTTGCGCGGCTCGCGCGCGCCACCGCGCTCGCCAACGGCATGCCGCGCACGCGCCAAGCCTTTGTGCCGCAGCCGCTTGTCGGCCGCAGCGCCGCCGAGTTGCGCGCCTATGTTGAAGGCGCCGACCCGATTTCGAAGCGCCCCTTTGTGCAGGAAATCGTCGAAAGCATCACCAAGCCGCTCGAGGATGAGGATTTAACCGGCCTGTCGTTCGAACGTTCGACGCCGCGGTGGCTCGCGCCCGACACCGAGGACAATCTCCAGCGCCTCTTTGCCGACAATCATTGGACCGATTATTTGCCGATCGTGCTGCCGACCGAGGAGCGCGTGGCGGCGATGCTCAAAGGCACCAGCCACAAGCCCGACGAGGTGGTGGGGCGGATGCGGCCCGCCAACTTCCGCGAATATTGGGAATACACGGTCGAGAAGGTGGCGGTAAACGCGGTAATGGCCGGCGCGCGGCCGGAATATTTCCCGGTGATTCTGGCCCTGGCGGCGAGCGGCGTCACCGCCCGATCCTCGAGCACGACATCGATGGCGAATATCGCGGTGGTGAACGGCCCGGTGCGCAACGAGATCGGCATGAATTCGGGCATGGGCGTTCTCGGCCCGTACAATCATGCGAACGCCACGATCGGGCGTGCCTACAATCTCTTGTCGCAGAATCTCCAGGGCGGTTCGGTGCCGGGCGAGAGCTATATGGGCTCGATGGGCAACCCGCTGAACTAC
>JASHOB010000025.1 GCA_030041335.1 Alphaproteobacteria bacterium | reverse complement strand
GATCGCCCCTTCGACGACGTAATTGAGCGTGCCCGAAATTGTCCACGGCGTGCGCTTGAAGTTCCGCCATTCGGATGCGCCGGTGCCGATGAATAGCTGCGGGATATGGCGCGCGTTCAGATATTTGTAGATGGCGACGTTGGTCGGCGTGCCAAGCGAACTGACAATCGCAAACACGCCTTCCTCTTCGACAAGCTCACGCGTTTGTTCTACGGTCTTCGGCGGACTATAGCCATCATCGAGGCTGATTAGATCGACCTTCCTGCCGTCAATACCGCCTTCGTCGTTGATCATCTTGTAGAAGGCGACTTGCGCACGCCCATACGCTCCAATCGCCGAAAGCGGGCCGCTATAGGGCATGGTCTGGCCCAGTTTGATCTCGGTATCGGTCACACCGGGATCGTATCTCTTTTCGGCTGCTGCGAAATAGGTCCAGCTCGACGAAATCAACAGAACTGCGAAGGCAAGTGAAGCGTTTCGGTACCGCATCAGTGATCCTCCCGGCAGGCAATTCCCCGATCATGTCGCAGAATTTTTGCTATGATAGCGCTGAATTTAGCCTCTCTTCAAACCTGAGTGGGTTAATCTTGGGCTCTTGAGCTGTTTGAGGCGCCACTGGGCGTGATGAGGCCTTGGTACGTCGCCGCGCTCGCGGCTTTACCCGACTGTCCTCCATCCGAACCGTCATAATCCTGATCGCCGGCAAGCTCGACTTCGGCACCCTAAACGCCACGCCCATGCCGCTTAACCCACTTAAAATTCAACAGCGTCTCAATTTAAAGGACGGCAAAAGGACATTCGGAACGCGCAAGCTCAGGACGTCTGGGCCTGGCCACGCCTGGCCGCGAAATGACATCTCTGTCGCCGGATTGGAGGAAAACGATTCCGAGTGCCGGATGGTGACATTTCTCTTTCACCTAAGCGCGGTCATTACGAACGCAGTTATCGCTGAACTGACCGAACCTCTCGGACATCGCATCGACATTCGGGTGGAAGCGCCGTCGACCGGCTGGCTGTTTCATCCTGACCAGATCAAATGGATCGCAGCGGCAGCCCGACAAGCGTTCGAGCTAGCCGTGCGTGATTTCCCGGCCAGCACATTATGGCGTGTACTTTACGCTGGCCCGGCCCGGTCGCTGTAGCGATAGGACAGCAGATAAACGCGACGATGTACCCGGCTGTCCAACTCTACGAGTACCGCCATAAGGAAGTATTACGGTATCGCCCCAGCAACCTACTCGGCAGCTAGTTCGAATTGGGCATCGATCGGGTTCAGGCCGCAAGTCACACGGAATGCCATTCCGGGGGCGGTACCGAAAAGGCCGCGGGAGCCACTCGTCCGGCAAGCCAGGTTAGTGCAACATAAAGGACGTTATGTTAGACGATGAAATGTCGTTCCGCCCATATCGGCGAAGGCCTTAGCCTCGTGCGCCGAATTTACGTACAAACAAGACGGGCTTGCCCGCGGCTCCCGCTGCACGGATCACCTTTTCGGTGGCGACTTCCACGAACCGAGACCCACCACTTCGGTCGTTCATCGCGACCGTGAGGTCGCCCCGCCCGACAAAGACCCCATGAACGCCGTCAACGCCAAGAGTGCCGTTGATGTCCTCGACCACCGAGTGATCTTCGATCATCGATGACGGTTACAGCCTGGTCGGAGGTCTTCACGTGCGACCACATTGGCGTCGCGCCGTGACCACCTGCGCGCGGTGAGTTCGAAAATCCCCGCCGCCCACGATAGCGGCTGGCTTCCGCAAGCTCACTAGCTGATCGGACAGAATCGATTTGCGGCACCAGCAGCCCCGCGGCGCCATCATCCACGGCCGCCTGAAGCTTGTCAGAGCTGCGGCTGGCTGTGCGGACGAGCCCCGCCCGAACCCCGCGCAGCCAATAAGGCCATATCGATGCTGAAGCGATCGAACGGCGCATGCTCAGCGTCGATCACCACAAAGTCGAAACTTAGAGAACCGATAATCTCGATGGCATGTACCGTCGGCGTCTTAATAAAGGGTGCCAATAAGCCGCTCACGGCCGAGGAAGCTTTTGCGAAAGCGCGTGGCGATGGCATCGCTCATGGGTGGATGATCCGAAATTCGCGCGCCTACAAAAGAGCCGGATAGCTGCCGCCATCAAGCCGAACGTTCATTCCCGTGATGTAACCGGCGTGCACGCTGCACAAGAACGCACAGGTCTGCCCAAATTCGTGTGGTTTGCCGAGGCGCTTTGCCGGAATGCTGGCAATCTGGCGAGCGCGCGCTTCTGCCCAGGTCACGCCCGAACGGGCGACGGCCTCCGCCGCCGCCCGCTGCTGTCGATCAGTATCGAACCGCTCCGGCGCCAAATTGTTGATCGTCACGTTATGCTGCGCCACCTCCAGCAGCACTCCCTTCAGCGCGGCGGTTAGGCCCGCGCGGGCCCCGGACGACAGCGCCATGCCAGGTCGCGGCGTCGTCACCATTGCCGAGGTGATGTTGACGATGCGGCCGAACCTCCGCACCTGCATTGTGGGCACTACTGCGCGGATCAGCATTAGAGGCGCGATCATATTTGCCTGGATCGCCTTCAGCCACGTGTCTTCGTCCAGGGACTGGAATGCGGCGGGCTCCGGACCGGCGTTGTTAGTCACCAGGATATCGGGATCGGGCAAAGTTGCCAACAGCGCGTCGCGGCCGCCGCAGGTCGTCACGTCGCCAACCGCCCGAAGAACCTGGCCGGGCCATGTCTCCTCCAGTTCCGCTGCGGTTGCCGCCAGGCGCTGCGCATCGCGCCCATTGATAACTACGGTCACTCCTTCCGCAAGCAAGGCTTCCGCGCAAGCACGGCCCAGCCCCCTAGTCGAGGCGCAGATGATCGCGCGGCGGCCGGTTATGCCTAAATCCACCGCGCAAATCCGCACCCGGTGCCGACCTCGTGCACAACTTCGTAGTGCAGCAGATCGAATCCGCGCGCACCGGCGGCGCCGTGGGCGATGGCCCAATAGCGGATTTCGGATGCGCCATTTCCGGCGCGCGCGATCCGCTCTTCGCTCAAATGGGCGATCAATGCGGCGGGATCGCCGCCAGCGAAGTACGTGAGGGAGGAGCGATCGAAGATTTCATCGACCTCCCGCATGGTCGGCTCTCCGACCGAGTGGCTTAGACCACCGGTTGCGAGGATCGCAATTCTGCGCGCCACGTCGAAAGCGGTAATGGCATTGGCAATCATCTTACCGAACTCCAAACACCGGACGATCGACGGCACCGGACTTTGAATCGCGTTGATCACTACCGGTACGATGGCAGGTACCGGATCGAGACCCATTCGCCATAGCGGAACGCAAAACCCGTGGTCCAGCTTCATGTCGTAGGACAGAGATGGTTCGAACCCGTGGGCGAAGACATACTCCGCAAGGTGCATGCCGAACCTCGCATCGCCTGCCATGGTTCGATGCGGAAAAGCTGACAGCCAGGGCTCTGGCGGGCCTCCGTGGTGGCTCCCCACACCAATGCAAATCGCTGGCATATTGTTGAGAAAGAAGTTCGACCAGTGATCGGGCCCAATCACGACAATGGCATCGGCGCGCGACGACACAATCGCGTGTGCGAGTTCGCGGAACGAGTGATCCAGTCGCGAGCGGCGTCCCGCTTCAATCGCTTCCCAATCGCGGACCAGTTGGGGGGCGTGGCTGCAGGCAAAAACCCCGACCAGCTCAGCCACCGGCACGCTCCGGCGCTACGCGTTCGTCGCGCAACGGCTGGAGGCGCGCGATGAAAGTATCTTCGGGCATGCCGATCATAAAAAAATAGTAGCGCAGCAGAAACGGGTTTGTGAAACGCGCCAACGCTAGGACATCATCGCTCAGCACAGCCCGCAGCACCTCATGCGATAGTTCGTACCGCGCCAGCACTGGAAGCCGATCGCGCCGATATTGCTCGGCCAGCGACCGATCGGTCTGCAGATCGAAAAACAGCTTGCACAGATCGTAATCAAGGAGGGCGGCCATCGTCCGTTATCCTCACTGCAACGGCGAGAACGACGCCGGCAGCATCAGCTTGTTTGCCTGGCTGAGGATTTCATAATCACCCCACCCTTCCGCCGCGGCTCGCTTGTATGGCGGCCACAGCCCAGAAACCCGGATCTCCTTGCGGATGCGCTCGCGTTCCTCGAGCGAGGGATAAGGCCAGAGGTGGGTAAGCGTATTGAGAGCGCCGATCTCGTTGACCCAGATCGCGGCCACCGGGCTGCCCAGTGCATCGCGCGCGGCCATCGTCCGGCCCCAAATTTTCAGGATCTGGCTGAGGCTGCCGAGCGGGTACACATAGGTGCGCAGTTCGTAATAAGGTCCGAGCTTTCCTGGCTTCAATTCAGGCGAAATAGGCGTCGGTCGCATGATTTCAGTTCGCATTCTCACGAGATGCTCGGCGATCGGGGGCGGCCAGGCCCCCTCTTCAATCACCGCTTGCACGACACGTTCGCGCTCCGCGAGATCGGCAAATTTCCAGATCTGGACGATCTGGTTAAGCGGACCGAACTCGGTGCGGAACGAGCCGAGCAATTCAGAATGTTTCTTGCGCGCGGGATAGGCGATCGCGAATAGCTCTTCGACCCTCGGCAGCACGCGTGGCTTAAGGTCATAGGTTGTGACCTCGTAGATCATTCGATCGAAATCCCCCTATCAAATTCATCCTTCTGGTATTCGACCAGGTGCCGATAATCGGCACGCATTGGAGCAAAAATATCGAGATTGAGGACAACCTCGTCGCCCACCGGTTCGGCGTAATGCATCGTATTCGGCGGGATGCGCAGCATGGAACCGGGTGTCATTTCGAACACTTCATCGCCGACGTGATACTTAAGCCTGCCGTGGATGCACAGCGCCAGCTGTTCGAAAGCATGTTGATGAGGATTGATCTGGATTTCGGGCTGCGCGAAGTTCATCACGAGCATCACGTCCTCACCGCGAAAGCCGCATCGCTCAATGCCCTTGCGCACGAATTGCCGAGGCAAGTCGTTCCAATTATAAAGTTTTACCATGTTGCTCCATTCCCGATCGCGTCCGGGGCGTCGATCGCCCTATGAGTGCCACAAACATTCGGTAGCGAGCCGTGCCCCTTCGGCCTCGCCTAGAGCCGCGGGGCACGACAAGTTCCCGGGTTGGGCGATCAAACTGCGCTTTATTCGCTACGCCTCATTAGATATTCGCAACTCCCGGTACCAATGCGCCGTGCCGATTCGTGCTAGCACTTCGCGTTGAACCATTGCGACGCAGCTCTAGTCTATGTTGGCCATTAGATTGCGAAGAGAAGCCAAAACCGTTTCAGTGATACCGATTATTGATCGCCCAACGGGTTGCAGGTGGATCTGATCGCCTGTCTTAAGGAGTATGCTAATCGCAAGGTTGGATCGTCATCTTTTTACGTCAATGGAATCGTCCACGAGAGATAATTGACTTCCGGATTTTGTCCGCGATTTCGACGAGCGGTGGAGCTTCGCCTCGGCTTCCTCGGGGGTATATAGACTAATTCCGCCCGAAAAGACGTCGCATCGGGGGGCTGACGCCTAGACGCTGCAAGAGACATGAAAGGGCCCGGCCATCACGGATGCGCTCGACGATCTCAGCTGTGTGCTCCCTAAGGAGCGGGGTTGCACCGCGCCAGGACACTTACCCCAACCGCCGTCAGAGATAACGGATTCGTATCGTCCCAAGTTTTTTGTTATCTGGCTGATCCCGTCTCCCACTGTCAAAACTCATCAAAAAAGCGGGCTAAGCGCGAGGGCCGATCGTGGCAACCAGGACAATCGATGTCGGCGAAATAATCGACTCCCAGTACTGGCGCGGGTTTCTCGGTCGTTTTCTCATACTACTTTCTTTGCTGGCGATTTTCGACGGGTACAATTTTGGTTGCATGGCGTTTGCGGCGCCATCGCTGATTCGGGAATGGCATATCGACAAGACGACTTTCGGTGCGGTGTTCGCGGCCGTTACCCTCGGCGGCATGATCGGGGCATTCGCTTTTGGCTTGGTCAGCGATTATTGGGGTCGGAAGCCCAGCGTCGTGACCGGACTACTGATCTTTGGCGCTATGAGTCTGCTCACGGTTCGTGTGGCGAACGTTCATCAACTGCTGGCTTTGCGCTTCCTGACCGGAATCGGCGTCGGTGCACTGATCCCGGTGCTGTTGACGATCGCCGTCGAGTTCGCGCCGCGGCGACTGCGTGCTGGAGTTGCCATGGTTGCCGTCATCGGGATTGGCCTCGGGATAACGGCCGCAGGGTTTGTCGGTGCGTCACTCGTGCCGGCCTACGGCTGGCAGGCCATCTTTTGGATCGGCGGTATCGCGCCTCTATGCATGGCGCTCATCGTGTTTTTCGGCCTGCCGGAATCGCCGCGATTTCTGCTCAGCCGCAAGCGCGATATGCGTCGGCTCGGCGAAATCTTGCGAAGAATTGATCCGAGTTTCGATATCCCGGCCGGTGCCGAATTCACCGACAAGGACAAGATAGTTGAGGTTGACGCCGGCACGGGTAGGGCTCCGGCGTTGTTGTTGTTTCGTGGACGACTTTTGGCGATCACCATGCTGTTGTGGGTCGCCTTTTTTATGGGAACGATCACGCCGTCTGTGTTCGTGACTTGGCTGCCGACGCTCGGCGAGGGGTTGGGGGTAGCGCCCAGTTTCGCGGCGTTGGCGGTGTCCATCGGCGGATTCGGCCTGATCGCGGCAAGCCTGTTGCTGATGCCCCTGCTGCAGCGATTTGGCTTTATCGTGATTTCGTTATGGACGCTGATCGCACCGCCGATGCTGATCATTCTCGGCCTGACGCCGGTTTCGAACCAAGAATTCGTCGTATTGTCAGTCCTACTCGGTTTTGCGGACGGTGGCTCGCAAGGCGGGACTAACGCGATGGTTGGACAATTCTACCCGGACGAATGCCGCGGCACCGGTGTGAGCTGGGCGGTCATGATGTCGCGGCTCGGAGCCGTTGTCGGACCGGTTCTCACCGGGGTGATTCTCAGCCACGGGCTCTCGGTCCGGGAATTGTTCTTGTTAATGGCGATACCCGTGATTGTTTTCATCGCCTGCACCTTTGTACTTGGCCTGCTGCACCGCCGCCTGCGGCGGGACGACACGCGGCAGGCGTTTTCAATGACGACCGGGGAGGTTCCGAATGCCGCCAAAATTTGAACCAGCCGAGATGGAGACGGCGGAGCGTGCGGTCGAGATCAAGACCCGCGACGGCGTCTGCGACGCATTTCTGGTTCATCCGGTGGGCGGGAAGTGGCCCGGCATTGTTCTTCATCCCGACATCAAGGGACTGCGCCGCACCAAGGTCGAGATGTCAAAGCGCTTGGCAGCCCAAGGCTACGCCGTCCTCGCCATCAACCAATTCTATCGCTCGCGGCGGGCGCCTGTGTTTCCCGCTAGTTTCACCATGGCCAATCCGGCCAATGCCGCTGAAGCGATGACAATGTTCGGCACGTTGAACCATGACGGTGTCACGTCGGACGCAATCGCTTTCGTCGCCTTTCTCGATGCGCAGCCCGAGGTCGATGCCAACGCCAAGGCCGGTACTGTCGGTTTCTGCATGGGCGGCGCCATGGCGGTCCGCACCGCCGCCGCGGTGCCCGACCGTATCGCCGCCGCGGTGTCGTTCCACGGCGCTCCCCTCGTGACCGGCGATCCGAACAGCCCGCACCGACTATTGGCGCGGACCCATGCGGCATTTCATTTCGCGATCGCAACCAACGACGACAAAAAACAGCCGCAAGATAAAGTCGAGCTGCGCAACGCGCTGGACGCCGCGCACCTGGCCGCGACACTAGAGGTCTATCCGGACGCGATGCATGGCTGGATGGTTCCCGATACCGTGCCCTTCAATCCGGAGCAGGCGGACCGCGGCTGGCAGGCAATGCTCGCGACGTTCGAAACGCTCCACGCCGCGTAGCCGCCGCCGATGGCATGCGTGTCCAATGCCTTGATCGTCGGGGGCGGCATTGCCGGCCTATCGGCGGCGCTCGCGCTGTCTCGCGTCGGCGTCCATTGCGATGTCGTTGAGATCGCCGACTCGCCGCTGGGCGCTTCGCTCGGTCTGTCCGGCCGCGCCACGGATGCGCTGGTTGAATTGGGCGTGTACGATGAGTGTCGCACAACCAGCACGGTGTTCAGCCATGACCAGATGCCGACGTCGCTACGCGACACGGCCGGGCAACTCCTCAGCCCGGGGCCGAAACGACCCGAGTGGCTTGGCATCAGGGACTCGATCGGCGTTTACCGGCCGGTGTTTCTGGAAATTCTGGCGGATCACGCGCGGCGCCTGGGCGTAACTATCGAGCGCGGCGTAACGGCAGAAGCGATCGAAGATCGGTCCGACGCGTCACGGGTCAAATTCAGCAATGGCGAACAGTTCTGCTATGATCTTGTGATAGGCGCCGACGGCATCAGATCGCGCACCCGGGGCCTTGTTTTCCCGGATGCGCCGACGCCAACCTATGCCGGCCAGCTCAGTATTCGCTGGATGGCACCCGGCCCGGCCGTTCCCGATGAAGGCTTTTATCTCGGTCCCATGGGCCGGCTCGGTTTCTATTATTTGCCGCAGGGCATGGTGTATGTTCCGGCTGTGGTCCCGCTGTCCGAATGGAAGCGCTTCACTGACGGTGAAGTGCATGCGCTATTTACCCGACTGCTCGATTCTTACACCGCGCGGGCCATAGTCGAGTTGCGTAAGCGCCTTGCCCCGGATGCGATACTGATCGCTCGCCCCTTTGAATGGATCCTCATGCCCGAGCCCTGGCATCGTGGCCGAACCATTCTGATCGGCGATGCCGCGCACGCCACCACCGCAAACATGGGTCAGGGCGGCGGCATGGCGATCGAGGACGCGGTGGTTCTGGCACAATGCATTCGCGACGCCTCGACGCTGGCTGACGCGTTCGACAATTTCATGCGACGGCGGTTCGCGCGTGTGCGCACCGTCGTGGAATCCAGCGTCGAGTTATCCAAGCTAGACCTGGCGAAGGCGCCGCCAAAAGAGTATGTCGGCTATTTGGCCGCGGCACTGGGTGCGCTCGGGCAGCCTTATTGAGGAGGCTCGTCAGCGCGTAGACGCACACCTCACCAAAGACTACCACCATTGGCTGCGCATTGACTTGGGTTGGGAAGGCGATGCTCAGTCACCTCCGCGGCAACTTCCGTGCTGTCCAGGTGGTGTCCAGCCCATCGAATGGCCTGTGCCGCCGCCGCGATCCCTTCGGTAAGCACTGGGTTTTCGGTAAGCATCTGGGTTTCTTTGGAAATTTGGAGCGGGCGAAGGGATTCGAACCCTCGATCCCAGGCAAGGTTGTACTCGGTCGGGCGTTAGCTCCGGAACTGAGAGGCGGGTTCCCTGCTGATCCGCGGGTATCGCGGCTGCCTCGAACACCCAACCGAAATCTACCCCCTTACACGCAAATCTACATTTTTGTGGTTTCCATGTGGTTGCAACACACTCGGCCTAAAAGGTAGAGATATTGGGTGCCATTCGTAATGGCTTGATTTGACATGAAGAATTGGCGGACCCGACACGATTCGAACGTGCGACCTCTGCCTTCGGAGGGCAAAAATCGCCCCTTCGCCAGAATGCGCTCACGCGCGCGATTATACGTCTACGCACGCTATGTTTATGATTTAATGAGATAATTTCTCAAAACACTCCCGCACGTGTTATCCTGGTGCGCGTCGGAATTTGCTTTCACTTGCTTCCGTGGCGCTTCCGCGAAGCGTAATCGGAAGGAAGGGATCGATGGCCAGGCTAAGCAAGCGGATCGTTGACGCAGCCCGAGCAGGTGCCGCGGACTATTTCATCTGGGACAACGAACTGACCGGCTTTGGTCTGCGGGTGTTCAGTTCCGGCAAGCGGAGTTATCTGGTTCAGTACCGCTTCCGTAGTCGAACACATCGCTACACGATTGGCGCGCACGGGGTGTGGACGCCGGAGTCCGCGCGGAAGGAAGCCCGAATTGTGTTTGGCCAGATCGCCAGAGGCGAGAATCCCGCTGAACAACGCAAGCTTTGCGCTAAAGCGATGACGATGAACGAACTGTGCAGGCGCTATCTGGCGGACGCCGAGAGTGGTCTAATCCTAGGCAAGAGAAGACGCCCCAAAAAGGCGTCGACCCTTATCATCGACAAAAGCAGAATCCGCCGCCATATCATCCCGCTGCTAGGAACCCGCCGGGTAATAGATATTACGTCGACCGACATCACCCGTTTTCTCCGCGATGTCGCCACTGGAAGGACCAAGCTCGACGAGAAGACGAAGCCGCATGGGCGAGCGATCGTGCGAGGCGGGTTTGGTACTGGATCCCGCGCCGTTGGCCTTCTCGGTGGCATGTTCACCTATGCGGTCGAACATGGGATCATTGACAAGAACCCCGTGCACGGCGTCCGGAAACCTGCGGACGGCCGGAAAGATCGGCGGCTAACCGAGCAAGAGTATCGCCTGCTCGGAGAAATCATCCAAAAAGCTACGATGGACGAGCAACTAACCACTGCGATCGACATGATCCGCGCGATCGCACTTACCGGCTGCCGACGCGGAGAAATCATCAATCTCAAATGGTCAGAACTCGACTTCGAGAATAGTTGCCTTCGGCTCAATGAAAGCAAGGAAGGACCCTCGATGCGACCCATTGGTTTGTCGGTCCTCGACCTTCTCGAACGGCGGCGCACAATAGTACCCGGTGATTTCGTCTTTCCAGGTACCGAGAATGGGAAACCACTCGTCGGTTTCCCGAAACTGTGGAACCGAATACTGAGGGGCACGGCGCTCGCTGACATCACGCCTCACGTTTTGCGCCATAGCTTCGCCAGCATCGCCAATAATCTCGGATTTACCGAAAGCACAATCGCAGCCCTGGTGGGGCACTCTCGTGGAACCATGACAAGCCGTTACATACACAGCGTCGACACCGCCCTGATTATGGCCGCTGATACGGTAGCGGGTTATATTCGAGGCCTTGTCGAGGGCCTAGAATTCAAACGCAACTCCTATGCCATGGACCGAAGCTCGAGAGAAGCGGCCCTTTGCCGTTTATTTTATCCGAATTCGCACACGCGGTGACCCTTCTTGGCTTGGCGGACCTTGGCGAGTGACGGCGCTCCTGATTGAAATGGTTGGTGACCTCAGCATGGGCGGGCGGGGCTGAATTTTTGCAGCATCTTGATGCTTCGAAACCGCTGCATGCCCGTTCTGCTCTGGCACGGCGCAAGTCTGCTTCTCGATCGAGCGAGTCTATGTCGAGCGGCCTCGAAACCCTCTAAGAAACCAAAAGCAGGTAAGGAATACAGGTCGTCTCGCTGAGAGGTGTCACATGATGCCTGCAGGTGCCGGGCCAAGCGTTCAAGGTAAGCAATCGAGAGAAGCAAACTTTTGACGTTGCTGGCGCGTATTTACCGCCGTGTCCCCGATCGGCGCTTGTTTTCGCCATGGCGCGTATTTTTCGCCAGGCGGCGCGTTACTTCAAACGTTCCTTGATCTTGTCAAGCCCGACATGGGCGCAGGCCTCGTCCTTCTCGCCGCCGGGCGCGCCGCTGACGCCCAGCGCTCCTACCACCTCGCCGCCGATCTTGATGGCGATGGCGCCGGGCGACATGACCAGATGCGGCGTCTTAGCGAGGACGCTCGGCGGCGGCGTGGTCTTGAAGCGCTCGGCCAG
>JASHOB010000205.1 GCA_030041335.1 Alphaproteobacteria bacterium | reverse complement strand
ACAGTTCCGCAATCATGTCCCGCACCTGCGCGCGGTCGAGCGGCGCCAACGAGATCGTCGCATGATGTGAGCGCATGCCCCAGGGCGGCCGGAACTCAGGACGGGCCGTCGCCACGACGAACAGCGGCGCCAGCGCGCCCCTCTCGGCAATGCCCTTGAGGACGTCGATCGTGGTCGGATCGGCCCAGTGCAGATCCTCGATCGTCAGCACCACCGGCTGAACGCGGGCACTGGCCATCACCGCAGCCGTCAGTGCCGCCAATTGCCGGCGGCGCAACTCGTCCGGCGCCAAGGTCGGCGCGCATTCCTGTGGCAGCGGAATGTCAAAGATCGGTGCCAGCAGGGGGGCGTTCTCGGCCGGGTCGAGCTTTATCTGCACCAGCGTGCTTTCGAGGTCCGCAAACCGTCGCTCGGCGGAAATGTCTGCGCCGCCGAACCGCTCTCGCCCCCATTCGGCCATCGGATGCAGCGGCGTATTTTGCAAGAGCTGCGCGCAGCTCCATTCGATCCAGGTGTGCGGGGTGTCACGGAGCCGACCGTGAAATTCTTCAATCAGACGAGACTTCCCGAGGCCCGGTTCACCGACAATCAGCACCAATTGCCCATCGCCTTGCCGCGCCCGCTCCCAGCGCCGCATCAACATCGCGATCTCTTCATCGCGCCCGACCAGGGGCGTCGGCATGCGCTGGCTCGACCGCCTGCCGCCGCCGCTCGCACGTACCAGCCGGAACAAGGTCACCGGCTCCTTCAATCCCTTCAGCTCGTGCGCGCCGCGTTCCTCGGCAACGAAGAGGCCCGCGATCTGGCGCTGCACGTATGCCGTAATCATGATCGCGCCCGGCTCCGCCAATGCCTGCACCCGTGACGCGACATTCGGCGCGTCGCCAAAAATCTCACCCGCCGCATCAACGACCACGGACCCAGTTTCGAGGCCGATACGGGTATTAAGTTCCGACTTTGCGACGTCCGCATTCTTGCGGTTCAATTCGGCGATCGCGCGCTGGATGGCCAAAGCCACCCGCGCCGCCCGCTCGGCATCGTTCTCGTGCGCCGTTGGATACCCGAACAGCGCCATCAGCCCGTCGCCCAACTTCTTGGCGACGGTGCCGCCCATCTCCGTCACCGCCGCCGATGCGACCTCAAAATAGGCACCAACGAGATCGCGCCATTCTTCCGCATCTAACCGCGAGGCGATACCGGTCGAATCCACCAAGTCGCAAAACAGCACCGTCAGGTGGCGGCGCTCTCCGGTCACTTCCCGAGGAGGCAACGGCTCTGGCTCTGCCGTAGCGGTGCGCCTTTCCGGCGGGGAGGTCAGCGGCCCCACAGCCGAGACTGTTTCCGCCGGCGAAGCATTCAGTTCGGAAATGGCTCTCAGGAGCTTGCGACGGTGGCCGAGCGACGCAACGCCAAGCTCTTTCAGATCTTGATCGCTCAGATCACGGACTATCGACAGATCGATATCATTCTCGACGAAACGCGATGCGTATTCGCCAAGACCAAGGTCACCCAGCCACGCTTCGATCCGTCGCAACAAGCCCCCACCCCCTCATCTGTGCGGCGCGCGACAATTCTTCAGGCTACGGACCCGGTGAAGCTTACAGCAGAATCTCCTAAAGCCAAAACTGCCGAAGGCTGTGAAGACTGCTTGGATGGGCAGAATCGAAGATTGAGTAGTGGTCGAATGCCGCATGTGCGATAGCGCTTGAAATAGCCAGCGAACTAGGCCAGTGAAACTTGAGCAATTTTTTCTTCCGGAAAAAATCGTTTCACCGGCTCGATGCAACGGTCTCTTTTTTCCTGTGGCGCTCGGCGTGCGGGTCGTGTCCCTGGTTTCGCAGCCGATTGAGCTCGTCGCGCGCGATACGCGCGTCGGCGAGCGAGACAGCGGGGTAGCCGCCAAGGCCGATGTCGCGCGCTTTCCCGCCGGCCTTGTAGCGATAAATCCAACAGCCGCGCCCTAGGCCGGCGGATTTGTACAGCAAGTTGTTGCCGTCGCCGACGAGACTACCTGTCTTACCGAGTTTCTGGAGCCGACTCTCGGTGAGCTGGCCGCTGAGACGGGTGCGCGGCGGCCGCGCGGCTTTGAGCCGCTCGATCTCGGCTTCCAGTTCGGCGATGCGTTTGGTTAAACCGGCGTCAGCCATGATCGCAATCTCCAATATTGCGGTCAGTGGTCAAAGACGGCATCGTGTTCCAGCACGGTGCCGCCTCGTCTAATATGCAACTTGGACGGCCCCGACGCGACGCATCCCCGCCATGCCATCCGCTATACCATCCCTACGTTGCGGTTTCACGGGGACGACAGGGGACGCAGTGGGACCGTGAGCCAAGTCTAACCACCTGATATTACGGGGGTTTTGACACATCAGGGGACGAAGGAAAACACAATTATGCCAGACAGCAGTTCCGCCACTGCCCACCGTATTCTGCAACCCAAAGGGTGGCAGCGCCCAAGGGGCTTTTCCAACGGTATAAGTGCGCGCGGTGAGACGATTTATGTCGCCGGCCAAGTCGGCTGGGATGACAACCAGCGTTTCGCCGACGGCTTCGTGGCGCAGACACGCCTCGCCCTTTTGAACATCCTTGCCGTGCTTGCGGAAGGCGGCGCCGGACCCGAGCATATCGTCCGTCTTACCTGGTACGTGGTGAATATCGACGAATATGTCGCCGCGCGCCGCGCGGTTGGCCCGGTTTATCGTGAAGTCATGGGCGAGAATTATCCCACGATGTCGCTGGTTGCGGTCGCCGGACTGGTGGAGCCGCAGGCCCGTGTCGAAATCGAAGCGACCGCGGTGGTGCCGCGCTAGTTTGGGCTAGCTGCCCATCAGCCAGTCCGGATCGCGGACCGGAAGCGGGATGGCATCGATCAATTCGCGGGTATATGCGGCCCTGGGCGCGGCGAACAACGGGCCGCATTCGCCCTCCTCCTCGATGACCCCGTCGCGCATCACGTAGACCCGATCGCACATCGAGCGGACCACTGAAAGATCATGGCTGATGAAGGCCAGCGCGAGGCCCATCTCGTGCCGCAAATCCTGCAGCATTCGCAGCACCTGGGCCTGGGTCGAGACGTCGAGACCGGAGACGATCTCGTCGGCGACGACGAAGTCGGGCTTGAGGATCGCGGCACGCGCGATCCCGACCCGCTGGCGCTGGCCGCCAGACAGCTCGTGCGGATAGCGTGCCATTGTCGAGGCCGGCAGACCGACCTGCGCCAGCACGTCGGCGACCAGAAGCGCTGCCGCCTTGCGGTTGTCAGCAAGACCGTGCAGCACCGCGGGACTGGCGAGGATGCGGCCGATAGTGTGGCGTGGATTGAGCGACGACATCGGGTCCTGGAAGATCATTTGCATGCGGCGGCGCAGCGGCTGCAACCGGCGCTCGTCGCCAGCGAGCGGCGTGCCATCGAAGATCACGGTGCCGCTCAACGGCGTGA
>JASHOB010000024.1 GCA_030041335.1 Alphaproteobacteria bacterium | reverse complement strand
TGGGACGCCGACAAAGGCGGCTTTTTTTTCACCGCCGCTGACGCCGAGGCGCTGATCGCGCGCACCAAACAGGCGCATGACGCACCCAATCCTTCGGGCAACAGTGTCATGGCGGCGGTGTTGGCACGGCTCTTTTTCCTCACCGGCAAGCCGGACTACCGCAAGCGTGCGGAGCAACTGATACGCAGTTTCGCCGGCGACGCCCGGCGCAGCGTTTTCGGCTATGGCGCGCTGTTCAATGCCAATGAGCTGCTGCAGCGCGGGCTTCAGATTGTCATCCGCGGCGTCCGCGGCGAGGTAGAAACCGAGGCGCTGCTGCGCGTCGTCAACGCGGCACCGTTGCCCAACCTGGTGCTCGACATTGTGTCATCGGCGCGCGATCTGCGGGCCGATCATCCCGCCGCCGGCAAGGGTCGGGTCGGCGGCAAGGCGACCGCCTATGTCTGCGAAGGCGCGGTCTGCTCGCCGCCCTTGACCGAGGCGGCGGCGTTAGCGGCATTGCTCCAAGAAAAATGACATGCCGCACCTGTCGCTCAACAGCCCGATCGGACGGCTGACAATTTTTGAGGAGAACGGCTTCATCACCGGATTGATCTGGGGCGGCAAGGCGGCCGAGCCCGGCGATGCCACCCCGCTCTTGCGGCGTGCAAAACGTGAAATCGGCGCCTATTTCGCCGGCAAACGTCACGACTTCGACCTGCCGATCAAGCCCAGCGGCAAGCCGTCCGAGATCAGAGTTTGGCAGGCAATGGCCGGGATTCCTTACGGCGAGACCCGGACCTATGGCGACATTGCCAAGGCGGTTGGCGTCAACGCGCGGGCGGTCGGGCGGGCATGCAGCCGTAATCCCATTCCGATCCTATTGCCATGCCACCGCGTGGTCGGGGCCCATGGGCTTGGCGGCTTCAGCGCGCCGGGCGGAAGCGATTGGAAGGGAAAGCTGTTGGTGCTGGAGCGGGCGCTGCTGCTGTGAGCGCCGCGACCCTATTGCGATGCCGGCCCCGGAGACAGGTTGTTCAGAATCTGGAACAGCGGCACCACGACGGTATTGTTTCTGCCTTTGCCCAGCTGCTCGATGCTGGCCGACGAGATCTGCGTGCTCTCGGAATCGTCGGGCGTCTTTGAGACCAACGGCTTGTCGGGAGGAGCGACCGAGTCGGTGACCTCGTCGTATTGCGACTTGACCGGGTCGGGTCGATGCTCGGGAGCGAGCGTCAACGACAACGGGTCGAAATAGTGGCTCGTGCGATCCTCGAAGGTGGCCCGCGGCACCTTGGCGTTCGCGTCGGTCCTCGACCGGGGTTTGCCCGGTTTTCGGGTCGCCTGCTTTGGCTTCGTCGCGCTCTGCGTCTTGGTCGCAGCGGCGGCGTCTTGCGCGCCGGGCACGCTCAGTGCCGCTTGGGCGACACGGCCGTCGTCCTGCGCCTCAACCGGCTTCGGTAAGGCCCCCAGTGCGATCAGTCCGATGGCGACTGCCGCGGCGCGGAAAGGGTTTTTCACCGCTTTAAATCCCTCCGTCGGGTGCTAGTTTAGCAAGGTCAGGGCTCAAACGCACGTCTTTACAGCATGAAAAGACTGATAAACATCAACGCATGATGCGTAGGGGCGCGCAGGCCGCGATCGGCACGGCCCTGTTCCTCTTCGTGGCGCCAGGGACAGTCGCCGGACTCGTACCTTGGCTCTTGTCACGCTGGCGCATGTATGACCCGTTTCTAGGATTTATGGGCCTGCGTTGGCTCGGCGGCGCGCTGATCGTCGCCGGCATTCCGCCGCTGCTGGATTCGTTCAGGCGCTTCGCTCAGGAGGGTTTGGGTACCCCGGCGCCGCTTTACCCGACGAATCGGCTGATCGTCACCGGTCTTTACCGCCACGTGCGCAATCCGATGTATGTCGGCGTTGCGGCGGTGATTTTCGGGCAGGCCTTGCTGCTCGCCAGCGTCGCGCTCTTGGTCTGGGGCGCGATCGTGTGCCTGGGTTTTGACCTCTTCGTCCGCCTTTACGAAGAGCCGACGTTAGGGCGGCGCTATGGCGTGCAATTTGCGACCTATTGTGCCAGCGTTCCACGCTGGCTTCCGCGTTTGCGAGCGTGGCACGATGACAGCCCTTTGCCCAGGGAGAATGAGACGTGACGGATTTGGCAACCATCCCAGAGATATTGGGCCGCGGCGCCGACCGGGCGCCGGCAATCGGCGCTCCCGAAGAGCCGGCCATGGATTTTGCCACCTTGCGCACGCTGGTGGCGGTGACCGTCGCTCGCCTCAACGCGTTCGGCATCGGGCGCAACGATCGCGTCGCGCTGGTCACGCCGAACGGCCCTCATGCGGCAGCAAGCTTCCTCGCGATCGCCGCCGGCGCCACCACAGCCCCGCTCAACCCCGCTTATCGCGCCGACGAATACGAATTCTACCTTTCCGATCTCAGCGCCAAGGCGCTGGTCATCGAGGCCGGTATGGACAATCCCGCCATTGCGGTGGCGCAAAGGCTTGGCGTGCCGATCATCGATCTCGTGCCGACGGCAGGACCGTCCGGAGGCTTCAGACTGGAGCCGAGAGGAGCCATGGCGGGCAGTGACCACGCCGCCGGCTTCTCCCAGCCTGCAGACATTGCCTTGGTGCTGCACACCTCGGGCACGACATCGCGACCGAAGATCGTGCCGCTCGCCGCCGCCAATATCTGCGCCTCGGCGCGCCATATCGGTGCGACGCTGCGCCTGTCGCCCGAAGATCGTTGCCTCAACATCATGCCGCTGTTCCACATTCACGGCCTGATGGCAGCCGTACTGGCGTCGCTCGCGGCGGGCGCTTCCGTGGTCTGCACGCCGGGCTTCAACGCGCTCAAATTCTTTGCCTGGCTCGATGAAGTGAAGCCCACCTGGTACACGGCGGTGCCAACCATGCACCAGGCGATCCTGGCGCGTGCCGGACGCAACCGCGAGATCATCGCGCGCAGTAAACTGCGCTTTATCCGCAGTTCCTCCTCATCGCTGCCGCCGAGCGTGTTGACGGCGCTCGAGACGACTTTCGGCTGCCCGGTAATCGAGGCCTATGGCATGACCGAGGCCGCCCACCAGATGGCAAGCAATCCGCTGCCGCCGGCACGGCGCAAACCGGGCAGTGTCGGCCTCGCGGCGGGTCCCGAGGTTTCGATCATGGACGAGACCGGTAATCTGCTGATCCCCGGTAGCATCGGCGAAATTGTGATCCGCGGCCCCAACGTCACGGCCGGCTACGACAACAATCCCAAAGCCAACGCCGCCGCCTTCACTCATGGTTGGTTCCGTACGGGTGACCAGGGCGTGATCGACCCCGACGGTTACTTGTCGCTGACCGGACGGCTCAAGGAGTTGATCAATCGCGGTGGCGAAAAGATTTCGCCGCGCGAGGTCGACGAAATCCTTTTGGACCACGAAGCTGTCGAGCAGGCGGTGACCTTCGCTGTGCCGCACGACATGCTCGGTGAAGAGGTCGCCGCCGCGGTCGTGTTGCGTGACAACAAGGAAGTGGACGAGCGCGAGTTGCGCAACTTTTGCGCGGCGCGCCTGGCCGACTTCAAGGTGCCGCGCAGGATTGTCTTCCTCAAGGAGATCCCGAAAGGCGCCACGGGCAAGCTCATGCGCATCGGGTTGGCGGAAAAGCTCGGGCTTGGCAAATGAGAATTTGTGTCTATGGCGCCGGCGCCATCGGCGGCTACATCGCGGTATTGTTGGCGCGAAGCGGGATCGAGACCAGCGTCGTCGCACGGGGGCCGCATCTTCAGGCGATTCGGCAGAACGGGTTGACGCTCAAAATCGCGGGCGAGACCCGCAACGTCAAACTACCCGCCAGCAACGAACCGGCGACCCTAGGCAAGCAGGACTACGTCGTCGTCACGCTCAAGGCGCATCAGATTGCGGCGGTCGCGGCGCAAATCAAAACCTTGTGCGGACCCGAGACCGCGGTCCTCTACGCCGTCAATGGCGTGCCATGGTGGTATTTCTACGGGCTCGACGGGCCTTACCGCAATCATCGCCTGGCATCGGTCGATCCCGGCGGCGCCATATGGGACGCGCTCGGGCCGGAGCGCGCGCTCGGTTGTGTCGTGCTGCCGGCGGCGGAACTCGTCTCGCCGGGGGTGGTCGAACATCACGACGGCGACCGGCTGCCGATCGGCGAGCCCGACGGCAGCAAGAGCGCGCGCGTGACCATGTTGTCGCAGGCCCTGATCAAAGCGGGCTTGCGCGCACCGCTGCGCACCCGCATCCGCGATGAGATTTGGGTGAAGCTCTGGGGCAATGTTGCCTTCAATCCAGTCAGTGCCCTGACCGGAGCCACCTTGAAAGCCATCGTCGACGACCCGCCACTGCGCGCGCTGGTGCGTCGGGCCATGCTCGAAGCGCAGCAGATCGGCGAGGCGTTGGGCGCGACCTTTGCCATCGATGTCGACCGCCGCATCGCCGGCAGCGGCGAGGTCGGCGAACACAAAACCTCGATGCTGCAAGACCTCGAGCGCGGCCGGGCGATGGAGATCGACCCGATGGTGACCGCGGTTGCCGAACTTGGCGATCTCACCGGCATTGATACTCCGACCATCGACGCGGTCCTGGCGCTGGTGCGCGCGCGCGCCCGCGCCGCGGGCTGCTACTAATCGCCCATCGCCGTCGCCGGCTTCACCTGCTGGCGTTCGAAGGCATGGCCCTGGAAGCGCTGGTAGTAGAGCCGCGCAAAAAAGAAGGAGGCAATCGCCCCCAGCCCCAACGGCACCGCTAGTGTCAGATAGAAGGTCTGGATCGACATGCCGGTCGATAGCAGGATTCCGGCAACCGTGGGGCCGGCAACTGAGCCGAGCCGTCCGAGCGTCCCGGACCAGGCCGAGCCCGTGGCCCTGAGCGTTGTCGGATAAATCAGGGCGCCAGCGGCGTTCAGTGCAAATTGCAGCCCAAGAACGAAGAAGCCCGAGATCGTGACGGTGACCATCGCCAGGGTCTCCGACACCGTGGTGTAGCCGATGGCGCACGAAAATGGGATCGCCACCAAGAACATGATGAACACCGGAAGGAGCCCAATCTTGTCCACCGGCCGCGCCACCGCCAGGCCGCCGACGGTACCGCCGGTCTGGAACAACGTCTGGAAGTAGGGCGCATCGGTCTTAAAGCTGGTGCTTGCCATCACCGTCGGCAGCCAGAAGGAGATAAAGTAGAGCGACAGCACGCTGAACAAATTGATGATCCAAAGGAGCGCCGTGAGCGCGCCGAGCCCGTCCCGGAACAGCAAGACCGGGGAGAGATTCTTGGCAGGCTTTTCGTCGGCGACGGCAAACCGCGTTTCGGAATTGAGCACGACCGTGCCGTCAAGATGGCGCACGATCGCCTCGATCCGCGTCACGCTCCTGCCGCGCAAGGTCAGGAACTTGATCGATTCCGGTAGAAACAGCGCCGATATCGCGGCCATGATGAGCGGCGTCACGCCGCCGATAAAGAATAGCGCCTGCCAGCCATAGACCGGAATGAGGTGGGGCGCGATGGCGCCCGGGATCGCGGCGCCAAGGGTGATCCCCGTGAACATCACGATCATGAGCGTCGCGCGCACGCGCCGCGGCGCAAATTCGGCGTTGAGCGCCAGCGTGTTGGCGCCGATCCCGCCGATCGCGAGCCCGGTGAACAAGCGAACAATGATCATCTGCTCGAGCGAGTTGACGAACATCGTCACCAGGGAGAACACACCGATCCCGACACAAGCGAGGATCAGAGCGTTCTTGCGGCCGTAGCGGTCGCCGATCCAGCCGAACAGCGGCGTGCCAAAGATGGTGGCAAACAGCACGGCGCTGAACGCATAGCCCATTGAGGCCATGCTCTTGATGCCCCAGAGCTTCATCAGCGACGGACCCGCGACCGCGAGCGTCGCCAGGTCGTAGCCTTCGAAAAACATGATCAGCCAGCAAATCACCACGATGCGGGCATTAAATCGATCGAGCCTTCGGCCATCGATCAGTCGACTGATCTCAATCGTTTGCGCCTGCGCCATCGCGTCCTCCGGCTTTTCATTCTTATCGTCACACGACTGTTTCACGAATGAGCGCGGCCCGTCCAGCCGATAGAGCGTAAGTGTGGCTGACCGAACCGGCACGCCGCATGCGAGACTGTTTTCCTTCGCTTGCTTGCCTTAAATCTGTGTCATGGAGGCGGCATGGCGGCGACAGGGGTGGCGGCTTGGGATGATGTGCCTGAGCGAGCTTTTGATGCTGGCACCGACTGCGGCCCAGCAAACGCCGCCGGCACCGGAGCAGCTGCTCGCCTCAACCATCCACGCCGACGATCTCGCCAACATCAGTCCCGGCGGTTGGTGGAACGACCTGGCCGAATTCAACGACCGCCTCGACCCTGGCGGCGGAGCGAGCGAGGTGACGTCCGTCACCGCTCATGTCTTTGGCAAGCCCGACGATGCGCCGGCCGAAGTGGCGACGAGTCTGCAGCTCTACACCAAGGCCGCGGCGGCGGCCGATGCGTTCGACGCCACCGCCGCCGATGACACGAGGGACGATGGGCCGGTCGTCGACGGGCCCAAGCTCGGCGATCAGAGCCGCTATTTGTATCAGGCCGCCGACAGCGGACATGAGGGCAGTACCGCGCTGCGCTTTCGCTCGGGCAATTATGTGGCGCGGATCGAGGTCGGCGGCACGGCCTCGACCATGACGCGTGATCAACTGGCGGCGCTGGGTCGGGTGGTTCTTGGTCGTCTGCACGAGCTCGACGCCGGCAAGCTCGCGGTCCCGGCCTTGCCCGAGCTGGCGCACGACCTGCCGCCTGCCGAAGGCGAATTTGACCGGGTGTTGGGGACGGCGACGCTGTCGAGCGAGGCGTTGAGCTGGATCTGGTCGAAGCAGGCTTCGGCGCTGGTCGTGTCGAACCGGTTGCGCCGGCTGCTGACGGAGGGGGCCGGCAACGAGCAGCCGGTGCTGCGGCGCTACGGTCTTGCGGCGAGCCCCGCCGATGTCGCCGACATTGTCGTGATGCCGTTTCGCGCCGCGCAGGCCGCGAGCCGCTTTCTCGGCGAGATCAGGCGGGAGGATGCGCGCCGCGCGGCGATCGCCGCTGAGGCGGGCGGTGTTGAAGTAACGCCGCCGATTCCCGATGTGGCGCCGGCCTATCGCGCCGATGTCAGGGTCGGCCGCTACGTCGCCGAGGTAACCTGCGTCGCCCCGTTCGCCCCCACTGCAGGGGTTTGCGCGTCGGCGGTAAAGGATTTGGCGGCGCGGGCCAAGAAGTCACTGCCGCAAGAATAGGGCTCAGGCCGAGACCGTGTCGACGATCGCGCCATCGCGGTCGAAGCAAGCGGCGAGGAGCGGACCGCCGAAGCCGGCACCGCCATCGAGCGAAACCGCGAAGCTGCTGCGCTTAATCCCCGCGTGCTGACGATCGAAGCCGCGAACGATGCGGAAAAATTCTGGGTTCGGTTCGTCAAACGCCAAAATGTCGCTGCCGCCCCACCACAGAATGTCGGTCTGTAGTTCGAGCGGTTTGCTGGGATCGTAACCCGCGTGAACAAACAGCAATCGGCGGTCGTCGGTGCGGGCGGCATGGCGCAAGGAGCTGAAAAAGGCGCGATGACCCGGGCGCGCATCGATTGCCTGACGCAGCGCGCCGGTGCAACGGGTCACGGCCATCACCCCCTCGCGGATTGCGGCCTCGACTTGTTGCGGGGCGAATCCATAGGCGGCAAGGTTCGGTGCCACGCCATGCCCCAGCATCCATTGAAACACGGGCCTCGGATCGACGGAGAACTGGAGCTGGATGAGCTTGTGCCAGACCTCTTCCTGCCAGCCGCGGAGGAACACGATGTCGCCGGGAAAGGTTCGCGGTTGCGCGAGAAAGCCGCGGCGGAAGGCAATCAAGCGATCGATCGTGCCGCCGACATCGCCGCCGTAGCCGAGGTAATTGCCGAGAAAGACGAGGCGGTCGCCGGTCTTGAGGCGCTGCGCGATCCCTTCCAGCGCCTGGCTCAGCCGCTCGGCTTCGCCGTGAATCGCGGCCATCGCCCACACCCGCCGCCAGCGCCGCAGCGCGGCGAAAATCGCACTATCGCAGGGAGGCGGCTCCGCCACGCCCGCCGATAGGGTTAAGCCACGCTTAAAATCTGCTCGAGCCGACGCGTCGCCGTCGACTCGTCGATTTTCTCGACGGCGGCAAACTCGCGCACCAGCCGATCCATTGCCGCCTGGTAAATTTGCCGTTCGCTGTAGGATTGCTCGGGTTGGCCGACATTGCGGTAGAGGTCGCGCACCACTTCGGCGATCGACGCCGGATCGCCGGAATTGATCTTGGCTTCATATTCCTGAGCGCGGCGACTCCACATCGTGCGCTTGACGCGGGAGCGGCCCTTGAGCCGGGTCAGCGCCGCGTCCATTTCCTTGCGGGTCGATAACCGCCGCAGACCGGAGAGCTTCGCCTTGGCCAGCGGCACGCGCAACGTCATGCGATCCTTATCGAAATGAACCACGAATAGACTCAAACGATGCCCGGCGATTTCCTGCGTCTCGACGCCGACGATCTTGCCGACGCCGTGGGTCGGATAGACCACCAGGTCGCCCTTTGAAAAATCACGCTTTTCCGGCATATGTCCTCTCTCAACTAGCGGCGGCCAGGGACGAACGCTCCTTGCCCTAACTCACTCATCCAAAACGGAATATTGCGAGTCGGTGCGAACGCCCGGACGCCTTTTCACCGGGAGACGCGGAGAAGCCCGCGTCGAACTAATATGTAACATATTCGCCGGCGAAATTCCAGAGGGTGGGCTATGCAGCTACGGCAGGACTGCCACCAAGCCATTGAAAACTAACGCTTTGGCGGGTTCGGGTCGAAAAACCTCTTGAACTTGTCAGGAACCCCTTCCCATTCCTTGGCATCGGCCGGGGGCGTGCCTTTGCGGGTGATATTGGGCCAGGTTTGGGCATATTGGCGGTTTAGCTCGACCCAGTTTTCCGCGTCCGGTTCGCTATCCGGCTTGATCGCTTCCGCCGGACACTCGGGCTCGCACACGCCGCAATCGATGCATTCATCCGGATGGATGACGAGCATGTTTTCGCCTTCGTAGAAACAGTCGACCGGACATACTTCGACACAATCCATGTACTTACATTTGATGCATGCTTCGTTGACGATATACGTCATGGCAAGAAGGTTCCGCGGCCAGGATTGGAAGATGGGGGTTAGCTAGCATGCGCTTCCAGGTGGTTCAACCCCAGGTGTTTTATGGCTTTGGCCGCGGATAGGCGCTTTTCTTGGAACGCATTTGCGCCGGCCCGCGGCGATGCCTTAAAGTTCTGTCAAACCTCGAGGAGTTGGTGATGGCGGATGCAAAGACAAAGACCGGGCTCGTCGTGAGCGCCCACGCGGCGGATTTCGTGTGGCGCGCCGGCGGCGCGGTCGCGCTTTACGCCGAGCGCGGTTATCGCATGATCATTGTCTGCCTCAGCTTCGGCGAGCGCGGCGAAAGCGCCAAGATGTGGCGCGAGCCGGGCATGACTCTGGAAAAAGTGCAAAAGGCGCGGCGCGCCGAGAGCCAAGCCGCGGCGGAACTGCTCGGCGGCGAGATCATCTCGTTCGACCTTCAGGACTATCCGATGCGCGTCGGCGAAAAGGAGCTGTTCCGGCTCGCCGATATCTATCGTGACTTACAGCCGGAATTCGTCCTCACGCACTCGATGGAAGACCCCTACAATTACGATCACCCCTTGGCGGCGAATGTCGCGCAGGAGGCCCGTATCATCGCCCAGGCTTGGGGCCACAAGCCCGGCACCGGCAAGGTGCTGGGAGCCCCGCCGGTGTTCCTGTTCGAGCCGCACCAGACCGAACAGTGCAATTGGAAGCCCCAGCTGCTCTTGGATATCACGCCGGTGTTCGAGAAAAAGCGAAAGGCCTTCGAGCTGATGGCGGCGCAGGAATATCTTTGGGACTACTATACCCGGGTTGCACTCAACCGCGGCATCCAGGCGTCGCGCAATTCCGGCAAGGCGCACATCAAATATGCCGAAGCCTACATGCGGGTGTTCCCAACCGTCAGCGACGAGTTCGATCGCGTCTAGCCACTCTATTCCGGGAGGACCTCATGCCTGACGCCGCCGGCAACAACCCCTTTGACGTCGCCGAGATGCGCCGAAAAATCCGCGCCATTGGCGTCGAGATCACGCCGGCGACGCTCGGCGCCGCGATGGAACTCTATAAGCCTTACCATGACGCCGAGCCTTATTCCGGCGTGACGGTTGAGCGCGATATCCGCTACGGGCCCGACGACGAACGCAACCGGCTCGATCTGTTTCTGCCGGCGCGGGGCGGCACGGCGCTACCGGTGTTGGTCTATCTTCATGGCGGCGGTTTCGTCGCCGGCAACCGCAAGAGCCCAGGCCTTCCCTATTACGACAATGTCATGGTGTGGGCGGTGCGCCATGGCATGGCCGGCGTCAACATGACGTATCGTTTGGCACCCCGGCATAAATGGCCCTCGGGCAACGAAGATGTCGCCAACGCCATCCGCTGGATTCAGAAGAACGCCGCCGCCCATGGCATGGACGCGAGCCGCATCTTCCTCATGGGCCAATCGGCCGGCGCATCCCATGTCGCGCAATATATTGCGCACCGGCAGTTCCATCCCGAAGGCGGCCACGGTGTCGCCGGCGGCCTCATCATCTCCGGCATCTTCGAGCCCAACCGCAAGGAATATTTCGGCGCGGACACCGCCAAATACCCAAGCATGTCGGCGCTTCCGGGCCTGGTGGCGTCGGCGCCACTGCCGTTGCTGGTCACCGTCGCCGAGAATGATCCGCCCATGTTCGAGGAACAGGCGATGAAGCTCGTCAATGCCCTCTACCAGCGCGACAAGCGGATCCCCTGGTTCCAGCGCCTGTGGGGCCACAATCATATATCGGCGATGCTGCACGTCGGCGTCGAGCCCGGAGACCAGCTCGGCGCTCTCATTCGCGATTTCGTGGCGACGCACTGAGCCGGTCGGTCGCACGACCGGGCGGCGCGACCGGGCGGCGCGACACGGCGGCGATGACGGGAGGCGTGGCGTCGCCCGCTAATGCGCTTCCTCCCAGTTCGCCGCCATTCCGGTTTCGACCACGAGCGGCACGGCGAGTTCGAGCACGGGGAGCGGCGCCCCTTCCATCACTGTTTTTACGAGTTCCGCCGTGCGCTTGGCCTCCGCCTCGGGCGCTTCGAGCACCAGTTCGTCATGCACTTGGAGCAACAGCCTGGCGCTCAGGCCGGCCGCGTTGAGCGCCGACGGCAGGCGGATCATCGCCCGCAGGATGATGTCGGCGGCCGAGCCTTGGAGCGGCGCGTTGATCGCCTCGCGCTCGGCATAAGCGCGGTGCATCGCGTTGGTGTCGCGGATGCCCGGTATATGGCAACGTCGCCCGAGCAGGGTCTCGACATAGCCCTTTTCGCGGCATTCGATTTTCATCCGGTTCATGTAGTCGCGGATGCCGGGGAAACGCTCAAAATAGGCATTGATATAGGCGGCCGCCTCGGCCTGCGGCACCTGGATGCGGCTGGCGAGGCCGAAAGCGCTCATGCCATAGAGAATGCCAAAATTGATGGCCTTGGCGCGCCGGCGCAGCTCGGGGCCGACCTCGGCGCGCGACACGCCGAACACCTCGCTCGCGGTTGCGGCATGGATGTCGGCGCCTTCGAGAAAGGCCTGTTTCAGCGCAGCGACATCGGCCATGTGGGCCGCAAGGCGCAATTCGATCTGGCTGTAATCGGCTGAAATCAGGACGTGGCCCGGCTCGGCGACAAACGCGCGCCGGATCTTGCGCCCCTCCTCGGTGCGCACCGGGATGTTTTGCAGGTTGGGCTCGTTCGACGACATGCGCCCCGTCAAAGTGTGTGCCAGCCAGTAGGTGGTATGGACCCGTCCGGATTCGGGATCGATTTCCTCCATCAGGGCGTCGGCGTAAGTGCTTTTGAGCTTGGCGAGCTGGCGCCAATCGAGCACGCGCTGGGGCAGCTGATGGCTTGCCGCCAATTCCTCGAGGATCGATGCGTCGGTGCCGTAGGCGCCGAGCTTGTTCTTCTTGCCGCCGGGGAGCTTCAATTCATCGAACAGTACTTCGCCCAATTGTTTGGGCGAGCCGATGTTGAAGGGATGACCGGCGAGCGCGTGAATCTCCTGTTCCAAATCGGCGAGGCGCTTGGTGAAATCGCTCGACAGCAACGCGAGTTGCCCGCGGTCGATGCGGACGCCGGCCTGCTCCATCGTCGCAACCACGCTCGGCAGCGGTCGCTCGTTGGTCTCGTAGAACGCCAGCAACCTGTTGCCGCGCAGACGCGGCTTCAACAACCGCTGCAGCCGCAGCGTCATGTCGGCGAGCTGTGCGGCGTAGTCGCGTGCGCGTTCTGGCGCCACCGCGCAAAAGCCGATCTGCGATTTGCCCGAGCCGACCAGATCCTTGTACTTCAGCGTCTCCTGCTGGAAATGCAGCAGCGCGAGTTTATCGAGCGCATGCTCATGGAGGCCGCCCGCCAGCACGAACGACATCAGCATCGGATCGTCGAGCGGTGCCACGGCGATGGCGAAGCGCGAGAGGGCCTCGATCGCAAACTTGATGTTGTGACCGATTTTCATGACGCTCGCGTCGGACAACAGCGGCCTCAATCTGTCGAGCGCCGCTTCACGCGGAATCTGGTGCGCGGCGTCGAGCGTGCCGGTATGGCCGAGCGGGATGTAGCAGGCGTGGCCGGGCGTGAGCGCCAATGCGATCCCGGCCAACGCGGCGCGGGGATTGTTGGCAACGTCGGTCTCGACCTGGAGCGCCACCGATCCGTTCTCGAACGCCGCGGCGATCCACTGCTCCAAGGCATCGAGGTCTTGAACCATTTGGTAGCGGGTTTCGACGGCGACCGGCGGCTCGGGCACATCGCTTGATGGCGGCGGCACCGCGGCTTGCGCCGCGGCCGGCGCGCTGCCGTTGCCCGTGTCGCGGCTCTCGCTCCTGATCCGCGCCATCAACGCGCGAAATCCGTTGGCTTCAAGGAACTTCGTGAGTCGGGCGGAATCGAGGGGCGGAACCGCCAACTGATCGAGGGTCAAGCTCAACGGCACCTTGGCGTCAAGTTCCACCAGTCGCCTTGAAATACGTGCCTGCTCCGCGAAGTCGATCAGGCTTTGCCGGCGCTTCGGCTGCTTAATTTCGGGCGCGTGCGCCAGCAACGTTTCGAGGTCACCGTAAGTGTTGATCAGCTCGGCGGCCGTCTTGGGACCGATGCCGGGTACCCCTGGCACATTGTCGACGCTGTCGCCACACAAGGCCTGGACATCGATCACCTTGTCGGGACCGACCCCGAACTTCTCCTTCACCTCGGCAGCGCCGATCGGCTTGTTCTTGATCGGATCGAACATGCCGATCCGTGCCGAGACGAGTTGCATCAAATCCTTATCGGAGGAAATGATCGTGACCTCGTCGCCATTCGCCGCAGCCGCGCAGGCATAGCTCGCGATCAGATCGTCGGCCTCGAAGTCCGGCCGCTCGACCCGGGCCAATCCAAAAGCATCCGTTGCTTCGCGCACCAATCTGAACTGCGGTACCAGTTCGGAGGGCGTTTCCGCGCGGTTGGCTTTGTACTGCTCATAGATCCGGTTGCGGAACGTGGTCTCGGCCGCGTCGAACACGATCGCGACGTGGTCGGCGTTGGTGTCCTTCAACAACCGGTAAATCATGTTGGAAAAGCCCAACACCGCGCCGATCGGCGTGCCGTCCTGCCGTGTCAGCGGCGGCAAGGCGTGAAACGCGCGGAAGATATAGCCCGACGCGTCGACGAGGTAGAAATGGCGTGGCGTGTTCAAGGATGGGCTGAGGCTGGCTTCGGTTCGGCGCCGGGGAGCTTCAGGATAAAGAGGCGCGAGCAATAGGGGCATTCGATCCGCCCCGCCGCGGCGAGGTTCAAGAAGACGCGCGGATGGCCGCCGGTGTCGGTGCCATCGCAAGCGACCACGACCTTATCCACATAAACCGTCTCGAATGGTTGCATAGCTGCTAGTCGTCGCAATTTTTTGTGAATGAGAGCCGCTCGATTGACCCGGCCGATAGCACGATGATACGCATTGCCACGAGCGATGCCAGCACAAACCTCCACCGCCACGCTGCCCCTGACCCGTGATGTACCTGCCGCCTTGCCGGTGAACGCGGTCGAAGTGGTCGGGCTGACAAAGGTCTATCGCGGTCACGGCAAGCTACCGCCCCGCCGCGCCCTCGATCGGATCGACCTCGCAATTCCACGCGGCTCGATCTTCGGCCTATTGGGCCCGAACGGCGCCGGCAAGTCGACGCTCATCAACATCCTCGCGGGCCTCGTCATCAAGAGCGAAGGCAAGGCGATCGTCTGGGGTATCGACATCGACGAACGGCCGCGCGCCGCGCGTGCCGCGATCGGCGTGGTTCCCCAAGAATTGACCTTCGACATGTTCTTCACGCCGCGAGAGCATCTCGAATTGCAGGCGGGATTCTACGGCGTGCCGAGGCGCGAGCGCCGCACCATGGAAATACTCGACCTGGTCGGCCTGACGGCGCAGGCGGACGCTCCGACGCGGACCCTGTCGGGCGGCATGCGGCGGCGCCTGATGGTGGCGAAGGCGATGGTGCATTCGCCGCCCGTGCTGGTGCTCGACGAGCCGACGGCCGGCGTCGATATCGAGCTGCGCCATCATCTGTGGAGCCAGATCCGCGCGCTCAACCGCGCGGGCACCACCATTCTCTTGACGACGCACTATCTCGAAGAGGCGGAGCGGTTGTGCGACCGCATCGCCATTATCGATGAGGGGCAGGTCGTGGCGTGCGAAACGACCGCTCAGCTGGTCGCGCGCGTCGATGACAAGAAGCTCACCATCGCGCTCGTCGAGCCGATCATGGCGCTCCCCGAGCGGCTGGCCTCGACCAGCCTGCACTGGCTCGAGCCGGGCAAGCTGGTGCTGCGTTACAATCCGAGCCGCGCCGCCATCGGCATGATATTGGAAGCAATCGTCGCCGCCGGCCTCCACGTCCGCGACGTCACCAGCGACCAAGCCGATCTCGAGGATATTTTCCTTCGTCTTACCGGCAGCATGGACAAGCCGTGAAAAATCTCGCCATCCTCGGCCTCGCCGTCATGCTGAGCGCGTGCGCAAATCGGCCAAACGACCACCATCCTGTCGAACCGATCGGGACCGTGTCGCCTCATATTTCGAGTGACGCGGTCATCGTCGACGATGGTGCGCGCCTGCCAATGCGTGCCTGGCTACCGAAGGACAAGCCCCGTGCGGTGATCGTGGCGCTGCACGGCTTCAACGACTACTCCAACGCCTTCGCCGGCCCGGGCCAGGATTTGGCAAAGCACGGTGTCGCCACCTTTGCCTACGACCAGCGCGGCTTCGGGCGGGCCCCGGACCGCGGCCGCTGGGTCGGCGCCTGGCGGCTCGATGCCGATCTTGCCGAGGTCAGCCGACTGCTCCGCGCGCGCTACCCGGGCGTGCCGCTTTACATCCTGGGCGAAAGCATGGGCGGCGCCGTGGTGATTACCGCCGTTGCCGGCTCGGCCGGCGCCCCCAAGCCGGTTTGCGACGGCATCGTCCTGGTGGCACCCGCGGTGTGGGGACGCGCGACAATGACCGTCTTTGAACGCGTCGGCCTGTGGGCAGGAAATGCGCTGTTCCCGACCATGACCCTGACCGGCCGCGGCCTCAACATTACGCCCTCGGACAATGTGCCGATGCTGCGTGCCTTGTCGGCCGATCCGCTCGTGATCAAGGAAACCCGCGTCGATACCATCAAGGGGCTCGTCGATCTGATGGATTTGGCGCTGGCCTCGGCGCCGCGCCTCAAGGGCATCCCGATGATGCTGCTTTACGGCCAGCACGACGACATCGTGCCGCACATGCCGACGCGCCTCTTCATCGCCCGGCTGACGCCGCCGCAGCGTCTCGACAGCCGCATCGCCCTTTACGAGCATGGTTATCACATGCTCCTGCGCGACCTCGACGCACCGAGCGTAATCGAAGATGTGGCGACCTGGCTCGACAACCACCGCGCCGCCCTGCCCTCGGGTGCCGACCGCCGCGCACGCGGAGAAAGCGCCGCCAAGGGCTGACCGCGCGGCGATGGGGTGGCGGTGTTCCGCCGTAATCGATCCTACACAAAAGTGCCACGACCGGGCGCTCGCGATCGCGACAAACGCATCGTCCCTCGGCCTCTGATTGACACTTGGGGTCCCGGTCCCCATACTCCAGCGCTTCTTGACGGGACAGAAGCAGCGATGCACGAAACCAGCTGGGCCGACCGGCGACGAGGACGGGAGCGACGACGCTAAGCCGTTCGCCGTTGCCGCTGCGCGCCCGCGCGCGCGATCCTCAACCTTCCGTGCAGGAGTAACTCCCGTGATTCCATCCGTATTGCCGTCCTACGCCCGGGCTCCCATCAGCTTCGAGCGGGGCGAAGGTCCGTACCTCTACACTGCCGACGGCAAACGCTATCTCGACTTCACGGCAGGTGTGGCCGTGGTCTCCCTGGGCCACGCCAATCCGCGACTGATCAAGGCGCTGACCGAGCAGGCGCATAAGCTCTGGCATTGTTCCAATTTGTTTGAAGTCGAGGGCCAGAAGCGTGTCGCCCAGATGTTGATCGACCATTGCTTTGCCGACACCGTGTTTTTCTGCAATTCGGGCGCCGAGGCATGTGAAGCGGCAATCAAGATGGCGCGCAAGTACCAGGCCGCCACCGGCCATCCCGAAAAGTATCGGCTGATCGCCTGCACCGGCTCGTTCCACGGCCGCACGCTGGCGACATTGGCGGCGGCCGGAAACGAGAAGTATCTCGCTGGTTTTGGCCCACCGCTTGAGGGCTTCGACCACGTGTCGTTCGGCAACCTCAACGAGATGCGAGCCAAGGTCTGCGCCGAGACCGCAGGGGTCATCGTCGAGCCGGTGCAGGGCGAAGGCGGCCTGGCGACGCCGCCAAGCAACTATTTGCGGGGGCTGCGCCAGCTCTGTGACGAGTTCGGCCTGATGCTGGTCTATGACGAGGTGCAGAGCGGTATGGGCCGCTCCGGCAAGCTGTTCGCACACCAATGGGAAAGCGGCGCCGAGCCCGACATCCTGGCGACCGCGAAGGGCCTGGGAGGCGGCTTTCCGGTCGGCGCCTGCCTCGCCACCGAGAAGGCGGCGGTCGGCATGACGGCAGGCACCCATGGCTCGACCTTCGGCGGCAACCCTTTGGCGATGGCGGTCGCGGCCGAAGTGCTGTCGGTCCTTTCCGAACCCGGATTTCTCGACCATGTCGACGCCATGGGCAAGGCGCTGCGGTCACGGCTCGACCGGCTGGTCACCGACCATTCCGAAATTTTCGAGGCGACGCGCGGCGCCGGCCTGTTGCTGGGCCTCAAATGCCTCGTGCCAAACCTCGATATGGTGGCGAAACTGCGTGACGCGGGCCTGCTGGCGGCGGCCGCTGGCGAGAATGTGGTGCGGCTGATACCGCCGCTGACGATCGAGGAGCCGCAGATCGATGAGGCCTATCGCATCGCCGACAGCGTGGCCGGGCGTTGGGAGTTGGCGACCCGGTGAACTTGCCCCGCCATTTCATCGACCTCGACCGTTTTGATGCGACCGAGCTCCGCCGCATTCTTGATCTCGCCGCCGCCTACAAGTCGGGTCGCGTCAACGGCAAGCCAGCCTCGGGTAAGTTTCTCGCCATGTTGTTCGAGAAGCCCTCGACCCGCACCCGCGTCTCGTTCGAGGTCGCGATGAAGCAGCTCGGTGGCGACGTCATCGTCATGGACGAAAAGGCGAGCCAACTGGGGCGCGGCGAGACGTGGGCCGACACGGCGCGCGTCATGTCGCGCTATGTCGACGCCATCATGATCCGCACCAGCCGCGCCGCCGATCTCAGCGAGGCGGCCGGCAACGCGGACGTGCCGGTGATCAACGGCCTCACCAACCAGAGCCATCCGTGCCAGGTCATGGCCGATGTGATGACGCTGGAAGAGCGCCTCGGGCCCGCTCGGGGCAAGATCGTGACCTGGAGCGGCGACGGCAACAATGTCGCCAATAGCTGGATCCATGCCGCGGTGCGTTTCGACTTCACGCTGCGGATCGCGGTCCCTCAGTCACTGCGGCCGGCCAAGAAACTCCTCGACTGGGCCTCAACGGAAGGCGGCAAGGTCAGCGTCACCGAAGATCCGGCCGAGGCCGCGTCCGGTGCCGACTGCATCGTCACGGACACCTGGGTATCGATGGGCAGCGACAATGCCGAGAAGCGGCATAATCTCCTGGCGCCGTACCGTGTCGATGAGAAGCTGATGGCACGGGCGAAGCCGTCGGCGATATTCATGCACTGTCTGCCGGCAAAGCGCGGTCTTGAAGTCACTGCCGGCGTGATCGACGGACCACAATCGGCGGTGTGGGACGAGGCCGAGAACCGTCTCCACGTGCAAAAGGGCATCCTCGCCTGGTGCTTGACTTGATCGCAGCGCCTATATGATGGCTCAGCGCTTGGCCCGCACCGCCGCGAAGCGGCGGTTGCGGGCACGGTCAAGAACGCGCGTCAGGCTGGGGCGGGCCCGGCCAGGCTGGTCCACTCGCTGGGAATTTCCTCATGCCGCCTACCCTGATCGAAGACGACATCGTCCTGCCATTCGCCGTGGGTGAGACGCGGCTCAAAGGCCGGCTGGTGCGGCTCGGCCCCGTGCTTGACACGATCCTGGGCCAGCATCCCTATCCCGAGCCGGTGGCGACGATGCTCGGTCAGGCAATCGTGCTCGCCGTTACCTTGGCGCGCGCCTTGAAATATGACGGCATTTTTACGGTGCAGACGAAGGGCGACGGCCCGGTGCGGCTCATTGTTGTTGATGTCTCCGCCGCCGGCCATGTCCGCGGCTATGCTCAATCGGACGCGGCGCGCCTCGCCAAGGCGGCGCTGACGCGGGCACCGGTGCCGGCCCTGCTCGGTGCCGGCTACCTGGCCTTCACGGTCGATCAGGGCGAAGATTCGCCACGTTATCAGGGCCTGGTCGAGCTGGTCGGGGCGACGCTGGTGGATTGCGCGCATCATTACTTCCGGCAGTCGGAACAGATCGATGCGGTAATGAAGCTCGCGGTCGAGCGCGGCGCCGACGGACACTGGCGCGGCGGCGGGTTGATGATCGAACGCATCCCCGATGCCGGCCGGGTTGGCGACGCCGGCGAGGAGATGTGGCGTAACGCCGTCATTCTGATGAGCTCATGCGGCGACGCCGAACTCACCGACGCGGCACTGCCACCCGACCGGTTGCTCTATCGCCTGTTCCATGAGGCGGGGGTGCGCGCGCAACAGCCGCGTCGGTTGGTGGCGCGATGCCGCTGTTCGCGCGAGCGGGTGGAACGGGTGCTGCGCGCGTTGCCACCAGACGATCTCAACGACATGATCGTCGACGGCCGCATCAGTGTGACGTGCGAGTTCTGCAGCGCCACTTACGATTTCGACGACGCCGCACGACGCGCGCTCGTCGAGTAGCGCTCACTCGGCTGCCAGTTTTTGTTCGTCGGCGAGCAGATCGTCGAAAACACGGCGCATCTGCACCCTGGTGCCGTCCGACACGATGTTGACGAGCCAATCCTCGCCGAACTCGGTCAGACGCCGTTGCTGTTCCTCGACGATGGCCTTGTCCTCATCGAATGTCAGTGCCAGAGCGGCAGCGAAATCGTCCGCCGCCTGATCGTCTTCAACCTTGAAGCCGTTGGCGGCAGCCCAGAAATAGAGACAGCTTGTCTCGCTCTCCGGCGTCAGGCCGTGGAAAATCCTGAACTGGAAGCCGCCGTCGCGATCGCCCTCGTAAGCGCCCTGTCCGGCATCCTTGGCACCGGTCCATTGCAGCACGCTCGACGGCGCGACCCATTCGAACTCTTGCCAGCGGTCGACCCTGCCCTTAAACCCGTAAGCGGCGACATAAGTGGGGGGTGGTGGCGATTCCAGCATCCAGCGGGTGAAGCGCACGCCGTTCTGGGTACGCGACGTCTCCATTTTGGCGTCGATATGCTGTGACGGATTGCCGCCGACGGTGCGCTTGTGGACATAGCCGAGATGGGTGAGATCCATCAGATTGTCGACCATCAGCAGATAGTTTGCTTTGATCGGGAGGAGCGCGTGCCGGTGCCCCCACTGTTCGGCATCGCGATGCCAAGGCACGTCAATGATCCGCGCGGCGTCGGCGTTGGCCGCCTCACCCATCCAAATCCAGATGAAACGGTCGCGCGCGACGACGGGATAACTCGGCACGAAGGCTTTATCCGGAATCTTGTCCTGACCCGGGATGTGGACGCACTTGCCGGCACGATCGAACACCATGCCGTGATACCCGCATTGCAGCCCGCCCTCGACCACTTCGCCCAGCGATAGCGGCGTGCCGCGGTGGCAGCAACGATCGGCAATGGCCGCCGGCCTGCCTGCCCGGTCGCGGAACAGCACCACCGGCTCATTGAGAATGCGCCGCGCCAGCGGCTTTTCCCCCAACTCGTCGTCCCAGGCTGCGATGTACCAGGCGTTCCTGATAAACATGGTCTCCTCCGAGCCTTATGCCGCCGCGCGGCGTTCTTGTTCCAGCATGTGATTGAGAAACCGGCGCATGCGGATCCGCGTCGCGTCGGAGACGATATCGACGAGCCAGTCCTCGCCGAACTCGCTCAACCGCGCCTGCTGCTGCTCGACGATATGCTTGTCCTCGACGAAGGTTTCGTAGCTCTCGCGAAAAAACAGATCCGACGCCGCATCGCTCGCCGGGTCCCAGTGATTGGCGGTGGCGAAATAGTAGCGGCAAGTCGTGGCGGTCTCCGGCGTCAGGCCGTGGAACACTTTGAATTGGAAGCCGCCGTCGCGATTGCCCTCATAGGCGCCGGTGCCGGCATCCTTGGCGCCGGTCCATTGCACGATGTTTGATGGCGCCACCCAGGAAAATTCCTGCCAGCGGTCGACGCGGCCGGTGAAGCCATAGGCTTTGACGTAGGTCGGCGGCGGCGGCGAGTTAAGCATCCAACGCGTGAAGCGCAGCCCGGCCGCGGTCGCCACCGTCTCCATTTTGGCGTCGACATGCTGCGACGGGTTGCCGCCGATGGTGCGCTTATGGACATAGCCGAGATGCGTCAGGTCCATCAGATTGTCGAGCATCAGGAGATAGCTGGCGGCAATAGGGAGGCAGCCATGGCGCTCGGGCCATTGCGGATCATTGTGGTACGCGGCGTCGGGGATCCGCGACGGGTCGGCGGTTGCAGCTTCGCCCATCCAGATCCAGATGAAATGGTCGCGCTCGATGACCGGATATGAGGGCACGAAGGCGCTTTGAGGAACCCTGTCCTGGCCCGGAATCCGGACGCACTTGCCGGTGCCGTCGAAGACCATGCCGTGATAACCGCATTGCAGCCCTTGGTCTGTCACCTCACCCAGCGACAGCGGCGTGCCGCGATGACAGCAACGGTCGGCGATCGCGGCCGCGCGGCCGCTCCCGTCGCGGAACAGCACGACCGGTTCATCGCATATCCGGCGCGCCACCGGCGCCGATCTGAGCTCGTCGGCCCAGAGGGCTATGTACCAGCTGTTGCGGACAAACAAACGCGGCCTCCAAAATTTCCGAAGGCGGAAGTTACATCCCGCGCTGGCGCTCGCCAAGCCCGGCCGCGACCCGCCGGCGCCGCGCGGGCGCGACGGCC
>JASHOB010000204.1 GCA_030041335.1 Alphaproteobacteria bacterium | reverse complement strand
CGATGCGATGCGCATCGCCGAGGCCGTGTTGACACGCGATCCTCGCAACGTGGATGCCCGGCAGGTCGCGGTGGAAGCCGCCATCGCCGCCGGCGATCGTCGGCACGCCGAGACCCTGGCCGATGAGGGCGCGGCACTTGCTCCGGGCGACAGCCGCGCGATCCTGCTGCAGGCCCGCGTAGCGCGCGCCTTCGGCGACAATTCCCGCGCCCGCACCCTGCTGGCCGAGGCGGCGGCACAGCGCCAGGCAGAGTTGGGGTTGACCCCTCTCACCGCCAACCCGGCCGGCGCGGCAAGCCTGCCGAACCCGTTCAGCGCCTCAGGCGGGGCGGCGCCGACGGCGGGCGCCGCGCTGCCGGCGGACCCGGTGGCGCGGCAGATCGCGCAGGAACAGGCGGCGTTGTGGGCCGACACGGCGACGCAGGCAAGCGGCGGCATTACCTTGCGGGGACGCTCGGGCACGCCCGGGCTTGACCAGTTGACCGATATCTCGGCGCCGCTGGTGGCAAGCGTCGCGCCGGATGCGATCGACGGCCGGATCACCGCCCGCGTCACTCCTGTTTTGCTCGACAACGGGGCACTGTCCGGCACCGCGAACATCTTGAAGTTCGGCAGCAACGCGGGGAACGGCACGTTGGCCCTGCCGACTACCAAAACCGCTACCGGCGCCGGTCTCGACCTCTCCTATCAGCACGGCAGCCTGATCACCGCCGATATCGGCAGCTCGCCGCTCGGCTTCCCGGTGTCAACGATCGTGGGCGGCATCGAGATTGCGCCAAAACTGACAGACCAGATCACGCTGCGCCTGCGCGGGGAACGGCGCATCATAACGGACAGCCTGCTGTCCTATGCCGGCGAGCACGATCCGGTGACCGGGATCACCTGGGGCGGCGTCACCCGCAGCGGCGGACACGCCCAGCTCGAGGCCGGCATCGGCGACGGCGGTTACGTCTATGCCGGGGGCGGCTACAACATCATCACCGGGCAGAACGTCGCCGAGAACAACGAGGTCGAAGGCGGCGCGGGCTTCGGTTACCCGATTTACAAGGAGGGGGATTCCACGCTGCTGGGCGGGATCGATCTGGTCTATTTTGCCTATTCTAACAACCAGTTCGGCTTCACCGTCGGCCAAGGCGGCTATTTCAGCCCGCAGAACTTCGCCGAGATCTCGGTGCCACTCGACTTCCGCTCAAAGTGGGGCAAGCTCACGTATCATCTCCGCGGCAACCTCGGGTACAATACGTTCCGCGAGGTCGGGAGCCCGCTCTACCCGCTCGACCCGGCGCTGCAAGCGGCGGCCGACGCCGCCGCACTGCTTAACCCGGACATTCCCACCCGCGACCTGGCGCAGGACAAGTCCGGCGTCGTCGGCGGCATCCGCATCGATATGCGTTATCCGCTGACGGACGCGTTGGCCATCGCCGGCGGCCTCGCATTCGACCAGGCACCGCAATGGGAGCAAACGAGTGTGTACGTCCGCATGGAGAGCCAGTTCTAAGCCGGCGGCCGTCCCCGGCTCCCGTCCCCATGTGGCTCCTGCAAACATAATCTGACCGCCACGGACGTTTAGCGTCGGGCGGTGAACCAAGCCGTCTTGGGACCGGCGAGCAGTGCAACGACACCAACGACGTCCGCGTGCCGGCAACAGGTCTTCACCGGAGCGCCTCTACTCACACTGCCACCGTGCGTCCGGCCTCCGGTCGCGTCTACGCCCGATTGGCGCCTCTCCTGCTTTGCGTTATCGTCGCGACGATGAGCGATTCCCTTACCGGCAACGCGCTCGGCGGCGAGACCAGCCCTTATCTGCTCCAGCACAAAGATAATCCGGTGCACTGGCAGCCGTGGAGTGATGCGGCTCTTGCGGCGGCACGCGCTCTCGATAAGCCAATCCTGCTATCGGTCGGCTATGCCGCTTGCCATTGGTGCCACGTGATGGCGCACGAGAGTTTCGAGCAGCGCGAAATTGCCGATCTGATGAACGCGCATTTCGTCAACATCAAGGTCGACCGCGAGGAACGCCCGGACCTCGACATCATCTACCAGCACGCCCTTCAGGCGATGGGCGAACAGGGCGGTTGGCCGCTCACCATGTTCCTGACCCCGGCGGGTGAGCCTTTTTGGGGAGGCACCTACTTTCCACCCGAGCCGCGCTACGGCCGGCCGAGCTTCAGCCAGGTGCTGAGGGCGATCGCGCGCGCCTATGGCGAGGATCGCACCAATGTCGCGCGGAATGTGGCCGCGTTGAAACCAGCGCTCGAGGGTCTCAGCGCGCCGCAAGCCGGCGACGATCTCACCATGGCCGTGACCGACCAAGCGGCGAAAGCGCTCTTAGGGGCGATCGATTCCGTTCGCGGCGGGTTCGGCGCGGCGCCGAAATTTCCACAGGTGCCGGCGCTCGAAACTTTGTGGCGCGGTTGGCGGCGCATTCGCGACCGCGGCATGCGCGACGCGGTGATTCTGACGCTCAATCATATCTGCCAAGGCGGCATCTATGACCATCTCGGTGGCGGCTTCGCGCGTTATTCGACCGATGCGCGCTGGCTGGCGCCGCATTTCGAGAAGATGCTCTACGACAACGCGCTGTTGATCGATCTGCTGACCGCGGTATGGCAGGAAACGCAAAGCCCGCTTTATGCCGAGCGCATCGCCGAGACGATCGGCTGGCTTGCGCGCGAAGTGCGCCAGCCCGACGGCGGCTTCGCCTCGAGCCTCGATGCCGACAGCGAGCATGAGGAAGGCCGCTTCTATGTTTGGCGCGAGGACGAGATCGATGCCGTGCTCGGCAGTCGGGCGGCGCGATTCAAGCAGTTCTACGACGTCGCCCCGGGCGGCAACTGGGAAGGCAAGACCATTCTCAATCGCCTTCACCACCTCGAACGTGCGGACGAGGCGACCGAGCTGGCGCTGGCGCAGGATCGCGATGCCCTGTTCCGCGCCCGCGCCCCGCGCATTCGCCCGGGCCTCGACGACAAGGTTCTGGCCGACTGGAACGGGTTGATGATCGCGGCTCTTGCCACCGCCGGTCGCGTGTTCGCTCGTGGCGATTGGCTTCAACTGGCACGCGACGCTTACGCCTTCGTGCGCCGCGACATGAGCACCGCCGACCATCGCCTGTGGCACAGCTGGCGCATGGGCCAAACCCGCAATCTGCCGCCGATCGACGATTACGCCAACATGGCCCGCGCGGCGCTGGCGCTCTATGAGGCAGAAGGCGACGGCACCGATCTGGCGCAAGCCGAAGCGTGGGTCGCTGCCGCGCTGA
>JASHOB010000203.1 GCA_030041335.1 Alphaproteobacteria bacterium | reverse complement strand
CACTGCCAACGCCACACAATCGGTGGGTGATGGCGTTGGCTGCGGCAGGCGCGGGTGCGTTCTTTGCAAAGACTGCAGGGGGCGATAGCGCGGCGCTTGGGATCTGCGCAGCCGCTGCCGGCATTGGACAGTTTGTGCGGTCACTGTTCCAAACCATTGGACTCACCCGCGCATCAGTCACGTTTCTTTCCGCGTTCTGCTCCGGGTTGGTCGCCACGGTTGGAATACGACTGGGGCTGACCCAAACAACGGCGGCAACCTTGCTCGGCTCGGTCATCTTCACGGTACCCGGCGTGTTGCTGATCAACGGCTTTCTCGACCTGACAACGGAGAGACACCTGATCGTAGGAAGCGAAAAACTTCTGCTTGCGTTGTTTCTTTTTTTGCTGGTGACGACGGCAATCGCTGCGGTCGATGCCCTGTTGTAGCGGAACGGTGCGATGAACCTGATATCGCTTGTTGTCGACAGCATATGGGCTGGCCTCTTTGCCGGCGCGATGTCCATTGTTTTCTCTGCCCCCTATAGCGCGCTGTTTTTGAGTTTTTGCGGGGGCTTTGTTGGTCGGTTGGTCCGCGACATCCTCCTTCAACAGGGAGCCAGCGCCGCCGTCGCAACTCTGATCGCCGCCGCCATGGTCGTTATGGTGGCCGCTCTCATGCGGCGTCGACCAGGCATCTCACCGGTGATCATCGTCAGCGGAACACTGCCCCTCGGCGCAGCCGGCGCCTTCGCCCGCGCCATTGTGGATTTTCTGCGAATTTCGTCCTTGACCGATCAAAAGGCCTCAGCGGTCCCGTTGGCGCTGGTTTCGGATCTGAGCACTGTCTTTAAGACGACGGTGGCGATCGGTATTGGCATTTCGGTAGCGGTGTACGCGGTGCGGTTGTTCGGGTGGAAGGAACGAACCCAATGAGAGGTCAACCCCGAAAAATCGATGACGACGCAGCCGCCTGTTACAACCTCACGGCAACGCACGCGAAGTCCTCATCGATCTGCTGCAAGATCTCAATGCAAAACACGGTGGCGCCGCCGCCGCGCAGATTGCCGATATTGCGCGTTCATTGGGTCTCCCGGTTGCCCAAATCTGGGATACGGCAACTTTATTGTTCAACCCTACAGGTGCCATCCGACCCTGGCGGTGTCGCGCGGGTATGCGACGGTGTCGCCCTGCTGGCGGCAAGGTGCCGAGAAGGTGCGTGCGGACTTGGTCATGCAAGACATCGAAGTCAAAGGAGCCTGGGAAGGCCCCGCGGTGTTCGAGCTGTTCCGTCATTCGCTCGCCGCCGTCGCTGCCTTGTGGGTGCGCCGGGTGGTCGGTAGTGCCCATATCCCGACCGACATGACGCTGGGACCTGGGCAGGTGGTTTACAGTTGTCTCACCACGTGAAGAGGGGCTGACATGAAACTCAAAGGCAAAACGGCGATCGTGACCGGTGCGGCGAGCGGTATCGGGAAAGAGATCGCGCTCACGTTCGCGCGTGAAGGGGCAAAGGTTGCCATCGCCGACCTGAACAAGGCTGCGGCGGATGTTACCGTTGACGAGATTCGGAGAAGCGGGACCGAGTCCATCGGCGTCGCCATGGATGTTTGCGACGAAGATGCAGTCAATTCCGGCGTCGCGGCCACCGTCGAGGCATTCGGGGGCGTTGACATCCTTGTCAGCAACGCCGGTATCCAGATCGTACATCCGATCGAGCAGTTCAGCTATGCCGAGTGGAAGAAGATGCTGGCGATCCATCTCGACGGCGCATTCCTGACGACGCGCGCATGTCTACCACTTATGTGCAAGTCGGGCCGCGGTGGCAGCATCATCTACATGGGATCCGTCCATTCTAAGGAAGCATCTAAACTCAAGGCGCCTTACGTGACGGCAAAACATGGTTTGCTTGGACTAGCAAGGGTCGTCGCGAAAGAGGGTGCATCCTATGGTGTACACGCCAACGTGGTTTGCCCCGGCTTCGTTCGCACGCCGCTCGTCGATCAGCAAATTCCCGAGCAGGCCAGGGAACTCGGCATCACCGAGGCCGAGGTCATCAAGAACGTGATGCTGAAGGACACAGTCGACGGCGAGTTCACGACCGTGGAGGACGTGGCGCAAGCCAGCCTGTTTTTCGCCGCATTCCCGAACAATGCGCTGACAGGGCAGTCGTTGGTTGTGAGCCACGGCTGGTTCATGGAGTGAGGCTTGGGTCGTGAACTGCGCACCGACCCAGAGCTAACCGCGAGGATTCGCCTACGCCTCGGGACGCTCGCGGAAGCGGCCGCTTCGGAGGCTCGGTCGGTAAGGTTTATATCATTACCTTTGACGTTGCGCTGGGCAGTCGGCTTTAGGAGCGAGATACATGGCAAAGATCAAAATAGCGATTGCATGCCAGGGCGGTGGAAGTCAGACGGCGTTCACAGCGGGCGCGTTGAAGGCATTGTGTGACCCGCAGGTCAGCGACGAGTTCGAGATTGTCAGCATCAGCGGCAGTTCCGGCGGTGCCGTATGTGCAACTCTGGTGTGGTACGCTCTCGAGAAGGGCGAAACTCCCGCATGGGGCCGCTTGATGGACTTCTGGCAGGCTAACACCGCACAGGACTTGCTCGAGGACGCATTCAATAGCTTCGTCGTTCGCTCCCTCAGGATGGTCCATCGAGGGTGGCTTCCTACGTTGCAGCTAAGTCCGTCATCACCTTTGTTGCAAAATATGATGTCCCTGGCGACCATCGGTCATCGGAAAGTCTTCCGGGACTTCCGTGCACTGCTCGAATCGCAGATTGACTTTGAAGAAATTGCATCGTGGGGACCACGAAAGAAACGGCCCATACTGATGCTCGGTGCTTCGAACGTCAGCACCGGCAAGTTGACGAAATTTATCTCCTTCGATCACCCCATCCGCGTGGAGCATATCCTCGCCTCGTGCGCGGTACCAAACATCTTCCCGGCCGTGATCATAGATGGGTACGCATACTGGGACGGCTTGTTGTCCGATAATCCGCCTCTCCAGGAGCTGGTGCGGCCGGCCAGCGTCGGAGCCGAGAACCTGCCCGAGGAAGTGTGGCTGATAAAGATCAATCCCACCACATGCGAAAAAGTGCCCGAGCTTGCTGATGATATCGTTGATCGGCGCAATCAGCTTGAGGGTAACATCTCGCTTTTTCAGCAATTACGGCATCTTGAGATGATCAATGACATGCTGCTACAGAACGCATTTCGATCGGATTACCTGACACAATTCCACATCAAAGCGCCGATTCGCATTCCCAGGTCGTTCCCGACGGATCCTCAGCAAGAGTATCACATCCCTTGTATCGAAATGCCGGAAGACTTGCAGAATACGTTGGATTTTGCGAGCAAGCTCGATCGCAGTTCCTCAAACATCGGCAATCTGATCGCCGAAGGCGAAAGGAGCGTCGGAAGGTTTCTGCAGGAACGTGCAGCGACGGTCACGGGTCAGGCCGCACTAGGCAACGGCGCGCGCCGTTAGATGATCTTCCATCGCGTGATTGCCATGCGACGCCAGGCGACTTGGTCGTCGGTGATTATTGAGGCCCGTCAGTGCGACAGCGTGTTGGTGGCGCTCAGTCGTTGCACAAGGCTGCGTGGTCGTAACACAATAGAGCCCCTGTGCGTGGCGCTGCGACGTCATGGGCTCCGGCTCCCATTAAGTCGCGGCTGGCTGGCGCAGGTTTCTCGTCGACGGCGGCCAAGCCGAGCGCGGAGAGAGGCCGTTACTCCACCGTCCTCGACTGTTTCGACTTCCAAGATTAGAAGACTGTTCGTGGAACTGACTCGGAGCTATTTCGCCCGGGTGAGCAGGCGGGGGATAGGGGATTCCAAAATAGAAGTGTGAGCGCGGTCTCAAGCCGCGGGTTTGCTGCCTGGTCTGAAAGGGGATTTACCATGGTCCAAGCGACCCGACGTGAGATTCTCAAGGCCGCCGGTTTGGCCGCAGTCAGCGCCGCATTCAATTCCGGGGCTTCGGCGCAAACGCGGCCGGACCAGTCACCGTTTGACATCGAAGCCGCCTTCGCCGATTTCATGGCAGGAATCGGCGGTTCTCCCGGCGACTCCGGGGGCAAGATCATATTCACCGGCGGCGATCCCATTATTCGCAGCCATTTCCGGATAGGCGCTTCTATGGCAATCCCCGCCATGGGTGCGGCGGTCGGCGCGGCGTCGATCTGGCGCGATCGCACCGGCGAAGGCCAGGACGCGGCCATCGATCTCCGTCAGGCGGTCTATGGCGTAGCGCCGTGGATGCGCCTTCTCACGGACGAGATGATGGCGCTCGGATTCCTGACGCATGACCCGCTTCCCTCAGATCTTAATTGGCAGCCGTCGCTCAATGGCAGGACCCTGCAGGCGCCGCTGGCTCTTGGCAACCCGCTTTCATTCGGCATCTTCGAAACGAGGGACGGTCGGCTGGTGACGCCGACGGGCCTCTATCCTCAGCACTTTGTCGGCTTTTTATCCTTGATCGGCGCTGCACCTAATCGCCGCGCCATCGCCGACGGCATCAAGACGTTCTACAGCGACGAGCTCGAGCATCTGGTCGGCGATAACGGCATGATAATGGGTATTCACCGCACGCCGGACGAGTGGCTGGCGCACCCCCAGGGCAAATATCTGACGACGGTGCCGCTGATCGAAATCGTCAAGATCGGTGACAGCCCGCCCGCGCCGTGGGCCCCGGCTCCTAACCGTCCGCTTTCAGGAATCAAAGCGCTGGCTTGCACGCACGTTATCGCCAGCTCCACCGCGGCGAGGACGCTCGCCGGCTACGGCGCTGAGGTCCTCCATATCGCTCGAGACCAGTCGTTCGAGCACGACGCGATCTACGTCGACGTCAATGTCGGCATGCGCTCGACGCTCCTCAACCTCAAGGACCCCGGACAGAACAACGTCTTACAAGGGCTGCTGCCTCAGGCGGATGTGTTCATCGAAGGCTTCCGCGGGCGCAAGATGGGGGAACTGGGCTTCGGTCCAGAGGAGGTTGCGAGCCACAAGCCGGGCATCGTCTATCTCTCCGTGCGCGCCTATGGGTGGGAAGGGCCCTGGCGCGATTTTGCCGGTTTCGACATGGAGGCGTTGACTGTCTCCGGCTTTACCATGACCGAGGGCGGGGGTCAGCGCCCCCGTTTCCCGCCGACGTTCGTGCTGAACGACTATATTGCGGGATATATCGCGGCCGCCGGGGTCCTGGCGGCGCTGCGCCGACGGGCGCGCGAGGGTGGCAGCTACCACGTTCGCATCAGCCTTGCGCGCGCGGCCATGTGGTTCATGAGCCTCGGGCGATTCCCGAGCACCGACTTCGACATCTCAGGTCCAGACCATCGGATGATTCGGCCGGACACGATCCGGGGACAAACTCCTTACGGGAATCTGGAGCGGCTCGGGCCGTTGGTGAAGCTGTCGCGGACGCCAACGCGCTGGCGCGAACCGCTTGTTGCCGTTCGTGGCGGCGACTTACCGGCTTGGGAGGGATGAGACATGACGGACCATGAATCTGGGGGGAGGAGAATGCCCGTCAACGGCGAACGAATGTCGGATGGCGCAACGAGACGGGAAGTCTTGGTTGGTTTGACCGGGGCTGTCAGCGCGGCGCTCGTGGACGGCGCATCGCCGGCACTCGCGCAAATGGCTCAAGGTCACCGCGAGGTCCGACCGGGAACGCCGCCGCTGCGAGGCGTGCGCGTGATCGAACGGTGCACCCTATTGTCTGGTCGTTTGGCAGGATTGTTGTTGGCCGACCAGGGCGCCGAGGTTTTCATCGAACGGGGAGCCAGCGGCACGCCCCAAGGACTCGACGACGCGTTCTTCGATCGCGGTAAGATCGCAGTGCCTCCGGGCGGCGTCGAGGATCTCACGTCGGCCGACATCGTTATCGTGGATGGCGAGGCGCAAGTCGCTGGTGCGTCTCATCAGCTTTTGATTCGGATCGTGGCGGCCCTGCCAGGCGACGAGGCCTACGGGGATTTGCCCCACGATTGCTCGGAGGATCTCATCAACGCAATCGGGGGATTCTTCACCAACATGAGCGTCTCGGGCCCGATTCTCAATCGCCCGGTCATTTATACTCCGATGCCTTTGCCCTCCGTTTATTGCGGCGTGAACGCCGCGATAGCGGCTGTTGCGGCGCTTGTAGATCGGCAGCGCACCGGTCTTGGACGAGAGATAGTCGCTAGCAGACTGGCCGGCGGACTGTCGGCCATCGGCGCCCTTAGCATGACCTCCGAGGGCCTTCCCAAGCACCTCGAGCCAATTGTGGTCGGCGGCTTGCCGCCGGGGCTTTCTCCCGACCAGTTCCACACGTTCGTGGCCGATGCGCTGCGGGACCCAGAGCGGCAGATGTGGCTGGAGCGCCGTTTTGCACCGTTCTCGACGCCC
>JASHOB010000202.1 GCA_030041335.1 Alphaproteobacteria bacterium | reverse complement strand
CCAGGTCGCTGGGGTTGGCCGACTGCATCACGGGTGCCTTTCAGACCGGCCGCAAGTTGCACGTCATCCGGATCGCGAATCTCCTCTCGCGGCGCCAATAGTGGACCCATCGGGCAGAAGGCGGGAATTGACTGCCCAAGAGATTCCGTTCTCAGGCCGGGATCCCCGCCATGAGAGGAGGTGCCTCGAACACCGGTGCCACCCTGTCGCGCGCAAGAGACGTCGTGATCGCAGGCGGCGTCGAGTACGTTCTGCATGGTTATCGGCCGGCCCTGCACGAATCCCTTGGCCAAGACGCAGTCGGCTGCGTGCGAACTCGGAAGGAACCGTGCTGAGTGATGCAACGATCATCGAACGCAGCTTGCCGATATGCGACGCGCTCGACGGCTATCTTCACGGCCCACCACTTGGCTGACGCAAGGGGCATGCCGATGCCGGGGCAGGGGTGGTAGAGGCCCGATGAACGCGACGCTTTCTTTGCGCAGCCTGCTCAAGATAGGAGAGCGGGGCGTCCGGCGCTATGATATAGAACTCAGCCAGCGCCACCCTCCGCGTTGCCGCGCAAGCCAGGTCACCTCAACACAGCCGACGCTTGGTGAACCGGTGCCGACACCGGCTCGGTGCCAAGAGACATATCGACGGGCGAATCGGGGCGTTGACAAGTCTCGAATTCATCGTGGCGCTGCTCCGACTCGGCGGTTGGGCATGGTGAAAAAATGTGATCGGTTGCACGCTGCCGGTCGGCCTGCCATCATGCCCGCCAAAGGTCCGATCGCGGTCGCGGCCATAAACGGAGGGAGGGGTCAATGGCGAAGTATATGATCCGGCCGAGCCGGCGTGCGGTGCTGTCGTCGCTGGCTGCGGCATCACTTGTCTCCGCCGGACGCCGCGTCTATGCCGCACCGGCGCCGATCCGGGTCGGCTGCACCTTGGCGCTGACCGGCCCCCTCGCGCAGACCGCGCTGGTACACAAACTGGCGGCTGAGATCTTTGTCGCAGACATCAACAAGCACGGGGGTCTGCTCGGCCGTTCGGTGGAATATGTGCTTTATGACGATCAATCAAGGGCCGATCAAACACGCAGCCTTTATGAAAAGCTGATTACGGTCGACAACGTCGATCTTATCATGGCGCCTTATGCTACTGCCGCCACCCTGGCGGCGATCTCGGTAGCGCAGCGCTATGGAAAGATCATCATCTACAGCAGCATGGCACAGGTGTACCTCGCCACCTACGACCGCGCCTTCCCGGCGAGTCATGGCGGCCCGCATCCGGAGATTTCCAACCCGAAGGTGATTCTCGACGCCTGGGCGAGCACGCCGCATCCGCCGCAATCGATCGCGATCGCTGCCAGCAAATTCCCGTCAGCCCTGTTCGAGGCCAAGGGCGTGCGCGACCTCGCCCAAAAACGCGGCATCAAGGTCGCGTTCTATCTCGAATACGATTTCCCGAGCCGCGACATGAACCCGATCGCCGCGCGCTTTAAGGATGCCAACGCCGATCTGGTGTGGCTGGGCTGCCTCGGGGTCGAGGCCAATCAACTGATCGAGGCGATGACCAAGATCGACTACAAGCCGCCGCGTTCGTTTTATCTGTTCCCGGCGTCCGGACCGTTAGCGTCGGCACCCGGCGGCGAGGGCGCGACGGCGTTCAGCAATTATGAAGAGCATCCGCCGATGGATAAGTTCAAGGGCGCCGACGTGCTGATCCCGGCTTTCCACGAACGAGCCAAAGCAGCGGGAATGCCCTATACACGCGTCGACTTCCAGGCCGCGACCGAATTCGCGGCATGGCAGATGCTTGCCGCCGCCGCCCAGGCGACCAGCAGCCTCGACGACGCGAAGATGGCGGATTGGCTGAAGCACCATCAAGTCGAAACGGTGGTCGGTAAGCTGCGGTTCAACGAAGAGTTCAATTGCGGTGACGACCTCAGCAAGGTCAAGCAGGTTCAGAAGGGCAAGTGGCAAGTCGTATGGCCGGTAGCGTTTCGCCAGCCTGGTACGACTTTCATCGCGCCTTGACCGCCGTCTAGATCTTCCGCCCGAGCGAGTGCCTTGCCGAGCGTCACGCTCCTTGGACAAGCCGTCATCGCCGGCGTGTTGATCGGCGGACTTTACGGGTTGTTGGCGGCCGGCCTCAGCTTGAGCTGGGGCCTGCTCAAATACATCAATGTCAGCTATTTCGCTCTCGCCTTCCTAAGCGCTTACCTGACCTACCAGTTCGGGACCTTTAACGGCATCGCGCCGTGGTGGTCTGCAGTGATCCTGGTGCCCGCCTTTTTCCTGCTCGGCGTTCTGCAGCATTGGACGTTCATGCGTTTGCGCGTCACCGAATTGACATCACTGGTGGTGACATTCGGTCTCGCGGTCTTGATCGAATCGCTGATACAGTGGATTTGGACCGCAGATTTCCGCAAGTACGAATCCGGCTTCAGCGGCCTCACCAGCAAGATCGGCCCGTTCTTTGTGCCGACGCTCGATTTCCTGGCGCTCGTCAGCGCCACGATCCTCGCGATCGCGACCTGGTCGTGGCTGCGCTGGACCTATGTCGGCAAAGCATTGCGCGCGGCGGCGATGGACCCGGAAATGGCATCGGCCTTCGGCATCGACCATCGGCGCCTCTCGTTTCTGTTGTCGGGCATCTGTTCTGCCTATGCGGCGGTCGCCGGGATCTTCATCGCCTTAATCGCGACGCTCGCGCCGTCCGAGATCGGAACCTGGATCGGCGTCGCCTTCGCGGTTGTGATCATCGGCGGGGTTGGCAATCCGCTGGGCGCACTGCTTGCGGGAATTTTGATCGGCTTCGCCGAATCCGTCACGATGGCGGTGACGCAGCCAGCCTGGGCGCCGTTGGTGTCATTCACGATTCTGATCGTGCTGTTGCTATGGAAGCCGCGATGGACGTGATCCGGCATCACGGTCTGGCCGCCGTTCTGGTCGGCGCGTTCCTGCTGTTCTGGGTGCCGATGTTCGGTTTTCCTGCGTATTACGAGACCTTTCTCTATTCGATCTTTTTCTGGATCGCGATTGCCTCGAGCTGGACCATTCTCGGCGGCTATGCTGGTTACTTCAGTTTTGGCGCCGGCGCGTTTTTCGGCGTCGGCGCCTATACCACCGCGACCCTGACGACATGGTACGGCGTGCCGTTCCTGTGGACCATGCCGGTCGGCGCGATTTTGGCGGGCTTGATTGCGGTCGCGATCGGAGCGGTCGTGTTCCGGCTCAATACCTTGCGCGGTGAGCTTTTCGCTCTGATCACGCTGGCGATCACCTTCATTCTAGCCACCATTGTCTCCAACACGCCGCTCGACGGCGGCAGCGGCGTCTATCTCCTCAGCGTGAAGGTGCCACGCTTGATGCCCTCAACCAACGGCACGATGTATGTGATCGCGCTCCTTTTGGCGGCAGGCGCCGTGACCATCGCCTACGCGATCCAATATTCGCGCTTCGGCATGGGCCTGTTCGCCATCCATGACGACGAGGACGCCGCCGAGGTCAAGGGGATTCCGACCTTCCGGTACAAGCTGATCGCGTTCGCCATTTCGTCGGCAATTGCCGGCGCGGTCGGATCCTTGAGCGCGGTTTATGTCGGGTACCTCGCAGTGCCGGACACGTTTTCGTTGACGCTGCCGCTGTACGCCATCCTGATGTGCGTCCTCGGCGGCAGACGGCATTGGCTTGGCCCGGCGGTTGGCGCCACACTGATCACTGTCGCGCTCAATCTTTCGACGTCTGGCGCCGATCCGGTGGCCGGTAAAGCCGCGGTCGCGGCAGCGATGGTGCTCGTGGTACTGCTGGTGCCGAATGGCATCGTGGCGGTGCCGAGAGGGAAAAAGCGCGGCGTGAGCGAGGTGGCCGCGCTCGCCTCTGCCGTCGTCCCACCGCTGCCCGCAGCCAACACGGATGGCAAAGTGCTGCTCGTTTGCCGAGAGGTCGAAAAATCTTTCGGCGGCATCCGCGCCCTGCACGCGGTCACGCTCGATGTCCGCGAAGGCGAAATCCTCGGCCTGGTCGGGCCCAACGGCTCGGGCAAGTCAACTTTAATCAATGTTGTCAGCGGACATTTCCGCGCAGGCAGCGGCACGATCGAATTTGATGGCACCGAGTTGCGGGACCTCTCCGCGCACGCCATCGCGCGGCGTGGCATCGCCCGGACCTATCAAATTCCGCGCCCGTTCGAGCGGCTCAGCGTGCTCGACAATGTCGCCTTGTGCGCCAGTTTCGGTGCCGGCACCGGGGTACTGGCAGGCCGGCGCGAAGCCGCGCATTGGCTCGATTTCACCGGCCTGGCGGGAAAGGCAGAAGCGCTGCCGTCCGAGCTCAACCTGCATGAACGCAAGTTTCTCGAGTTCGCCCGCGCGCTGGCGACGCGGCCGCGTCTCCTGTTGCTGGACGAGGTGCTGTCGGGCCTCAATTCTGCCGAAATCGAAGGGGCGATCGCCTTGATTCGGCGAATTCGCGCCGGGGGCACCACCGTCGTCTTCGTCGAGCACGTGATGCGCGCAGTCATCGCCCTGTCGGATCGGATTGCCGTGCTCGATCACGGCATGGTGATTGCGCTCGGCGAGCCGCAAGCCACGATGCGGGACCCCAAAGTGGTCCGCGTTTATTTGGGCAAAGCCAGTGCTGCTTGAAGCATCGCATCTCAATATCGCCTATGGCGACGCTCCGGCAGTCTGGGATGTTTCGCTCGACGTTGATGAGGGCGAGATCGTCTCGGTGATAGGCCCGAACGGCGCCGGCAAGACCACGCTGATCAATGCGCTTGCGGGGTTGTTGCGGCCGCGGGGTGGCGCGCTCGGCATCGCGGGCACCGATCTCATGAGTGTCGCGAGCCACGATTTCTGTCGACACGGCATTGCCCTGGTACCGGAGTCGCGCCGCCTATTCGCCGCCATGAGCGTTGAAGAGAACCTCGACATCGGCGGCTATCGCTCGGCAGCGCGGCGGCATCGCAACGAAAGTCTGGAGCAGGTCTACGCGCTGTTCCCGGCATTGCGCGAGCGCCGCCGCCAGATCGCCGGCTTGCTCTCGGGCGGGCAACAGCAAATGGTGGCGATCGGACGAGCCCTCATGGCGCGGCCGCGATTGTTGCTCTTGGACGAACCGTCGCTTGGATTGGCGCCGGCCGTCGTCAACGATGTATTTGCCGCGATTGGCCGAATCCACCGGGGCGGCGTCGCCATTCTCCTGGTCGAGCAAAACGTCCCCAAGGCCCTCGAAATCGCCAATCGCGCCTATGTCCTGGAACAAGGCCGGATAGTTGCATCCGGCGCGCCGGAACCGCTACTGGCGCGGGCTGAAATTCGCGAGGCATACTTGGGTTTTGCAAATTGACGGAGGACGACATGCCGGTCATCAAAGTCAGAGATATCGCTCACGCTCGACTGCAGGCGCCCGATCTCGACACCATGGAAGAGTTCCTGACCGATTTCGGTCTGATCAGAAGCGACCGCACGCGAACGGCGCTCTACATGCGCGGCAGCGACGCTCCGCATCACCTTCACGTGACCGAATTGGGCGAACCCCGTCTCCTCAGCATCGCCTACGAGGCTGACAGCGAAGACGATCTCGAACGCGTGTCGAGCGTTCCCGGAGCCTCGGCGATCGAAGAGATCGACGAACCCGGCGGCGGCAAGCGCGTACGCCTCACCGAGCCGAATGGCTATCAAATCGAGATCGTGCACGGCATTAAGACGGTGGCACCGATTTCGGTCAAGGAACAGGGACTGAACAGCGGTTTCCATCCGCTACGGCGAACGGGCGAGGTAATGCGGCCGCCGAAAGGACCGGCGCGCATCAAGCGCATCGGGCACGCCGTGCTCGGAACACCGAAGATTCGCGAGACGTTGGCCTGGTTCCGCGACACGCTCGGCTTCATCTGTTCCGACGATGTCTACGCGGGCGACAAGGACAATCTGATCGGCTCGTTCAATCGCTGTGATCGTGGCGAGGAATATGTCGATCACCACTCCTTGTTCGTCCTCGCATACCCTCCGCATGCCGGCTTGAACCATATTTCGTTCGAGGTCTACGACGTCGATGACGTGTTCATGGGTCATGAACATTTGCGCAGCAAAGGCAAGTACGAGCACATGTGGGGCATCGGCCGCCACACGCTCGGCAGCCAGATTTACGACTATTGGGCCGATCCGTGGGGCCGTGTTCACGAGCACTGGGCCGACAGCGACCGGATCAATGTTCACAACGGCTCAAACCTGGTGCCGGCGGAGATCGGGCTTGCCTCGCAATGGGGCGAACGCGTGCCGGAAAAAATGTTGACCCGCGTAACGCCGTGAGACACGGCGCAATAGCTTCGCCGTGTCTGCTTCGCCATCAGCATTCCCGGGATCGCGCGAATTGTTGTTTTGGCCATTCATATCCTTTGAACAGACATGCGCATCGGCCAAAAAAAGAGAAGGTCGAGGTCGCTGATTGCGCGTGAGGCCGTGGGTCGCGCAATGAAGCGCGGAAGCGATGCAAGGAAAAGGGGCGGCGATCCGTTCAGGGTGGCATTTCATGGCCATTGGCGGCGATGCTGCCGGTGAGGCCGCGCCGGACGACGACGGGGAGGACAGAAAGGCTTGCATCCCCGACCTAGGCAGCATATAAGTACTTATGTAATGATGATGGTATCCGATGGCCAACGTGGTCACCATCAACCGCCCCGAAGTCGTGGCGCTGATCGAGGAAGCCGCCAAGAAGCTGACGGAGGGCAATAAGACCGAAGCGGTCGCTCTGGCTGTGCGGCGCCTGCTGGAGCAGAACGCCCGTGCCGGCTCACTCTTCGGAGCACATCGCGGTTCGGTCGGGGTGCGCGAAGGCGTCGACCTCACCGCGCCGGCGCTTGATGTCATGCCCGATGCCGAGACTGGCCGAGAAGTCGAGCGGTGACGGACCGTCTTCTGCTCGACACACACGTTGTCCTCTGGCTCGACAGCGGGGACGACCACCTGCGGGCCTCGACGCGAGCCCTGATCGACGGCTGCTGG
>JASHOB010000201.1 GCA_030041335.1 Alphaproteobacteria bacterium | reverse complement strand
GCTAGCGAAGGGAGCATCGGCGGCCGCAAGAAACCGCTCCAGGTCGCGCCGCTTGGCAATCCAATCAAAGCTGCCGACAATCAAAGCACGCCGGGGAGTCGCTTCCGTGATGCGGCGTGTTTCACGCCGGTGGCCCGAATAACCCGGCGGCACGAATTCGACACGGGTGCTCGCGACCCCGTTGCGAAACTTTTGCGCGTCTTCCGGCGTGTTCGCGGTGACGAGCGCGGCATAACGGCAAATCGCCCGTTCAAGCCAACGCACCTTCCAGGCGTCGACGATCTTTGCCGCCCGCCGCACGGGATTGGTCTCGTCACGGGCAAGCAACATGGCAATGTAGGTTTCGCGGTTGTGGGAGACGTAGACCAATTTCGCGCGGGCTCGCCGCCGGCGCCTGATGAGGGGGAGCGCCCAGCCGACCGAAATGCTGTCGAACACAATTGCATCCCATTGCTTGGCGAGCATGAGGCCGAGCGCCTTCTCCATCGCCCTGGTCTTGGAGCGCATCGTCACTTGCGGCCAAACTCCGAGACGCGATGCCCATCGGGAACGCGCGGCGTCGTTGGTCCAATGCAAAGTGACGTTCGCCTCGAACGGTATCTTGCGCCCCGCCGCCTGGCCTGGCCGGCTCAGCCCCAGAACGTGCAGCTCGATCTGCGGCTCCGCGGCGGCGACCGCGCGGATCAAGCCGCTCGAATAAAGAAATTGCCCGTTATTGGCCGGCTCCGGATCGGCCAGCGTCAACCACAGTATTTTTCTCATCTGGCCGCTAGCGCTTCCCCAAGAAGATCTCGTTATAGCCTGGGGCGGGCTTCGATGACGTGACCAAAATGTGAGCGAGAGGCGGGTCGGACCGCAACAATTCGGGGTCACAAAGTGATCACTGGCCGGTCATCCGCCACCGTGGCTTGCTTTTCTTTCAATCACCCGGCGTGGGAGAGGATCCCGTGTACCGCAGCGTTTCTCCGGCAGCCGATGCGTCGGCCCTTGTTGAAACCTCCCTTGAGCTCGATGCCGTCGACGGGGTGGGAGCCGGGTCACTCGTGATCGACCGCGATCGGTTCGTGTGCAAGCGCTCGGACAGTCTCTTGTCGGCGATCGAGAAGTGTTTGGATAATGGCACCGGCGATTGCTTCATCGTCGATGACGAGGACATCGTGTTCGGGCGCGTCACCCTCGAAGAAATCGCCGGCGCGATCCTCAGCGGAACCGCTCCGGCGGATCTGATGACTTGGCCGATGACACCGGTCTCGTCACCTGAAACAACGAGAGAGTGCGTCAGCCCGCTCCTCGACGCGACCGGCCGGTTGATCGCGGTCCGCGTCGATCGCGGCAGCGAATTCGTTCAGGTCTCGCGGCCGCATCTCGGGCATCGCGAGTTTCGCGCGGTGTTGGCGACGTTTCTCTCGTCCTGGATATCAAGCCGCGGGCCGCATATTGCGGAATTCGAGGAAGCCTTCGCGGCCTTCGTCGGGACGCGACATGGCGTCGCGGTGACGAGTGGGACGGCGGCGCTGCATTTGGCGTTGTTGGCGCTGGGGATCGGTCCCGGCGATGAAGTCATCGTTCCCGATCTGACTTTTGCCGCGACCATCAATGCCGTGTGCTACTGCGGTGCCACGCCGGTCATTGTCGATGTCGATCCCGTTCGTTGGACGATGTCGCCCGAGACCATCGAGCCGGCCTTGAGCGTCCGGACCAAAGCCATTATTCCCGTTCACCTCTATGGCCGCCCCGCGGCGATGACGCCGATCACACAGTTGGCCCAAAGGCGCGGCCTCCTCATCGTCGAGGATTGCGCCGAGGCGCATGGCGCGCGGCACGATGGCCGCAATGTCGGCCAATTCGGCGATGTTGCCTGCTTCTCGTTCTACGGCAACAAACCGGTGACGACAGGCGAGGGCGGAATGTGCGTCACCAACTCCGACACGCTCGCTACAAAGGTCCGCCGGTTGCGCAGCCATGGCATGTTGCCCGATCGCTGGTACTGGCACGAGGCGATCGGCTTCAATTACCGCATGACAAATCTGCAGGCGGCGATCGGTCGCGAACAGGTCGCGACGATCGGGGAGACGCTCAAACGCAATGACCGCCTGCAGCAGAAGTATCGCAAGCGGCTCGGCGAGTTTCCGTGCGTGCGATTTCCGCCCCCCTTGGGAGCGGATGACGAGCCGATCACCTGGCTCGTCTGCGTCCAGGTGCCGGCACCTAGTCGAGAGGCAATCATCGCCACGGCGCGAGAGCGCGATATCGAGCTCAGACCTTTCTTTACGCCGCTGACATCGATGCCGATCTATCGCGAATTTTGGAGAGATTGTCCCCAAAGCGCGGGGCTGGCGGCGACCGGGCTCAATTTGCCGACCTCCGACGCGGTCGACGATAAGGTCATCGAAAAAATCGCCGGCGTATTTCGCGACGTGCTCACCTGACACCGGTCGCGCGATGCAATCGACCTTGATCGTGGGCGCGGGCCCCGGCGGCACCGGGCCTTTGGTCTGGGCCGCGCAGCACGGCTGCCTCGACGATTGGCTCGCCAAAGGTGTGACGGTCGTCGATCGTGGGCCCTATTCGAGCGGCACGATCGGCAATTACATCATCAATTCCGACTCGCTCGGCGGCATGTATCTCGAAATATTTCATACACCGGCGGGCCGCGAGACCTTCGCGGCGCTGCGCTCCCATCCGGCCACCGACCGGCTCGAGGAAATGCGGCACGGCTTTCCACCGCTCAATATCGTGGGACAACATTTTCGCAACGTGGGTGAGGTGCTCGAAGCCCGCATCGCCCGCTCCGGCACCAGCCAATTTCGCGCACGTACCGAAGTGCGCGCTTTGCGGCTGCGTCCCGACGGCAGCATCGCCGCCGATCTCGTCGACGCCGCCGGCAAGCGCGAGGTCGTGGCGTCGCGCACCGCGATTATGGCGATCGGCGGAACCCAAGATCGGAACCGGATCTTTACCCGTGAGCTATTGCCGGGATTTCGCATCTCCCCGGAATACACAAAGCGGATCATCTTCAGCGACGAGCTTTTCCGCCGCGCCGGATTAGCGCGCGCGGCAACCCTGCTGGGTGCCGCGGTTCGGCCCAAGGTGGTCATTCTGGGCGGATCCCACAGCGCTTTCTCGACGGCCTGGCTGCTAACGAGGGAGACGACCTTTTCCTTTGGCGATGGCGACATCAAGATTCTCCTGCGCCGTCCGCCGCGGATTTTTTATCCAAACCGAGCCGCCGCCGAAGCGGACGGCAT
>JASHOB010000200.1 GCA_030041335.1 Alphaproteobacteria bacterium | reverse complement strand
ACCCATCGAAGCCGTCATGGCGGCGCCGGAGAGATAGAGCGCTTCGAAGCCTACAGCCTTTGCTTGCAGCGCTGCCATGCCGTTATGGGTGCCAGGAATTTGCACGATTCCCGGCCGGTCGAGCAGCCGACGAAAACGCAGGCCGGCGGGCTCGGTGGGCAAGTCAGCAGCGACGAGATAGGGCATGCAGTTCTCCTGAGGCGGCTCACGAGGAATGGCCGATCGCGCCCCGCTGCCTTAGCGGGACGAATGGCAGGTCCTCCGGCCCTACATAATTGGCCGATGGGCGGATGATCCTATTGTCGATCCGCTGCTCGACAATGTGTGCGCACCATCCAGAAGTCCTGGCAATAACGAAGAGCGACGTGAACATTTCCGTCGGGACGCCCATCATGTGGTAGGAGACGGCGCTGAACCAATCGAGATTAGCAAACATCTTTTTGGTTTCTGCCATCACTACCTCGATACGATCGGCGATCTCGAACATTTTTATCGACCCGGCATCAGCACTAAGCCGGCGTGCAACCTCTTTGATCACTTTGTTGCGGGGGTCAGCGACCGTGTAGACAGGGTGACCGAAGCCGATAAGGACCTCCTTGGCTGCAACCCGTTGGCGGATGTCGGCCTCGGCTTCGTCCGGATCGGCGTAGCGCTTCTGGATATCGAAGGCCGCTTCGTTAGCACCGCCGTGCTTGGGTCCCCGCAAGGCACCGATTGCGCCGGTCACGGCTGAATAAATGTCCGCACCGGTGCCTGCAATGGATCGTGCCGTAAAGGTCGAAGCATTGAACTCATGCTCGGCATAAAGGATGAGCGAGGTGTGCATCGCCCGCACATGCGTCGAGCTCGGCAACTCCCCGTGCAACAGATGCAGGAAGTGCGCACCGATGCTGTCGTCGTCGGTTTCGACATCAATCCGCCGCCCGTGGTGGGCATAGTGGTGCCAGTAAAGCAGCATCGACCCGAGCGATGCCATCAGCCGGTCGGCAATATCGCGCGCACCGGAATGGTTGTGATCCGTTGCTTCCGGAAGGACGCAGCCCAGCGCCGAAACGCCGCTGCGCATCACGTCCATCGGATGGGCCGCCGCGGGTAAGCTCTCGAGGGTTTGGCGCACAGCTTGCGGCAGTCCACGCAAGCGACGCAGCTTCGCCTTGTAGGTGGTGAATTCGGCCTCCGTCGGCAGGGTGCCGTGGACCAGAAGATGCGCGATCTCCTCGAACTCGCACGCTTCCGCGATGTCGAGAATGTCGTAGCCGCGATAATGCAGGTCGTTGCCGGTGCGCCCGACGGTACAGAGCGCCGTGTTGCCAGCGGGCACGCCGGACAGCGCAACGGACTTTTTGGGCTTGAACGTTTCGGCCATATTGGGCTCCTCAGCCGAGGAAATGTGGTGCGGCTATAGCCGGTCCCGGACCGGCCAATCGAAAATTCCGTAAGTGGCGGTAGCGAGCCGCGTAGGCTCGACCTGCAAGTTCAGACCGTTTAGATCCTTCGGCTTAAGACGCGGAAGATCGTCGATGAGCGTGAGGAAGCGGTCCTGCTCCGCCTTCGCGACCACGCCTTGAGCCAGGTCGCGGAACTTCGCGACGTAATCGACACGCCCCCAAGGATTTGCGCCGAGCGGATGCGCGTCCGCCACAGCGATCTCGTCTTCGATCACCGCACCGTCTGTGAGGGTGACAACGACGTGGCCGCCGAACGCCTTCACCGCAGGGTCGACGCTGTGATAGCGACGCGTCCATTCGGGGTCTTCAACGGTATGAATCTTGTGCCAAAGGGCAACGGTTTCGGGCCGCGCCGCACGCTCGGGCGCGTAGGATCGCTCGTGATGCCAAGCGCCGTCCTCGAGCGCGACAGCAAAAATGTACATAATCGAATGATCGAGGGTCTCGCGGCTCGCGTTCGGGTCCATCTTCTGCGGATCGTTTGCGCCGGTGCCGATAACGTAATGCGTGTGGCGACTCGTGCGGATCAGAATGTCCTTTATGCGCGAAAGATCGCCGATCTTCGGTCCCAAGCGCCGGGCAAGATCGATCAAGGCTTGGCTCTGATATTCCGCCGAATACGCCTTGGTGTAGGTCTCAAGGATCGCGCGCTTCGGTTCGCCCGACGCGGGCAGCGGTACTCTGTATTCCGCCGATGGACCACCGAGCAGCCAGGCGATGAAACCGTCCTCGCCTTCATAGGCCGGCGAGGGAGCTCCTTCACCGCGCATCGCTCGATCTACTGCCTCGATCGCCATCTTGCCAGCGAAGGCTGGGGCATACGCCTTCCAACTGGAAATCTCGCCCTTGCGCGATTGCCGCGTCGTCGTGGTTACGTGCAGCGCCTGCTGCACCGCTTGAAAGACGATCTCCGTCGGCAGGTTCAGCGCCGCACCGATACCTGCCGCCGCTGACGGGCCGAGGTGGGCGATGTGATCGATCTTATGCTCGTGCAGGCAGATGCCTTTGACGAGGTCGACCTGGATCTCATATCCGGCGGCGATGCCACGGATCAGATCGGGGCCAGATCGGCCGCAATGTTGCACGACTGCTAGGACGGGCGGGATGTTGTCCCCTGGATGTGCGTAGTCGGCAGCGAGAAACGTGTCGTGAAAGTCGAGCTCGCGTACGGCAACCCCGTTTGCCCAGGCGGCCCATTCCGGTGAGATGCACCGCGTCGATCGCAATCCGAAGATGGTCGCGCCGAGACCGGGGTGCGCATGGTCGTGTTTGTAAGGATGGGCCAGCCCTTGAGCTCGCGCGCTGGCGACCGGTCGGCGGTTGAGCGCGGCCGCGGCCACGGCCGCATTGTCGATGATGCGGTTGCCAATCATCTCGGCCACTTCCTCTTCGACCAGCACCGGATCAGTAGCAACGGCCGCAATTTTCCAAGCGAGTTGGTCTTCGCGCTTCAGCGCTTCGGTCGACTTATGGGTGCGTACAGTATGCGGGATCACGGCATCATGCTTTCGTATTGGGGGAAGTGGTGGGTTTAGGAACAGACTTCGTCCCGTCGAACGGCGTCGGCTGTCCGGCCGCGTCGACGACGACCATCTCGAACCGTCTGGTCATCACGAGCTGCCGCTCGCCGCTCAGGAGCGTCTCGGCCTTGACCGTCATCGAGCTCCGCCCGGCACGGACGATCCGAGCATCGAGTTCGACAAGCTGGCCCACCTTGATGGGGCGAAGAAAATCGACGCGATCGGACGCGGCAATGACCACGGCTCGACGAGCATGGCGGCTTGCCGCGATGAAGGCCGCCTTGCCCATCAAGTTCAGGGCGGTTCCGCCGAAGAGCGTGCCGTAATGGTTGGATTGCGCCGGGAAAACCATCTCAAGGAAGCGCGTTCCTTCCGCGGGTCCACAATTTGAGAAGGCTGTTTGCATCGAAAGAACTTTTCTGCGTCTTGCGCTGCACGAGATTTATCCACAATATCCGCATCTGACGCGATCCGCATAAGCCCTGGATTAGCGGAGATTTGCGGAAGAATTGCTGCGGCTTTGCGGAATTTGCGGAGAGGAGCGTCCCATTATGCGAAAGGCCTTCATGGGCGTAAGGCTGCGGCGGCTGCGCGAGGAACGGTGCCTGACGCAGGCAGCGCTCGCGGACTCGCTTCAGCTCTCGACCACCTACGTCAGCCAGCTCGAAAAGAATCAGCGGCCGCTGACCGTGCCGGTGCTGCTGAAGATCAACAGTGTGTTCGGGGTCGACGTGCAGCTTTTTTCGGAGGACGAGGAAGCGCGGCTACTTGCCGATCTTCGGGATGCGTTCTCGGATGTTCATACAGGCGAGACCATCTCGGTCGCGGAGCTCCGAGAGCTGGTCGCCAACATGCCGGCCGTCAGTCGGGCTTTAATCGCTCTGCACCGGCGTTGCCGCGACGCGGTCGAACGGGCCGACACGATGGCTGCCCGATTGGGCGACGACTGGTCGCCTGCAGCACCG
>JASHOB010000199.1 GCA_030041335.1 Alphaproteobacteria bacterium | reverse complement strand
AGGCAGAGTCGGACTGCAGAGAACACGAGCCCAAATCTATCGCCGGTACAACAGGAGGCGGGCTGGCGCCGTGGCAGGTCACAAGGGTGATGCGCTTCATCGACGCCAATCTGAGAGGGAAAATCGGACCCCAAGACTTCGCCCACCTCACGCGTCTCAGCTCCGGCCATTTTACCAGAGCCTTTCGGGCTACGGTCGGAGAATCGCCCCATGCCTTTCTCATTCGCCGCAGGATCGACCGCGCCAAGGAGTTGATGCTCGAGACGGATCTGCCGCTCGCACAAATCGCGTTTGATTGCGGGCTCACCGACCAGGCGCACATGACAAGACTTTTCAACCGCGTGGTCGGCATCAGCCCTGGTGCGTGGCGGCGAGCGCACGTTGCCACAATCAACAATCCCTCGCGTGAACAGGATGATCAGTCGCAACGGTTCGCTGATCGCGGCAGGCTCGTTCAAAAATCTGACGTACAGACAATACTGAACACCCCTGAGCTGCTCTCCTGTCCCTGCTCAAAGTCATCGGCAGGAGATTGCAATGACCGTCAAAGCGGCACCGAAGCCCGTCTATGTTATTGCAGGCGCGTGTGGTGACGTGTCGAGCGTCTCGATCCCGATCTCGAGGCCAGGCGAGAGTTGGCTAGTTTCATTGTGGGTCTTGATCCATTTGCAGCCGAACGCCATTCCGAGCGCGACCAACCGACGGCCGCCAACGCTGACTTGGTACGGAATGCGTCCGGGCGCAATCTCATCCGCGGCATAGCCGCGGTGGAGGCAGAAGCCATGGGCGACTGGAACAACTTGGCAGACGCTGTTGTTTCGATCGGCGCTCGGCCACCGAACGAGATCACGGTGTTATTCGACAACAGCACCGTGACTTTTCGGATGCCCGCCGAGACAACCCTGGCAGACCTCGCGGCGCGCGTGACCGAGCAAGGTGGGCTGCAGCGCCAGCAAATGCTCGCGGTAACAATCAAGTTGGGCAGCGCGGATCGCGCCGCTTTAGGCGACACTCTAATGGTGTCGGGATTTAATTCACCTCCTGAGTGGCACGATTCGGACCCAGTGTCGACTATTTGGGAGGCGATATTTCGGATGCCTGACTCCATGCCGCGGCAGAACTGGAACCGGATGCCAAGTGGCAACGAGCAATCGCCGGGAATTCAGGTGCAAGAAAAATGCGATGACGAAAGCGGAGGTTAACTAGGCTCGCAGGCAGTCGTTTCGGAGTTCGTTCGCACGAGGTCTAGGCGACAAAAAGCAGCAGCGTGTGACAGGAGCGCCCGGAAGTAGTCAATAGAGTCGAGAGTTTCACTTTCTGTCTGGATCACCCGAAGGAGCCGCAATGACCAAATACCGATCCCACAACGACCTTCCCTCAAACGTCAAAGGCATATCGATCACCATCCTCAACGCCCGGGTTGCTGACGCGATCGATCTGGCACTGCTAACCAAGCAAGCGCACTGGAACATCAAGGGCCCGAGCTTCATCGCCCTGCATGAAATGATTGACGGTTTTCGTAATGAGCTCGACACTCATGTCGACACGATGGCGGAGCGCGTGGTTCAACTCGGCGGCACCGCACTCGGCACCACTCAGGTCGTTGCCGCGGCGACGACGCTCGCTCCCTATCCGACTGATATCTACAAGACGAAGGACCACCTTGCGGCGCTGATCGAGCGTTACGCCAAGCTCGGGAGCGCTGCGCGCGAGGCGATAGACGCCACCGCCGAAGCCGGCGACGCCGACACCAATGATCTGCTGATCGCGTTCTCGCGCGCCCTCGACAAGCATCTGTGGTTCCTGGAAGCGCACGTGCAGGAGCACGAGTAACAGCGGCTTTTGGCAAGGGTTTCGTTCGAGGCCGAAAAGAGCAGATTTCGCCTAGCGAAAACGAGTGACAAGGACCACAGCCACCAACCGGATGTGGGAGATAATCGATGACAGCAGAGAAATCCACCGCGCAACTGATTGATCTCGTCCCAATCTGCAGCCGGCTCCCAACCACGAGCGTCGACCAGCTCATCGGCGCGACCCGAGTAATCGCCCGGGCGGGCTCGCACATGAGCCCACGCGAGCTTGCAGCGGCGTTACACATCGATGACGAGAACTTAGTTGGCCTCATGGATTTCCTGTCGCGTTTGGGTTTGGTCGAGGCCATTGGAAGCGAGATCGCTCTTACCGAATCGGGGAAGAGCATTTCAGCGTCGAAAATGCAGGCTCGACGTCGCTTGTTCGCGGAGCCGGCTCGGCGCCTCCCCATCGTTCGCGAGATAGTGGAAGCGCTCGGCGCGCAACCAAGTCGCTCGCTGCCACGCAACAAGCTGTTGAGCGACCTCGGCGCGCATACATGCCCTTCGGATGCCGATGAAGTCTTCGATCACGTGATGGGATGGGGGCAATATGCGGGTCTCTTCTATTACGACCGCGAAACCGAACTGGTCCGTCTATTTTGAGACGAGGCGCTTCGCTTAGCTGTCAATATCATGGACGACTATCTGGCATTGCGGCGCGGAACCCGCTCGAGGCAATCGGCGCCTTCGCGGCTCGGCGAGCGGCATCCGCGCATCGGGTTTACGGTCATAAGTCGGTCGATCAAGGATTCTGCCCCGTCCAGTAACGGGTCGCGCGGGTCCTCATGGCTGAGCGGCGCCGACTGGCGTCCGAATGCGCCAGATCGCGGCGTTTCTCTAATGCGATGTCTCGTCTGCCAGCGCGATTTACTTCATCGAACTGGGCGAAGGTCGGACGAAGAGCAGAAAGCCGGGGGACCCAAGTGGGCCGGCGAGGGCCATGTGCAGTACAGTGGCGGTTCCCGTTTGTACACGTTGCATGCGCGGTCGATCAGATCGCGAACCGACAAAACGAGACCGATTCATACAATTTCCCGGTCGGTGAACGATGTAGTGTTGCCGAACATCGAGAGCTCGGGGTTTCAAACATGATAAGCGCTCTTTTGACTACCCTCACCGGGCAGTCGGAGTCGCCACGATCCAGCAATTCCTCGAAATGATCCGATGCGCACTTCATTCATCATGTCGTTGTTGGCGTTGAGCGCTGTCTCGGCCTGCGCGGGATCACCGGCAACGTTAGAAATGCGACCGGATTTCCAGGTGGCGACCGCCATCGGACCCGCTAGCGTCAGCATTCGCGAGGCGCCGCCGGGAATGACGCTCGAGGAGTTCGATCGCGTGGTGAAGAGCGGAATGGAATCAGCTTTGGCCGAAAGCATTGAACCGGCTCCTGCGGCGGGACCTTTCCCGGACCGGCGCGTCGTGTGGCACGTCGACACGATCCCTCCGCGCGGTGTTTCGAACTTGATCGTGAACGTATTCGACGGGTCGGTTCCCTTCGCCTACGAGCAGCAAGAGGTCGATAATGACGATCCCCCAGATATCGTGACCGGCGTGGTGCAGTCGATGACGCGCCGACTTTTTGCGGCGATCGAGCGGCACGATCAGGCAGCCTCGCGGCCAAGAGGGCAGGGCGACAGATGAACCTGGACAGGAGGATGAGCACCATCATCGCCCTACCATGCGACGATCCTCTAACCGGCTCAATGTGGACGTGGCTTTCAGTACACACAGGTCGAGCGGATGACCGCCGCCCAAAATACGTAGTGGGAAAACTGCGAACTGAAGCCGACGGCGCAGAAGGCGCAGTGTAACCGCGGATCAAAGGCCATTTTTGATGCGCGCTACATCGCTCGCGGTCCGATTGCTCCTGGTGCTTGGTTGGGCAATGCTTGCCCCGCCTACCGTGAGTGAAGACACCGGCGTCGGTACCCCGCCCCCGCTGGCGCCGGGACAGGCACCGCCCCTGCCCAAGCCAGGCCCGCTCGCTGGGCCCCGTTCATCAAATCAGGTCGGTTTTCCCACAGTCTTGACCCAGTATGTCATCTCGCCGACCACGCTTAAGCCTGCCAGAGTCGCATTGGGTCTCAAGCTGTTCTTCGAGCCTCGGCTCTCAGGGGACGGCAGCGTCGCCTGCGCCACCTGCCACGATCCGGCGCGGGCGTTCACCGACGGCAGGCCCGTGTCAGTCGGCATCCATGGCCGCGTCGGCCAACGCAACGCCCCAACTCTTCTCAATGCCCTCTATAATAGACATCAGTTTTGGGACGGCCGGGTCACTACGCTTGAGCAGCAGGCAGCACTGCCGATCACGAATTCCTTCGAAATGGGCTCGGCAAGCATCGGCGATGCTGTCTCCAGGATCGCCGACGACAAGGACTACCAGACGCAATTCACGCGAGCGTTCGGCCGGGGTGTGAACGGGCCGGATATGCTGAGCGCCATTGCCGCGTACGAACGGACGCTCACGTCCTTCGATTCTCCTTTCGATCATTTCATCGCGGGAGAGGCAAACGCCATCAATGACTCGGCCAAACGCGGTTGGGAATTGTTCAACACCAAGGCACGTTGCTACCTCTGTCATGCTTTGACTGAGAATCAGCGTGATGTGACCCTATTTCTCGACAATGATTTTCATAACATTGGCGTCGGAATCCTCAGGCATCACGTAGTCCCCTTGGCCCGGCGCGCCGCTCGCGAGCTGACGCAAGGAGATCTCCCCGGCATCGACACCGCGGCGATCACCAGCGACCTTTCGGTGCTCGGGCGCTTCCTCGTTACGAGGAAGCAGGAGGATATCGCGTCGTTCAAGACTCCGGGCCTGCGGAATGTCCTCGTGACCGGGCCCTACTTTCACGACGGGTCGATGCAAACACTCTGGGATGTCATGGACCATTACAACAAAGGTGATGGGATCACTGATCCATGGCTCGACAAGGACATTAAGCCGCTGGCGCTAACGGAGCCCGAAATCGATGACGTGGTGGCGTTTCTTGCCTCACTGACAAGCCCGCAATACAAGGCACTCGGTGACCGGGAGTATGCACGGCAGCGCACTCTATCCAAAGTGAGCCGGCCTCAGCGGGATACGGCGCGGGCTTTCGGCCCGAAGCCGCGGCAACCACCCGCTCCTCCGCTCTGATTGTTCGTTGAGATCGCGAGAACCCCGCGATTGCAGTGTGGGAATGAGCTCATGGCGGTGCTCGAACAGGATCGACCGGCTCGTCGCCGGTGGTCTTGCCCTCCGTGACGCGTTGCTTGCTGTCATCGACGCCGTTGCGCTTCACCGCGGAAATGGTTCGGTCCGCGGTTCTGAATTCCGGCATCGCAGTACCTTTGACACCGCTTCTGCGCCAGCGCCAATGCCAAATTGTGCGAAAAATGCCCTGTAAGTCGGGCGCTCTTGGCTAACGCATTGAAAAGATTGCAGCGGGTGAAGGGAATCGAACCCTCGTCGTAAGCTTGGGAATCTGTTTTTGGCCCTTTGGAATCATTGGCTTTTTGCAAATCACTCTTTGTTGGCAGTGTCTTGGGCGTTCCTGGCGCTTCGCCGATTTTCCTCGAAATTCCCAACGAGTGTGCCAAATCGTGCCAAAAGCAGTCCTAAGCTTTCACGCTTATCAGTCGTAAGCCACGCTGACCCGCTGACCCTACGGTTCAGCGGGTGCAGGGGCTCGAACGATCAGGCTCATAACCTAAAGGTCGAAGGTCCAAATCCTTCCGCCGCAGCCACTCTCCCCATGTGTCCGGGACAAGGTGGCACCTTTGTGTCGGCGGCTCACCCGCTGGGGGTCCACCGGGGATCTTACCTCTATCGCCCGGGCGGCGAAATTCTGCTCGAGTGCGATCCAGAGAACAAAGCGCGGGCCGAGGAAGCGTTCGCACGTAAATCGCCATCGCGCAGCAGCAAAAGGCGCGAAGTTTGAGCTGCGCGCGGCACTTGGTTTGGCACGACTTTATCATCCCACGAACC
>JASHOB010000198.1 GCA_030041335.1 Alphaproteobacteria bacterium | reverse complement strand
AACCTCTGCTGATGGGTACGTGGCGCCGCCGAACGATTCCCGAATCGACGGCGTCGTGCGTACCCTCGTGGACTATTTACCTCGATGCACTGGGGGGCTTCATTGCCAACATGCGTCCCCAATTCGAGCGGGCGGGCTAGCGCCGACCATTCACGCCGAAATCGATGACCCCCCAATTCTAGCATCAGCAGCGTTCGAATGGAGAATCGGCCGCGCGTGCCAGTCCGCCGCCGATCTCCGACCGCTCAAGCTATTTCTTTGCCATCTCCGCTTCGTATTCGGCATTGAACTTCTTGTTAATGCCGAGCTTCTCCTCAATCGCAACGATCGGCCTCAGGCCGGGATCCGCATCCGGGTGACAGCCCTCGACATATTTGAATTTCCCGTTTTCGATCGTCACCGTCCGGGTGATGTGGTTGGCCTGATGCTGGGTCGCGTCGGGGCCGCCCCAATACCACGGGCCACACAGAATGTCGGTGTAGTAGGGCTTCATGTTCTGTACCGCCTTCGTCACCGTCTCGCGGTTGATATCGGCGGGGTTCTTGATCGACAACATTTCCCGGACCGCGATCCGGGCGGCGATGTAGCCCATTTGCGAGAAGGTGTCCTTCAACACCTTGGGGCCGTACGCATTCATCACCGCGAGCCAGTTCTGGTTATCCTTTCCGGTGCCTTCAAGCGATCCCGCCTCGGTGTTGATCCAGACCCGGTCGTTCCAATATTTGGTGTCGATGGCGCCGGGGAAGCGGACCGTGTACCACGAGGTCGGCGCCGTCCATTTCATCTTGGCGGCACCGTCTTGCTGCTCGGCGGCGCCGAGGAGTTGCGCCCCCTGATCGTCAACGAACAGAGCCTGGACTGCATCATACCCGGTCTCTAGGACCTGCAAAGCGATCGAGTTGAAGTCTGGCGAAGTCGGATCGGGATAGATGCTCAATTCCTTGATGCCGAAATGCTTCGCCCACTCGGAAACCCCGCCCGGATCGCCAGGGACGCCGCAGGTGTAATTGACGCCGGGGATCTTGTAGGCCAGGCAGACCATGCTCTTGATCCCCAGCTTGCGGCGTGCGTAATCGACCGCGCCGACAGCGCTTTGCCGCGGCCCGGCATTGATTTCGGCGATGTTCTTCGACTCATAGCATTGCGAAGGGATGCCGAGGCCGATCTCGAGGATGTTCTGCTTGATGTAGTAATTGGAGTTGGCGATGCACCCGATGAAGCTGGTGCTGCCGATCAGGATGTAGGCGCCTTCGTCCTCGACAACCTTCTTTGCGGCCTGGACGGCGACGTCCAGCTTGCTCTGATCGTCCTCGTCGCGATAGAGGATCGGCCGGCCGTGGATGCCGCCATTGGCATTGACGCAATCGAAATAGGCCTTGGCGGCCAGATCGGCTTCCTCGAAGCTGCCGATTCCGCTCGCCGAGGTGACGGCGCCGACCGGGATCGGCTTGCCGGTTGCCGCCCTGCCGGTGTTGAGCCCACAATCGGGTTTGGCGAAGGCGGGGCCCGCCAGCGTCACCGCTGCAGCAATGACGAGTCCCGACATCGAGCACGTAAGTTGCTTCATTGAGTCCTCCCATACGGTTCGCCGATTGTCCTACATCAGAGTGTGGACTTATGGGTCATTATAATCGCGATTTCTTAGGTTTCCTTGCGTTCGCCGGCAATTGGATCTCGCGCAGCAACGATTTCTGAGACGAGGGAATGCATCATGCTCAGCTTCTTTAGACGGGCCATGGGCACGCGATCATCATGCGACAGCAACACGATGTCGCCGGCTTTGGCGTGCTGCTTCAAGATTTTGAGCCGGAGCCCGGACCGATCGACAGGCGTCGCGATCTTGCCGACCGGCCAAGCAGTGGCCGGCCGTCGCCATCGGTAGCCTTTTTTTAGCGCCTTGCTGAGTTGCGACTTTGAGATCGAGACCTCGGTGGCGTGCGATCTGGACTTGCAGTCCACTGGCACCGTCAATAACGGTCTCGACATGCGTTTCGCAGCGGCGTCTCAGAAGCGCGAGCAGGCCGGGCACCGCGCCCGGACCAAATGGCACAAGGTCCAGGGCGCGAGGAAGCAGCTTTCTCCGTGATTCACCAAGTTGGCAATCGCAGACCTCGCATCTGGTGTCGATCTCCGGTTTTGCTCTTTCATCGACGAAAGGCTCCTCCGGAGAAGCGGGTTCGTTCTTCGGCCAACAACGGCCATGATTTTCCGACTCGAAAAAGGTCTCTCCGCAAGTCGAATTCAGCCTTCTTATGCACAAAGCAATCGTAGGGCCTGTAGCGCTTTTCCCCACGCGTCCTTCGACGTCCCGCGATTTCCAGTTGGTGAAGTATATATCCGCCTAGGCTTTACGGCCAGGCGTAATCATATTTTTTGTTGTCGTTACACACGTTACTGTAGTGTGGCGGTTGTTGCGTAGGAGAGCGTAGCCCTGCGTAAGTAAAGGCGATTGTCCAATTCCGGGGTTTCGACGATTCCTCTTCCGTCTCGCGGGCGACTTGCCCGCGCCCACTCGGAACCGGGAACCATGACCCCAACACGCTTCCTCGTCGGCCAATTCCTTGTCGTCTTCGCCATCGTGATCGGTGGGCTCTGGTTGTCGACCGAATGGGTCGCTGCCGAGCTCGGCTTTCAGCGGCGGCTCGGCTTGCCATGGTTCGAGGTTCTGTCGCTACCGGTTTATTACCCATGGCGCCTCTTCGAATGGTGGTACGCGTTCGATGGCTATGCGCCGACGGTCTTCAACAAGTCGGGCATCGTGGTCGCCGTCATCGGCTCGCTGTGGCGGGCGCGGCAGAGCCGCCTCGCCACCACCTACGGGTCGTTCCGCTGGGCAAGCCAGTCCGAGGTTGAGGCCGCTCGCCTATTACGTCCCGCCGGCGTCTTTCTCGGACGACTGAAGGACCCGTATCTGCGACACGACGGGCCGGAGCATGTCATGCCCTTCGCTCCGAACCGGAGCGGCAAGGGCGTCGGCCTGGTCATTCCGACTTTGCCGTTCTGGCCCGGCTCCGCTGTCATCCACGATATCAAGGGCGATGACTGGCAATTGACCGCGGGCTGGCGCGCGCGGTTCTCTCATTGTCTATTGTTCAATCTGACCGATCCGCGCTCGGACCGCTACAACCCGCTGCTCGATCGCGAAGGCGCGCTCGAACGCCACCCCTATTGGGAGAAGACCGGCCATTCGCTGCTGA
>JASHOB010000197.1 GCA_030041335.1 Alphaproteobacteria bacterium | reverse complement strand
CCACCCGGCCGGCAGCGCTGGCGCCGTCCCCGCCGCAGCCTCCGGCCGAGCCCAAGCGCGCCGCGCTTGAGAAAAGCACGTTGCCGGTGCCGCATATTGATTTCGCTGTCGGCACCGCCGATCTCTCACCAACGGCGCGGAGCGCGCTTGACGCCATCGCCAAGACTCTCGCCAGCGACGACAGTAGGCGGGTCCAGCTGGTGGCGTATGCCACCGGCACTGCCGACGAGGCTAATCAGGCGCGCCGCATCTCCTTGTCGCGCGCGCTCAACGTCCGCGCTTATTTGATCGATCACGGCGTGCGCAACACGCGCATGGACGTTCGCGCCCTGGGCAATCGGCCCGACGGCAACAAACCCGCAGACAGGGTCGAAATCGTGTTGCTCGACAAATGACGGGAAAGGACGGTCGATGACGCGGCCGGGACGCTATCTGATCCGCATGGCGGTTTTCATTCTCGCGGTGGCCGCAGCGGCTCTGTTTGCCGAACCGGTGCTGACGCGGTTTTTCCTCGGCAATCCCGCGGTGAACGGCATCATCCTCGGCATCCTATTGGCGGGCATCATCTATATTTTTCGCCAGGTCGTGCTCATCAATCCCGAGGTCAATTGGATCGAGCATTTTCGACGAAACCAGGCTTCGGTTTCGACCGAGCGTATGCCACGGCTGCTATCGCCGATGGCGACGATGCTGGGCGACCGCCGCGGCGGCCGGGTCAGTCTTTCCGCTGTCGGCATGCGCACTTTGCTCGACGGGATCGGCACGCGCCTAGACGAGACGCGCGAGACCTCGCGCTACTTGATCGGCTTGTTGGTATTCTTAGGTTTACTCGGCACTTTCTATGGCTTGCTGGAGACCGTCGGCTCGGTAAGCGGCGTTATCAGCGGCCTGAGCGCGGGAGGCACCGATCCTGCAGCCGCTTTCGCTGAGCTGAAATCTCGTCTCGTTGCGCCTCTAGGCGGCATGAGCACGGCGTTCAGCGCTTCGCTGTTCGGCTTGGCCGGCTCACTGGTCCTGGGTTTCCTCGATCTGCAGGCGGGGCTGGCGCAGAACCGCTTCTATCAGGATCTCGAGGAGTGGCTGTCGGGTTTCACCCGCATTTCCGGCGGCGGCGGCGGATCAGAATATGGCGATGCACCCGTTCCCGCCTATATCCAGGCGCTGTTGGAGCAGACCGCCGACGGCCTCGAAAATCTGCAGCGCATCATGGCGCGGGGCGAAGAAGGCCGCATCGCTGCCAATACCAACGTGCAATCGTTGACCGAGCGGCTGTCGCTCCTGACCGACCAGATGCGCGCTGAGCAGACCATCCTTTTGCGCCTGGCCGAGCAGCAGAATGCGTTGCGCCCCGTGCTGCAAAAGCTTGCCGAAAGCGGCGGCACCGCCGCGACCGCCGATGAAGCGCGCGGCCATTTGCGCAACATCGAAATGCAGCTGGTCCGCCTCAACGAAGAAGTGGCCACCGGCCGCGGCGAAGCGGTGCATGAACTCCGCAATGAAATCCGCCTGATTGCCCGCACCCTGGCGGCACTCGCCGAGGCGCCCGCAGCGGAACGTAGTTGATGGCCATCTCTGCTCGCCGCCAGCGGCGCGAAAACATCAATATCTGGCCGGGCTTCGTCGACGCGCTGACCCAACTGGTCATGATCATCATCTTTGTGGTGTTGGTCTTCACCGCCGGACAGTTCTACCTCTCGAGCGCATTGTCCGGCCGCGACGTCGAACTTGCCAAATTGAACGAACGCATCAACGCGCTTTCCGACATGCTGGCGATGGAGCGCAAAACGAGCGCCGACCTGCAATTGCAGCTGGGCACCCTGTCGGACCATGTGGCCGAGACCAAAGCCGCGCTCGCCAAATCGCAATCGGCACTGGCGACGGCCAGGAAGCAGAAACAAGAGTTGGCCCTGCAAGCAGCCGGCTTGCAACAGGAGATCACGAGCGCGGCGGCAAAGCGCAAAGAGGCCGAGGCCGACATCGCCCAACGACAGTCGGCGATTGATCGGCTGACCCTGCAACTCGTGGCGCTGCAAAAGCAGCTCCAGGAGATCCAGGCGGCGCTCGATCTCTCGGAGAGCAAGAACAAGGCAGCGAACGTTCAGATCGCGGATCTCGGCCGCCGGCTCAACGCCGCGCTCGCGAGCAAGGTTTCCGAACTCGCGAGCTATCGTTCCGAGTTTTTCGGCCGCCTGCGCCAGCTGCTGGGCGATCGCCCCGACATCAAGGTGGTTGGCGATCGTTTCGTGTTTCAATCTGAGGTCTTGTTCCCGCGGGCCAGCGCCGACCTGACACTGGAGGCGCTCGACAAGCTGACGCCGCTGGCAGACGCTTTGAAGGAGATTTCCACCAAGATTCCGCCCGACATCAACTGGGTGCTTCAGGTCGAAGGCCACACCGACAAGCAGCCAATCAACACGCCGGAATTCCACTCCAACTGGGAATTATCGACGGCGCGGGCGGTATCCGTGGTTAAATTCCTGATCGCCCAGGGCATTCCACCAAACCGGTTGTCGGCGGCGGGTTTCGGCGAGTTTCAGCCCGTCGATCCTGGTACCTCGCCCGAGGCCTACGCCCGCAATCGCCGCATCGAGCTGAAGCTCACCTCCCGTTGATGCCCTGACAGATAGGGACAGGGGGACACCTCGCGACGCCGCCCCGCCGACACCACGCCGACATACGGGTCCGTATCCGGCGGTTCGGCGGATTATGCATGTCGCGGTGCGGCGACGGAAGTCGGGCCGAGTGTGGCGAAGAAGTTGTTTGGCAGAGCGATGATAAGCGCGGGGCTCGCAGGGCCAGCCCCAAGGGCCATGGGGGCTGGCGGCAGTTTGCGCCCCAGGTCCGGGCCGACGCCGCGACGTCGCAGCTCGGGAAACCGGGTGGGTCCACGCTTCCACTTTCCAGGCGATGGCACGCCCCAGCTTCCTCAGCCAGTGGTCAGTTTACGCAGCACCCACGGGGTCTGGCAGGCGCCTAAGTAGCCACGCCATCGGATCAGGAAGGCCAACAACTCCTTGACGATCTGCGCGAGGCTTTTTCTGCACGTGCGTCGCGTTAACTCCCGAGTTTTTGCCTTGAAGCGGGCGAGCGCCTGCGGGGCAATACGGGCTTTGTAGGTGCCCTGCTGGGAAGCACAGCGCAGACCTCCCGCGGTGAAACCCAGCGCCGTCACCGCACGCCCGCCGGATTTACCGCCCCGACCCTTGATGACTGTGGACTTCGCGATCGTTTGCTCGCTCGTCCGCCGGGTAGGCCTCGTCATCCGGCATTTGTCCGCCGGACCGCGGCTTTGCTCCACGCTTTCTTCAGACCCCACCTCGTGATGACGCCCTTGCGTTTCGCAAAACTCTTCGCCGCATCAGGCTGGGTAGTGGACTTCGATCTCCAAGCTGTCGTTTGTCTCGGCACACAAACGAGAAGCCGCGGCGCATAGCGCTGCCGCGGCTTCCGTTTCTTTCCGGCAACGAGCCGGACGCTATTTCCGCTTTGCGGGTTTCTTCGCTGCGGGTTTTTTCTTCGCTGCTTTCTTCTTAGCTGCCATGATATCAACCCCCATGTGCCGACGAAACGCGATCATCATAATCGAATCGACGATGAAAGTCGAATGGAATTGCACGAATGAGTCGTGCAACGTCGGTCGCGGAAGCTTCCCGCGGTTATTCTCGTCCATGGCTGGCTGCGACAGCCGCCGAAAAGAGTGTGGGCCGAGTCGGGAGAGCGGAGCGGTGAAGATAGCGGCTCTTGGTCCGCTAAAGAGGTGGCGTGCAGGAACCGACAATCGGTCACGGTGCAGGCCGGCGCGGAGGCAGCACTGGCTGCAGCGGCGCGGCATCCCCAATGCGCCCGAAAGCGCGACCGAACCCGGCGCCGCATGACCGGGCGTTCTTATATCGCGGCAATTTTTCCGATCTCGATCCAAATGCTATGATCGCGCCATGTCGCTACGGGTACGCCTCGTCGTCCTGGTAACGCTGGCGCTGGTGCTGAGCCTGCTGTTCGGCGGCACGCTCGCGTGGCTTAACGCCCGGCGCGCGGTGGCGACCGAGATGAACTCGGCCCTGACCGTGGCGCGCCAGACCATCGAAAGCGGCATCGCCGGTGCTAACGGCGCTCCCGATTGGCGCCGCGATATCGACCGCCTGGTCGCGGCGTTCGCCGGCAACCGGCATCTGCGGGTCTCGCTTGCCAGCGACGGCGTGGTGGCACGACCCAGCGTCGAATCGCCGCCGATCGGCGTCGTGCCGTGGTGGTTTGAGCACGCCATCGGCGTCAAATCGGAAGCCGTGCGAATTCCCGTGATCATCGATGGCGGGCCGCGTGGCACGATCCTGGTCGAGACGGTGCCTCACAACGAAATTCTGGAGAATTGGAACGAGTTCGGTGGCTCGCTGCTCGTCATGGTGCTGTTTTCGCTGACGACGATGGTGTTGATCTTTTTTTTCGTGGGTCACGCGCTACGTCCACTTGGCCGACTGACGGCCGCGCTGGCGGCGGTCGGGCGCGGCGACTATGGCACGCGCATCGAGGGCCACTTGCCACCCGAATTGTCGCGGCTGCGTGACAGTTTTAACCGCATGTCGGGTGAACTCAACACAATGGCCGAGCAGAATCGCCGCCTTACCAGCGAGCTCCTGACCTTGCAAGAACAGGAACGCGGCCAGATCGCTCGCGACCTCCATGACGAGGTCGGCCCATTTCTGTTCGGCATCAATGTCGATGTCGCCAATATATCGCGCGCGGTCGGGAGCGGCCGGATCGGCGAGATCGGCGAGCATCTGCGTTCGATAAGCGATGCCGTCGGTCACATGCAACGCCAGATCCGCGACATGCTTGGACGGTTGCGCCCGATCGGGCTCGAAGAATTCGGTCTGGCGACGGCGATCGAAAATCTCGTCGAGTTCTGGCGGCGGCGCCATCCCGATATTCGTTATCGCGTCGCCATCGCCGACGGCATCAGCGGCTTCGGCGAGACAATCGATCTGGTGATCTTTCGCATCGTGCAAGAAGGTTTGAGCAATGCGATTCGCCACGGTCAGCCGACGCGCATCGGCGTCACAGTCGAATGTGGCGACGCCAACTATGCCGTCATCGTCCGCGTCGAGGACGATGGCCGCGGCATCGACAATGAGGCGGCGCTCGGCTACGGCCTCCTCGGCATGTCCGAGCGGGTCAAGGCGGTTGGTGGCCGCCTCGTCATCGATCGAGGAAAAGGCCGCGGCCTCATCGTTACCGCGATGCTGCCGCCGCGGCGCGTACACGACGACGCCGAGACTTTCCTCACATGAAAGTGCTGATCGTCGATGACCACCCGATCGTGCGCGCGGGCTTGCGCCGTCTGCTCGCGGCCGAGGCCGACACCGACATCGCCGAGGCGGCGACCGGCAAGGAGGCGCTGACCCTGGCCCGCGCCGACCGCCCCGATTTGGTGATCCTGGACTTGAACCTGCCCGGCATAGGCGGCTTCGACCTGATCGCGCGTTTCATTCGCGATAAACCGCCGCCGCGGATTTTGGTGCTTTCCATGCACGACGATCCGGTCTTTGCGATGCGCGCGCTCGAGGCGGGCGCCGACGGCTATGTCAGTAAGAACGCGCCACCGGCGCAAATACTCGAGGCAATGGCGCGCCTCGCCAGAGGGCAATCCTATGTCGGACCGGAATTGGCGCAGCAGCTGGCAATGTGGAACGCGCGCGCGCGCAGCCATCCCTTGAAGGATTTGTCGCGCCGCGACCTACAAATCCTGCGGCTCCTAGGCGATGGTCAAAGCATGCAGCAAATCGCCGACACCCTCGGCATCGGCTATAAGACCGTCGCCAACAATTGCGGGCAGATCAAGGCGCGGCTCGGTGTCAAACGTACCGCCGAGCTGATCCGTTTTGCCGTACTGACACGCGGCTTGAGCGAGTAAGGCCGATCATTTGTCGTCGCCCGCGATGAGGTCGCCGAGCGTCACACCGCGGGTCACCGCGGGCTGGCGCGGTGCGACGTACGTCATGCCTTCGGCCTTCGCCATCGCCGGCAATTCGTTCCTCACCGCGAGGTCGTCGATCGCCGCGTTGACACGACGGAGCAACGCGGCGTCGCTGGGCTTCGCGACATAGCCGACATTGAAGCCGAGGCGATAATAGTAGCCGCTCGTCACGAGCTTGGTATCGGGGTGCTGCGCGCGATAGACGTCGTAGCGGCGCAACGCCACCAAAGTGGCATCGAAATCGCCACGTTCGAGATGCTCGAGCAGGCCGCCGCCATGCGCCAGGCTTTTTCCCGGCGTATAGTGCGTTACCTGGCGAAAATATTTGCGGTGGTCGTACCACATGAGGATGGCGTCCGCGAGTGTACCATCCTCGGAGGCGAGGCGCAGACCGGCAAGATCGTCGAGCGAGGCGATCTTGCGGCCGGCGACCTTCGGGCCAAGCAAGACAGTGAAGGGATAATAATAATAGGGCTTGCTGGCGGAGAGCGTGCCGATCGGCACCCATTGCTTGCGCTCATCGCGTGTCTCCCCGACAAAATCCGGCAGCCGCGACTTATCTTCGGCCGGGGTCAGGTCGTTCGCGATCAGGGGGAACCCGCCAACCAGCTGGCACTTACCGAGATTGAGCATGGCGTTCTCCGCGCGCGCCGGGTCGGGTTCGTCCTCGTCCGGCGATTTGGAGATCTCGAACCACTGGATCTTAAGGTCGCTGTCGAGACGCCTCGCCACCGCGACAGCGACGGCGACATCGAAGCCGCCGGCCTTCTTGCCGTCATGATAGGAAAAGGGTGGCGTATCCCCTTCAAGGCAGACGGTCATGGTTTCGGCTGCGGCGGCGCGAAACGCAATCAGCCCCAAGGATAACGCGAGCACGGCGACACCCGCGCGCATCAGAGGTTTCCCCCGGTGCGCACATAGGCCCAGATGTCGGCGATCTCCTCGGTCGACAGTATGTCCTTCCACACCGGCATCGATTTTTTGCCGTAACGGACCGAATGGAAGAACCGCACGGCGTCGTCATGGGGAAACTGGCGCAGATCAAAGGCAATGCTGCCGAGATTGACCATGTTCCAACCGTGACAGCGGGCACAGCGATTCTGGAAAATGCGCTTACCTTCGTCGAACTGCGCCTGGCTCGGCTTCGGCCATTCCTTGCCGGTCGGCGCCGATGCCGGGCCGTTGGCTCCGAGATCGGGCGGGATCAGATTGGCGTTGGGAATGTTCGGGGTCGCGGCGGCATTGGTCGGCGCCGCCGGTTTGGTGTCATCTGCCCACGACCAGGGCCCGATAGCAACGCTGAGCGATAGGCTTAAAGCAGCCAGGGCAACGTACGATTTCATTTCTCTCCTACCAAAAAAGCGGGCCGCCCGATCGGGGCGGCCCGACTCGAAAAACGTCCGAACTTACATCTTGCCGGACTTCTTGGTCTCTTCCATCGCCTGTGGATGCGAACCGTAGAGGCCGAACACCCACAGTGTGCCGGCGCGCGGTATGTTGGCGAGGCGAGGATCGTTCACCACCGCGGTCAGCACGCCGCCATTGCCGCTGGTAATGGCGATGTACTGCTTGCCGTCCATTTCGTAGGTGATGGGCTGACCTTCGACACCCGAGCCGACATGGAACTGCCACAGCGGCTTGCCATTGACGGCGTCATAGATCTGTACATCCCCCGTCAGCGCCCCGGTAATTACCAGCCCGCCGCCCGTGGTCAGCACGCCCGCGTAACGCGGGATGAACGCCGGCTGCGACCAGCGCACCTTTCCGGTCAGGGGTTCGATCGCCTTCAAAAAGCCGCCGGTCGTGTCGGGCGGATCCACCGGGCCGAGGAAATCGGCACCGAAATAGAAATCGCCGGCATGATAGGCTTGCTTCTTCTGTGCCGCTTTGAAGCCATAGTTGAGCGTGTTGATGTAGACCAAGCCCGTTTTGTGGTCATAGGACATCGGGCTCCAGTTCTTGCCGCCGTAGAAAAACGGCCATAGCGGTTCGGGTTTGCCGGCGTAATAGTCCTTGGCAACTTGTGTAAGTACCGGGCGCCCCGTCTGCAGATCGATCTTTTCCGCCCAATTCTGCTTGGCGAAGGGGAACGCCTGAATGAGATGACCGTTGGTCCGGTCGATGACGTAGAAGAACGAGTTGCGATCGGCGTGCAGCAGCACCTTCGTCGGCTTGCCCTCGACCTTGAGCGTGGTCAGCACCATTTCGTTGACGCCGTCGAAATCCATGCCTTCATGCGGCGAAAACTGATAGTGCCAGACGATCTTGCCGTCCTTCGGATGGAACGCAATCACGGACGAGGTATAGAGATTGTCGCCCGGCCGGTCGGCGATGTACCAGGAGCCGGCATTGCCGACGCCCCAGTAAACCAGGTCGAGTTCGGGGTCGTAGCTACCGGTGATCCAGGTTGAACCGCCACCCCGCTTGCAGGCGTCACCCGGGCCCCAGGTGTCGCCACCCGGCTCCGGCGCACAGGCCGGCGTGTACGTCCGCCACAGATGCTTGCCCGTCTTCGGGTCCCAGCCGTCGATAAAATCGCGAGCCCCGTATTCGGCGCCGGCGATGCCGGTCATCAGGACGCCGCCGGCGACCGTCGGCGCGCCGGTCATGGCGTAACCCTGTTTATAATCAAAGACGTTCTGCTTCCACAGCTGTTTGCCCGACTTGGCGTCATAGGCGTAAAGATTGTCGTCGAGCGAGTTGCGGTAGACGACGCCGTCATAGAGGGCGACACCGCGGCTGATCAAACCGCAGCATACTTCCTTCGGCAGATCATCGGCGTATTTCAGCTGGTTCTTCCATAGCTGCTTGCCGGTGCGCGCGTCCACCGCCATGGTGGCGTCATGATCGGCGAAATAAAACACACCCTGGTACAGGAGCGGCTGCTCCTCCTGCGCCTTGTCGTTCGACAACTGGTAGGCAAAGATCGGCACTAGCTCGTGCACGTTCCTGGTGTTGATCTTGTCGAGCGCGCTATAGCGATTCTGGCTGTAGCCGCCGCCGTAGAAGATGTCCTTGGTATTCGTATCGGCCTTGAGAAGGTCCGCGTCGGATTGTGCGTATGCCGCCCCGGGCAATAACGCAGCGACCGCCGCCGCCAAGATGAGACGCTTCATTATCCCTTTCCTCCTGTTCATGCCGGTTTGTCGGTCACATCGGGCAACGGACCGCGAATCGCGCCCGCCAATGCACGCGACTCTGGTGCGGACAAACGCCCGCCGACGACATGGGTCGTGTCATCTTCAGCCCGAACATGATCCTCCCCGACGCCGTGATTATTGACGTAGCTGACGCGGGCGATCTCCCGGTAGCAGAGAGACCGCACAAAGGGTGCCAGCAAAGGGGCCGGATAACAACCGTTTTTTATAGGCGAATAGGTAAGGTTGCGCGTTTGCTTTCTTCAGTCCGCGCCAAACAGGCGGCCCATCCCCATCTCCGGACCGCCCACCCTTTCTAGTTCGTGGTTGTAGCGGCGCAGCGCATAAGCCTCGGTGACGAAGCCCACGAGGCGACGTTCGGCGGTACCGGCCAATACTGGAAGCGCCTCCAGTTCGGCATTGACGAAGCGGTCGAGCGCCACCCGTATATTCTGCTGTGGCAGCAGGAACTGATTCTCCCCTTTGCGCAGCGCGAGCGCCGTCCCGCCTTCGACCGTCAGGTCCGGATCATGCAGGTCGGCGGTATTGACCATGCCGGCATAGTCGCCGTTATCGTCCGTGAGGAAGAAACGCTTGGTACCCCCCAAGGGAAATTTGTGCCGCAATTCGGCAAGCGGCGTGTTGGCAGGAGCGCAATGCGCGTCGCGCCGCATGATCTTTTCCACCGTGAGATCGCGGATCCAACCGACATCGAAAGCCCCGCGGATCGGGACGCCACGCAAGTGGAACCGCCAGGTCGCGAATGAATAGCCGAAGGTTAGGCGCGTCACCACGCTAGCAACAATCACGCTGACCATTACCCCCATCGCGACGTAGAAATCGGCCGTCAGCTCGAGAATCAGCAAGATCATCGTTACCGGCGCGCCGACGATCGATGCCGCCACCGCGCCCATGCCGACGAGCATGTAAGCGACGTGGTCGACATGCCAGGCGGGAAGGGCCCATGCCAGCAGCCCGGCGCCGGCGCCGCCGTAGAGGCTGCCCAAGAAAAGGGAAGAGCTGAACAAGCCGCCGCGAAAGCCTGCGCCCACCGATACGGCGGAACCGAGTGCCTTCGCCACCATCAGCAGCAACAGCGCCAACGGCAGGAATTCGCCGCCAAGCACTTCCTGAATCGCGCCGTGGCCGCTGCCGAGCACTTGCGGAAACGGCAGCGCGATCACACCCAGCATCACGCCGCCAAGCGCCGGCCGCAACCAGAAGGGAATGGCACGGCGGCGCAGGGTCCGTTCCACCGTCGTCACGCCCAACATCGTGACGATGCCAACGACGGCGGCCCCGAGCCCCAGGGCAACAAACCAGAGATAGTCCCAGTTGCTTACGGAAATGCGATCGGTGACGAGAAACAACGGCTCGGCGCCGATCGTCCAGCGGACCGCGAAGGTGCCGGCCAGCGCTGCGACGCCGACCGGCGCGAGCACGGTCGGCGAATAAGAGCCGATCACCAATTCAAAGGCATAGAAGGCGCCGGCCAATGGCGCATTGAAAGCCGCCGCGATCGCGGCGCCGGCGCCGCAGCCAACGAGGGTGCGCAGATCCTGACGCCGAACGCGCAGCACCTCGCCGCAATTGGCGGCGAAACCGGCACCCAATTGGGTATAGGCCGCCTCGAGCCCGACCGACGCGCCGAATCCCCCCGACAGTAACGTCATAATGGTGAGATTGATGCTGTCGATGAGCGACATTTTGCCGCCATAGAGCGCGTTAGCCTCGATGGCGTCGACAATCTCGCGCGGCCGCCAGCGACGAATCAGCAATGCCGCCAGCCCGACGGTCAGCCCGCCGAGGCACGGGATCAGGGCAACGCGCCAGGCAACCGGGTTGATGCTTGCGCTCAACAGCTGGTCGCCGGGCATGGCGAAGTTCGCCTCGTGCATCCACTGCATGATCCCGTGCACGGCGACGACGCTCAGACCGATGAAAAAGCCGAGTATCCCCGCGAGCAGGATAATGGCGACTTCATTGTTGCGCAGCTGGCGTCGGCTAAAGGCGCGCACCAGCGCGCGCAGGCGGGTACCGATCGCGAGACGCCCCCGCTCGTGCAGCCGTGACGGTCCCGCGGCGGCCGCGTCGCGGCGCACGAAAGGACGCGAGACACGCGACGCCAACCGAGCCGCAAAACGAGAGGAAAGGGTTTCAGTCATGATCAAATGTAGGACCGGCGTGTTGCATCAATGCCGTCGAACGGTCTGGGAAGCGGCGGCATCAACGCTATAACGGTCGAGCCGAGTTTAAAATTCGCGCCGCAACAGGCAAAGGGTGGTCTGGGCCGGCTACCCCATGTTCCTCCTTCGTTCGCAACCGGAGCAGGGGCGGCGCCAAGCCATCGCGCGCGAATAGCCGGCTCGATCGAGCGCCAGCTAGTCGCGAGACCAAGCCGCAAACTCGGCCATCATGACGAGCCTCGCCTGCCGATGATGCGATCGGTTCGCGCTTGCGCCTCTTGGGGTTGCTGCTGATATAGTGCCGCTGGGAGGCTGGCGGCGGACAGATCCCTCGCCAACCCGGTCAGGTCCGGAAGGAAGCAGCCGTAACGAGTTTCGATTTGGGTCGTTGTCCAGCCTCCTGCCGCTTCCGATGCAAGAACCCGTGAGCACAATGACCGAGCCTGGCAGCGCCTATCGCGTGTTGGCACGGAAATACCGGCCGCAACGCTTCGCCGAGCTGATCGGGCAGGAGGCGACGGTGCGGACGCTCACCAACGCCATCGCCACGGGGCGTATCGCCCACGCGTTCATCCTCACCGGGGTGCGGGGCGTCGGCAAGACATCGACCGCGCGAATCCTGGCACGCGCCCTGAACTGCGTCGGTCCCGACGGCAAGGGCGGCCCGACCGCGGCGCCGTGCGGTGTGTGCGATCCGTGCCGCGCCATCGCCGAAGACCGCCACGTCGACGTCATCGAAATGGACGCGGCGTCGCGCACCGGCATCGACGACATCCGCGAACTGACCGAGGGCGTGCGCTATCGCCCGGTTGCGGCGCGCTACAAGGTCTACATCATCGACGAAGTCCACATGCTGTCGAAGAGCGCGTTCAACGCGCTGTTGAAAACCATCGAGGAGCCGCCGCCCGACGTCATTTTCATTTTTGCCACCACCGAGGTTCAAAAAGTTCCGGTGACGGTGTTGTCGCGTTGCCAGCGGTTTGCGCTCCGCCGGGTGCCGATCGAACAGCTCATCGCGCATTACCAAAATGTCGCGCTTCTGGAAAAAATCGCGATCGCACCGATGGCGGTGGCGACGATTGCGCGCGCCGCCGACGGTTCGGTGCGTGATGGTCTATCATTGCTCGACCAGGCAATTGCCCTCGCTGCCGGTACTCCGATCGACGAGTCTATCGTTCGCGACATGCTCGGTATTGCCGACCGCCATCAGGTTTTCGATCTTTTTGAGGCGGTGCTGAAGGGTGACACGGCCGGCGCGGTGGCACGGCTCGGGGCGCTTTACGACAGCGGCGCCGACCCGGTCCTGGTGCTCCAGGACCTGCTGGAACTGGCTCACTTCCTGACGCGGCTCAAGCTGACACCGGCGGCGGGCGAAAACGATCCGACGCTGGCGGAAGCACGCCAACGCGGTTTGCCGTTGGCGGAGAGACTAGGGATGCCGATGCTCGCGCGCGCCTGGCAGATGCTGCTCAAAGGCATCGCCGAGGCGCAGACCGCACCCTCGCCCCTCGCCGCCGCGGAGATGGTCCTGATCAGGCTTGCCTACGTCGCCGATCTGCCGCCGCCGGGCGATCTCGTCAAGGCGGTGAGCGAAGGCCGCGAACCGGCCGGCGCCCCGCCGGCCCGCAGCCCAAGTTTGGGCGCCGGCGCCGCGGTGCCGGCAGCGGTCAATCGCAGCGCCAATGCAGTTTCGGCATTGGCCTTGCCGCGGGCGGACGCCGCGGCGGATCCGGGGCCGCAAACCTTCCGCGAACTTCTCAGCCTCTTCGAGCAGCGCCGGGAAGCAATCCTTCGGGCGCATCTTTATGCCCATGCCCATCTCGTACAGTTCGAGCCGGGACGCGTGCAGTTGCGCCTTGAGGCGGCCGCGCCACGCGATCTCGTCAACCGCGTCGCCCAGAAACTGTCGGAATGGACCGGTCAGACCTGGCTTGTCGGCATCGCCAGCGAGGGCGGCGAGTCGACCCTCAAGGAGCAGGACGAGGCCCGTGAGCATTCCCTGCGCGGCGAGGCGGCACGGCATCCGCTGGTGCGCGCGGTGCTCGACGCTTTTCCAGGTGCGCGGATCGAGGCCGTGCGCGATGTCGCCGCGCCGCCAATCGATGACGTGGCGCCGCCCGCCACCGCGGCCGAAGATGACGAGGGAGACCCGTTGGCATGAAAAACATCGGCCAGATGCTGAAGCAGGCCCAGGAGATGCAGGACCGGATGGCGGAGATGCAGGAGCGGCTTGCTGTCGCCGAAGTGTCCGGGGCCGCGGGCGGCGGACTGGTTCAGGTCACCGTCACCGGCAAGGGCGAAGTGAAGCGCATCCGGATCGACAAGTCGCTGGTCCTGCCGGACGAGGTCGAAGTGCTCGAGGATCTCTTGATGGCAGCATTCAATGACGCCAAGGCGCATCTCGACGCGCACGTCGCCGAGGAAATGCAGAAACTCACGGGTGGTCTAAAATTGCCGCCCGGCATCAAATTGCCGTTCTAATGTTTCGATTGGGGGTTGCGATGCAATTGTGGAAGATGGTGGCGCTCTCGGTGGCGATGCTGGTTGTTGCCGGCGCCGCCCGGGCGCAAGTGAAGGTGCAGTTCCTGTCCTTTTACGATAACGGGGCTGGCCAGAATCCGACCAGGCTCGACGGTTATTTCTATCCGGCAAGCCAGCCGGGACCCCGACCGGCGGTCGTATTTCTTCATGGCTGCTTTGGTCTGTTCGACGCGCCCGGCGTGATTTCAAGCGTGCAGCGGCAATGGGCCAAACAGCTGAACTCGGCCGGCAACCAGGTGCTGATGGTCGACAGCAACACGCCCCGCGGCATCAAGGAAATCTGCTCATCGCGCACCTTTCAGCTGCCGCTTTATCTGAAGCGGATCAACGATGCCTATGGCGCGTTGGAGTATCTGCAGACGCGTGAGGATGTGCGCGCCGACCGCATCGCCCTGATGGGGTGGGATGCCGGGGGCGGCGTAGTGCTGCTGACCATTGCAAAGCGCGGGTTCGTCAAGCCACCGGCGTTACCCAAGGGCGATTTCCGTGCCGCCGTCGCGCTCTATCCGGCGTTATGCTCGAACAGATATTATGTCAAGCCCTGGGCCGACACCGACACGCCGCAATGGACCAGCGCGCTGCCCCTCCTGATCCTCGATGGCGGACGCGACGTCTGGACCCCGGCCGGTCAATGCCGCGAGTTCGTCGATGGCGCCAACGCCCGCGGCGCCAAGATCGAGCTGCGCATCTACCCCGACGCCTACCATGCATTCGACGCGCCGCATCTCAAGCCGATCAAATTTCCAGCCTATGCCCAGCCAGAGAATGTCGTGCCGATCCTCGGTACCAATCCTCGGGCGCGGCGCGACGCGCTCAAGCGCGTGCCTGATTTCCTGGCCAAACACTTAGGGGATTAAGGGATAAAATCCTCGGCCAGCGCCACGCGCACGGTATCGAGCATGACGGCGATATGGCCGTAGTTCCTATGGTCAATACCAACCAGCACCGTCGTCTTTGGATCCCTAAACCCGGCAATCTGCATCGGTGAGAACGGAAAACGGATGAATTGCACCGCCGAGGCCTTGCCCTCGCTGCTGGTATTCTCGCGCGTTGGATCGGCCTCGCCCGCGACGCGATTGTCGCCGATCGCGAGATAGCTGCAATTCTCGATTCCGCCCAACGTCCCGAGCACGGCATCGCGACGTTCTTGATCATCTATTTCGAACATCACCGTCGCGATCAGCTCGCTGCCTTGCGGGATCAGCGGATTATAGGCGTCGAGCTCGTCGGCGATCTGTGCCTCGCCACCGCGTTCGATGTGCAGCATCTCATGCACCTGATGCCACATCGTGTCGAAATTTTCGAAATAGAAGGTCGCAAACGGGCCAACCTCGACACGGCGGCGCCGCTTGATCTCGGTAATACGCTTGCGATGCGTGCTCCGGTTCTTGGCATAGTCGCCGACGTCGATGACGTCGGCTCTAGTCAACGCACGTTTGCTCATCATGGCAGGAGCCCGTAGGCGCGCGCGAACAGCTCGATCGGATGATATGAACGCGCGGGCGCTCGTGCTCCGTCCCCGACGCGTTCCATCCCTTGCACAATATGGGCGGCGGCCAGCGGGCATTCCGAGGCCACAAACATCTTGTTATTCGTGACGGCCTGACGTGCGACCGGGGCACCGACTTTGAGCGCGGTGTCGAAGTTCGCCTTCAGCACACCCCATGAGCCGCCATGGCCGGAGCAGCGCTCGATCACCGCGACATCTGCTTGCGGGATGAGACGCAGCAACTCGGCCGCCTTGGCACCGACATTCTGGGCTCGCGCGTGGCAGGCGAGGTGGATCGTGACGCCGCCGGGCAGTGGCGTCATGCCAGGCGCCAGCCCCTCCTTTTTGGCGATGTCGACCAGATATTCGCTGGCGTCAAAAGTGGCTTGGGCGAGGCGCTTCACCGCCGGGTCGTCCGGCACGATCAGCGGCCATTCGAATTTCAGCATCAGCGCGCAGGACGGCACCGGCGCCGCCACATCGAAGCCGCGCTCGAGGCATGGCGCGAAATGCGCCGCGGTCTTCTTTGCCGTATCGGCGACGGCGGCCAGATCGCCGCGCTCCAATGCCGGCATGCCGCAGCAGCCGGGGTAGACCACCTCGGTTTCGACGCCGTTCTTCGCCAGCACTGCCAACAGCGCCTCGCCGATGCGCGGATTGTGGTAGTTGACGAAGCAGGTGGCAAAGATTGCGACTTTGCGTGCCTTGGCCGGACCCTCTCCGTTCCGCGCCGGCGTCGCCTTCTTGGCACGCATGACAAAACTCTTGCCGTGAAATTTCGGCAAATCGGCGCGCCGGTCGATCCCCGTAACAGTCTCGAGCAGCGGCCGCGTGAGGTGGTTCTTGACGTCGCTGCCCCAGTTGGCGAGCGGGGCAACGGCGCCCGCGATCCTGCCGTTGCGGTCGGTCTCGCTCAATTGTCGGGCCACATCGCCTTTGCCGCGTCCCCGGTCGGCGGCACGCGCCCGCAGCAGGAGATGTGGCACATCGATGTTGAACGGGTGGGGCGGCACATAGGGGCACTTCGTCATGAAGCACATGTCGCACAGCGTGCATGCCTCGACGACGGCGCCGAGCTTATCGCTCGGCACGGTATCGAGTTCACCGCTCGGCGAATTGTCGATGAGGTCGAACAGCCGCGGAAAGGCATCGCAGAGATTGAAGCAACGCCGGCAGGTATGGCAGACATCGAACTGGCGCCGCATTTCGGCATCGAGTTTGGCGGGATCGCTGTAATTCGGATCCTGCCAATCAATGACGTGACGAGTCGGCGCTTCGAGACTGCCTTCGCGCATGTGGTGCCCTTGGGAATTTAGTGTCGTTGATCGGCCCGGCGACAACCGGGGCCAGCGCGTGTCGCCGGCCCCGGGTTCCTGCCTTACGCCGGAATCAGGCTGATCCAGCATGAGGACAGGCTTTGCCGCCTAGAGCGTGTCGAGCGCCTTCTGGAAGCGACCGGCATGGGACTTTTCCGCCTTCGCCAGGGTCTCGAACCAATCGGCGATTTCGTCAAAGCCTTCCTGCCGGGCGGTACGCGCCATGCCGGGATACATGTCGGTATATTCATGCGTCTCGCCCGCGATTGCGGCGGCGAGATTGAGCTTCGTGTCACCGATCGGCTTGCCGGTCGCGGGATCGCCGACCTCTTCGAGGAATTCGAGATGGCCGTGCGCATGGCCGGTCTCGCCTTCCGCCGTGGAACGGAAAACCGCCGAGACATCGTTATGGCCTTCGACATCGGCTTTCTGGGCGAAATAGAGGTAACGACGGTTCGCCTGGCTTTCGCCGGCGAACGCGTCTTTCAAATTGGCTTCGGTTTTTGAGCCTTTCAGGGCTGACATCGGGCCTCCACGGCAAGAGTTCGGGTCGCGCCTCAGCGCAAACCCCTATATGTGCCGTCCCAACGCACCCCGTCAAGCGATTTATATCGATTTTAAAAAATTACATAACTATTTGTAATCGTTATTTTTTTCGGCTATCCGAATGATTACATCGACACGCCGGACGGCGGTTCCCGGAGGCGGCTTGGGGAGCTCCTTGACCTCGATCCGGTCACCGGCGATGTCGGTCAGCTGGCCGCTCTCCTCGTGAAAGAAGTGATGATGATCGCGGATATTAGTGTCGAAATAGGAGCGGCCCGGATTGACCACGACCTCACGCAAAAGGCCGGCGCCGACAAATTGATGCAGCGTGTTGTAGACGGTGGCGAGCGATACCGGCACCTGCGCCGTCACCGCCTCGTTGTGCAATTGTTCGGCGGTCACGTGACGGTCGCCGCTATCGAACAGGAGCCTGGCGAGCGCGAGGCGCTGCCGCGTCGGCCGCAAATGTGCTGCGCGGATCAACTCCACGGCGTTGGCGTAGGGGCGGCTTGCGATCATGGCGCTAATATAACCCCGCCGCGCGACATTGAAAGTGCTACTCGCCGGTCTTCAGCCGCTCCACCAACTCGCGCACGGTCGGAATGAAACCGTTGGCGTAATAAGGATCGCGGGCAAAGCGGAAGGCGTTGTGGCCGGCAAACATCAATTGCATGTCGACTTCCTGGGAGTGACGGATGGCCTGCAGCGTCTTCTGAATGCAGAAGCTGCGCGGATCGGGCAGTTTCCCGGTGGTACCCGCCTCGTTCTGCGCCCAGTTGGAAAACATGCAGGCGCTGAGGCAGCCCATGCAATTGACCTGGTCGCGGCGGATGTCGTGCGCGCTTTGCGGCGCCACAAATACCAGGGTCGAATCCGGCGTGCGCATCGCCTCGGTAAAGCCGCGCGCGATCCAGCCCTGCGCGCGCGCGCGATCGTGCGGCGTGACGTAGACGATGCGGCCGCGCGCGCCGATCGCCAATGTCGCCGAATGATCGCCAACCGCGTCCACCGAAAATGGAATCTGGCGCTCCGAGCGCTCCTGCAATTCATTGACGAAGACGTTGCGCACCGCCGAGGAATAAAACCCGGTCGGGCTGAAGCGGTTGAGGTAAACATCGCCTTCCTTAAGCTCAAGCAGGCGGCGTTTCCAGGCGTCGGAGATCGGGCTCTCCTTGGTCAGCAACGGCCGCGTGCCGAATTGAAACGCCATCGGGCCAAGTTCGGGATTGTCGATCCAATCCTCCCACTCGCGCAGGTTCCACACCCCGCCGGCCATGAAAATCGGCGTCCGATCCAACCCGAATTCCCGCATCAACGTGCGCAGTTCGCGGACCCGCGGGAACGGCGGCTCCGGCTTTTCCGGATCCTCGACATTGGACAGGCCGTTATGCCCGCCGGCCAGCCACGGGTCTTCGTAGACGACGCCGCCAAGCCATCCCGCGAACTTGTGATAGGCGCGCTTCCACAGCGCGCGGAAAGCGCGCGCCGACGACACGATCGGATAGTAGTAGACATTGTAGTGCCCGCAAATTTCCGCGATGCGGTAGGGCATGCCGGCGCCGCAAGTGACGCCGTTAATGAGTCCGCGCGCGCCATCGAGCACGCCGTGCAGGATGCGCTCCGCGGCGGCCATCTCCCAGAGCACGTTCATGTGGATGCGGCCCAAGCCACCCGAACGCTCGTAGGCGACACGTGCCTGTTCGATGCCACCGGCGATAGCGTAGCTGATCAACTCTTCATGACGCTCTCGGCGCGTGCGGCCCTTATAGATCTGCGGCACCACGTCACCGCGCTCGTCGTAGAAGTCGGCGTTGACCCCGGAGAACGTGCCGACCCCACCCGCGGCGGCCCAGGCGCCCGAGCTTTCGCCATTAGAGACCGAAATGCCTTTGCCGCCCTCGACCAGCGGCAGCACCTCGCGTCCCGATATCAACAGCGATTTCAGCGCCTTCACGTCGTCTTAATCCCGCATCCTCCAATCGCCGGCATTGAATCTATGGCGTTCGGCCGCGAGAAGCAAATGGCAGCCCCTGCCGGGTCTCGGATGGGGCTCCCGGCACCGGCCTCGGCCTTAGGATGCCGACGGCATCGGCACCGCGGCGGCTTGCCGAGCCGCCTCTTGCTTCACGCTCAGGTCTTCGCCAGTTTGCTGGTCGACCCGCTTCATCGACAGCTTGATCTTGCCGCGATCATCGAAGCCCAGGACTTTGACCTTGACCTGGTCGCCGACTTTGACGATGTCCGTCACCTTGCCGATGCGCTGCGGCGCCAGTTCGCTGATATGGACGAGGCCATCGCGCGCGCCGAGGAAATTGACGAAAGCGCCGAAATCGACCGTCTTCACGACCTTGCCGTTGTAGATCACGCCAACTTCCGGCTCGGCGACAATGCCTTTGATCCAATCGATCGCCGCCTGCGCCGCCGCCGCATCGACAGCGGCGACCTTGATGGTGCCGTCGTCCTCGATATCGACCTTGGCACCGGTCACTTCCGTGATCTCGCGGATCACCTTGCCGCCGGTGCCGATCACCTCGCGGATCTTGTCCCTCGGAATCGTGAACGTGGTGATGCGTGGCGCATTCTGGCTCACCGCTTCGCGCGAGCGTGTCAACGCCTTGGCCATCTCGGCGAGAATATGAATGCGTCCGTCGCGCGCCTGCGCCAACGCCACCTTCATGATCTCCTCGGTGATCGAGGTGATCTTGATGTCCATCTGCAAAGCCGTGACGCCGTTCTCGGTACCGGCGACCTTGAAATCCATGTCGCCGAGATGGTCCTCGTCGCCCAAAATGTCCGATAATACGGCGAAGCCCGCATCCTCCTTGATCAGCCCCATGGCAATGCCCGCAACCGGTCGCTTCAGCGGCACGCCCGCATCCATCAATGACAGCGACGAGCCGCACACCGTGGCCATCGACGACGAACCGTTCGATTCCGTGACCTCCGAAACCACGCGCACCGTATAAGGGAAGGATTCCTTGGACGGCAGGAGCGGCCGCACCGCGCGCCAGGCGAGCTTGCCGTGACCGATCTCGCGCCGTCCCGGCGTGCCCAGGCGACCCGCTTCGCCGGTCGCGTACGGCGGGAAATTGTAGTGCAGCATAAAATGCGAACGGTATTCGCCTTCGAGCGCGTCGATGATCTGTTCGTCCTGGCCGGTCCCGAGCGTCGCCACCACCAGCGCCTGGGTCTCGCCTCGGGTGAAAAGCGCCGAACCGTGGGTGCGCGGCAAGACACCGACTTCGCATGAGATCGGACGCACCGTCTTGGTGTCGCGGCCGTCGATACGGGGTTCGCCCTTGATGATGGCACCGCGCACGATTTCTCTCTCGACTTCCTCGAAGACGAGTTCGGCATGCTGGCGTCTGCCGGGATCGGATTCAAACAACGCCTGGACCTTGGCCTTGGCCGCTTCGAGCATGTTGCTGCGGGCCTGTTTCTGCCGCTCCGCATAGGCGGCCGCGAGGTCGGCAGAGACCGCTTCGCGCACCTGCGCCTCGATCGCTTCGGCTTCCGGAGAGGGCGCTTGCATTTCCCATGGTTCCTTGGCGGCGCGCTCGGCCAAGCCAATGATCGCATCGATTACCGGCTGAATTTGCTGGTGGCCGAACATGACCGCACCGAGCATGACCTCTTCGGGCAATTCATGCGCTTCGGATTCGACCATGAGCACGCCTTCCTGCGTCCCGGCGACGACCAGATCGAGCTCCGATTTTTCCAGTTCGTCCTGCTTCGGATTCAAAACATATTTGCCGTCGATGTAGCCGATGCGCGCCCCGGCAATCGGGCCCAGAAACGGAATGCCGGAAATCGTCAGCGCCGCCGAGGCGCCGATCATGGCAACAATGTCGGGATCGTTCTCTAGATCATGCGACAGGACGGTGCAGACTACTTGGGTCTCGTTGCGGAACCCCGAGGCGAACAGCGGCCGGATCGGCCGGTCGATCAGGCGCGACGTCAGCGTCTCTTTCTCCGACGGCCGGCCTTCGCGTTTGAAAAAACCGCCCGGGATCTTGCCGGCGGCGAAGCTCTTTTCCTGATAATTGACGGTGAGTGGGAAAAAATCCTGGCCGGGCTTGACTTGCCTCAAGGCGACCGCGGTGCAGAGCACGCTGGTTTCGCCGTAGGTCGCCAGAACCGCGCCATCGGCCTGGCGCGCGATTCTACCGGTTTCGAGCGTCAGGCGGCGGCCGCCCCAAGTCAGCTCGCGGGTAATTTTGTCGAACATCTCTCTCTCTTCTCTCTCGCTTGGAAACGGGTTGTCGCGCGGCGCGTGCCAAAAGCCGCTCGCGCGTCGGGCGCCGGCATCGAAACGGGAATCGCAGCGGCACGCGCGATCTCGGGACGTCGCGACGTCGGCACGATCCAAATTCGGTCATTCAGTGGCGCAGCCCCAGGCGCTCGATGACGCTCTCGTATTTGGCATGATCGGCGCGCTTCAGATAATCAAGCAGGCTGCGGCGCTGGCCGACCATGACCAACAGGCCGCGGCGCGAATGGAAATCCTTCTTGTGGGTCGCCAGGTGGTCGGTAAGATTGCGGATGCGTTCGCTCAGAATCGCGATCTGTACCTCCGGCGACCCGGTATCGCCCGCTTTGCGGGCATAATCGTCAATAATTTCTCGCTTGCGCGCAAGGGTGATCGACATCGGTCTCTCCTTAATCGAATTTGAGAACACGAATCGGCTTGAGCCTGCCGTCACGGATTTGCGCAAATGCCACCAGACGGTCGCCGTTGACGACCCGAATGGTAGCGCCCTCGCCGACGCCCCGACAAAACGCCTGATCGGCGCTTGTCACCAGCTGTCCGTGTCGCAGGGAAGCCGCCTCTGCCGGGGTCACGGCCAGCGCCGGGATGTCGTCCAGCGCGGTCTCGACCGACAGCAAATGCTCGGAAACGGCGACACTATGCCCGAGAACCTCCAGGTTTTCCAGGGAAATCGCCCCATCGACCCGAAATCGGCCAACCGCCAGACGTCGCAGGGCCGAGACATGAGCCTGGGTGCCAAGCGCATGTCCCAGATCACGGGCCAGCGCCCTGATATAGGTGCCCTTGCCCACTATCGCCTCGATCGTTGCATGGTCGGCATCCGGCTGGTCCACCAGGAGGAGCCGCACGACCGTGACGCGGCGCGGCACCACCGCGACGGCCTTACCCTGGCGCGCCAAACGGTAGGCGCGGGTGCCCTCGATTTTTACGCTGGAATAGGCTGGCGGCATTTGTTCGATGCAACCGACGAAGCGCGCCGCGACGTTTTCAATGTCGGCGCCGCTGGGGCGGCTCGCGCTCGTGGCGATAACCCGACCCTCCCTGTCGTCGGTTTCGGTGGCAATGCCCCAACGCACGGTAAAGCGATAGACCTTGTCGTGCGCCACGAGATAGGGCACGGCCTTGGTCGCTTCGCCGAGCGCGACCGGCAAGATGCCGCTCGCCAGCGGATCGAGGGTGCCGGCGTGGCCCGCCTTGGCGGCGTTGAAAATACGCCGCACCCGGGCGACGGCTTGCGCCGAGGTCAGGCCGACGGGCTTATCGAGATTGACCCAGCCGTGGATCGATTGACCTTTGCGCGAGCGGCTCATCGCTTGCGCTCATGCCCCGTTGCGCTTGCTTCCGTCGCCGGGCTGGAGGTCGCGACGCACGTTTGGCCGTTTCAGCAATTCATTGATGCGGCCTGCATGATCGAAGCTCGTGTCGCCCGCAAACACCAGCTCCGGCGTGTGGCGCAACTGAATTTCCTTCGCCATTTCGCGCCGCAGATAGCCCGCCGAACGCGCCAGCCCGGCCAGCACTTCGGCCAGCTTGGCGCCGCCAAGCGGCATGACAAAGGCGGTGGCGTGTTTCAGATCGGGCGAGACCTGCACCTCGGTGACGGTGATGGCAACGCCGGTGAGGGCCGGGTCGCGCAGCGTGCCACGCTCGAACTGCCGTGCCAGAGAGTGCCGCAATTCCTCGCCGACGCGCAATTGGCGCTGCGTTTGCGGGCCACGGACCCTGTGCCTCGCCGGACCACCCTTTGCCATGCCTTCAAATGTGCGCACGGCGCCGCGAGAAATCTAGGGGCGCTTGGGGGGCCTCGCGCCGAGCAACGCGCCGAGCACGGCTGCCGCGACCAGAAGCATGCCCCTATTCTCGCGTACGAACCCGTTCAGTTCGTGTATTGCCGCGGCAACCCCGTCCGTCGGAGCCGGGCGCGCGGGCGGCGCTGAGCGCAAACGCCAGCGTGTGATCGCCACCACCGCGATCGCCACAAGCAAGAATGCGCCGCCCGCGACCAGTGCCGCCAGCGCCGCACCGATCCGCGGCGCGCAATAGAACCAGAGCGCGGCGTCGAACCAGAGCAGCGCCAAAATCAAGAAGACCAGGGCAATCCCGCTGGACACAACCCCGATCAAGGCGCGCCGGAAGCCGGCACGGATGCGACCATAGAGCGTGATCGTCTGGGCGGCGACTGAGGCGGCGCGCAGCAGCTTGTCCATCGCCGCCGGTCGTTCAGCGCGGCAGGATGCGGCCGGCCACGAACCCGATTCCGAATGCGATCAACAGGCTGGCGAGCGGGTGGGCTTCAACTTGCTCGCCCAAGGCCTCGGCCTGGCGGCGGCCCTGAGCCGCGACGTTGTCATAAAGCCGCTGGGCCTCGACGCCGAGCGCACTCGCCGCACCGCCCGCTGCGCCGCGCGAATGCCCGGCCAGCGCCGCGATATCGCGCTTTAGCGCCTGCACGTCCGCAATGAGCTGGCTCAGATCGGTTTCGGCGGCGCTTGCGTTGGTCACGCTGCGCGCTCCAATTGATCGCCGCGTAGCGCATCGCGCAGCTCTTCGCGGGCGCGCGACAGGCGCGAGCGCACTGTTCCGGTCGGCACACCCAATCGCGAGGCGGCATCGTCATAGCTCATGCCATCCCAGCCGATCATCAGAATGGTCTCCTGGCGGGCGCGGCTGAGCCGGCCAAAGGCGTGGACGAAGTCGGTCATTTCCACGGCCGCTTCCTGAGCCGGCGCCCGCGCCGGCGCGACGGTGGCGAGTTCGTCCGGGGCCAATGCCACCTCATGGTGCGCCGGGCGGCGATAGGAATTGATGTGGAGGTTGCGCATGACCGTGAAGAGCCAGGCGCGGAGATTGGTGCCCTGCTGGAAGCGGTGCCAATTCACCATGGCGCGCAAGAGGCAATCCTGCAGCAGATCCTCGGCGTCCGCGGCATTGCCCGTGAGACGGCGCGCATAGCGCCGGAGATCGGGCATCTTCTCACCAAGTTGGCGGGCAAAAACGGCATTGACCGGGGTCATTGGATTCTCCTCACTGATACTGAAAGACGGGCTCGACCGGCCGGCACTTACGGCCTCAGAGCGCGGGCCGCACCGCGATGCTGATTGGTATTTCATCCATGCGTTCTTCGAAGCTGGCGAGGCGTTCCGCCAATTCGCCGAAGGTGGCGCCGCGCGGCATCTCGAATGCCAGCACGCAATCGGGAAACTGGGCGACGACGCTGTTGGCGTGATAGGTGCGGGTGGTGCCAATTGCCATCATTAGTCCTCCTCCGCCTCGGAAGGTTCTCGCGCCGCTAATGCGCGAGCTCGTGACTGCCAAGGTGCGGACTGAGTTGGGTTTGGTTATGGCGCGATTGTGATTTCCTTCGCCCAATTCGGGGTATCGGTGCCGCAATGCTGACTAGTCGTGGCGACCGAGAAATCGCCGGAATCGCGCGGGTTTTCGGTCGACGCGTCGCCAATTGCGGCGGAACCGTAGAAATATTGCGGCGAAAATGTGGCAAAGATAGGGAACAAGTGAGACATGGGCTTGTTCCCGTCACTTTTGAGCGAATTTAGCGCACCGGCATCGCGGGTCATGGGGTTTCGTCGACTGCTCGGTAGAGTTGTGCATGCCGGGCTTGACGGCGGTGCTCCGGCGGCAACAGTGTTTGACCGGGCCGAGCCGTCGGGGAAATATTTTAGAGAGCAGTCAATGAGCGATGAGACGACCAGAATGCGTGCCCGCGCCGCCGGCATTGCCGATCCCGATGTGCAGCTCCGTCGTCTCACGATTGGGCCGCGACGCCGTACCGAAGAAGTGTTGGCGGCGGCGGCGGCCGTATTCGCCGAGCGCGGGTTTCATGGCGCGTCGACCCAGGACATCGCCGACCGGCTCGGCATGCGCCAGGCGAGCCTCTACTATTATTTCGCTTCGAAAGAGGCGGCGCTCGAGCAGGTCTGCCAACGCGGCATCGAGCGCATTATCGGCGATACCGAGGTCATCGCCGCGGGGCCAGGCAGCGTCGCCGAGCGGCTTGCCATGGTGATGCGCCGCCACGTCGAGCCGCTCGCCGACAATTGCGCCAGCGTGCGCGCGTATCTACATGAGGTGCGGTTCCTACCAAAGGAGGCACGGCGACGGATCGGGAGACTGGCGCGACGCTATGAGCGCGTGGTCGAAGGCCTATTGGAGCAAGGCATTGCCTCGGGCGAAGTGCGCGCCGATCTCGACATTGAGATCGCCCGCGACGCCATCCTCGGCATGTGCAACCACGCCGCGCACTGGCCTGGAAAGGAGCCCGGCGGCGCGATGGCGCATGTTGCGGAGGAATTGATCCGTCTCGTGCTTCGTGGCATTGCAACGGAACGGCCGGACGTTGTAGCCGGCTGACATCACGAAATTCTGGAGCAGGAATGAGTTCGGATTGGTTTGCGACGCGGGTCGCCGTGAAGCGCGAAGAAGCGACCGGTATTTATTCGTACGAGCTGGTCGACCCCGACGGCAAAGAACTGCCGGCGTTCGAGGCCGGCGCACATCTGGACGTCAAGATCGGCGACAAGATTCGCCAATTCTCCCTGAGCAACGCTCCCTCGGAACGGCATCGCTATCTCCTGGGGGTGCAGCGCGAGCTCAACGGGCGCGGCGGCTCCGCGGCATTTTGCGACACCGTCCAGGAAGGCGACACGGTGCTGGTCCGAGGGCCGCACAACCTCTTCCCCCTGGCGACCGGCGCGAGCGAAAGCG
>JASHOB010000196.1 GCA_030041335.1 Alphaproteobacteria bacterium | reverse complement strand
ATTGCAAAGCGATCCGAGTGAAGTATTGTTCCCTTCTGGCCGACCCTCCGTGCGTTACCAATTATAATGCCCCCGCGCCGCCTACGGAGCCACAATTACCGCGGCGCCGGCGTCGATATCGATGCCGGAAACGCGCTGGTGGAGGCGATTGCGCCGCTCGCCCGCGCCACGGCCCGCGCCGGTACCGCGGCTCGTCTCGGCGGCTTCGGTGCCCTCTTTGATTTGCAGGCCGCGGGCCTGCGCGATCCGATTTTGGTCGCGACGACCGACGGCGTCGGCACCAAACTGCTGGTCGCGCAGGCCACGGGACGCCACGACACGGTCGGCGTCGATCTGGTCGCCATGTGCGTGAACGATCTCGTCGTTCAGGGCGCGGAGCCACTGTTTTTTCTGGATTATTTCGCGACCGGCAAGCTCGAGACGGGGATCGCCGAAACGGTGCTCAAGGGTGTCGCCCAAGCCTGCAGCGACAGCGGCTGCGCGCTCGTCGGCGGCGAAACGGCGGAAATGCCGGGCATGTACAAGGCCGGGGAGTACGACCTCGCCGGCTTCGCCGTCGGTGCCGCCGAACGCGGCCAGTTGCTCGATGGCGCGCGGGTAGCGGTCGGTGATGTCGTTCTCGGTCTGGCGTCGACCGGGCTCCATTCGAACGGCTTTTCCCTGGTGCGGCGCATCGTCGAGCGCAGCGGGCTTGATTACGGGTCCCCAGCCCCGTTCGCGGCGGACCGCACCATCGGCGAGGCGCTGCTCACCCCGACTCGGCTTTACGTGAGGAGTTGTCTTGCCGCGATCAAGGCGGGCGAGGTCCATGCGCTCGCCCATATCACCGGCGGCGGCTTGCTTGAGAATGTGCCGCGCGTCCTGCCCCGAGGCACGGCCGCCGAAATCGATGCCGCGCTCTGGCCTCTGCCGCCGATCTTCTGCTGGCTGATGCGCGAGGGCTCGATTCCGGCGCTTGAGATGGCGCGCGTGTTCAACTGCGGGATCGGCATGGTGGTCATAACATCGCCTGATAAGCTACTGAATCTAGAGCATATTCTGATAGATCTTGGTGAGGTGCCGCGGCGCATCGGCCGGATTGTCGCGGCCCCGGAGCCGCGCACCATTCTGCTCAACGGCGAAAGCCAATGGCCCGGCTGAGGCTGGGGGTACTGATCTCCGGGCGGGGTTCCAATTTGCAGGCGCTGGTCGACGCGGCGCGGGCGCCCGATTATCCGGCGGAGGTCGCGCTGGTAATTTCCAACGAGGCCGGCGCCGCCGGCCTCGCCCGCGCCGAGGTAGCCGGCATCCCGGCCCGCCTCATCTCGCATCGCCAGCCTGGTTTCGAGGCGATGATTGATGCCGCCCTCAGCGACGCCGGCATCGGACTGGTGTGTCTCGCCGGCTTTATGCGGGTGTTGAGCGCCGCCTTTGTCCGGCGATGGCATGGCCGGCTCATCAACATCCATCCTTCGCTGCTGCCGGCCTTTCCCGGCCTCGACACCCATCGTCGCGCGCTCGCGGCCGGGGCGAAGGCGACCGGCTGCACCGTGCATTTCGTCAGCGACGCCGTCGATGCCGGGCCGATCATCGCGCAGAGCGAAGTGCCGGTCCTTCCCGGTGACGACGAGGCGAGCCTCGCGGCGCGGGTCCTCGCCGCGGAGCATCGCCTTTACCCGCGGGTGGTACGCCTCATCGCCGAAGGACGGGTTCATGTCGACGGCGACAGGGTGGAAATTCGATGACGGCCGCGCTAGAGATGGGGGGAAGAAGGGAGTTCAGGATGTCGGTCGACCAAGAATTGCAGCGCCATCAGGCCACCTATCACGGCTTCACCCGGATGTTGACCTGGGGCTCGGCCCTGGTCGTGACCGTTATCGTGATTCTAGCATTGATCACGCTATAGCGACTACTGTTACGGGAAAAACTCGGTCTCGGCAAAAAAGAAGGCGATTTCGGTCCGCGCATTCTCAGGCGAATCGGAGCCATGGACGGAATTCGCCTGCACCGACTCGGCGAAATCCTTGCGGATCGTGCCGGGCGCTGCCGCAGCGGGATTGGTGGCGCCCATGATGTCACGGTTAAGCGCCACCGCATTGTCGCCTTCCAGCACCTGCACCACCACTGGTCCCGACGTCATAAACTCGACCAAATCAGCGAAAAAACCGCGTTCCTTGTGCACCGCGTAGAACAGCTCGGCCTGCCGGCGGCTCAGAACCGTGCGTTTTTGCGCGATGATGCGCAGGCCCCTGTCCTCGAACCGTTGATTGATCTTGCCGGTCAAGTTGCGCCGCGTCGCATCGGGCTTGATGATCGACAGGGTGCGCTCGATAGCCATGATGCGAGACATCCCCGATTGGTTGCTCGGCATCGCGTTATAACGGGCCACGCCGCCGTCAGCAACAGCACCCTCAGAGCGCGAGGGTCAGCGCCTTTACCGCATAAACGCCGATCGTCAAGACCACGATCGTGACGACGGCGTGAAGCGGCCAGGGGTCACGAAAGTTGCGCCGGACCGGTTTGGGTTCCCAGCGCGAAGGGATGCCGTCAAACATCGAAAACCTCGAACATTAGCTGCCGAATGCGGGTGCTTTCGTTAACACCCGAGGGGCGGATTTCATTCCGCGGCCCGCCGATGGATCATGTTTTAGCCTTTTTCTCCCAACCGCGGTCGTTCTGTTGCCAATAAGTGAGGCTGTGGCCGGCGGCCTTGGCTTCGCTCCAGCGCTGCCGTGCCGCCGCCACCGCGGCGGCGTCGTTGCCGTCGAAAATATCGAAGCAACGGCGATAGCGCGTGAGATCGGCGCGGGCGCCATCGATCAGCATCACCCAGGTCGCGCCATTCGGATTTTCGTCTGCCGCCGCCAGCCAGATCGGTTGGCGCGCGGCGCTGCCGTCGCGCGCTCCGCCATGCGGCAGGAAGCTCGCCTCGTCGTAGGTCCACAAGAGGTTGTTGAGGTAATCGACCCGTTCGGGGGAGCCGGCGACCACGACGATGCGCTGGTTTTCCGTCATCGCCCGCTCCAGCAGTTTCGGCAGCGCGCGGTCGACGGTCATGGTTAGGAGGTGGTAAAACCCGACTTCCGCCATCACTCTTCGTAATTGTCCTCGATCAGTTTGTTCAACAGACGCACGCCGAACGACGTCGCCCCCTTCGGTACGGTGGCGGTGTCTTTCTTCGACCAGGTCGTGCCGGCGATGTCGAGATGCGCCCACGGTAGTCCATTGGTGAAGCGCTTCAGGAATTGCGCGGCAGTGATGCTGCCGGCGTCGCGGCCGCCGCTGATGTTTTTGATATCGGCGGCGTCGCTGTCCATCATGCGATCGTAGTTGTCGTGGAGCGGCATGCGCCATAGTTTCTCGCCGACCGCCTCGCCGGCGGCGACCAGCTGTTTCGCCAGCTTGTCGTCGTTCGCATACATGCCGGCATACTCGCTGCCGAGCGCAATGATGATGGCACCCGTAAGCGTGGCGAGATCGATCATGAAGCGCGGTTTGAAGCGGTCTTGGCAGTACCACAGCGCATCGGCCAGGACCAGCCGGCCTTCGGCATCGGTATTGAGCACCTCGATGGTCTGCCCCGACATCGACGTGACGATGTCGCCCGGCCGCTGTGCCGTGCCCGACGGCATGTTCTCGACCAGGCCGCCGATGCCGACGGCATTGACTTTGGCTTTGCGCCCGGCGAGCGCGCGCATCAGGCCGATCACCACGCCGGCGCCGGCCATATCCCATTTCATGTCCTCCATGCCGCCCGCCGGTTTGATCGAGATGCCGCCGGTGTCGAAAGTCACGCCCTTCCCGACAAAGGCCAGCGGGCGCTGGTCCTTGGCGTCGGGCGCACCTTTCCACTGCATCACCAAAAGGCGCGGCGGATGGTCGCTGCCCTGCCCCACCCCGAGCAACGCGCCCATGCCGAGCTTGCGCATTTCCTTGCGGCCGAGCACGTCGATCTCGACGCCGAACTCCTCAAGCTCGCGCGCGCGATCGGCCAGGGTCTCGGGATAGATGACGTTGGCGGGCTCCGACACGATGTCGCGCGTAAAGAAGACAGCATCGGCGACCTGGTCGAGCGGCGCGAACTTCCGCTTGGCATCGCCCGCGGCGTCGACGGCAATGGTTAGGGCCTTGAGGGTCGGTTTTCGCTCGGGCTTTTCCTTGGTGCGATATTTGTCGAAGCGGTAAGAACGCAGGCGTGCGCCATAGGCCAGTTCCGCCGCGGCGTCGGCGGCCGGGATCTTGGCGCCGTCGATCTGGTCGATCTCGACCTGAGCCGCCGTTTCACCGACGCCGTTGAGCTGCGCCACGATCTTGCCGCCGGCGTTCTGCCAGGCGGTGGCGTCGAGCGCCGCGGCCTTGCCGAGCCCGATCAGGATGATCCGTCCCAGATCGAGACCGCTGGGCGCCAGAATGTTGAGCACGTCATCGCTGCGGCCCTTGAATTTGCTGGCCGCCATGGCACGCGTTAGCATGCCGCCGGTTTGTTGATCGACCTGCTGCGCGCTCGCGGTGAGCCTGCGATCGTCAAGCACCCCGACGACGAGGCTTCCGGTTTTTGGTGGAGAGGGCTCGGCAAAGGCGATCTTCATATCGTCCTCGTGAACGTTCCGGTTGGACCCCGATAGACGACACAAGCGCGGCGAGTGTCAATCCTATGAGACCAGGGGAAAGAAACTTCACCCTGTCAGGGCGCAACTCGGCCACTTATAATGGATTGATGAACCAATTGACGCGCTATATTTTGCGCCAAACCATCGGCATTACCATCGTCGTCGCCGTGGTATTTACCGCCGCGGTGTGGCTGGTCGAATCGCTGCGGCTTATCGACTTGATCGTCAACCGGGGGCTTTCGCTCGGCTTGTTTCTTTACCTGGCGATGTTGATTCTGCCGCGTTTCATCGATGCCGTACTGCCGGTCGCGGTGTTTATCGCGGTGTTGTTCATCTACAACCGGCTGATTACCGAAAGCGAACTGGTGGTGATGCGCTCGGCCGGCGTCAGTCAGCTTGCGTTGGCGCGGCCGGCAATGTTGGCGAGCGCGCTCGCCACTTGCCTTCTCATGCTTATGTCGATCTATTTTCTCCCGGCCTCGAACCGCGCCTTCAAGGATCTGCAGTTCGAGATCCGCAACAAGATTGCCTCGGTGCTTCTGGTCGAGGGCACGTTCAACACGATTTCCGACAATGTCACGATCTATGTCCGCGCCCGCGACGCCGAGGGCGACGTCTCGGGAATTGTCATCTACGATTCCCGCGACCGCACCCGGCCGATGACCATCGTCGCCGAGCACGGTGCCTTTGTCGCGACCGAGCAAGGACCCCGGCTGATCATGGTCAAGGGCAGCCGGCAGGTGTTCGATCGAAGCAACGGCCATCTTTCGGTATTGAGCTTCGATCAATACACGCTCGACCTCGACAAATACCGCGACGCGACTGGCATCCGCTACCGCCAGCCGGAGGAGCTCTACCTGCACGAGCTGCTGACGCCGCAACCTGGCGAAACGCTGACCACGCGGCAGGCGCGGCTGGTGGAGCTCAATTTTCGCCTGATCAATCCGCTGTCGGCGCTGGCATTGGCCGCGATTCCGATCGTTTGCCTGCTGACCGGCGAGTTCAGCCGTCGCGGCCAGATCTGGCGCGTGCTGCAAGCCGTCGCCCTGGCCTTTCTGTTCGAGGCATTCGATGTCGGTTTCAAGAACATCGCGGTACGCCACGCGGCGGCGATCGTGCCGCTCTACCTCAACGTCCTGGTGCCGCTGGTCGCGACTTTCTCGTTGTTGACCTGGCGCGGCGGGCGCGGCCTCCGGTTCGGCCGCCGTGTCGCCGCCTGAGCCACGCCGATGACGCCTGGCGCCACATTCTCGCGCTATCTCGCCGGACGCTTCCTGGTCTGGTGCACCTCGGTGTTCGTCGCCATGGCGGTGATCGTCTTTCTGCTCGACTATCTCGAGCTGATCCGGCGAGGGGCGTCGCGGCCCGGCGTCACCCTCCTCTCGCTCCTGGAGATGGCGGCACTCAAGCAGCCCTACATGGCGCAGCAGATCATGCCGTTCGCGATTCTGTTCGGCACCATGCTGCTGTTCTGGCGGATGACGCGATCCAATGAATTGGTGATCGCGCGCTCGGCCGGGATCTCGGCATGGCAGTTCCTGACGCCAGCCGTAGTGGTGTCGTTCGTGGTCGGCGTATTCGCGATCACGATCTTCAACCCGATCGCCTCGGTCACGCAGGCGCGCTACGAAGCGTTGGAGGCGCATGTTCTTCAGACCAGCTCCAACAACATGACCGTGTCCCATACCGGGTTCTGGCTGCGGCAGAGCAGCGAAGACGGCACCGCCGCCGTGATCCATGCCGACACCATGCGGATGCCGCAGACGCAGCTCACCAACGTCACCTTCCTCACTTATGCCGAGGACACCAAGCTCACCGGGCGCATTGACGCCAAATCCGCCGTGCTCGGCCAGGGCAGCTGGCTGATCGAGAGCGGCACGCGCTGGACGCCGACACGGCAATCGACGCCGTTTGCCCAGCTCGAGCTTCCGACCAACCTGACGCCGAACAAGATACAGGAAGGTTTCGCCGCGCCCGAAACCATGTCGTTCTGGCAGTTGCCCGGATTCATCGCTCTTTTGGAGAGATCGGGATTTTCGGCGCAGCGACACCGGCTGTATTTCGACGCCTTGTTGGCACGGCCGATCTTGTTTAGCGCCCTCGTTGTCGTGGCCGCGGTGTTCAGCCTGCGCATGCAGCGGCGCGGCGGCGTCGCCTGGATGATCGGCGCCGGCATCGCCTGCGCCTTCGCACTCTATTTCCTGTCGGACGTGGTGCTGGCTCTGGGACTCGCTGCGGCGATTCCCGTGACACTGGCGGCGTGGACACCAGCCGGGGTGACGTGGTTGATCGGCGCGAGTCTCGTCTTCCACCTCGAAGACGGCTAGGTTCATGCGCCTCATTGCCGTCGCCGCCTTGTTGGCGCTGTTAATGCTCACCGCGACGTCGCACGCGGCCCAGCTCAAATCGCCGCGTACCACGATCGAGAAGCAGGCGCCCTACCTTTTTACCGCAGATGAGGTGCAGTTCGACCAGGAACTCGGCCTTGTCGTCGCACGCGGCCATGTCGAGATCAGCCAGGGCGACGAAATCTTGCTCGCCGACACGGTCACCTACAACCAGCACACCGACACGGCGACCGCCTCGGGACATGTCACCCTGATGGAGCCGGGCGGCAACGTGACGTTCGCCGACTACGCCGAACTGCGCGACAATTTTAAGAACGGCTTTCTGCGCGACGTCCGCATGCTGCTGAGCGACCGCTCGCGACTCGCCGGCAATACCGCGCGTCGCGCCGATGGCACGCGTTTCGAGATCCGCCGCGGCGTCTATTCGCCTTGTGATCTGTGCAAAGACGATCCAACCCGCGCGCCGGTCTGGCAGATTCGCGCGGAGCGAATCATCGACGACAGCGAGCTCAAGAAAATCGAATACTACGACGCGGAAATGGACATCGACGGCATCCCGATGATGTGGGTGCCGTATTTCTCCAGTCCCGATCCATCGGTCAGGCGCCAGAGCGGCTTCATGCCGGCGGCGGTCGGCTACAACAACAATCTCGGCTTCCATATGGAGACGCCCTATTACTGGGCGATCAGTCCGGACAAGGACATGACCTTCGCGCCCCTGATCACCTCTGCTGCCGGCGTGGTGCTGATCAACCAGTACCGCCAGCGCTTTGCCGACGGCATGGTCGATCTCCAGGGCAGCATGGCCTTTAGCACGCCGCCGGTCGACGTGAGTCCGTCTGGGGAGCAAGTGTCGCAAAGCCCGGACGCCATACGCGGCCATCTCTTTGGCAGCGGCGAATTCGATCTTAACGACGATTGGCGCGCGACCTTCAATGTTCAATATGCTTCCGACATCACCTATTTGCTGCTCTACGGGTTTCCGTCGGGGCTTGACTTCCTGTCGAGCTCCGGGACGCTCGAATATTTCCACCCCAACAGCTACGCCAACATCACCGCGATGGGTTTTCAAAGCCTGTTGCCCGGCGTGCCGACGAAGGGACTGCCCTATGCGGCCCCGGTCGCCGATTACATGTGGGTGACGCAGCCCGACCTGATCGGCGGCCAGTTCATGGTCGCCGGCAACGGCCTTGATCTTATCAGCAACAACGGCATCAGCGAACGCCGCTTGTCGGTGACGACGGCGTACCAGCGCCCATTTGACGGGTTGATCGGCGACCGCTTCGAATTCCTGGTGAGTGCGCGGGGTGACGGCTACTACTCCACCGACTTGCCGGATCCGGCGGCAGGACCGTTCGCGACCGAGAATGCGTTTGCCGGCCGCGCGTTCCCGCAAACGGCGCTGACTTGGCACTATCCCTGGGTGAAACGCGCCACGCACTACACCGAGGTGATCGAACCGGTGGTGATGGCGGTGGCGGCGCCCGACACCGGCAACTACAGCAAGATTCCGAACGTGGACAGCCAGGCTTTTGAGTTCGACGACACCGACCTGTTTGTCGCCAATCGCTTCCCGGGCTATGACCTCGTCGATACCGGCCAGCGCGTTGATTATGGGCTGCGCGGCGGCATCTATGCCGACAATGGCGCGGCGATGCGTTTCTTGGTCGGGCAGAGCTACGCTTTCCAGGACGATCCCGAGTTCACGCCCGGTTCGGGCTTGACCAGCCGTCTTTCGGACGTGGTGGGACGCGTCATTCTGACGCCGATAAACGAGCTTAACCTCATCTATCGCTTCCGCGCGTCCAGCGGCGATCTCGCCATGCGCGTCCAGCAAGTGGCGGCCCAGCTGGGTCCGCAGCGCCTCAACCTGCTGTTGAGCTATACCCAGCTGTCGCCCCTGGCCGACTACCCCGAACAAGTGTCGCGCACGGAACTGGGCGCAACCCTGACGGTGGGTATCAACCAATACTGGTCGGCCGACCTGCAGGAAGTCCGCGATTTCACCAACAACGTCAACATTCTGAGCGGGGTCGGCGTCACCTACCGCGACGAATGCCTGGCGTGGACCGCGTCGGTCGGCCAGTCCGGTATTCAGATCGGCGACGTCAAGCCGGGGGTCTCGGTACTATTCACCTTCGTCTTCAAGAATCTGGGCGAGTTCGGCCTCCATGTCGCTTCGTTTCAGGATTAGCAGGGTTGACAGGACAACGCCGCGGTTTTTGTGATAGGCAGATTCTGGTCGCACGCATCGCATAGGAATCGCAGCCGTGTGGAAGCATATCGCGCTTGGTTTGGCATTGAGTATCACGGTGGTCGCGCCGGTCCTGGCGCAGACCCAGACCCCGCGTGGGCATAAACCAGCGGGCGCGCAGCAGGGGCAACAGCAGGAACAATTGCCGCCGCCACCGATCGAGCAGGAAGTGCGCATTGCCGCCGTGGTCAATGACGGCGTTATCACGACCAGCGATCTCGACAACCGCATCGTCCTGCTGCTGCGGTCTTCGGGCATTCAGGATACGCCGGAGAATCGCCAGCGCCTCGCACCGCGCGTGCTGCGCGCGCTGATCGATGAAAAGATCGAGCTGCAGGAAGCCAAGCATCTCAACGTTTCGGTCCCGAAGAGCGAGGTCGATGCTGCGCTGTCCAGGCTTGAGAAACAAAACAACCTGCCGGCGGGCGGGCTCGACAAGTATCTGCAGAATCTCGGAATTCCGAAGGCGTCCCTGGTCGACCAGATCACGGCGGCGCTGACCTGGAACAAACTCATCCAGATGCGCCTCGCCCAGGATGTCAACGTCTCCGACCAAGAGGTCAACGACGCCATCAAGGCGGCCAAGGAAAGCGAAAGCACACCCCAAAACAACGTGGTCGAGATTTTTCTCGCGGTCGACAATCCAAATCAGGACGATGAGGTTCATCGTCTCGCCGACAATCTCGAGCAGCAGCTGCACTCGGGCGGCAATTTTGCCGCCATTGCCCAGCAATTCTCGCAATCGCCCACGGCGGCCTCCGGCGGGGCGCTGGGCTGGATCTCCCCCGGCGAAATCAGTCCCGATCTCGAGAAGGCGATCGATGCCCTGAAGCCCGGAGAGATAACAGACCCGGTCCGCGCCGCCGGCGGCTACTACATTCTCGGTCTCGTCGACCGCCGCCTGCCGGGACAGGCCAATCCCAATGATGCGGTGGTGTCGGTGGTCGAAGCCGGTGCGCCAGTGCCGCCCAACGCGCCGCCGGAATTTCGCCAGCGCCTCGCCAGGGCGCTGGATCAAATCAGCCACGCCGGGGCGAGTTGCTCCACTTTTGCCGCCGCTGCGCGCAAGGTCGGTCTGCCGTTCGTCCGCGAGGCCCCCAACATCAAGGCCAGTACCCTGTCACAGGGGGTGCGGCACATCACCCTTGATCTCGCCGTCGGTCAGGTGAGCCGGCCGTTCCCGGTGCAAGGCGGCGTCGGGCTGGTAATGTTGTGCGATCGCAAGGACGCGGCACCGGAGAAGCCGCCGAGCTTTGAGGAAGTGCGTTATTCAATCGAGCGTCAGCACCTCGACATTCTGGCGCGGCGCTACTTGCGCGATTTGCGGCGCAACGCCTACGTGGATATCCGCGGATGACGGCCGCGCTCGCGCTCACCATGGGTGAGCCGGCGGGCATCGGTGGCGAAATCGCGCTCGGCGCCTGGCTGGCACGCCACGAGCATCACCTGCCGCCGTTTTTCGTGCTCGACGATATCGACAGGTTGGGCCGGCTGGCGGCTCAACTCGAATGGAACGTTCCGCTCGCCGCAGCGACGCCGGAAACGGCCGAACGCCTGTTTCCATTGGCGTTGCCGGTGGCGCCGGTGCGGTTGCCGCGGCCTCCCATCGCCGGCAAGCCCGACCCGGCCAATGCCCCGGCGGTAATCGAAGCGATCCGGCAGGGTGCGGATTTGACCGGGGCAGGACGTGCCGCCGCCTTGGTCACCAACCCGATCCAAAAGGAAACCCTCTATGCCGCCGGCTTCGCACATCCCGGGCATACCGAATATCTGGCGCAGCTCGGCGGCGCAGAAGTGGCAATGATGCTGGTGTGCCCGGGGTTACGCGTCGTGCCGGTCACCATCCACCGGGCATTGCGCGATGCGCTCGACGACCTGACCAGCGAACGCATTGTCGCCGTGGGGCGCATCGCGGCCGAAGCGCTGCGGCGCGATTTCGGCATTGGCGCGCCCCGCCTGGCGGTCGCCGGCCTCAATCCCCACGCCGGCGAGCACGGCACGATCGGTCGCGAGGAGATCGACATCATTGCTCCGGCGATCGCGACGTTGCGCGGTGGAGGCATTGCCGCCAGCGGCCCCTTTCCTGCCGATACGATGTTCCATGCCGCGGCGCGACAGCGCTATGACGCAGCGCTGTGCATGTATCACGACCAGGCGTTGATCCCCTTGAAGACGATCGATTTTGACGGGGGCGTCAACGTCACTCTTGGCCTGCCGTTCGTTCGCACTTCGCCCGATCATGGCACCGCGCTCGACATCGCCGGCAGCGGCAAGGCCAATCCGGCCAGTCTCGTGGCCGCGTTGAAACTTGCCGCCGAGATGGCCCGGACGCGTCATCAACTCGCGGCTTGAACCCTAGCCTGCCGCCGCTCGCCGAGGTCATCCGCCGGCATCGGTTGTCGGCGGTCAAATCGCTAGGTCAGCATTTTCTGCTCGATGCGAATTTGACCGCGCGGATTGCGCGCGCCGCCGGGGCGCTCGCCGGGCGGCACGTCATCGAGATCGGGCCCGGGCCCGGGGGCCTGACGCGCGCCCTCTTGCTGGCGGGGGCGAAGCATGTAACGGCGGTCGAGCGCGATGCGCGCGCGGTCGTCGCCCTGGCCGAGTTGAGCTTATCCTTTCCGGGGCAACTGACGATCGTCAACGGCGACGCGTTGGAAATCGATCCTGTGATTTTGACCGCGCCGCCGCGAAAGATAGTAGCCAACCTGCCTTACAACATCGCCACGCCGCTGTTGATCGGATGGCTAAAAAAAATCGCTGCCTTTGAGTCGTTGACGCTGATGTTCCAGAAGGAGGTGGCGTTGCGGCTTGTGGCAATGCCCGGCAGCAAGGATTACGGGCGCCTCAGCGTGATGACGCAATGGTGTGCCGAGCCGCGCCTCCTGTTCGACGTCAATCCAAGAGCCTTCGTGCCACCGCCCAAAGTCACGTCGACCGTGATACAGATCGTCCCGCGCGCGACGCCGCTGGCGCCGTGCGCGCGCGAAGCGTTGGAACGCGTGGTTGCCGCGGCCTTCGGCCAGAGGCGAAAAATGCTGCGCGCGCCGCTGAAAGCGCTGGGCGTCGACGTCGGCACGCTGCTCGAAACGAGCGGCATCGAGCCGACGGAACGCGCCGAGAATTTGACGGTTGCGCAGTTCGCCGCCTTGGCGCGCGCGTTCGTCTCACTCAGTCGCGACGGAGCCGGCTGACGAAGCCAGCCAAGCCCAGGAGCCGTTCGCGGCGGGCGCGTTCGGCAGCAAGGATGGACTGGGTCGAGGCGATACTGGCCTCGAGCTCGTCGTTGATAATGACGTAGTCGTATTCCGACCAATGGCTGGTTTCCTCGGCCGACTTGACCATGCGCGCGGCAACCACCTCTTCGCTGTCCTGGGCACGGCTACGCAAGCGCTTTTCCAACGTGTGATGGTCCGGCGGCAGAACGAAGACCGAGACGACGTCGGCGGGGAGAGCCCGCCGCAGTTGCTGCGCCCCCTGCCAGTCGAGATCCAGGATCACGTCGCGGCCCGCAGCGATCGCCGCTTCGATCGGCGCGCGCGGAGTGCCGTAAGAATTGCCGAAGACGCTGGCATGTTCCAAGAGGGCGCCGTCTCTCACCATGGCATCAAAGCGCGTGCGGTCGATGAAATGGTAGTGGCGGCCATTGACCTCGCCGGCCCGTGGCCTGCGGGTGGTCACGGAGACGGAGAATTCGAGTCCGGGCTCGCGCTCCAACACCGCGCGGGTGATGGTGGTTTTGCCGGCGCCCGACGGCGATGACAGAACGAGAAGTATCCCGTGCCGTGCGATGTCGGTCTTGGCCATCCTTTATTCGATGTTCTGGACTTGCTCGCGCAATTGCTCGATCGCCGCTTTAAGCCCGAGTCCGACCCGCGTCAAGGCGAGGTCCGACGATTTGGCGCACAGCGTGTTGGCCTCGCGGTTGAGTTCCTGGCAGAGGAAATCGAAGCGTCGACCGATGGCGCCGCCACCGGCGAGCAGCTCGCGCGCGGCCGTCGCATGCGCCTTGAGCCGGTCGACTTCCTCCCGCAGATCGGCCTTGGCGGCCAGGAGCGCCACTTCTTGGGCAAGCCGATCATCCGACAAAGCCGGCGTCGCGTCGAGCAATGCCACCAATTGCATTTTGAGCCGCGCCTTGATGGCTTCCGGCTGCATCGTCGCCGTGGCGTCGGCCGCCACCGTCAGCGCTTCGATTTCGTCAAGCCGCGCCGCCAATACCGCGCGCAAGCGCGCGCCCTCCTCGCCGCGCACCGCGACCAGGCGCTCGACTGCTTCCCCGGCGCTCGCCAGCAGCGCCGCGTGGCGACGCTCGCGCACCTCGTCGGCTTCCTCGGTCTCGCCGCTTTCGAGCACGCCGCGCAGCGCCAGAAGCCCGTCGGCTCGCGGCGGCGCGGCGCCATGCTGCTCGACCAGCTCGGCCGCGAGCGCCGTTACCAGCGCCAACGCCTCGCGATTGACCCTTACCGCGGCCGCCGTCGACGCCCGCGTCGCCGAAAGGCTCACGGTCAGCGCACCGCGTTGTAATTGCTCTGCCAGCAGCGTACGCAGCGCAACCTCCAAACCTTCAAAACCGGGCGTCAAGCGAAAGCGCAGGTCGAGTGACTTGGAATTGACGCTCTTGATCTCCCAGACCCAAGAAAAACCTTCGGCATGGCCTTCGGTCCGGGCGAACCCGGTCATGCTCGCGACCGTCACCATGCTACGCCGTCTGTTCGGATATCGGCAGCGATGCCGGCGCATCAAAATGGCGACGATAGAGCAGGCCGAGGCCCATGCCGAGAATGGTGGTCGTCAGGCAAGGCAGCGCCGCCCACATCATCAATTGCTGCATCGGCATATGCGCCGCGAGCAGATAGCCGCCGACATAGGGTGCGATAATGCCGCCGGCGCGGCCCCACGCGGTCGCCGACGACATCCCGACCCCGCGGATCGAAGGTGGATAAAACCGCACCGCGATCGCGTAGACGGCCATATGAATGCCGGCGAGACAGATGCCGGCGACGGCGATCGAGACGAGAAGATAGGTCTGCCACAAGCCGTGAATGCCCATTACCAGCTCCGCAGGCCCGCCGATGATGGGCAGGGCGATGAAGGCGATCGGCCCGACGCCGTCGAGGAAGCGCATGATCAGAAAGCCGCCAACCAGGCCGGCAAAGACAAACAGCGACGCCATCAAGGACGCGGTCGACGGCGCCACACCGGCATCGCCCATGACCACCGGCAGCCAGCTGGCAAGGAAGAAAAAGCCAAGTGAATCGGAGATAAACAGCAGCCATAGCAGGATTGTTGCCCAGCCGCGGGAGCCTTCGAAGAGACGCAGGAAACCCTGGCGCCCCGAGGCTTTCTGGCTCCGGTCTTCGCTCGGATCGACGGCAACGATGGGCGTGCCGGGAACGACCGGTTGGCCGATCAACCGTTCGGCCAACCGGCGCAGTTGGGGCGAATCGGGGTGTTTCCGCGCCAGATACCAGAGTGAATCCGGCAGCCAGAGAATCATGACGGCGGCCATGATGAAAGAGAACACGGCGCCGACGACATAAAGCGACTGCCAGCCGTAGGCTGGAATCGAGACGGCCGCGATCAACCCGCCGAGCGCCGCGCCGATATTGTAGCCGGCGTTGGTGATGACGGTGACGGTCGAGCGCATGCGCCGCGGCGCGTATTCGCTGACGAGCGTATAGGCGATCGGAACGATACCGCCCATGCCGACGCCGCCGATGAAGCGCAGGATCGAAAGCTGCGTGACCGTCGTCGCCCAGATGGTCAGAAGAATCGGAATGGCGAAATTGAATACGCCAAAAATGATGGTAAAGCGGCGGCCGAAACGATCGGCGATCCAGCCGTAGATCAGCGACCCGACGAGCAGGCCAATGAAAGTGATGCTGAACACCGCGCCCATCTCGGTGCGAGCGATCTTCCATTCTTTGAGGATGGCCGGCGCCGCCAACGACAGGGTGCCGAAATCGTAGCCGTCAGCCATCATCATCACAAAGGCCAGGATCAGGACGAAGATGGCGAGCCGCTGCAATCCGATGCGCTCGATGACGTCGTTGATATCGATGGTGCGCGGCGTGGCCATGCAATCCTCCCTTTTTTGTCAATTGAGCGAAAGGTTAGCGCATAGGCTCGGCTGTTGCCTAGTTGCCCTTGCGCCAAGCTCGCGAGCGCGAGCCGAGGGCGCCCTGGCTTCGCGTGCCGCCATCGCGGTCGCATGTCGGGATGGCAAATTCCGCTTCTGCTGTTCGTCAAATACGCGTTTCAGCGTCGCCGGCCCGCCTCACCGTTCACCCTGGCGGCGCTGGCTGCACCAGGAGCGGATCGCCGTTCGTCGTCAAACGCGACAGCGCCCGCGTAATCCGCGATCACGAGCCATACGTTACCGGACATTGCACATTGGGGTCGAAATCCCCACAATGAACCGATGAAACTACCTCATTCCGGCGCCATCGATTGTGATATTCACCCGGCTCTGCCGGGCACGCCGGCTTTGTTGCCTTATCTCGACGGTTATTGGCGCGACACCATGACCATGGTGATGAAGGGTAATTCGAGGATGGAGCTCAACTCCTATCCGCCGAACGCACCACTCACCAGCCGTCCGGACTGGCGCCCGAAGGAAGGCAAGGCGGGCATTGACCTGGGCCTGATGCGCGATCACGCGCTTGACGCCTTCCAATTGCGCTACGCGATCTGCAACTGCCTCTACGGCGCTCAGGCGGTTTTCAATCCCGATCTCGGCGCCGCCCTATGCCGGGCGATGAACGATTGGATGGCAAAGGAATGGCTCGACAAAGAGCCGCGACTTCGCGCCTCGATCGTGGTGTCGCTCATGGATCCCGAGGCGGCAGCGGAAGAGGTCGAGCGCGTTGCATCGGATCGGCGTTTCGTCCAGGTCCTGGTGCTGGTGATGGGAGAAATGCCGCTCGGCCGCCGCACCTATTGGCCGATCTATCGCGCCGCCGAGAAGCACAGGCTGCCGATCGGCGTTCATGCCGGCAGCATGATGCGCCATGCGCCGACGCAATCAGGCTATCCCTCATATTTGGCCGAAGATTATGTCCATCAGTCACAAGCGTTTGCGACCCAAACCATCAGTTTTGTCGCCGAGGGCGTGTTCGCCAAATTCCCGGACCTGCGCGTGGTGTTGATCGAAAGCGGGGTGAGCTGGCTGCCCGGGCTGATGTGGCGCGTGAGCAAGGATTGGCGCGGCGTCCGCACCGAGGTGCCGTGGATCAAAAAGATCCCCGCGGACATCATCCGCCATCATTTCCGTCTGACCATGCAGCCGCTGGACGCGCCGCCCGGGGAAGTCGAGCGTGTCCTTGAGCATATCGGCTCGGATGATTTGCTGCTGTTCGCGACCGACTATCCGCACTGGCAGTTCGACGGCGAAGAAGTACTTCCCGCCGGACTGCCCGATCGCGTGATGCGTAAAATCCTGATCGACAATCCGCTCGCGACCTATCCGCGCCTGCAGGAGAACGTGGCATGACCGACACGACCACCTACGTCTCGACGGCTCGCGTCAATCACCGTGGCATCGTCGACTGCGACATCCACCCGGTGCCGGCATCGCCAAAGGAGATGGCGGAGTTCCTGCCGGCGCGCTGGGCCAAGCATGTGGCAACATTTGGCGCCCGCGTGCCGCAACCGTTCATCGGCATGGTGCCCTACCCGCGGATGACTGCCGGCAACGGCTCCCGGCTCGATGCTTTTCCACCTGGCGGCGTTCCGCCGGGCTCGGATCTCGGCTTCATGCGCCAGCAATTGCTTGATCCTCTCGGCATTGAGTACGGGGTGCTGCAGCCACTGTCGATCGGCAGTCACACGTTCGACCAGGGGCTCGGCACCGCGCTGTGCTCGGCTTCGAACGATTGGCAACTGGCGAAATGGACCGAGCCCGAGCCGCGTCTCAGGGCGTCGCTTTGCGTGACGCAGGAGGATCCTGAGGCGGCGGTCGCTGAAATCGAGCGCCGGGCCGTCAATCCGGCGTTTGTACAAATTTCGATTCCGCCCCGGGCCAACGAACCGCTCGGGCGCCGGCGCTATTGGCCAATCTATCGCGCCGCGGCGGCACACAATCTACCGATCTCGCTGCACTCGCCGGCCTACGGACCGGGTGCCAACAGCGGGAGCGGCTGGATGTCCTATTACATCGAAGAGCATTACGCCTTCGCGCATGGCCTGCAGTCCGTCATCACCAGCATGGTGATGGAAGGCGTGTTCGAGGAGATCCCCAAGCTTCGTGTGATCTGCGTCGAGGGCGGCTTCGCCTGGGTGCCGGCACTGGGCTGGCGGCTCGACAAGGTGTGGGCGCGGATGCGAGAAGAGCTGCCGCACGTCAAACGTCCGCCTTCCGAGTATATGCGTGAGCATTTCTGGTATACGACCCAGCCGATGGAAGAGCCCGAGCATCCGAAGCATCTGCTCGACACCATCAGATGGATCGGCGCCGATCGGCTAATGTTCTCGACCGACTATCCGCACTGGGATTTCGACGATCCGCGTCAAGCATTCAAGGTACGGCTCGACGACGCGCTCGACCAAGCGATCTTCCACGACAATGCCAAATCCGTCTACGGGCTCGATTGACTGGAGGTGAGGCGACCGGCGCGGGCGATCGCTGCTCGCTAGCCCGCGGATGACGGAAGCGGTTGCAGCCCCGTGTTCGTTAGTGCTCGAGCGTCGCGAAAGCGAGCGAAAATGACGCTGAGCTGACCGGATATGGGCGATCGGGTTGATCGCGGCATCTCTCTTGTTGCACTGCTCTTCGGCGAGGCGGAGGCGGCGCCTTACGAGTGCCCCGCCTAGATGTCTGGTCCCGGCATTTGGTGGAGCGGATTGAGGGTGAAGCGGCCGGGGTCGCTGGTCCAAGGGCTTGCCGATGAACGCGTCGGGCGTGAGGCGCTTCACTGTCTTGAGGCGCCTTGCAAGGTTGCAGGCGGTAACGAAGTCCGCGAGATGAGTACGAAGCCGGCCGTGGATTTTCGTAGTAGAAGCGTTTGACCGTCGCGTCCTTATTTGTGCGGCAAGCCACTTCGAATGCCGGAGCCGAGAATAGGTCGCAGAGACCGACTCTCACCCGTGGGATCGGTGAAGTCGTTCCCATTGTCGGCCAGGTCGGAGTGGACTTGGGAGGGATCCGCCTTGATGAGGTGTCAGAGGAAGTCGGCGGCACCACGCCGTGTAGCCTTCTCGTGCAGTTCGGTGCAGGCGAACTTCGAGGTCCGATCGATGGCGAGGCAGAGAGAGAGCCTACCCTGTGCCGTACGGACTTCAGCGATATCGATGTTGGAATTAGCCGATCGGGTAGCTCTTGAACTTGCGCTTTATGGCTTGCCGTCTCGATCAAACCCTGGGATCAGACATCTAGATCTCAACGACGACGTAATTCTGGTCGACATGAACCGGAAAAGTTTCTGCGATATAGGGGCCTTTGGCGATGCGCGCCCCGGGCTCGATTGTCACTCGATATTGCCGCGTGTTGACTTTCTCCGGATCGCACCACGATTGGCCGGTGCGAATGTCGTATTCCCAGCCGTGCCACGGACAGCGGAGAATCTCGCCCTCGCGCAGAATTTCGTACTCGCCCGGTCCGTCCGATACGACGAGGCCGCCGACGCGGCCGCGGCACAGCGAGGCTCCGGCGTGCGGGCAGCGATTGAGCAGGGCATAGTAATCGCCCTTGACGTTGAACACGCCGATCTCGCGCCCGCGCACGCTGACAAGCTTGTGCGTGCCGGGCGGAATCTCATCAACGGTGGCAACGACATGGTGGCTCATGGTGCGGACATTAGACCGGGCCGATGGCGCGATGCCAGGGCAAAGCAGGGGCAAGCCGGCCGGCAAACGTGTTAATCACGGGCCTACCGTTCAGTGTAGCCGGGCGAATATCAAGGAGGCGTTGGTACCGCCAAAACCGAACGAATTGGAGAGTGCGTAGCGCACCTCTCGCTCTTGCGCTTGGTGCGGCACGAGGTTCAGGTCGCAGCCTTCGGACGGGTGGTCGAGATTGAGGGTCGGCGGCACGAGGCCGTCGCGAATCGCCAAAATCGAGAAGATCGCCTCGACGCTGCCGGCAGCTCCGAGGAGATGGCCGATTGCCGATTTGGTCGAGGACATGGCGAGCTGATAGGAATGCTCGCCGAACATGCGTTTGACCGCACCCAACTCGATCTCGTCGCCGAGCGGCGTCGACGTGCCATGCGCGTTGATGTAGTCGATCTGGTCGGGACCGATCCCGGCACGCTTGACCGCGTTGCGCATGGCCCGGAACGCGCCATTGCCGTCCTCGGCCGGGGCCGTGATGTGGTAGGCATCGCCGGACATGCCGTAGCCGATCACTTCGGCGTAGATTTTGGCGCCGCGCGCCCTGGCATGCGCCAACTCTTCGAGCACGACGATGCCTGATCCCTCGCCCATGACAAAGCCATCGCGATCCTTGTCCCACGGACGCGACGCTTTGTTGGGCTGGTCGTTGAAGGCGGTCGACAACGCACGCGCAGCCGCGAAGCCGGCCATGCCGAGGCGGCAAACGGCAGCCTCGCTGCCGCCCGCGACCATGACGTCGGCATCGTCCCACATGATGATCCGCGCGGCATCGCCGATCGCGTGAGCACCCGTCGAGCATGCGGTTACCACCGCATGGTTCGGCCCTTTGAAGCCGTAACGGATCGAGACATGCCCGGAGGCGAGATTGATGAGACAAGCCGGAATGAAAAAAGGCGACAAGCGCCGCGGGCCCTTTTCCCCGAGAGTCAATGCGCCCTCGTTGATGCCCGGCAAGCCGCCGATCCCGGAGCCGATCATGACACCGGTGCGTTCGCGACCTTCTTCGTCTTGCGGCTGCCAAGCGGCGTCCGCAACCGCCTGCTCTGCGGCCGCCAGCGCATAGACAATAAAATCATCCATTTTCCGCTGGTCTTTAGGCGCGACCCAGTCGTCGGCGTTGAACAGACCGGATGCGCTATCGCCGCGTGGCACCTGACCCGCGATCTTCGCCGTCAAATCCGAAACGTCAAAATCCTGTATGGCGCGGATGCCCGATTGTCCCGAAGTGAGGCGCTGCCACACATTCTCGACCCCGACACCGAGCGGCGTGACCAAACCCAAACCGGTGACGACGACTCGTCTCATAACGCGTTAACGCCGGTGGGGCGCAACCGGGGGCCCTGCCGGCTCAGGTGTGCTGCTCGATGAAGTTGATCGCGTCTTTGACAGTCACGATCTTTTCCGCGGCATCGTCGGGAATTTCGCAGCCGAATTCTTCCTCGAACGCCATCACCAACTCCACGGTGTCGAGGCTATCGGCCCCGAGATCGTCGATAAAGCTGGCGTTGTCGGTCACCTTGGACTCCTCGACGCCAAGATGTTCCACCACGATTTTTTTTACTCGCTCCGAGACCTCGCTCATCGCTTAACACCTCGATTATGCTTCGTTGGATTTGATGCCACGCCGCGGGGGCTACAAGGGCGCCGGTCATGTAACATGTTCGCCCATCCTTGCCAATAGCGCGGCTAAAGCATGGCCAGCCCGCCATTGACGTGCAAGCAATGGCCGGTGACATAGCGCGCTTCGTCGCTGGCGAGAAACCGTACGCACGGGGCGACCTCTTCCGGGGTGCCGATGCGTCCCATGGGTATCGAGGTCGCAATACGCTCCTTCTGTTCCGGGGTCAGGGCATCAGTCATGGCAGTGGCAATAAAGCCGGGTGCGACGCAGTTCACCGTGATGCCGCGCGACGCGACCTCGGCCGCCAACGCCCGGACAAAGCCGACGGTACCGGCCTTGGCAGCGGCATAATTGGTCTGGCCCGGATTGCCGGTAGCGCCGACCACGGAGGTAATGGCTATTATTCTCCCCCATCGCCGGCGCATCATGCCGCGCAAGGCGGCCCGCGCCAAGCGGAACCCGGCGTTGAGGTCAACCTCGATCACCCGGTTCCAGTCCTCGTCCTTCATGCGCAGCAGGAGCTGGTCGCGGCTGAGCCCGGCATTGTTGACCAGGATATCCAACGAGCCTGCGATTTCCTCGGCGTTCTTGACGAGCCGGTCGGCCGATTCGGCGATGGCGAGATCCGCCGCCGCCACGAAGGCACCCGCGCCCAAGTCGCGGCGCAGTGCCTCGAGCGCCTCGACTCGGGTGCCGCTCAGCACCACCTTGGCGCCGGCGTGATGAAGGGCCCGCGCAATGGCTGCGCCGATGCCGCCGGAAGCGCCGGTGACGAGCGCCGACCTGCCGTTCAGATCGAACATCAGACGGTTCTAGAGGGATTTTGCCAGGACGTCGATATCGGCGGGGGTACCGAGCGCCGAAATTATAAGCGTGCGATCAATACGCTTGGCGAGGCCGGATAGCACCTTGCCGGCGCCGATCTCGACCAATTCGGTGACGCCGCCCTGCCGCATCGCGAGCACGCATTCCCGCCAGCGCACCAATGACGTGACCTGCTCGACCAGCAAGCGGCGAATCGTAGCGGGATCGCTGACCGGCATCGCGGTGACATTGGCCACCAAGGGAACCACCGGGGGCGCAATGTCAATCGCCGCCAGCGCATCGGCCATTTCCGCCGCCGCCGGCGCCATCAGGGCGCAGTGAAAGGGGGCGCTGACGGCCAGCATGATCGCGCGCTGGGCGCCCCGTGCCGCTGCCTGCGGCAAGGCGCGCTCAACGGCCGTGCGATGGCCGCTGATCACGACTTGGCCCGGGGCGTTGTCGTTGGCGGCGTCGCACACTTCACCCTGGGCCGCGGCCGCTGCCACTTCGCGCACCGCTTGAAGATCGAGACCGAGAAGTGCCGCCATGGCACCCATGCCAACCGGTACCGCCCGCTGCATCGCGCTGCCCCGCTGTTTGAGCAGCCGTGCCGCCACCGCGACATCAAAGGCGCGCGCCGCGGCAAGGGCGGAATATTCGCCGAGCGAATGGCCGGCGACAAAGGCCACGTAATCCTCGAGGTTGACGCCGGCGTCGCGCTCCAGCACGCGCAACACCGCGAGGCTCACGGCCATCAGAGCCGGCTGCGCATTGGCGGTGAGCACAAGCTCGTCCTCGGGTCCTTCAAACATGAGTTGAGACAGTTTCTGCGACAGCGCCTCGTCGACTTCCGCGAACACCTCGCGCGCCGCCGGGAAAGCCGCCGCCAGCTCACGCCCCATGCCCACCTTTTGTGACCCCTGTCCGGGAAAGACAAAAGCGCGCGTCACTCTAGAACATCGCCGAAAGCGAATAGGTGGTCGGATCGAGTGACAGCGAATAGGGACGGCACTGCAAGTGGTTGTCGATGATATGGAGGCCACCTTCGGCGTTCATGGTATCCTGGTGCAACACCTGGTAGCCTTGGGTGCAAATCTGATTCGCTTTCCAGGCGAGCGTCGCGTCCGTGGGCATGTTTCCGGACGGAGGGCGGTCTGCCGAAACGCCGAAGCGGTAGCGCGTATCGTCGCCGATCGTGCCGCAGGCCGACAGGCCCGCCAGTATCAGGATTGCCACCCAGATTCTCATTGGTTCGCGCCTTTCCCCGTCGCTTCGGATAGCATCGCACCCAGAGCGTGTCCAGCAACGTAAATCGACAAAAATCGTGCGGGACTAGCCTTTTCATCACTCCCATGGTAGCGAAGCGCGGATGATAGCGCCTAGTATGGGCCAAGAACCGGATATGGGGGCAAGAACCTGAGGGGAGTGATCACTGTGAGAGCGTTCCTTTCGCGCCGTGGCGCACTCGTCCCGCTGTTCGCTCTGGTAATGCTGATGCCAGCCGTTGCTGTGCGCGCCGACACCGCACCCGATGCCCGGCAATTCATCACCAAGCTGGTCAACAAGGCACTGCAGACCCTCGCCGAGACCACGACCGATGAAGCGAGACGGGAGCAGGATTTCAGCCATTTGCTGCGCGACAATTTTGACGTTCCCCGAATTGCCCGATTCGTACTCGGGCGGTATTGGGGTTCCGCCAGCGATCAGGATCGCCAGCGCTTCGTCGAGATCTATCGCGAATTCATCATCAAATCCTATGCCGCCCAGTTCGCGCAATATCGTGGCGAGACCGTCAAGGTGACCAACGCCCGGCCCGAAGGCACCGACATCACCGTGGTCAACAGCGAAATCGTTCATCCGAGCGGCGACCCGCCGATTCGCGTTGCCTGGCGAGTCCACCGGAACGGCAATGATTACAAAATCGTCGATGTCGATGTCGAAGGGATCAGCATGATGCTGGCACAGCGCGAGGAATTCACGTCGGTCATTCAGCGCAATGGCGGCACCCTTTCCGGGCTGATCCAGGCGATTCAACAAAAGCTGCAGACCGGCGAGGTCGGCGGGAAATCCTAGGTCAGCAGGACTTGCCTAAGCTCTGATCAGCGGCTTGTATTTGATGCGGTGAGGCTGGTCGGCGTCGGCGCCGAGACGGCGTTTGCGGTCGGCCTCGTAATCCGCGTAATTGCCCTCAAACCATTCAACCTTGCTATCGCCCTCGAAGGCAAGAATATGGGTGGCGATGCGATCGAGAAACCAGCGGTCGTGCGTCACCACAACCGCGCAACCAGGAAAATCCAGCAGCGCTTCTTCAAGTGCGCGGAGCGTGTCGACATCCAAATCGTTGGTCGGCTCGTCCAATAGAATGACGTTGGCGCCCGATTTTAGCATTTTGGCGAGATGGATGCGGTTGCGCTCGCCCCCCGAGAGCTGGCCTACTTTCTTTTGCTGGTCGGCGCCGCGGAAATTGAAGAGCGAGCAATAGGCCCGGCTCGGCATTTTGCGACGGCCGAGATCGATTTCGTCCTGACCGTCGGCAATCTCCTCCCACACCGACCTGTCGGGCGCGAGCGCGTCGCGCGACTGGTCGACATAGCCGAGCTTCACCGTCTCGCCGACGCGGAAGCTGCCTTTGTCCGGCTTTTCCTGTCCGGTGATCATGCGCAACAGCGTCGTTTTGCCGGCGCCGTTGGGCCCAATGATGCCGACAATGCCGCCGGGCGGCAGACGGAAGCTCAGATCTTCGATCAACAGTCGATCGCCGTAGCCCTTGGCAAAATGTTCGGCCTCGATGACGAGATCGCCGAGCCGCGGACCGGGGGGCAGCACGATCTGGGCCGTCTCGGGCGCCTTCTCCCTGCTGGCGGCGACGAGGCTATCATAGGCCGAGAGGCGCGCCTTGCTCTTGGCTTGGCGCGCTCGCGGGCTTTCGCGCACCCATTCCAATTCACGCTCCAACGTGCGTTGCCGCGCGGCTTCGGTCTTGCCCTCTTGCTCGAGCCGTTTCCGTTTCTGTTCGAGCCATCCGGAATAGTTGCCCTCATAGGGGATGCCTCGGCCGCGATCGAGCTCCAAAATCCAGCCCGCTACCTGGTCGAGGAAATAGCGGTCGTGCGTGACCGTGACGACGGTGCCCGGATATTCGGCGAGGAAACGCTGCAGCCACGCCACCGACTCCGCGTCGAGGTGATTGGTCGGCTCGTCAAGCAGCAATAGATCGGGTTTTTGCAGGAGCAGTCGGCACAAGGCGACACGGCGACGTTCGCCGCCCGACAGTTTGGCGACGTCGGCGTCACCGGGGGGGCAGCGTAGCGCATCCATCGCTATCTCGATTGTGCGCTCCAGATCCCAGCCGTTCACCGCGTCGATTTTTTCCTGCAGTTCGCCCTGTTCCTCGATCAGCGCGTTCATCGCGTCATCCGACAATTCATCGGCAAAACGCGCGCTCACCGCCTCGAAGCGTTGCAACAACTGGGTAATCCCTGCCAATCCTTCGCGGACATTGCCGGCAACGTCCTTTGTCGCATCAAGTTCCGGCTCCTGCGACAGGTAGCCGACAGTGGCGGCGTCAGCCGCCCAGGCCTCGCCGTTGAAATCCTTGTCGATGCCGGCCATGACGCGCAGCAGGGTCGATTTGCCGGCGCCGTTCGGGCCGAGCACCCCGATCTTGGCACCCGGCAGAAACGACAGCCAGATATCCTTCAGCACCTCGCGTCCGCCCGGATAAGTCTTGGCGAGGCCCTTCATCACGTAAATGTACTGGTAAGGCGCCACGGCCCAACTCCGAAACGAATGACAGGGATTAGGTGCAGGAGATAGGGTCTTGCTCTGCTGCCGTCCAGAGCTTCTTTTTCACGACGGCAGGCGTTTTTGCAATGAGCGCCACAGCGACAATAGGCGGATATTGACCACCGTGAAGGTAAGTTCGGCCGCCGGCGTGGTCAGATCATTCCAATCCGGCGACAGCAGCCCGGGGAGGCGCCAATCGGCATAGTTTTTCCAACTGCGCTTCCAGTAGTGCAGGAAAGTGTCGTGGATCTCCGCGATGGCGACGCCGTGGATGCGGAACGCCTCGGACACGGCAATTTGTTCGAGGCGATGGACCGTCGCTGGCGCGGCCGCCCCGTCAAGAAAGCCATCGGTAAGCTCGATCGCGTCCTTCAGGACCGGCACGTGTTCCGTCCGGGCGCCAATCAACCCGCTGTTATACATGTGGCTCCTGGCGACGTCGTAGCGGTAGCGCCCGGCGTGAGGCAAGTCTGCCTCGAATCCCGCTAACTCGGGTGCGGGGTTGCGCATTTCGAAACGGTTCATCAGCCCGCCGCGGCGGAGCCTGTCGGCGGCGCTGGCCGGGAAGCCCGCCAGAACGACCGAGTCGCTGTCGAGCAGGACCGCATCGCCGAACCGCGTCAATGCGTCGTGCAAGACGACCAGTTTGATGCGGTGACCGAACCGACCATTCCGCGAATATTCCCTGACCTTGCCCGCGATGGAAACGGCGGCGACCGGCCATGCCGCAAAGAGGTCCGGGGTATCGGTGTAGATCGCGACCCGGTGTTCGCCGGGTTCAATAAAACGACGAAGCGTGAGGAAGCTGTATTTGAGCTGCCGTCGCAGATTCGCGTTGGGGCCATAGTTCAGATAGATGAAGTTGATCATTGGCGCGCGCGATAGCCGCCGACCGCGGCGTCGCCCCGGAGCGTTGCCATGGTGGCGACGATCCGGTCAGCGCCGCCGCCGGTCACCGACCCGTTTCGAAATGAGCACAGGCTCATCGCTTTCTCGCTGCTCAGCGCATATGGCTCGGCAGGTACGTCGCCAGAATCGGGAAGCTGATCAAAATGATCAGCCGCACAATGTCAGTCGCGACGAAGGGCAGGACGCCTTTGAAAATCGTCGAAATCTTGACGTCTTCGATGACGCTCTTGATGACAAACACATTCATGCCGACCGGCGGATGGATGAGGCCCAGTTCGACGGTCATCACAATGATAATGCCGAACCAGATCGGATCGAACCCCAGTGTCGTCACCACCGGAAAGATGATCGGAATCGTGAGGATGATCATGCCGAGCGCGTCCATCAGGCAACCCAGCATCAGATACATTACCATGATCAGCGCCAACACGCCGTAACGGCCGAGACCGAGCCCGACCAGGAACTGGGTGACGTTCTGTGGCGTCTCGGTCACGGTGAGGAAATAGCCGAACAGGATGGCGCCGATGAGCACCGTGAACACCGCAGCGGCGGTGCGCGTGGCACCGAGGAGCGCCTGCAGGACGGCCTCGCGGTCGAGGCGTCGCCGCGCGATGCCGATGATGAAGGCGCCGCCTGCCCCCATCGCCGCCGCCTCCGTCGGAATAAAGAGGCCGCCGTACAACCCGCCGATGACAAACACGAACAGTAAGAGAGAGGCCCACACGTCCTTGAGCGCCAGGGCGCGCTGGCGCCAGGAGCTACGCGGACCCCGCGGCAAATAGTTTGGCACAACTCTGCCGATGATCGAGATCGTCAGCATATACATGAGGGCGGCAAGAATGCCGGGGATGATGCCGGCGATGAAGAGCTTGCCGACATCCTGTTCGGTGATGAGGGCGTAGACCGTGAGCACTGTCGAGGGCGGCAGGATTGCGCCGAGCGTGCCGCCCGCCGCGATCACACCGGTCGAAAAGGACTGGGGGTAGCCGTAACGCCGCATTTCAGGAAAGGCGATGGTCGAGAAGGTCGCGGCGGTCGCGACCGAGGAGCCCGAAATTGCGGCAAAACCGCCGCAGGCCGCGATCGTCGCAAGACCCAGGCCGCCACGGCGGTGACCGACGAACGAATTGGCCGAGCGAAACAACTCGCGGCTCATGCCCGAGCGTGACGCGAATTGGCCCATCAGCAGGAACATCGGGATGATGCCGAAGGTATAGTCCGTCACCGTCCGCATCGACGTCTGGCCAATCATCTTCAATGCCGGCTCGGTGCCGACCAGATAGCCAAAACCGGTGACGCCGACCAAGCCCATCGCCATGCCGACCGGCACCCGCAGCAACATCATCGCGAACAGGGCGACGAAGCCCGCAATGGCGACCATGTCGGGGCTCATTATTCCACCGGCTGCGGCCGCGACGGCGCGAGCATCTCAGGATGGAAAATCAAGCGATAGGTTCTGAGCGCGATCACCAGCACCGCAGAGACATCGCCGAGCCAGGCGACGAGAAAGAACGGCCAGACCGGCATGTGGAGGTCGAAGGTCTCGACATTGTCGCTGTAAGTGGTGCGTACCTTATCGACCAGAGTGAGGGTGTGTACGGTAATGACGAACAACAACACCAGGGTGGCAAACACGTCGATGTAGCGCTTCCACCGCGGCCCGACGATCGACCAAACCAAGTCGACGGTGATGTGGGTGCCGCGGAATGAGGTTGCAGCAATGCCCCAGAAAATCAGAATGCCCAACAGCATGCGGCCGACGTCGAAACTGTCCGGAATCTGCCAGGCGAAGAAGTAGCGCAGCAGCACCGACACGAACGTGTCGACGGTCACGATGGCGACGAAGACCGCGGCAAGCCACTCGATCGTTTGAATGAAGCGGTCGCCGCGTCGTCGCGAATAACCCGAACCGACCTCGCTCAATAGGCGGCGCCGTGTCTTTTCAGCGCGGCTTCGAACTCGGCAAAGATTTCGTCCGGATTGCCGCCGACTTTGCGAACGTCCGCCGCCCAGGCCGCCGTCAGCGGTGCCGCCGCCTTGCGCCACTCCGCGACCTGCGCCGAAGTCGGTTCGATGAACACGTGACCCGGCTCCGCCTTCATCTTTGTGCGCCCGGCCGCTTCAAAATCGGCCCACGGCGAAGCGATTCGTTCGGCCCATTCGGGGGTACAATGGTCGTCGATCACCTTCTTCTGCGCAGGCGACAGCGATTCGTACTTCGCCTTGTTGATGACATCGACGAACGGCGTGACGTAGAGCGGCATGTCGAGATGGTATTTCACCACCTTGTCGATGCCGAACAGGAAGAGCGAGCCCCAGGGGAAAGTGATCGCGTCGGCGACGCCGCGCGCAATCACGTCGCGGGCCTCGGGCGCGGCAGCGTTGACGGTGGTGCCGCCCAAGGAAACCACGAGGCGACCGATAGTATCGGTGGCGACGCGAACCTTAAGACCGTGCACATCGGTCGGTACGGCGATCGCCTTGGTCGAATGGAACGTGCCGGGATCGTGGAAATGCGCCGAGCAGAAATGCACATCCTTCATCTCGACAGGTGCGTATTTGCGGTACCACTCGTCCAGCGCTGCCGAGCCGCCCTTCGCATTGGCGACCAGGAAAGGGACCGAGCCTAGCGCAATGATCGGAAAGCGGCCCGGCTGGTAACCGGGGCTAACATCGGTAATGTCGGCGATGCCGTCGCGTGCCATGTCGTAATGGTCGAATGCCTTGCCGAGTTGCTGGGCGGGAAAGATGGTGATCGTGATGCTGCCGTGAGATTCCTCATTGATGGATTTAGCCCAAGCAACAAGAGCGGCCTGCAGAGGATGCGACGGCGGCACCCAGTGCGACAGCCGCAGCGTTACCGGCGCGTCTGCCGCAGACGCGCCCGCACTCGCCAGCGCAAAAAGAATCGCGCCGGCCACGGCAATCAGTCTTTTCATTGCTTTGCTCCCACTTTTTTTCTCGCAGCACCCAACGACACTAACGAGCCGGCGAACGCGGCGCAATGTTTGGACCCAAACTATCACGTGGCGGCGGCCGGTCTCGCTCGCCGGTTTGTCAGTCGCGGCGAGACACCGGGCGGCGTCATCACGGATCGGCAGGAGCAACCACGGCGCGATGCCGGTGAGGCACTGCCCTATCCCAGGACGGTAAGCACGTGGTCGGCGATCGCCAGCGACGCGGTCAGTCCCGGCGATTCGATGCCGTAAAGATTGACCAGGCCCGGAACCCCGTGGCCATCGGGGCCTTGGACGACAAAATCGGCCGCCGGCTCGGTTGGCCCGTTGATCTTGGGACGGATGCCGGCATAGCCGGGCTGCAAGGCGCCGTCCTTGAGACCCGGCCAATAGCTGCGAATGGCCGCGTAGAATTTATCGCCGCGGCGCGGATCGACGGTATAGTCGATGCTGTCGATCCATTCGGTGTCGGGACCGAATTTCGCTTGTCCCCCCAAGTCGAGGGTAAGGTGGACGCCTAGTCCGGCATGCTCCGGCACCGGGTAGATCAGTCTCTGGAACGGCGCCCGTCCGGACAAGGCGAAATAAACGCCGCGGCAGAAATAATCCTTGGGAATCGAGGCCGGCGGAATGCCGGCGATTCGCCGGGCCGTGGCCGGGGCGTAAAGTCCCGCCGAATTGACCAGAACACGGCATGTGAGGCTGGTCGGCTGATCGCCGCCGACTTCCAGCGCAAAACCGGGGTCGGTGACGCGCCCGCCGAGCACCGGCGCCCGATAGGCAACCGACGTGCCCGCCGCTTCGGCATCGCCGAGATAGGCGAGCATGAGCGCATGGCTGTCGATGATGCCGGTGGAAGGCGATAGAAACGCGCGCAGGCAGCGCAGTTCCGGCTCGAGCGCCCGGGCCTCGCCTTGTTCGATCCAAGCCAGGTCAGTAACGCCGTTGCCTTCGGCTTTGCGCTTGATGGCCTCAAGAATTCCCAACTCGGGCTCATCACATGCGACGGTGAGTTTGCCGACCCGGCGATGCGGCACGCCATGCTCGAGGCAATATCGATAAAGCAGGTCCCGGCCGGCAACGCAGAGCCGGGCCTTCAGGCTACCGTTCGGATAGTGCAGTCCGGCATGGATCACCTCGCTGTTGCGCGACGAGGTCTCGGTGCCAAAGTGCCGCTCCTTTTCGAGGATCAGAACCTCGTGTCCGGCGCGTGCCAGCGCCCGCGCCACCGCGAGGCCGACCAATCCGGCGCCGATCACAGCACATTCGACCGCCTCGCTCATCCGAGCAAGGAGGTGGCGCTAGAACAGGCCAAAAAACGAGCCGGAATCGGATTTGCGCTCAACCGTCGGCGGCGAGGAAAATTGGGTCGCGATGGTTCTGTCGCGGTTCGTCTGTTCGAGCCGTGCGGTTTCCTTCACCGGATCGAGTAGTGCCTGCTGCGCCTTCTTGTTCTGACGCCAGAACATCAAACGATCGACGAAACTATTGTCGAAGGGGTGGGATTCGGCCGCTTCCTGGTTGACGACCTGGCGGATGTCGCCCTGGTCGCCGGTGGCGCCGGCCGCCTGCAGGATATCGGTTTCGCCGGGGCTCAAATTGGCGTCGCCGCCCGCGGTCGAGGCCGTCTCGCCTGCGGCGCGGAAAATCGTCTCCTTCGCCTGAGCGGTGGGCGATTCGCCCTGCGTCGGCGCCGCACCCGGGGAAGGCGGCCGCAGGTTAAAGTCTGGCGGAATTGCCAGCGGCGCATTGGCGACGACATCGAATTCGTCAGGCACGGTCTTTTGCAGGCCGAATGCCTGTTTGAAGTCGCTGCAGCCCGAGAGCGAGAGCGGCAGCGCGACACCGACGCAGATCATGAGAACCGACGCGCGCATCGATCGATGACTCCTTCGCCTCTCTTATCCTGCTGTCCGGCCCCGCCCGCCGAGCAGCCCATCGAGCACCAACAGCGCCACCCCGACGCTTATGGCGGCGTCGGCGAGGTTGAAGGCAAAGGGATGCCACTCTCCGACATGAAAGTCGAGAAAATCAACGACGGCGCCGCGCACCAAGCGATCAAGCGCGTTTCCCACGGCCCCGCCGACAATAAAGCCGATGGCGAGCGCGAGAACACCCGACTTGACCCGCCGCAGCCAGACGAGCAGGCCGGCGACAATGACGACCGCCACGACCACCAAGATGATCTCGCCCATATCCGGATCGTTGAAAATACCGAAACTGATGCCCCGATTCATGGTCAAGACCAGATTGAAGAATCCGGTCACGGTGATCTGGTGCGCCATCTCGGGATGGCTGGCGAAATGACTGATGATGCCCCATTTGGAAAGCTGATCGAGAATCGCGACGGCGACCGCGATCAAAATCCCCTGAATCAGCATCAGGCGATAAGCTCCACCGCATCGGCACAACGGTTGCATAGATCCTGATGCCCGGCATGGTGACCGACCTCGGGCAGCACGCGCCAGCAGCGCTGGCACTTCTCGCCGCCGGCAAGTTCAACGATCACCGCCACTCCCGGCACTTCGAGAAGTGAAAACGCCCGCGCCGGCGGATCGCCGAAGATCGCGCGCGCTTCCGACACGATGCACAATTCGGCGAGATCGATTGCCGCCAACGCCGCGCGATAGTCCTCGCCCGCCCAGACCGTGACTGCAGCCTGAAGGCTCGAGCCGATGCGCTTTTCGGCGCGCTCCAATTCAAGAGCGCCGGTAACGACGCGACGCACATCGCGCCGTTTCACGTAGTGAACGGCGAGCTCCGGATCATGCCAAGCACCGGGAACCTCGGGATAGGTCTCGAGATGCACGCTGGTTTCTGGCCCATCGCCATGGCGTGTCAGCCACGCCTCCTCGGCGGTGAAGCACAGGTATGGCGCCAGCCAGCACGCCAGACGCGTGAACACCAGGTCGAGCGTGGTGCGCACCGCCCGCCGTCGCTCCGAGGTCGGAGCATCGCAGTAGAGCGCATCCTTGCGTACATCGAAATAAAACGCCGAGAGATCGACCGCACAGAAATGATGCAGCACCGTGAAGATCGCGTGGAAATCGTACCTCGCGGTCGCATCTCGGATCTCGGCATCGATCTCGGTGAGTCGGTGCAGTACCCAGTGCTCCAGCTCAGGCATGACCCCGGGAGCGATCGCCTCCCTTGCGGAAAAGCCATCGAGCGCACCGAGCAAATAGCGCAGCGTGTTGCGAAAGCGGCGATAGACGTCGATGGTGCGCTTCAGGATCTCGGGGCCGAGATTGAGATCCGCGGTGTAGTCCGATGCCACAACCCAAAGCCGCAGAATGTCGGCGCCGTGCTGCGCTGCCACTTCCTGCGGCACCACCATGTTGCCCGCCGATTTCGACATTTTACGGTCCTGCTCGTCGAGCACGAAACCGTGCGTCAGCACGGCCTCGAACGGCGCGCGGCCGCGCGTGCCGCATGCTTCGAGGAGCGACGAGTGAAACCAGCCGCGATGCTGATCCGAGCCCTCGAGGTAGAGCGAGGCCGGCCAATGCAGATCCGGCCGTTCCTCCAGCACGAACCCATGCGTCGAGCCACTTTCAAACCACACGTCGACGATATCCGTCACCTGCTCGAAGCGCGCCGGGTCGCGATCCGGGCCGAGAAACTCGCTTGCCGGTGTGTCGTACCAGCGGTCGGAGCCGCTTTTCTCGAACGCGGCGGCGATGCGGTCGATGACATCCTGATCGCGCAGCGGTTCGCCCGTCTGGCGGTCGACGAAGAGCGCGATCGGCACGCCCCAGGCACGCTGGCGCGAGATACACCAATCCGGCCGCGTCTCGATCATTGCGCGAAGCCGGTTGCGGCCCTGCGGCGGATAAAAGGCCGTGGCATCGATAGCGGCAAGCGCGGTGGCTCGCAAATGATTGGTCTCCATCGAGATGAACCATTGCGGCGTGGTGCGGAAGATGAGGGGCGCCTTCGAGCGCCAGGAATGCGGATAGGCGTGAGTAAGCTTGCCCTGCGCGAGGAGAGCGCCTGCCGCAGTCAACGCTGCGATGACCGCGGCATTGGCGTCGCCCTCCTTGCCGTTGGGGCGGAACACGCTCTTGCCCGCGAACAATGGCACCGTGTCGAGGAACCTGCCGTCGGCCGCCACGGTGTCGGGCACCGGAATATTGTGCTTGCGACCCAGATCGAAATCGTCGGTGCCGTGCCCGGGCGCGACATGGACGAAGCCGGTCCCGTCTTCTTCGGTGACGAAATCGCCGGCCAACAGCGGCACGGCGAAATCGTAGCCTTTGCCGTGCAAGGGATGCCGTGCCACCGTGCCCGCGAGATCGCGGCCGATATAGGAGGCGTGCACGATGCCGCCGAGCTTCAGTTCTTGTTCCATCGCCGGCCAGCGCTTGAGCGAGACAAGGATGCGGTCGCCGACCTTGACGAGATCGCCGGCGTTCTCGGTGGCGTGCGTGATCTCAATCAGCAGGTAATCCATCGCGGCGCCGTAGGCGATGGCGCGATTGCCGGGCAGCGTCCATGGCGTTGTTGTCCAGATAACCAGCGAGGCGCCGGCCAGCTCTGGCTTGGCCGCGTGCGCGATCGGGAATTTGACCCAAACCGTGGTTGACACGTGGTCGTGATACTCCACCTCCGCCTCGGCGAGCGCGGTTTGCTCGACCGTCGACCACAACACTGGCTTGGCACCGCGATAGAGACCGCCATTCATCATGAACTTGCCGATCTCGCGCAGGATCTCCGCCTCGGCGTGAGGCGTCATGGTGGTATAGGCATGATCCCAATCGCCGATTACGCCGAGACGCTGGAATTCCTCGCTCTGGACGCCGATCCAATGCGCCGCGAACTCGCGGCATTCCCGACGAAACTCGAGCACCGGCACATCGTCCTTGCGCCGTTTCTTGGCGCGATAGTCCTCCTCGATCTTCCATTCGATCGGCAGGCCATGGCAGTCCCAACCGGGAACATAAACGGCGTCCTGGCCGAGCATCTGCTGGGAGCGGTTGACGACATCCTTCAGGATTTTGTTGAGGGCGGTGCCGAGATGGATGTTGCCATTGGCATAAGGCGGGCCGTCGTGAAGGATGTATTTGGGGCGTCCCTTGGAACGCTGGCGCTGCTGTCGCCACAAATCGATCTCTTTCCAGCGCGCCAGCAATTGCGGTTCGCGCAGCGGCAGCGCCGCCTTCATGGGAAAGGAGGTCGAGGGCAGAAACACGGTGTCGCGGTAATCGTTGGCCATGGCTTAACTCGGCAAAAGGAGAAAAGGGCGAATCCGGGGCGCTTCCGGTCCTCACTCGAGGACCGGGCCGCTAATTCGCCGAGCCCGACATGGCAAAACCTTGGCCATGGTGGCCAAAGATAGGAACCTACCGAAAATCCGTCAATCGTCGCGGACTTCGGTGCCGGCGCCACGCGTGATTGCCAGGAGATCCCCGGGTTCCGCGATTTCCAAGGTGTGCCAGACGCCGCGCGGCACGACGAGCGCCTCGCCTGCTTTCAACAGCACTTTGCGTCGCGCCTTGCCGTCATCGAGCACGACCGCGGTCTTGCCCGAAACCAGAAACAGGAGCTCGTCACCGGCGGGATGCATCTCCCAGTGCATGTTGCTGCGATCGAGATGGAAGAACGTCACCAGCCGCCCTTCCTGCAATTGCGCGTCCTCGCCGATGCGCCGCCAGAAATCCTTGTCGACGGCGATCGGAACCGCGGCGGCGCCGTCCGCGAGCCGCACATAGGTGCGGTCGAGGGCGAAAGCTTGGTCCATTGTCAGGACACCGGCCGGGTAAAAAACCAATCGTGCCCGTCGGGATCACGGGCCCAATAGGTGCGGCCATAGGCTTCGTCGTGAAGGTCATGGACAATTTCTGCACCGGCGGCCTTCGCGCGGGCACAATGGCCGTCGACATCCTCGACATAGACGAACACGCCGCTCGTATGCGCCTTTGCCCGAGCCGGCGACTGGCTCTCGAACTGAGCGGCCGCGGTGCCCATCATGACGACACCGGCGCCGTACCGGACCTCGCCATGATGACGGCCCGAACCGGTCGGTTCGACCATGATTTTGTCGAAGCCGAACGCCGCCACCAGCCAATCGACCGCGCGCGGCACGTCGGCAACGTAAAGGTAGGGAATCACCTGGGACATGCCTGCCGGCGGAATCTTCGGCATTGCCACCTCCTGACGATGCGCTTGCCGCGATCGTATAGGCTCGGCTGGCCCCGGTATTGGAAAAATTTTACCTGAACCTAATAGCCCGGGACGCCGTAATTTGGCGCTCGGCCAGCGAGGTAACCGGCCGGGGTGGCGCCCGCGAATTGGCGGAAATCGCGGTGAAGGTGCGCTTGATCGTAGTAGCCGCAATCGGCGGCGATCGCCGCCCAGCGCGGCGCGGGCACGCCATCGAGACAGCGAACGACGCGGGCAAAGCGCATGACCCGCGCGGCGCGTTTCGGTGTCAAGCCGAACTCGTGGCGGAACACGGCGATCAGCCGTTTGTGGCTCCACCCGAGATCGGCCGCAAGCGCGGCAATCGGTATCAGCCCGTCATGCCGGCGCAGATTATCCCAGACCCAAACGGCTTCGCGCGACGTTGCGCGTTCCGCGGCGAACCGTGCCAAGAAAAAACGTTCAAGCTCCGCAAAGCGCTGCGGCCAGTCCGCGGCGTCGTGAAGACGCGCGCTCAAATCACGGCCCGCAGCACCCAGCACTTCGTCGATGGCAAGGACGCGATCGGCGATCTCGAGCAGCGGAACACCCAACAACCTTAGCGCGCCCATTGGCGTCAAATTGACCTGCATGCAGGATGAGCGTCCGGTCGACTCGACGAGCGTGTAGTGCTCGCACAAACCGGACAAAAACGAATCCGCTTGGTAGGGATCCCGGCCGGCTTCGCTAAGCCGCCATTCCGGTCCGAGATTGAAAATCATCGGAATAATCGGCCGCGGCGTCTCGCGCATGGTGACCGGGCGCATGACATTTTCGGTCCAGCCCAGGTAGTCGCCCTCGATGTAGCGGTGGAGGCGCGGATCGGGGACGCAGAAAATCGCTTGAGTGGTGCCGAATTCGTTCTCCTGCCGCGTCAGCCGCAAGCTCATGCCGGGGCCAGAATGGCGCGCGCCTGCTTCGCGTCCTCTCGCATCGCCGCGACCAGCGCGTCGATGCCGGCAAACTTGGCGTCGGGACGGATGAACTCGACGATGGCGACGCGCAAGTGGCGGCCGTAGAGATCGCCCGCATAATCGAAGAGATGTGTTTCAAACCGCCAATCCTGGCCGGCGAAGGTCGGGCGATTGCCGAAATTGGCGACGCCGTCATGCCAGGCGAGGGTGCCGTTTTCGCTGACGCCGGCGCGCACCGCATAAACGCCGGGCGCCGGGTGGAGATAGTTCGCGATCGCCAGGTTGGCGGTGGGAAAGCCGAGGTCGCGCCCGCGCCGGTCGCCCGGTTGCACGCGACCTTCGATTTCCCAGTCGCGCCCCAGCAATGCCGCCGCCGCACGCGGGCGGCCAGAGGCGAGATGATCGCGAATGCGGCTCGCCGAGGCGAGCTTGCCGCTGGCATCGGCGACCGGTTCGAGAACGGTGACGCCGAATCCGAGCGCCGCCCCCATCTCGCGCAGCAGCGCTGGATTGCCGCCACGGCCATGGCCAAACGTGAAGTCCTGCCCCACCACAATGTGTTTGGTACCGAGCCGCGCCGCCAGCAGATCGGCAACGAAATCTTCGGCGCTTTTGGCGGCGAAGCGGCGATCGAAGCGCAGCGTGAACAGCACATCGGTTCCGGCTTCCGCGAGCAGCCGGGTCTTGGCGCGGAACGGGGTCAGGCGAAACGGCGGGCTGTTCGGCACGAACACGCTGCGCGGATGCGGCTCGAATGTCAGAATCCCGAACGGGGCGCCTTCGTGGGCGGCAATGCGCTTGGCCTCGGCGATCACCGCGCGGTGCCCGCGATGGACGCCGTCGAAATTTCCGATCGCGATCACCGCTCCTCTGGCTACGCCGGCGGTCGCATGGCGAAACAACTGCATGGTGACGCGGTTTTAGCCGCGTTTCGGCACCATCACCAGGGCCTCGCCGGCAATCGTCACGGTGTCGCCGACCCGGCAGATCGTCTTGAGGACGGCGCGCGATTTTTCCGGCCGCAACTCGGTGATGGTAACCTCGGTGGTGACTTTGTCGCCGATCCGCACCGGGGCAAGAAACTTTAGGTTCTGGGACAGATAGATCGTGCCGTGACCGGGAAGGCGGCTGCCAATCACGGCCGAGATAAAGGTCGCGCCCAGCATTCCTTGGGCGATGCGGCCGCCGAAGCGGGTCTTGCGCGCATAATCCTCATCGAGATGGACGGGATTGTTGTCGCCTGACAGAGCCGTAAATTGCCGGATCAAGGTATCGTCCACCACCCGCTCTTGTCGAGCGGTTTGGCCGATATACAATTCTTCATAGAAGAACCCGGGTCTTTCCGCTATCTTCATTCCACTGTCGGGCATGCAACAAAACTCCTAACCGCTGTGAAAGCGGCGCAACATAGATGGATTGCTGCATCGCAGCAAGCAAGAGCGGGCCGACTCCGCTGTTTCTTTGACCATTTGGCGTTAACATTGCGCCATGACGCCCGCCGCTTCGTCACGACCGCGAATTGGCGCGAGCCTGTCGGTCCGGCTGCTGCTGCTGACCCTCGCGTTTTTCATGCTCAGCGAGGTCTTAATCCTGGTGCCGTCGGTGGCGATGTTCCGGCGCGATTACCTGCGCATGGTTTTGGGCGAAGCCCATCTGGCGGCATTGGCGCTTGAGGCCACGCCGAACAACGAGGTCAGCCCCGGTCTCGCCAAGAAATTGCTGCAGCGCGTCGGCGCGCACGGGATCGTGCTCCACCGCCTCGACAACACCACATTGATGCTCGACTCGCCGATGCCTCCAAAGGTCGATGCCACCTACGACCTGCGCAACGCGATGCTGCCGATGCTGGTCGCCGATGCCGCCAGGGCACTCACGGACAGCGGCGACCGGGTGTTGCGCGTCCTCGACATCTCCCCGAAGGAGAAGGGCGTGGTGGTCGAGGCGCTCTTGGATGAGGCGCCCGTGCGCGCCGCCATCCTCAAGTACGCCGAGCGCGTCCTGACGGTCTCGATGATCACCTCGCTCATCGCCTCGGTACTGCTTTATTTCTGTCTGCAATGGCTGGTGGTTCGGCGCATGCGGCGTCTGACCCAGAGCATGACGGCATTTCGCGACAACCCCGAGGACGCCGCGATTCTGGTGCCGATCGGCGCGCCCGACGAGATCGGCTTGGCGCAGCACGAACTGGCGCGCATGCAACGCACGGTGCTCGCCGCGTTGCGGCAGAATGAGCGGCTTGTCGCCTTGGGTACGACCGTCACCAAGATCAGCCACGATCTGAAAAACATCCTGAGCACCGTGCGCCTGATGTCGGACGGCCTCGCCGGCATCAACGTGCCGGAGGTCAAACGGGTTTTGCCCAGCCTGATTGCCGCCATCGATCGTGCCGTGGCGCTCTGTGTCGGCACGCTCGGCTATACCCGCGAAGGCGCGGCGCCGCTCAATATCAAGGACTTTCCGCTGCAGCCGCTGGTCATGGAACTGGCGCCCGTGGTCGAGAACGGCGCCGAGGGCGACCCGCATCGGCTGATCGACAACGTGCCGCCCGACCTGGCGGTGCGGGCCGATCGCGACCAACTTTTCCGCGTCCTTCTCAATCTGTCGCGCAATGCGGTCGAGGCCGGCGCCAATTGCGTCATCATCTCGGCCCATAACGGCGACCGGCTCGTGATGATCGATGTCGCCGACGACGGTCCCGGCCTCGCACCCAAGGCGCGCGACAATTTGTTCCGGCCCTTCGCGGGATCGGCACGGCCGGGCGGGATGGGACTCGGCCTCGCCATCGCCCGCGAGATTCTAAGGGCGCATGGCGGCGACATCACCCTCGGCCGCAGCGGCGCCGACGGCACGTTGTTTCAACTGAGCCTGCCGGCGTGATCAGCCCGGTTCGGGCGCCGATGCGTCGGTCGTCGCGCGGCGACGGTTCATCAGGTTGCGCGCGACCATGCCCGCCGCCATCGCCCCGGCAAAGAGGACAATCGGGGATGAGCCGGTCGAAAGATCGGCGATCGCCGGGCCGGGACACAAGCCCACCAAGCCCCAGCCGATGCCGAACAATGCCGCCCCGCCGATGAGCGGCGTATCGACTTCGCGGTTGGAGGGCCACGCCAGCGTCGCCGCGAAGAGCGGGGTCGCCCGGCGCCGGACCGCCATGAAGCCGGCAAAGGTGACAACCAACGCCGCGGCCATGACAACGATCAGGCTCGGATCCCAGGGACCGAGGATATCGAGAAAGCCCAGAACCTTTTGCGGCTCGGTCATGCCCGAGATCATCAGACCGGCGCCGAACATCAGTCCGCACAGCAAGGCGACGCCGCTCTTCACGGCATGCCTGCGATGACGTGATGCGTCAACGCCACGACGATCATGGCGACGATCATGAAGGTCGCCGTTGCCACGATCGAGCGTGACGACAGTCGGGCAGCGCCGCAAATGCCGTGACCGCTGGTACAGCCGCCGCTGAGACGCGTCCCGAATCCGACCACCAGCCCCGCCATCGCAATCAGCGTCGTGCTTCCCGGCATGACCGGGTGCGGCAAGGGATAGCCGGCGGCGTGCATCAAGGGCGGCGCCGCCACCAGTCCGATCAAAAACGGGAGTTGCCAAGTCCACTCGCCCCGCTGCGGCTCCAGGACACCGGCAGCGATCCCGCTTATGCCCGCGACACGTCCGATCGACAGCATCAGCATTACCACCGCGAGGCCGATCAGGACGCCGCCTATTCCCGCAGAAATCGGCGTAAATTCTGTCATAACTACCTCCTTCTTATGTTATTTTCGGAGGCTTTTCCTCCGGCGTCAATCGAGCGCCAGAAGCTCGGCCTTGAGATAGGCGCTTTCCGGCAACGCCGGGTGGAGCGGATGGTCGGGCGCGGCGCCCGAGCGCAAAAGAATGCGGCCACAGCGATCGGCATCGTCTAAGCCGCGCCGCACTGCTTCGCCAAAATCAGCGACCGCGACATTGTGGGAGCATGAGGCAACGAAAAGCATGCCGCCGGGCGCCACCAGGCTTGCGGCGAGACGGGTTAGCTTGCGATAGCCGCGCAGGCCAGCGCCCAAATCCTTGCGGGATTTGACGAAGGCCGGCGGATCGGCGACGACGATATCAAAGCGTTCCCCCGCGGCGGCGAGGCTTTCCAGTTTTGCGAACACTTCCGCCCGCTCGAAACGGCAAATCGACGCAACGCGATTACATTCCGCGGCGCCATGCGCCAGTTTGAGCGCCGGCTCGGACCGGTCGATGCCGATCACTTCGCGCGCACCGGCGCGCGCTGCGGTGATGGCAAAGCCGCCAGAGAAACAATAGAGATCGAGGACGCGGGCCCCCGCCGACACGGCCGCTACCGCGCGCCGGTTTTCACGTTGGTCGTAGAACCAGCCGGTCTTTTGGCCGCCGACCGGATCGGCAAGGAAGCGGGCACCGTTTTCAGCGACGGCGATCGCGCCCGCGAATTCGCCGATGACGCGCTGGCGCGGAGGCAGCCCTTCGATGGTCCGTGCCTCGCTGTCGTTGCGCAGCACGATGGCACGTGGCTGCAAGACCTGCGTGCAGGCGGCCAACAACTCAGCTTCGAGCCGGTCGATGCCAGCGGTGTTTATTTGGATCACCAACACATCGTCGAAACGATCGACCACGACGCCTGGCAGACCATCGGCCTCGGCGTGAATTAGCCGATAGAACGGGGCGGGATAGAGGCGTTCGCGCACATGCAATGCCGCGACGAGACGGGCGGCAAAAAAGCCCCGGTCGATGACGCGTCCGGCGTCGCGATCAAGCAGCCGCGCGCTGATGAGCGTGTGCGGGTTGAGCATGGCGACCCCGAGCGCGTCGCCGGTGGTCGTCAGGATGGTGACGAGCGTGCCCGGCGCGAGCGCCCTCGCCGTGCTGCTCATCGTGATCTCGTTGGAATAGATCCAGGGATGGCCCTGGGCCGCACGCCGGTGGTGCCCCGGTTGGAGCCAAACCACCGGGCGCGAGTGTGGATCGTCGATCACGGATGGCCGCCTAGTCGCCGGCGCCGCTGCCGTCGCGCCGCGAATCGGCAGCGCCTTCAACACCTGTGGCCGTGCGCTCGATCGCGGTAATGCCACTCGGGTGTGGTCCGACGACGCTGTGGTGGCCGCGCGCCTCAAGAGCGGCACTCAGCGCCGCCGCCGCCGGGCCGGCCTCGATCTCTGTGGTGCCGGTGTTGCGGTCGCCAACATTGGGCAGGTCGATCGCCCGCTGCAAATCGAGATGCTCATCGAGAACCGCGATTATCGTCTTGGCGACATCCTCGATGATCGCCGGACCACCGGCGGATCCGACGATCAGCTTCACCCCGCCCGTGTCGAACACGATGGTCGGCGACATCGCGCTGCGCGGCCGCTTGCCCGGCTCGACGCTGTTGGCGACTGGGCGGTGGTCACGTTGCGGCAGGAAGGAGAAATCGGTCAGCTCATTGTTGAGAAGGAAACCATCAACCATCACCCGCGAGCCGAACTGGTTCTCGATCGAAACCGTCATCGCAACGGCATTGCCGTCGCGGTCGAGGACCGCGAGATTGGTGGTCGAAGGTAATTCCGGCGAGGCGTCATCGCCGCGTTCGGCATGCGGTCCGGGCGGTTCGCCCGGCAGTGCCCGCACGCCGCTATCCCGCGTCGTGTTAATCAGCTTGGCGCGATCCGCGAGATAGGCCGGGTCGAGGAGACCCGAGACCGGCGCCGGTACGAAGTCGGTGTCGGCGAGGTAGCGGTCGCGGTCGGCGAAAGCGAGCTTGCCAGCCTCGGCGAACAGGTGAACGGCGTCAGGCGCATCCAAATCGAGCCGGCTCGGCGGAAATCGCTGCAGCATTCGCAAAATCTGCAGCAATGTGACGCCGCCGGAACTCGGCGGTCCCATGCCGCAAACTCGCCAGATGCGATAGGAACCGCACACCGGCCCGCGTTCTTTGGCGCGATAATTGGCGAGATCCGCGATCGTGACATCGCCGGGCGGCGAAGCGGTGTGCACGGCATCAACGATTTCTTGCGCGACCATGCCCTGATAGAAGGCATCGGCACCGCGCATCGCCACTTCGGTGAAGATGCGGGCGAGCTGCGGATTCTTCAGAGTCTCCCCGGCTGCCAGCGGGGTGCCGTCGGGATGGTAGAAGTAGGACCTTGCCGACGGGTAGCGCGACAGGAATTTGTCGCCGACCAGCAGCATATGCAGTCGATCCGACACGGCAAAACCATCGCTGGCGAGCTTGATCGCCGGCGCGAACAGGTTGGCCCATGGCAGCTTGCCGAACTTGTGGTGCGCCATTTCCAGCATGCGCAAATAACCCGGCGTGCCGATCGCGCGCCCGCCGACAACCGCGGTGAAGAACTGCATTGGCGTGCCGTCGGGATTGAGGAAGCGATCGGGCTTCGCGGCAGCTGGCGCGGTCTCGCGCCCGTCGATCGTCGTCAGCGTACGCGATTTCGCGGCGTAATAGACGAGGAAGCCGCCGCCGCCGACACCGGAAGATTGTGGCTCCACCAGGTTCAGCACCAGCGCTGACGCAATCGCCGCATCAACCGCATTGCCGCCATCCCGCAAGATGTCGCGGCCGACCTTGGCGGCAAGCGGCTCGGCGGCGACCACCATTTCGTGGGCCGCGAAGCTCGGATAATGGCGCGTGTGGCCGGTCGCCGCCTCCGGCATTGGCGCCTGCGCAACGGCAACGCTGCACGGCAGCGCGATCGCGGCCAACGCGCCGATACCAAGAAAATTCAGCGGCGGCGGACGCTGGCGATCGGCGGGGCGAATTGCGGCTCGATGTCCCAAGGAAACAGAATCCAGGTGTCCTGGCTCACCTCGGTGACAAAAGTGTCGACCATCGGGCGGCCGGCGGGCTTGGCATAAATGGTGGCGAAATGGGCCTTGGGCAACATTTCCCGCACTGCCTTGGCAGTGAAGCCGGTATCGACCAAATCGTCGATAATGAGCACACCGGTACCGTCACCTGGCACCGGCTTCAGGATCGTGAGCTTGCCTTGCGAGCGATCGTCATAGCTGGCGATACAAACGGTGTCGATCAGCCGCAAATCGAGCTCTCGCGCCACGATCGCCGCTGGCACCAGTCCGCCGCGTGTCACGGCGACGATGCTCTGCCACGGCCCCAGTTCGACGAGCCGCCACGCCAAGGCACGAGCATGGCGGTGCAATTCGTCCCAGGTGACGGGAAAATTCTTGGTATAGCCAGCGGCGGTGGTCACGGTATCGAACGCGTCATGGCTTCAGCGCACAAAGATCTGCACTTCGTTGTCGCGGACATCGGTACTGAACATTGCCGAGAGCGTCACGCGATCGCCCGGCAGTCCCATTTGCGACAACGTGCGCATGACGCGCTCGGCATCGCGCTGGGCCTCGTCCGCGCTACGCGCGGTCTCTGCCTCGCTGCCGACGCTCGGCGACACGGCGACCAGGTCAAAGACGGCGCTTGGCCTCCACTCCAAGGCGCGGCTGATGGCGGTGTAGAGCGCCGGCTCGTACGGCACGTCTGGCCGGTCGAAGCGAATGACCACGAGCGGGCGGCGCCGGTTAGCGGTTGCTGCCGGACGGTGACCGGGTTGCCCACCCGCTGGATGCTGATTGCCGCCTTGGGCAAGACGCTTTACGCTGCCGCCGACGCCTGCCCTTTGGTCGAGCGGAACGTCCGCATCGCTCACAGCAGGCGCCGCCATGGCGACTTGCGTGCCGTCGTCGTCCCGCGGCCGAGCCGCCGTCGCGACCTGCGCCGCGGATGGGCTTGCGCCCCGAGATCCGCCATCGGCCGAAGCCCACGTTCGCGCGGTATTGTCGCACCCACAGGCAATGAGCACAGCCGAGACCGCGGCCAGCGCCGGGACGGCGCGCCGCAGAGCAAGCCTTTGAGCCGTCTTCTTCAGCATCAACGCGGTCATGGCACGCTCGAGGCCCTTCAATCTTCGGCCAAACCCTTTCCCGGGCTGCCCGACCACGGAAATATTATGCATTGCATTTTCGAGGACAAGCATCTTGGGCCGGCCTTGCTCAGCCGGCTTGCCAATTTCAGGCGCAAGGACCATGCTGATGTATCGACAGTTCGCGGTTCGAAGACCAGCCCCGCCGGGCTCAGCCGGCGCCGGCCCCCTTTCCGACCTCAAGCGAGACCGATCGGTGGCGCGACGATTGCGCTGAAACACTCCATTGGAGGCCAAGATGGCCATCGGCACAGTAAAATGGTTTAGTAGCCAAAAAGGCTATGGATTTATTCAGCCGGAGGACGGGACCAAGGACGTATTCGTTCACATCTCGGCGGTTGAGCGGTCCGGCATGGGCGGCCTGCGCGAAGGCCAGAAGCTGAGTTATGACATCGAACGCGGCCAGCAAGGCCGCACCTCGGCGGTTAATCTGAAGCAAGCCTGACGCGGTGCCATTACGTCGCAGGTAATTTAAGGGCATTCGCCCCCGCACTAATATGGCACATGAATCAAATCGCCCGTCCCGTCGGCGGCCTGCTGCGTGAATGGCGACAACGCCGGCACTTGAGCCAACTCGATCTCGCCTGTGAAGCGAGGATATCGACGCGGCATCTGAGCTTTGTCGAAACCGGACGCGCCCGGCCGAGCCGGGACATGGTGCTGCACCTCGCAGAGCGGCTCGAGGTGCCGATGCGCGAGCGCAATGTGCTGCTGGTCGCGGCCGGGTTCGCGCCATCCTTTGGCGAGCGAACCCTGGCAGACCCGGCGCTGGCCGCGGTGCGCGCCGCCATCGACCTCGTGCTCGAGCGACAGAAGCCCTACCCCGCGTTTGCCATCGATCGGCAGTGGCGCGTCGTTGCCAGCAATTCGGCGCTGCCTGAGCTCTACGAGGGTTGCGCCGAGGAATTGTTGCAACCGCCTGTCAACGGGTTGCGCTTGACCCTGCATCCCCAGGGAATGGCACCCCGTATCGCCAATCTTGCCGAATGGCGCGGCCACATTCTGGCACGGCTCAAGCAGCAGATCGACATAACTGCTTTTCCCGAGCTGGCGGCGCTGCGGCGTGAGCTGTTGTCTTATCCGGCGCCCCCCGAGGCGCAAGACACGACGGCGGATCACGCTGTCGCCATCCCCTTCAAAGTCCATACTTCGTTGGGCCTGTTATCGTTCTTGAGCACAACCACGATTTTCGGCACGCCGATCGAGGTGACGTTGTCGGAACTGGCGCTCGAATTGTTCTTTCCCGCCGACGCGGCAACGGCGCACGCGGTCGAGAGAAAAATAATATCTCCTTACCTGTGACGTAATCGCTTTGCTGCCCTTGATACGCGACCATGGCCGTCTGACACGAACCAAGGAGGATGGCTATGAGCAGCGTCAATGAAGTGGTCGCCAACTACATCGGGGCCTGGAACGAGCGCGACCCGCACAAGCGGCGCACCCTGATCGCCAAGACTTGGACCGATGACGGCGTCTATATCGACGCACATCGTCGGGGCATCGGCCACGATCAGATCGACGCGATGATCGCGGGCGTGCAAGAAAAATTCGCCGGCTATCGATTTGGCCTGGTGAGCGGTATCGAAGCTCACAACAGCTACGTGCGCTTCACCTGGGCTGCCGGCGGCGCGCCCGAGGCGCCGCTGTATTTTCGCGGCACCGACTTTGCCGTCCGCGCCGACGATGGCCGATTGCAATCGGTCGCGGGCTTCACCGACGCAGCGCCTGCCGCATAATCGGGTGTCGACGCCACCGGTGCAACGTACCCGTCCGGGGCGGGCGATGGTCGATGCCGTCGCCCGCGCACCGGTGGCCGCGCCAGTGCCCGAGACGACCAACGGTTTATCGGTTGTGGGGTTACTTGAGTTGTTCGATGAGCAGCTCGAGCGCAGCCAAGGTGAAGGCGTACATATTAGCGAGGCGATCGGCGCTGCCGGTTTCGATGGTGATAACCCGATCACGCGGACCGACCACCGCGATGCAACTGTGCCCGGCCGCATCGCCGTAGCGGTTGCCGGTCGGTCCGGTGGCTCCGGTTTCGCCGACACCCCAGAACGCGCCACAATGATCGCGCGCGGTGCGCGCCGATAGCAGCGCATAAGGCTCGCTGGCGCCGCGCATCCCGCGCATCGCTTCGTCGTTTATCTGCAAGAACGCGTTGCGCGCCTGCCGCGTGTAGATCACGCCGCCACCGATGAAATAAGCAGAGGCTCCCGGCACCGACAGCAACGCCGCCGAGATCAACCCGCCCGTCGACGATTCCGAAACAGCGACCGTCTCGTTGCGCCCCCTCAACAGGGCGCCGGCCTGCCCGCCACGGGCGAGAATGTCGGCTATGGTCATCATGTCAGTGCACCGCCCGTTGCATGATCTGACGAATTATCGGCTTGTCACGTGCCCAGGACAGGGCATCGTGACCGGTAAAGTCCTGGAGATGGACGTCGGCACCCGCCTCGAGCAACACGCCGACGACATCGCTGCGGTTGTTGGTGATTGCGAACATCAGCGGCGTAATGCCCTCGCTGTTCTGCGCATCGACCGATGCGCCGGCCGCGAGCAAACGTTTGACCATATCGGGGTGGCCGTTGATCGCCGCCCAATGCAACGCGGTATCGCCGAACCGGTCGCGATGGTCCACCACGGCCAGATGACTGAGCAGCAGGTCTGCGATTTTCATATTGTCGTTGGCGGCGGCGAAGCTCAGCGCCGCCCGGTGATCCTCGCCTTCGGTGTCGACGAAATCGCCACGCTGCAACATGGTCAGCACGGCATCGAAATCGTCACGCTGCGCCGCGCGCGGCAGAATCAGCATACTGTTCAAGTCCTGTGCCGAGGCGATGTGGTCGGGCGCAGCCCAGATCAAAGCCGCGACCGCCACGCCAATCATCAAGCTGCGCCCGTTGCGAGTCACGCTGCATGCTCCATGGTCTGCTTTGATGATAGACGAGCCCAGGCGGTGAGACTACCGTGAGGTTCAGGTATGTCGAAGCTCGACCCGCCATCCTTCGACTTTCCCGACTTCGCGCCGGGCTCGGTCTGGCTCGTCGGCGCCGGACCGGGCGATCCTGGTTTGCTGACCCTACTCGCCCACCACGCGCTGAACCACGCCGACGTCATCGTCTATGACGCACTCGTGGACCGCCGTGTGCTGGCGCTGAGGCGCAGCGATGCGGCACTCGACTACGCCGGCAAGCGGGGTGGCCGACCGTCGGCTCAGCAGGAGGATATTTCGCTGCGCCTGATTCGGTTGGCGCGCACAGACAAGCGTGTGCTCCGTTTGAAAGGCGGCGATCCTTTTGTTTTCGGCCGCGGCGGCGAGGAAGCGATCGCATTGCGAGAAGCCGGCGTGCCGTTTCGGGTCGTGCCCGGCATCACTGCGGCGCTCGGCGGTCTCGCCTATGCCGGCATCCCGGCGACGCATCGCGACCTTAACCAAAGCTTCGCCTTTGTCTCCGGCCACAACACTGGCGGCGCGCTGCCGCAACGCGTCGATTGGGACGCGCTGGCGGGCGCGGCGCCGACCATCGTGGTCTATATGGCGCTGGGTCATTTGCGGGAGGTCGCGGACCGGCTGATTGCCGCCGGGCGTGGCGCCGACGAGCCAGCGGCGATTGTCGCCAAAGCGACCACGGCGGAGCAGCGTGTGATCGTCACCACGCTCGCCCATGCCGCGGCCGATGCCGAGCAAGCCGCGGTCGCAGCGCCGGCGATGCTGGTGGTCGGGCCCGCGGTCGCGCTGCGCGACAGGATGAGGTGGTTTGACTAAATCGACACGCAACGGGCTGATTGCTTTCATCGCCGCGCTCGTCATCATCAGCGGTGGTTTTGCCTATCGGCAATTCGGGGCGCCGGACGAGACTGTGCAGGCGCCACTCTCGATCGGCGGACGATTTACGCTGGTCGATGCGAGCGGCGCCAACCGGCGCGACACGGATTTTCACGGTAAGCTGATGCTGGTCTATTTCGGCTACACTTTTTGCCCCGATATCTGCCCGACCACGCTGACGATGATGAGCGACGCGCTCGGCAAACTCGGGACCGGTGCCTCTGAAATCGTGCCGATCTTCATTACCGTCGATCCGGCACGCGACACGCCCGCGCAGATGAAGCAATATATGGAGAGTTTCGACCCGCGCTTTGTCGCGCTGACGGGTTCGCCCGCGCAGATCGCAGCAGCAGCGAGCGTCTATCGCGTCTATTATCGCAAGATTTCGGGCGACGGCGGACAGTACACGATGGATCATTCATCGGTGATTTATCTCATGGCGCGCGATGGACAATATCTCGGCCATTTCGATTCCTCGATCACCGCCGACGATCTGGCACGCGCCTTGAAAAAATATCTCTAAGCACACCCATCTTGCCGCGCGACGCGATACGAGCTTAGAGTGGCGCCATGCCCGCGACATCACCGTTCCTCATGAGCCTGCCGCGACAGATCAAGTTGCGCGCGGGTGAAATACCGGTGCGCGTTCGCATGTCGCCGCGCGCGCGGCGCTTGGCACTGCGCATCGACGCGCAGTCCGAAGCGGTCGAACTGGTGCTGCCTCGCCGCACCTCGGCGCAGCGTGCCATGGCATTCATCGAGGAGAACCGCACTTGGCTGGACAAGCGCATCACCGCGCTGCCGCCGCGCACCGTGCTCGCCGATGGCGAGACGGTACCAATCCTCGACAAGCCCTATCGCATCCGCCGCGTCGATCAAGCGCCCGGCCGGCAGCGCGTTTGGATCGAGAACGGCCAGGTGTTCGTTGCGGCGGCGCCGGAGCAACTCGGTCGCTGGCTGATCGATTTCCTCAAAGACCTGGCACGACATGAGTTTCACCGCCGTGCTGCCGAGCTTGCCGCGCGCATCGGCCGTAAGGTGGGCCGCATCACGGTACGCGACACCACGACGCGCTGGGGCAGTTGCTCGGCTAATGGCAATCTCGCTTTTTCTTGGCGCTTGATCATGGCGCCCGACGCGGTCCTGGAATATGTCGTGGCACACGAGGTGGCGCACCTTACTGAAATGAATCACGGACCCCGTTTTTGGAAACTGGTGGAGCGGCTGGCACCCGGTGTCGACGGTCAGCGCCACTGGCTCAACCGCCACCGGGCAAGATTGCTGCGGATCGGTTAGGCGGGGCATCACGCCGCATCAAGTACAGCAGCAGCAACAAGCCCGGAACACAAAGCAGCGCCGATGCCGTGAAAAACGGTGCCCAGCCCAGCCGATCGGCAAACCAGCCACCGCCGGAGGCGATGAAAGTGCGCGATAGCGCCGCGAGCGCAGACAGCAGTGCGTATTGAGTTGCGGTGAAGGCGGAATTGCACAGGCGCGACAGGTAGGCGACGAATGCTGCCGAGCCGATGCCGCCGGTAACATTTTCCGTCGCGATGGTGACGGCGAGCACCGCAACGTTATGGCCGGCGCCGAGCTGCACAATATAGGCAAAATTCGACAGTGCCTGCAGAATGCCGCCGATCAGCAGCGCGCGCATAATACCGATGCGCAGTACGAGCCAACCGCCGAGGACCACTCCGGCCATGCTGGCAATCAGCCCGAACACTTTGCTAACGCTTGCGATCTCAACGGTATTGAAGCCGATCGAAATGTAAAACGGGCCGGCCATCCACCCTGCGACCGCGTCGCCCATTTTGAAGAGCACGACAAAGAGCAGGATCACCGGCCAATCGTGCCGCGTCATAAAATCCGCAAAGGGCTCGACCACGGCACCACGGAACCAACGCGCGCGCGCCGGGCGCGGTGCCACGGACTCGTGGGTGACCAACACCGCCACCATACCGATAACGACCAGACACGCCATGACCGTATAGGCAACGTGCCAGTCGAAGGCGCTGGCGAGGTAGAGTGCGCCCGCGCCGGAGGCAAGCATGCCGATGCGATAGCCTATCTGTGTGGCGGCCGCGCCCGCGCCCTGCTCGCGGTCGGTCAAAAGCTCGACGCGGAAGGCGTCGATGACGATGTCCTGGCTCGCCGAGAAAAATGCCACCACGACGCCGATGACGGCGGTGCTTCGCGGGTCGACTGCCGGGTCAGTCCGCGCTAGTGCCAGGATCGACAACGCCAGCAAGACCTGGATGGTCACGGCCCAGCCGCGCCGGCGGCCCAACCACGCCGTCAATCCTGGCACCGGCACGCGGTCCATGACCGGCGCCCACAAGAATTTGAGATTGTAGGCCAAGCCGACCTGCGCGAAGAGACCGATCGCGGTCAGCGAAATGCCCTCTTGCCTGAGCCAGATCGACAGCGTGGCGCCCGTGAGGGCAAGCGGCAGCCCGCTCGAAAATCCCATCGCCAGAATCGCGACCATCCGGCGATCGGTATAGAGGCGAAACGCGTCCCGCGTTTTCAGCATCCGGCGACGGCGTGCCGCTTCACGAGATGAGCACGCTCCAATACCTGGAGCGGTGGCGCGGTTCTGGTACCGGCTTGTCACCCTGTCGACGGCACGAGCAGCCGACGGCGCGTGCCAGCCTGCGCTTCATCGCGTCGCGATCGCCGAAGGCGCCGCGCGAGAAATCCGCGGGGATGGTGGGGACACAAAGATCCTGGTCCTTCGCAACCATCCCTGCCAGCTGCTGCGTCACTTTCGATCGACGTCCGCGGCGACCTGCATGCGAATGATCTTGTCCGGGTTGGTGACCTTGCCGTTGTCGGCCTGGTCACCCTTCTTGAGCGCGTCGATATATTCCATGCCGGACGTCACCTGGCCAAACACCGTGTATTTGCCGTCGAGGAATGACGCGGGCTCAAAGCAAATGAAAAACTGGCTGTCGGCGCTGTCGGGGTCCTGCGCACGCGCCATGCCGACGGTGCCACGCACAAACGGCGTATCGCTGAACTCGGCCTTGAGCTTCTTGCCTGATCCGCCCATCCCGGTTCCGGTCGGATCGCCGGTTTGGGCCATAAAGCCATCGATGACGCGATGGAAGACGATGCCGTCATAGAAATGCTGGCGCACCAGTTCCTTGATGCGGGCCACGGTTTGGGGCGCCAAATCGGGCCGCAACTCGATCGTCACGCGCCCCGCCGGCACATCCATATAGAGGGTATTTTCGAGATCAGCCGCGCTCACGATGCCTCCATTCAGGCTGACGACAAGGGTGGCCAGAACGGCGATCACACGAAAGAATCCAGCCATGACGAGGTCTGCCTTCGGTTAACCAACGCCGCGGACGTTAGTGGAAGCCGCAGCATAAGGAAAGCGCCGTTTGGCGGGGGCTGCTTTACGCCGCACGCGGCGACGTGTCATGGTTCGGGCGCATGATTCGGTTCGAAAATGTCGGCATGCGCTATGGCGCAGGCCCCGAAGTGCTGCGCGATATCAGCTTCCAGCTCGATGTCAGCTCGTTTCATTTCGTCACCGGCTCGAGCGGCGCCGGCAAATCGAGCGTGTTGAAGCTGATCTACATGTCCGAGCGTCCATCGCGCGGCGTGGTTTGGCTGTTCGATAAACAAGTATCAAGCCTGCCGCGGCGCGCGCTGCCGCCGCTGCGCCGGCACATCGGCGTCATCTTCCAGGATTTCCGTCTGATCAACCACCTATCGACGTTCGATAATGTCGCGCTGCCGTTGCGACTCGCCGGCGAGAGCGAAGTGAAGGTCACGGAAACCGTGACCGATCTTCTGACCTGGGTCGGACTTGCCGACCGCTTCGAAGCGCGGCCGCCAACCCTGTCGGGTGGCCAGCAGCAGCGCGTCGCCATCGCCCGCGCAGTGATTGCCCGGCCGAGCCTAATCCTTGCCGACGAGCCAACCGGCAATGTTGATGATGCGATGGCAATGCGCCTCTTGCGCCTCCTCGAAGAGATGAACCGGCTTGGCACTACCGTGATCGTCGCAACGCACAATCATCACCTGGCAACACGTATGGGTCAGCCGCGCCTTCATCTCGACGGCGGCCGCATCGCCTTGATTAGGCCCGAAGCGCCGGTCGACCGTGTGATGCCTCGGTCATGAGCCGAGGGTTCGATATCCCCTTCGCGCGCGACGGCTCGGTGCGCTTCCTGCCTTGGATCGTGGCGCTCATGGTGTATCTCGCCGGACTGGCATTGGCAGGAGCGCTGTTGCTCGACGCGGCTTTGGACGATTGGAGCCGGGGTGTCAGCGGCGTCATGACGGTGGAACTACCGCCTGCCGCTACGGAACAAGCCGGCGACATCGCTGTCGCCCCGGTGGTGGCGCTGTTGCAGGCAACGCCCGGCGTCGCCAGCGTCAAGCTGCTGCCGCGCGCCGCGGTGGCAAAGCTGGTCGAGCCTTGGCTTGGCACCGGCCAGGCAATTGCGGCATTGGCGTTGCCGCAGCTGATCGATGTGCGCATCGACCCGGCGCACCGCCCCGACTTCGCGGCGCTCCGCGCCAAACTCGCGACGGCGGCGCCGGGCGCCGTCCTCGACGACGCGCGGCTGCGTTTCGACCGCCTATTCGATTTGGGCATGTCGATCGAGGTGATGACGGTTGTTATTCTCGTGCTGATCGGTATCGCGGCAGTGTTGACGACGGTCTTCGCCACACGGGCCGGTCTCGCCGTGCATCAGAATGTCATTGAAATTTTGCACATACTCGGCGCGCGCGATTCCTACATTGCACGGCAATTCGCACGCCATGCGCTAGGGCTGGGACTGCGAGGCGGCGTGACCGGCTTGGTCCTGGCGGCCGCGACGCTCGCGCTGCTGGGCCACGCCGCCGCCGCCGCCGCCATATTGGGCCCGGGCCTGCGCCTCGTCCCCGCGATCACGCTGCTTCCCTGGCAATGGTCCGTGTTGGTCCTCGTTCCAATTGCGGCGGCGGCGATCACGTATTTCACGGCGCTTGCCACCGTGCACGGCGCCCTGGCGCGGATGCCATGAGCGCGTACCGGGGGTGGTGGAAAATCGCGATTGGCGTCGTGGCAATCGCCTGGGTCGGCGGCTTGGTATGGTTCCTCAGCCTGATGCCGCGCGAGGAGGAGGTCGATGCCACCGCCACCGATGCCATCATCGTTCTGACCGGCGGCAGCCAGCGGGTGGAGAATGGGCTTGATCTGCTGGCCCAAGGCAAGGCCAAGAAGCTGTTTGTGTCGGGCGTCTATCACAGCACCAACGTGCAAGCGCTCTTGCGCGCTTCGAAACTGCCGCTCCAGTCGCTGGCCTGTTGTATCGAACTAGGCCACGAGGCCGATAACACCCACGGCAATGCCGCGGAGACGGCAGCATGGATGCGCGCCGAGAATTTCCGTTCGCTGCGCCTGGTCACGGCCAGCTATCATATGCCCCGCAGTTTGCTCGAATTCTCGCGCGCGATGCCGGACGTCCGCATTGTACCGAATCCGGTATTTCCGAAGGGCCGGCGCGCCAGCCTCCATGGCGCCTTGCTCATCGTTGCGGAATACATGAAATATCTGTTTGCGTTGGCGCGACTCGAACTGTTCGGGTCGACACCGTGATCCTGGTGCGATCAATTCTGTTCAATGCATTGTTCTATCTCGGCACGGCGATCGCCTGCATCGTGGCATTGCCGTTGCTGTTAGCGCCCCGCCGACTGAACGCCTATTTCGGGCATTATTGGGCACGAAGCGCGTTGTGGCTCGCCGCTTGGACGGTCGGGCTCCGCTATGAGATGCGCGGCCGGGAGCATCTGCCGGCGGGACCGGCGATCATCGCGATCAAGCACCAATCGGCCTGGGATACGTTGGCCGCTGCTGCGTTGTTTGACGACCCGGCCATCATCGTGAAGCGTGAACTGCTGGCGATTCCATTTTACGGCTGGTACTTGCGCAAGGCCGGTATGATCGGCATCGACCGCACTGTTGGCGCGGCCGCGATGCGCCGCATGCTCGTCAAGGCGCGCGCCGCGGTGGCGCGCGGCCGTTCGATCCTGATTTTTCCCGAAGGCACGCGCACCCGGATCGGCGCGAACGCGCCCTATCATCCCGGCGTCGGCGCCCTGGTGCGTGATCTCAAGATTCCACTGGTGCCGGTGGCACTCAACTCCGGACTATTCTGGGGACGGCGGCATTTCCTCAAGCGGCCGGGACTGGTTGTCGTCGAAATCCTGCCGGCCATTGTCGGCGAAAATGACCGCCGCCGCGTTACCGACGAACTCCGCGGCCGGATCGAAGCCGCTACCGCGCGCCTGATTGCGGCGGCATGAGCCGATGTCCCCGGGCAGGAAGACCAATGGCGGGTCGCAGCGACGGCGCAAGTTGGCGGCGGTCGGCACGCGCGACCGCCACGTTGGCGCGTCGCGCGAAGGCGGCGGCCCATGGCTCAAAGACGTGGCGGATGCCGGCATCCGCCCGGCGGTTGCGTGGCATTGCCCAAACAATCTGTGGATAAGTCAGTGGATCAATTCGAATTCGTGAGCAAATGAGTATGCTTAATCAACTCAGTTGTCATCGAAAGTTCGTTTTTGCGAGGCAAAAATTGCCAGAAATTACTCTGGAACATATCCGGAACATAATCTAGACTGATTGATGGGATGATGATGAATTCCTATATTTATCAAGCTTTTAGTGAATGGCCGGCTGTCTAGCGGGAGTATTGCCAATGCCCAACGTCGCCGCGATTTCCCAACAAATCTGGGACATGAAATATCGGCTCAAGGCGCCAGACGGCACCGCTGTGGACAAGACCATTGAGGACAGCTGGCGACGGATCGCCGGGTCACTGGCGCAACCCGAGTCGGACAAAGCTCGCTGGACCCAACGCTTTTACCGAATCCTGGAGGATTTCAAATTCCTGCCTGCGGGCCGGGTGGTCGCGGGCGCCGGCAGCGGCCGCAACGTCACTTTGTTCAATTGCTTTGTCATGGGTGTGATCGGCGACGACATGTCATCGATTTTCAGCCACCTGCGCGAGGCCGCGCTCACGATGCAGCAGGGCGGCGGCATTGGTTACGATTTCTCGACGCTGCGCCCCAAGGGTGCCCCGGTCAAAGGCGTGGGTGCCGACGCGTCGGGTCCGTTGAGCTTTATGGAGGTGTGGGACGCGATGTGCCGCACCATCATGAGCGCCGGCTACCGCCGCGGGGCGATGATGGCGACGCTGCGGTGCGACCATCCCGATATCGAGGCCTTCATCGACGCCAAGGGCGAGCCCGGCCGCTTGCGCATGTTCAATCTCTCCGTGTTGGTGACCGACGCGTTTATGCAGGCGGTGAAAGAGGGCGCGCCGTGGGAACTGCGCTTCAACGGCACCACCTTCAGGGTAGTGCCGGCGCGCGAGCTCTGGGACAAGATCATGCGCGCGACTTACGCCTATGCCGAGCCGGGCGTGATCTTCATCGACCGCATCAACAAGCGGAATAATCTCCATTACTGCGAGACCATCAGCGCCACCAACCCGTGCGGCGAGCAGCCGCTGCCGCCCTATGGCGCGTGCCTGCTTGGGTCCCTCAATCTGGCGGCGCTGGTCAAGGACCCGTTCACGCCGCAGGCGCAGCTCGACATCGATGAGCTGGCGCGGCTGGTGCCCGATGCGGTGCGGCTTCTCGACAACACCATCGACGTCTCGCGCTTCCCGCTCGAAGAGCAGCGTCTAGAGGCCAAGGTCAAACGCCGCATCGGGTTGGGCGTCACCGGCCTTGCCGACGCGCTGATCGAGTGCGGCGTGCGCTACGGCTCGGCCGAGGCGGTGAGCCTGACCGAGACGTGGATGCGCGCCGTCCGCCGAATCGCTTATCTCGCTTCGGCGGAACTGGCGCGCGAGAAAGGCGCGTTTCCTCTGTTCGACCGCGACGCCTACCTTGCTGGCGAAAACGTCATGGAGCTGGAGCAGGATGTGCGCGACGCCATCGCGACGCACGGCGTGCGCAACGCGCTCCTTACCTCGGTGGCGCCGACCGGCACGATCTCGATCTTCGCCGACAATGTCTCTTCGGGCCTCGAGCCGGTGTTCAGCTTCAAATACAGTCGCAACGTGCTGATGCCTGACGGCACGAGGCGCGAGGAAGACGTGACCGACCACGCCTATCGCCGGTTCCGCCGCCTCAAGGGTGAAGGTGCACCGCTTCCCGATTATTTCGTCGACGCGCAGTCGCTGGCGCCCGCTGATCATCTGGTGATGCAGGCGGCGGTGCAACGATATATCGACAGCTCGATTTCGAAGACCATCAACATACCGGTCGATTTCCCGTTCGAGCGCTTCAAGGATGTGTATCTGCGTGCCTACGAACTCGGCTGCAAGGGCTGCACCACCTATCGCCCCAACGAGGTGACCGGCGCGGTCCTGTCGGTGAAACCGGAAAGGAAGGAACGCAAGCAGCCGGAACTGCCACTGGTGCCGCCGCCCTCCACGATCAAACCGGCCGATATCTTTGAGGCCGGCGGCATCGTCCACATGACGCGGCCACTGGACCGGCCCGAGGCGCTGCCCGGTCAGACCTACAAGATCAACTGGCCGGAGAGCGCTCACGCGCTCTACATCACGATCAACGACATCGTGCAGAACAACCGTCGGCGGCCCTTCGAGATTTTCATCAACTCCAAGAACATGGAGCATTACGCCTGGACCGTGGCCTTGACGCGCATGATCTCGGCAGTTTTCCGGCGCGGCGGCGATGTATCGTTTGTGGTTGAGGAATTGAAGGCGGTTTTCGATCCGCGCGGCGGCGCGTGGATGGAAGGCCGGTATGTCCCGTCGCTGCTCGCGGCAATCGGCGGGATCATTGAGCGCCACATGGTCGACATCGGTTTTATGCCGGCAAAAGACCGCGTCGCCGGATTGGAACCGGCGCGCGCTGTGGTCAACCTGCCGGAGCCTGGCAGCGGTGCCGGCGTCGACCACGAACACTCTCATCCGAGCATGCCGATCTGCCCCAAATGTGGCGAGGCGGCGATCATCCACAGCGAAGGCTGCGACCAATGCACCAACTGCGACTATTCAAAGTGCGGGTGATCCGCGAACGCAGACCTGAGCGGCGGTTCGGCTTGGCTTTCACACGTGTTGGTCATCGGCCCGACGATTAGTCGCGGCAGAAAAAATCGACGGCGAACGAAGTGCCGCCGCCGGCCGGGCCACGATCTCGATCAACGCGGGTCGTGCGCCCGATGCGAGGCGATGGCGAACCGCTGCCGCGCCCGAGATCCCGCGCTCGCCCGCAAGCCACGGAGGGATTAGGCTTGCGGCAAACCGGCGCAGCAGGCAAAACCTCGCGCATGAGCGTGGCAGCCGCGGAACCATCCGACAGCAAACACGCAACCACCGGCGCGTTGCTCGACGTGCGCGATTTGTGCGTGTCGTTTCGAGACGACGCCGGCTGGGTGCCGATGCTGAACAACGTCGCCTTCCAGGTGAACCGCGGCGAGACGGTCGGTATCGTCGGCGAATCCGGCTGCGGCAAGTCGCTCACGGCCCTGTCGATCATGGGACTGCTGCCAAGGCGTGGTTGTCTGCGCACCGGCGGCATCGTGTTCGACGGCTGCGACATCGCCGGGCTGGGCGAGCGCGGCATGCGCCAAGTGCGGGGGCGCCAGATCGGCATGGTATTCCAAGAGCCAATGTCGGCACTCGACCCCGTCTTCACGGTCGGCGACCAGATCGCCGAGACGGTGCGCACCCATTTTCAGGTCTCGCCACGCGAAGCGAAAGAGCGCGCGGTCGAGGCGCTGGCTTCGGTGCGCATCCCCGCCCCGGCCGCCTGCGCCACGCTTTATCCGATGAACCTCTCTGGCGGCATGCGCCAGCGCGTCATGATCGCCATGGCGCTGGTGTGCGAGCCGAAGCTCTTGATCGCTGACGAACCGACCACGGCGCTCGACGTCACCATCCAGGCGCAGATCATGGAGCTGCTCCTGGAGCTGGGTCGGCGCACCGGCACGGCGCTGTTGTTCATTACCCACAATCTCGCCCTGATCGCCGAGAGCTGCGAGCGCACGCTGACCATGTATGCCGGTGAAGTGGTCGAGGACGGATCGGTCGAGGCCATGCTCAACCGGCCGCTCCATCCCTACACCGCCGGCCTGCTCGCCTCCCTGCCCGGGCGGCGTGCGCCGAAATCGCGCCTGTCCTCGATCCCGGGGCGGGTGCCATCGCCGCGCGACATGCCGGCGGGATGCCGCTTCGGCCCGCGCTGCACCTTCGCCACCGCCATCTGCCAGGAGCCGCAGCGGTTGCGCGCCGTGGATAACCGGCGTGTGCGCTGCGCGCGTGCAGTGGAGCTGGTACTGGCGGGAGCAGGTGGATGAGCGAGGCGCGATCCGTCGGACCGATCCTGACGGTCGAGAATCTGGAGATCGCGTTTCCCGGCAGGCGCCGCGGGCAGGTGATCCAGGCCGTTGACAATGTCAGCTTCACCGTGCGCCAGGGCGAGACCTTCGGCATCATCGGCGAAAGCGGCTCAGGCAAAACCACGGTTGGACGCGCGCTCGTCTGCCTGATCCGCCCGACCGCGGGCCGCATCCGCCATTTCGGCGAGGATCCGTTTGCGCTCCCCGCCAAGGCGCTGCGCCGCCACCGCCGCGGCTACCAGATCATTTTCCAGGACCCGAACGCCGCGCTCGACCCGCGCATGACGATCTTGCAAAGCGTGCGCGAGCCGCTTGACGTCGCCGGTGCTGGCACCCGTCGCGAGCGCCAACGCAAAGCGCTCGAAGCGCTCGACCATGTGGCGCTCGGGCCCGAAATGGCGGCGCGCTACCCGCACGAAATCTCCGGCGGCCAGAAACAGCGCGCCAATATCGCCCGCGCCCTGGTACTAGAGCCGCGACTCGTCGTCTGCGACGAGGTGGTGGCGGCGCTCGACGTCTCGATCCAGGCCGAGATGCTGAACTTGTTCGCCGATCTGCAGCGCGATTTTCACCTGACCTATGTCTTCATCACGCACGACCTGCGCGTTGTCGCGCACATCAGCGACCGCGTCGCAGTAATGTATTTCGGCAAGATCGTGGAGCTCGGGCCGGCCACCGGCCTCATGAACGCGCCGCTCCACCCCTATACCAAGGCGCTGCTATCAGCCGAGCCGGAGCCCGTGCCCGCACATATGCGCAACCGCGGGCGCATCGTGCTTCAAGGCGAGGTGCCGAGCCCGCTCGATCCGCCCACCGGCTGTCGCTTCCATACTCGCTGCCCGCTGGCACAGCCGCTGTGCGCCCAGCGCGACCCCGAGTGGCGCGAATTGGCGCCGGGACGCCTCGTCGCCTGTCATTTTGCCAAGACTCCGAATTAGCGGCGGCCTATTGTTCGTCACTCGTCGTGCCAAGCTTGGCAGGAAAATGAAAAAACTGTTAGGGAGATCAAGATGTTCGGATCGGGTCCAAGCCGCCGCACGGTTTTGAAGGGCGCCGCCGCGGCGAGCAGTGTCGTGTTGCTGCCGTCGCTGGTGCGCGCCGCAGATGAGCCGCGCCGGGGCGGCACATTGCGGGTGGCGCAGCCTTACAACCCCGCGGCAATCGACCCGATGACCGGCCGCAATCTGCCCGACCTCAACGTGCTCTACGCCGTTTATGACGGGCTGATCGATTTCGACCCGAACACCCTGGTCCTGAAGCCCGGCCTGGCCGAGGCGTGGCGCTTCACCGATCCGAAGACGCTAGTGCTCGATCTCGTCGACGGCGTCGAGTTCCACGATGGCACGCCGTTCAACGCCGAGGCGGTGAAATTCAACTTGGAGCGCTACCGCGTCGATCCTCGCTCAAACGTGAAGTCCGACCTCAATGTCGTCGCCACGATCGAGGTCAGCGGCAAGAGCCAGGTGACGCTGCACCTGTCGCGTCCCAACGCGGGCCTGCCGGCGATCCTGACGACCCGCGTCGGTCTGATGCTGTCGCCGACCGCGATCAAGACCAAGGGACCGAACGTCGATCGCATCGCGGTCGGCACCGGCCCGTTCAAATTCGTGGAGTGGCAGGACAATGCCAGCTTCACGCTGGTCCGAAACGACAAATATTGGAAATCGGGCCTGCCCTATCTCGACGGCATCAAAATCAGCATCATCAACGAGCTCAACACCGCGGTACGCACCGCCATGACCGGCGAGACCGATCTCGCGATCGATCTGCAAGTGCCCCAGAAGCTGATTGCCGACCGCGACTCGAAGCTGGTGGTTCAGACCGGCGCGTCCCTCGTGTTCTACGGTATGTTCATGAATTACGCGCGCGCGCCGCTGAACGATGCGCGGATCCGGCAGGCGCTCAACTATGCGCTCGACCGCGACGAGCTCAACAAAGTGCTAAACGCGGGCCTCGGTGAGCCGACCTCGTCTATCCTGCCGAAGGAGCATTGGGCCACCGACCCCAGCACCTTCAACTATTACACCCACGATCCCGACAAGGCGCGCGCGCTCCTGAAGGAAGCAGGCTTCGCCAGCGGCATCGAGCTGCCGACCTTCGGCTGGGCCGATCAGGTGGCAATGCAGCGCCAGGAATTGCTGATGTCGCAGCTCGCCAGAAGCGGCATCCGCCTCAAGCTGACGCCGACCACCCCGCAACAGGCGATGCAGAATTTTATGCTTGAGAAAAAGGGCGAAATCCTCATCAGCCCGAGCGGCGGCTATCCCGATCCCAGCCAGTCCTACGAGGTGCAGTTCGCGAAGGACGCGCTCCGCAATGCCGGCAAGATCGAGCTGCCGGGCTTCCGGCCGCTGATGGATGCGACCGAGTCCGCGCAGGACCAGGCGACGCGCAAGGCGGCGTTTGCCGAGCTGCAGCGCTTCGTCATCGAGCAGGCGCTGCAGGTAGTGCAGTATATCGCGCCGGGCGTCAGCGTGATGTCGCCGAAGCTGCGGAATTTCGAGACCGGCATTATTGGCACGCCGAAATTCCAGGAGGTCTGGCTGGCGGCGTGATGCGAGCGATTGCCGTTTATTCGCTGGAGTCGCTTCCCGTCGACACGGAAAGGACCGATTGGCGGTCACCCCATGCATAAGCTGTGGCGCTTGTTGGGACGCCGGCTCCTGCAATTTCTGCCGATCCTTGTGTTCGCCACGTTCGTGGTGTTCGGGCTGCTGCAATTGGTGCCCGGCGATCCGGCGCTGGCGCTGGCGGGCGACTACGCGTCGGCGCAACGCATCGCCGAGATTCGCCACGAATACGGCTTCGACCAGCCGCTGATCGTGCAATACGGCATTTGGCTGTGGCACGCGGCTCACGGTAATCTCGGCCTGTCGCTGTTCTCGAGCGAACCCGTGACGCAGCTCATCTGGGACCGGCTGCCGAACACGATGTTCGTCGCGGTCTATGCGCTGATCGTTGCGTCGGCAATCGGCATTCCGCTCGGCGTTCTCGCGGCCACGCGCAGCGGCACCAAACTCGACGGCTTCGTGACTTCGACCGCGTCCATGGGCGTAGCGCTGCCGAGCTTCTGGCTTGCGATGATCTTGGCGCTGCAATTCTCGCTCTATCGCCATTGGTTCCCGACCACGGGCTCCGCCTATTTCTTCACCGATCCTGTCGGTGCCATCAGTCACGCGACCCTGCCGGCGATCGCGCTCGCGGTCAGCGTGGTGGCGACGCTGGCGCGGCAGGTCCGCAGCGATCTGCTGGAAGTGCTGAATCAGCAATATATGCGCACGCTTCGCGCCAAGGGTCTGTCGAACGGCGCGATCTTGTGGAAGCACGGGCTGCGCAACGTTAGCGCGACCCTGCTGACGCTGGTGGGCCTGCAGGTCAACCGCCTGTTTTCGGGCGCCGTGGTGATCGAGGCGGTGTTCGCGATTCCCGGTGTCGGCAGCCTGGTGAGCTATTCCGCCATCAACAAGGATTTCCCGGTGGTACAAGGCGTAGTGCTGGTGCTGGTGCTGATCGTGATCTCGGTCAATCTTCTGGTCGATATCATCACGGCGCTGCTGGATCCACGGGTGGCGGCGGCATGACCACGATCGTGCAAAAGCCGGCCCTGGTCATCGCGCCGCGCCGCGGCCGCGCCGCGCGCTTCCTGCGCTGGATGCGCTCCGACATTCGAGCCGTGCTCAGCATCGGCTTTCTCCTGGCGCTGCTGCTGATCTCGATCCTGGCGCCGGTGATTGCGCCCTATCCGCCTAACGACCAGAACGTGTCATTGCTGCTGGCGCCGCCGAGCGCAGGACATTGGCTTGGCACCGACGATCTCGGCCGCGACGTGCTCAGCCGCCTGATCTACGGTGCGCCCAATTCGCTCTACGCCTCGTTCCTCGCGGTGTTCGTCGCCGTGCTGCTGGGCGTCCCGGTCGGCCTCCTGGTCGGATTTGTCGGCGGGTGGTTCGACGAAATATCGAGCCGCTTCATCGATGCGCTCCTCTCGTTTCCGCCGATCGTGCTGGCAATCGCGGTGACGGGCGCGCTCGGCATCGGCCTCACCAACGCCATGCTCGCGGTCGGCTTCGTGTTTGCGCCGTTCCTGGCAAGGCTGGTACGGGCGCAAACGCTGGTAGTGAAAAGCGCGCTCTATGTCGACGCTTCGCGAGGCTTCGGCGCCTCGACGCCGCACATCATCTGGCGCCATATCCTGCCGAATGCGATCCAACCGGTGATCGTTCAGGTGACGCTGGCTCTGGCGGTGGCGCTGCTCGCCGAGGCGGCACTGAGCTTCCTGTCACTAGGCGTGCAGCCGCCGGCGGCGAGTTGGGGCGGCATGTTGGCACGGGCCTACAACTATATCGAAATCGCACCCGAGCAGATGTACGCGCCGGGCATGGCAATCTTGCTTACCGCCCTGGCCTTCAACGCGCTCGGCGAATCGATGCGCGTGGCGCTCGACCCGACAATGAAGCGGCGCTGAATCGCGACGGTTTGTTCGATGGACCACCAGCGCGACCCGCGCTCGAGCTCGTTCGCTTAGCTCCCCACCCAAGGGGACGCGGGCAAATAGGCCACCCGTCTTATTTTGCAAGCGAATGGCGTTATCGCTGCAGCTGGCCCTTCATCGTTTGACGTTTTCATTCACGACACCTTGCCGGTCTTGACCGGCGCACCTGGAGAAACCATGGCCAAACAAGTCGGGTGCATGCGCGCTTTAGGCAGATTGCCCCGCGGATAGCCCGGTCGAGGGCGCTGCCCGCTCCGGTGACCGGCCCGCGCGCCCCTTTTCAGCTCTTCGACCTTGCCAACCCCCCAAAACTGAGGCACGGCTTAGCGGTGCGTTATGACAGCGAAGACCCTCCTGTTTTTCCACCTCCGGCCCCCACCGCGAGAGGGCAGACTGCATCAAGGCAGGTCCCCTCGATGTGGGTGACCGCCGAGCCGAGTCGGAGCGATCAGCCCGTTTCGCCAGCTAATGGTTGACCATGGATACGATACGCGGCCTTGATGCGATGCCCGAACCTATCGCCGCGCTCGACCGGAGGGCCCGGCGGTATGCGACGCCGTGCGGCGACGGCACGATGGTGTGGCGCGAATGGGGTGATGGCGTGCCGGTGGTACTGTTTCATGGCGGCTACGGCTCGTGGCTGCATTGGATGCGCAACATCGAACCGCTGACCGGCGCCGGCTATCGCGCCGTCATTCCCGACCTGCCCGGCCTCGGCGATTCCGCGATGCCGCCGCCGATCGACTCTCTCGACGAGGTGTCCGACATCGTCGGGAGCGGCCTGGTCAACGTGCTGGCGCCGGACGAACGATTCCATCTCGTCGGCTTTTCCTTCGGCAGCCAGATCGCCGGTGGCGTCGCTAGGCAACGCGGCGAGCGGTTGCGGTCGCTGACGATTGTCGGGGCCGGCGGGCTCGGCCTGCCGCGCGGCCGCGCCAGCAACCTGCGCCGCGTCGCGACCAGCATGAGCGGCGTCGAAATCGCGGCGCTGCAGCGTGACAATCTCGGTCGCTTCATGATCCACGACCCGGCGAACATCGACGACGCTGCGGTCTGGATGCAGATCCGCCACGTCGCACTCGGCCGCTTCAAATCGGTGCCATTCGCCCCGGGCGACCGGCTGGCGCGCGTCCTACCCATGGTCAAGGCGCCCGTCGGGGGCATCTGGGGCGAGTTTGACATCACGGCCTATCCGTACCTCGACCAGCGCGAGAAATTGCTGCGCAAGATCCAGCCCGGCGCGCGGTTCCACATAGTGACCGGCGTCGGCCATTGGGTGCAGTATGAGGGCGCGCAAGAGTTCAACCGCGTGCTGCTCGATTGGCTGGCGAGGCCGTGATGGCTGAAGCGCGTCTCAAACACTTCGGTTGGGGCCGCGTCGGCGAAACGCTGACGCCGGAGGAAGAGGCGTTCGCCGCCGGACGCTATGGCGAACTGTTCGGCATTGCCGCCTTCGAGCAACACCATCCGCCGCCTCTGGAGCATGTCGTTCTACGAGCGCCGCGCGTGGCACCGCCGCCGTCGCTGGCGACGCTCTGCTCCAGCGAGCGCTCCGACCGGGCGCAACACACTTATGGCAAATCGTTTCTCGATTACGTGCACGGCCTCGCCGGCGACTACGCCAATGCGCCCGATGTTGTCGCCTATCCAAGGAACGCCGACGACATCGCGACGTTGCTCGACTGGGCTGACAGCGTCGGTGGTGCGGTGATTCCGTTCGGCGGCGGCTCCAGCGTGGTTGGCGGGGTCGAGCCGCGCGTCGGCGGCAAATACAAGGCGGCGATCACGATTGACCTGCGCAACCTCAACCGGGTCGTTGAGGTCGATAGAACATCGCGTGCCGCGCGGATCGAGGCCGGCACATACGGCCCGGCGCTTGAGGCGCAATTGAAGCCGCACGGTCTGACCCTGCGCCACTTCCCTCAAAGCTTCGAATATTCGACGCTCGGCGGCTGGATCGCGACGCGCAGCGGCGGACATTTCGCCAGCCTCTACACCCACATCGACGATTTCGTCGAGAACCTTACCGTGGTCACGCCGTCGGGACGGATCGAAACGCGGCGCCTGCCCGGCTCTGGCGCGGGACCGAGCCCCGACCGGATGTTCATCGGCTCCGAGGGCATTCTCGGCATCATCACCGAGGCGTGGATGCGGCTGCAGGACCGGCCTCGCTTCCGCGCCGGCGGTGCTGTGCGCTTTGGGGACCTCTTTACCGCGGCGCGGGCGCTCAGGGCCATTAGCCAGGCCGGTCTATATCCCGCCAATTGTCGCCTCCTCGACCCGCTCGAGGCGCGCAACACCGGTGCCGGCGACGGCAGTTTCGCGGTGATGGTGCTGGCGTTCGAATCCGCCGATCACGAAGTCGGGCCGTGGCAAAAACGCGCGCTCGAACTCTGCGCCGATTTCGGCGGCAGGCCCGAAGCCGCGGCTGGAGCCGATGCGACCCAGGAAGGGGCGGCCGGGGTCTGGCGCAACGCGTTCATCCGCATGCCGTTCGCGCGCGAGAAGATGGTCGCGCGCGGCATCATCGGCGACACGTTCGAGACCGCGATCACGTGGGAGCGTTTCGAAAGTTTCCACGACGCGGTCAAGGCGGCGACGATGCGCGCCATCCGCGAAGTGACGGACCGGCCGGGCCAGGTGACCTGCCGTTTCACCCACGTCTATCCCGACGGGCCGGCACCCTATTTCACGTTCAGCGCGCTCGGGAGCCACGGCGCGCTCGCGGAGCAATGGCGCGCAATCAAAGAGGCTGCCTCGAGCGCACTGATCGCCGCCGGCGGCACCATCACGCACCATCATGCGGTGGGGCGTGACCACCGGCCCTGGTACGACCGCCAGCGTCCGCCCTTGTTCGCCGCGGCACTGCGTGAGGCGAAACGCGCGCTCGACCCAAACGGGCTGCTAAACCCGGGTGTGTTGATAGACCCATGATTAGTCGCTAGATGATTGCCCATGGAATCGGCCGACGAAAAAGAGGAAAGCGCCAAGCTTCACGTGTCGACGTTGTTGATTGCGTCGGAGCGCGCGCTCAACAACGCGCTCGACCAGCTCGGCTTCGCCGAGAACGACGACCGCGTGATCGAACATGAGGGGCAGCTCGCCTTCATCACCTGTTCGCACGACGCCGATTGCGACGACCTGTTCGCACTGATCTCGGAACTGGCGGCGCGGGGCGAAAGCTGGGAGCTGCAGTTCCGCATCGATACCGAGGAAGGGCGAGCGGTGTTCCAGCGCCTGTCGCGCCACGCGCGCGTCGAGGCGGTGAACGCCGAGCTGCCACCCGAAAGCGATGCTCCGTCCGACCTGCCGGTGCACGATCTCGACAAAGAGCCGGGTCGCGCCGCGCTCAAGAAATTGCTGAAGCGGGTGGACCCGGCCGCGTCGTTCGCAACCGTGGCTTCGAGCAAATCGGGGCGTGCCAGCGCCACGATTTTCCGCCGCTCGCCGCGCCAGGCTCTGGCCATGGCCGAGGCGGCAGACGAGGCCAGCTTGCGCACCGCGATCCGCGAGCTTCTGCCCAACATCATGTTCTCGGTCACCATGATGCCCCCGGCCCGGGAATAACCCTGCGACTACACCCCGAGATGCCGGTGCAGCAGTTCCGGCTGGCCGCGGACTGATTCCGCACTCAATTCCTCGATCATGTGGCCGTTATTGAGGATGTAGATCCGGTCGGCGAGGGTCATCGCCGCTGAAATGTTTTGTTCCACCACCAGAATAGTCTGACCCGCCTCGGCCAGCCCGCGGCACGTCGCGAGCAGATCCCGTACGATGATCGGCGCGAGACCCTCGAACGGCTCGTCCAGCAGGATGATCTTCGGATCGCGCACCAGCGCGCGGGCAATCGCGAGCATCTGCTGCTCGCCGCCGGAAAGATCAGTGCCGCGGCTGCGACGACGCTCCTTGAGGCGCGGGAAAATCGCCCACACCCGCTCCAGAGGCCAGCGCGATTTGGCGGTGAGGCCCGCGAGGATCAGATTTTCCTCGACGCTGAGGCTGCCGAAAATACGCCGTTCTTCCGGCACCAATTGAAGGCCGAGCGCGGCGATCGCGTGCGGGTGCATGCCCTGCACGGCGACGCCGTCGAGCGTCACCTTGCCCGAGCGCGGCGGCACCACGCCGATCAGGCTCTTAAGGGTCGTGCTTTTCCCGGCACCGTTGCGGCCCAAGAGCGCCACTACCTCGTTTCTGTCGACATGAAGCGATACGTCGAAGAGAATGTGGCTGTCGCCGTAGTAGGAATTGAGCTTGTCGACCTGGAGAAGCGCGTTCATTCCGCCGCGACCCCGCCAAGGTAGGCTTCTTGCACCAGGCTGTTGCGCTGAATTTCGGCGGGCGTGCCCTCGGCCAGCACCGTGCCTTCGTGGAGCACGGTGATGCGCCCGGCCATGCCGAACATCGCGTCCATGTCATGCTCGACCACCACGAGGGTGCGGCCCCGGCGGATGTTTTTCAGAAGCTGCACGGTTTCCGCGCGCTCGCTCGGACTGAGGCCGGCGAGTGGCTCGTCGAGCAGCAGCAGCGACGGCGACGACGCTAGCGCCAGCCCGATCTCGAGCCGCCGCTTCTCCCCGTAGGCGAGCTCCGCCACCGGCAGGTCGGCGCGGCCGGTAAGGCCGACAAGTTGCAGCGTGCCCTCGACCTGATCGTTCAAGCCCGGCACCCGGTCGATGCGGCGCAACAGATCGAGTGCGAAGGGGCCGCGCCGCTCTGCCAGCGCGGCAATGATGACGTTTTCCCGCAAGGTCAGCCGCGAGAACAGTTGGTTGACCTGGTAGCTCTTGGTGAGTCCGAGCTGGCAAACATCAGCAACATTCATGCGCGTGATGTCGCGACCGTGGAAAGCGATATGGCCGGCGGTCGGCTTGAGCTCGCAGGTCAGCATCTTGAAAAACGTGCTCTTGCCGGCGCCGTTTGGGCCGATGATGCCACGCAGCTCGCCCTGCTCCACTGCAAAGTTGATGTCGCGGTTGGCGACGATGCCGCCGAACACTTTGGTGAGGCTGCGGGCTTCGATCACCGGACCGGTGAACGGTGCTTCATGGCGGCGGCGGGTGGCGCCGACGCTGGCGATCGCCGGCATCGCCGCGGGCGCTTGCTGCGGCGCAGAAGGAGCGGAGCGCGGGGCAAGGCGGCGCAGCACCGCCGCGGCGCCGCCGATCAGGCCGCGGCGCAAGAACATCACCAACGCCACGAACACCAGGCCGAGCACCAGCTTCCACGTTGCGCCAAGGCCGAAGGCCGATTGCAGGAAATCCCGCAGGAACAGCCACACCGCCGCGCCGACCATTGGCCCGAACAGCGTGCCGGTGCCGCCGATCGCGGTCTGAATCACCAATTGGCCCGACGTGTCGAAGTCGAACGCCTCTGGCGGCATAAAGCCTTGAACGACGCCGAGCAGGCCGCCGGCGAATCCGGCGTAAGCGGCGGCGATCACGAAGGCAGCGAGCTTATAGAGACCGACCGCGTGGCCAAGGGCCCGGGCCCGAAGCGGATTGTCGCGGATCGCGATCAAAACCGCGCCGAACGGCGAGCGTACGATGCGCAAACCGAAGACGATGCCGAGAAAGTAGCAGCCGGCGATGAAACTGAAGAGCGACCAGTCGGTGCCGAACTGGTAATGCAAGCTGCCGATGTTGATGCTCGGCGTCGGCACGCCGGGCAAGCCATTCTCGCCGCCGGTGTAATCGGACAGCGGATTGTTCTCGATGAAGAAAAACATCTCCGCGATGGCGACGGTGATCATGGCAAAGTAGATGCCCGTGCGCCGTAGCGCCACCACGCCGACCGCGACGCCGACCACGGCGGCTGCGAGCGCGCCGACGATCAGTGCCAACACCACGCTCGAGATCATATTGTTGATCAGCAGATACGCGGCGACGAACCCTCCGGTGCCGTAGAACGCCGCCTGGCCGAAGGACAAGAGGCCGGTATAGCCAAACAAGATATCGAAGCCGATCCCGAATAATCCCCACACGAGGATCTGGTTGGCGGTTTCAGGCGAGACGTGGAGATAAGGCAGTGCGAACCGCGCGACGACCAGGCCGATCGCGGTCAAGCCCTCGATCACGAACCGGCGGTGACGGAACATGGGGGCACCGCCTATTCGCGGCTCGGCAGGCCCAACAGGCCCTGCGGCCGCAGCAACAGCACCAGCGTCATCGCCGCGAACAGCATCACCTCGGAATAGGCCGGATCGAACATCGAGGTTATGCTGAGAATCTCGCCCGCGATCAACCCGCCCAGGATGGCGCCGGGAAACGAACCGACGCCGCCGATCACGACCACGACAAAAGTCTGCACCAGAATCGCTTCACCCATGTCGGGGGTCAAGGACACGACCGGCGCATTGACGATTCCGGCAAACCCTGCCGCCATCGCGCCAATGCCGAACACCAGCATGAAGACGCGATCGACATTGATGCCGAGCATGCCGACCATGGTCGAATCCTCGATGCCGGCGCGCACGATCATGCCGAGACGGGTGCGATAGAGCACGAAATACAGCACCGCCAGCGCCGCCGCGGCGATGCCGAGCACCACGATGCGGTAGGTCGGATAGAACATAAAGGAGAGATGGCTGACGCCGGCGGCCCAGCTCGGCGGCGGCACCGTGAAGGACAGGCTGCCGAAACCCCAACGCACCAGCTCGACGAGCACCATGCCGACCCCGAAAGTGACGAGAAGCTGATCCTCGGGTGGACGGCTATAGAAGCGGCGAATGATGAGGAACTCGAAGACGACGCCGAACACCACCAGAAACAGCGAGCCGGCAATCACGGCGATCAGAAACGAGCCGGTCGCCTGGAACGCGACCAGGCCGGCATAGCCGCCGAGCATGAACATCGCGCCGTGCGCCAGGTTCAAGACGCCGAGGGTGCCGTAAATGATCGTCAGGCCCGAACTGATAAGCGCCAGCAAGGCCCCCGACGCCAGGCCGTTAAAGAACTGTGAGACGAAATTAGACCAGGAGAGCATGCGGTCCGGCGGTCCGGCTCAAAGACACAGGCCGCCGGCACCGGCCGCCCACTCGCCGGAATGCGGCGAGAATCAGGTATAATCGCCGAGTTTGCAACCGAACGCGTCCGGCGCCTGCATCAGGCCCGCGCCGGGCACGACCTCGAGCACTTCCCAGAAATCCTCCGGGTTCTTCATGTCCTTGGGCGCCTTGCCGCGGACGATGATGACCGGCCGCACCAGCTGATGATCGGCGGCGCGGAAATAGACGTCGCCGACGACCGAGTCGTTGTGATGGCCGGCCTCGAGCGCCTTGATCACCGCCGGTGGATAGAAGGTGCCGGCGCGCTCGACGCCGTCGGCCCACAGGGCGAACGACATATAGGCGTTCTCGGCGCCCCATTCCGGGCGATAGCCGTATTTGGCCTGGAACGTGTCGACGAACAGCTTGGCAAGCGGGTACCGGTCTTCGAGCGTCCACCAGAAATCGGTGGCGGCGTAGACGCCTTGGGTGGTGTCCGCGCCCAGTTCCTTCGCCAGGAAGGGAATTTGGTACGGAATGATGAGCTTCATCTTGTTGAGCAAGCCGAACTGCTTCGCTTGCTGCGTCGACAGGACCGCGTCATGGCCCCAGTTCACGTTGATCAGGAACTCGGCGTCGGAGTTGCCGATATTGGTGACGTAGTTGCTATAGTCGGGCGCGCCGAGCGGCGACACCTGGTTGGTGACCATGGTCCAACCGCCGTGGCTGGTGAGATAATCGTTCATCGCCTTGGTGACGGTGTGGCCGTAGGTGTAGTCCGGCGTCATGTACGCCGCCTTGCGGTTCTTGCCAAAGACCTTGATCAAGACTGGACCCAGCGCCGCGGCGGCGGTCTGCCCGTAGAAATTCTGGCGGAAGCCGTAGCGCACGCAGTCCTTGCCCGTCGTGTCGTTGGAGCCGGAGATGCCGGTGACATAGAGAACGTGCTCGCGTTGCGCGAAGTGATTGAGTGCCACCGCGACCGCGCTCGAGGTCGAGCCGGTCATGAGCACCACTTTGTTGTCGCTGATGAACTTGCCCTGTTCCTGCACCGCCTGGTTCGGCTTCGCCGCGGAATCGGCGACGACGTATTTCACTTCCTTGCCCAGCACTCCTTTCTTGGTCTTGGGCGAAATGGCGCGCATCAGTTCGTGGCCACCGTTCAGATGGTCGACCGCGAGCTGATAACCCTTCAGTTCGTCCTCGCCTTGCGCGGCATAGGTGCCGGTGCGCGGCACGGTGATGCCAATCGTGATAGCATCGCCTTGCGAACCCGCGGGCCAGGTGCCGATCGGCGGTTGATCGTCGGCGAAAGCAAGGCGTGGCATCGCCGCCGCCGCGGCGAGCGCGCCGCCGGCTTGAAGCAAGGTGCGACGGGACGGCCTGACGAATTTTTGCACGCTCATAAATCCTCCCTTTCCTGCCGAAGCGTTAACGCTTCCATTATGCGCAGCATCTCCGGCATGCGGCCGGAAACGCCGATAATCAAGGGTAACGCCACGCCCCACACGCCAGCTATTATACTTTCGTCTAAAGGCCGCGGACTACCGGCGGCGGCCGGAAGGAGAAGCCAATGCCGGCCCTGCATTTCGTCATCGCCGACGACCATCCGCTGTTCCGCGACGCGCTACGTCTGACCATCGCGCAAACCTTTCCCAATGCCGAGATCGCGGAGGCGCATTCGTTCGATACGCTGCGTGCGAAGCTCGAGGCGATGCCGGAAGCCGACCTGGTCCTCCTCGATCTCAAAATGCCGGGGATGCAGGGACTGTCAGGGCTGCTGTTCATTCGCGCGGCATTCGCCGCCGTGCCGGTCGCCATTATTTCCGCCGAGGAGGAAAAAAGCATCGTCCGGCGCGCCCTTGAACTCGGCGCGGTCGGCTATATCGCGAAATCGACTGGCGCCGACGGCATCCGCGCCGCGCTCGCGGCGCTGGTGGCCGGCGGAGTTTGGTTCCCTGCGGGGGCCGACAGTGAGGATGCCGGCGCGCCCCGTGACGCGCTCGCCGCGCGCCTATCCCGCCTGACGCCGCAGCAGGTCCGCGTGCTGATGATGTTGAGCGAAGGCTATCCCAACAAAAGGATCGCGCACGCGCTGTCGGTGTCGGAGGCAACGGCCAAGGCGCATGTCTCGGCGATCCTCGAGAAGCTCGAAGTGGAGAACCGTACCCAGGCAGTGATCCTGGCGCGCGAAATCGCCGCGTTTCCGGAGTCGGTGCGGCAATCCTAGCTATTCCGCCGCGGCGCGGGGGGCGATGAGGCGTGTCGCTAATGCGCGTAACGCTGCCGGCTTGATCGGCTTGTTCAGAATCGAAACGCCGCGCTCCGACGCCTGTGCGCGGATTTTCTCGGAGCGATCGGCGGTGATCAGGATCGCGGGTGCGCCGGGACAGGCATACTCGCGCAAGCGGTCGATGCAGCCCAGGCCGTCGACGACGTCGTCGAGATGGTAATCAACCAGCATCAGGACCGGCAGCACGCGCTCGCGCGTCACGGCAGCCAGTGCCTCAGCCAGCGACGCCGCGAGGATCGGACGGCAGCCCCAGCCGGCGAGCAGGGTCTTCATGCCGTCTCGGACATCGGCATCATTGTCGATGCAGAGCACCGGCAAGCCTTCCAATCCCGACACGACGCGCAACATTGTCACCGCCGACGGCCTTTCAGCTAATATCGCTCGGCTGCGGGGCACGCGCACGCTGAAGATCGTGCCGCGTCCGGGCTGTGACAGGAAACTGACGGGGTGATTCAACAGCCGGCCGATCCGTTCGACGATCGACAGGCCGAGCCCCATGCCCTGCTCCGCGCCCGGGGCCGCGAAGCGTTGAAACTCCTGGAAGACGAGACCGCGCTTGTCGGCCGGAATACCGATGCCGGTGTCAGCGACCTGGATGACGACGTGATCGCCGGCGCGCCGTGCGCCCATCAGTATCCTGCCGGAGTTGGTGTAACGAATCGCATTCGAAAGCAGGTTCTGCAGGATGCGGCGCAGCAGGCGCCGGTCGCTTTCCACCGCAATCCGGGTCGGCATCACGGTCAATTCGAGGCCCTTGCGTTCCGCCACCGGCGCGAATTCTACTCTGAGGGCGCGGAACAATTCGTCGAGCGACATGTCACGCCGCTCCGGCGTCAGCGCGCCGGCATCGAGCCGGGAGATATCGAGCAGCGCCCCGAGCAGATCCTCGACAGCACCGAGCGAACTGTCGATCTTGCGTGCGAGCTCGCCGGAGCGGACGCCGTCGTCCGGACGCGCCTGGTGATCGAGCAGGCTCGCCACGTAAAGGCGCGCAGCATTGAGCGGCTGGAGCAGATCGTGGCTTGCCGCGGCGAGAAACCTGGTCTTGCCGAGATTGGCCTCTTCCGCCAGCGCCTTGGCGGCGCTCAGCTCCTCGGTGCGCTCGCGCACCCGGCGCTCCAGCAACTCGTTGGCGGCGGCCAGCTCGGCCGCGAATTGCACGTGCTCGCTGATGTCGGAATAGGTCGTGACATAACCGCCGCCGATCATCGGGTTAGTGCGGATCTCGATGACGCGGCCGTCGGACCGGCGGTTCTCGAACACGGTTTCTCCCGCGCCGATGAAGCGGTCCAACTGCCGGGCCACGATCTCCTCGGGATCGCCGACGCCGAACTCGCCGCGCGCAACGAAGAACTGGATGATCTCCTGCAGCGGCACGCTGACACGGACCAAATCAGTGGGCAGTTCCAGGAGATCGCGGAAATGGCGGTTCCAGCAGACAAGACGCAGCGCCCGATCGAACACGCTGATGCCCTGGCGAACCGTCTCCAGCGTTTCCTGCAGCAACTCGCGGTTATATTGGATCGCCTCGCTGGCGTCGTCCAACAGGTCCATGGCTGCATCGAGACCGAGATGCCGCCGCTCCAGTGCCAGGGCCAGGACCAGCCTTGCCGACGGCGCACCGATGGCGCTGGCGAGCATCCGCTCGGCATCGCGGACAAGGTGGAAATCCGCTTGCGCATTATCGTCGGCGCCGACGCCGCGCTGTGCCGCGATCGCGGCAAACGCGCGTTGGGCACGTTCGGCGCCAAGATAGCGCGACACCAGGCCCACGAGCTCGCCGACGCTGATCGGTCCGCGCCAGGCCCGCGGCTTGAACGGTCCCTGGCCGGGGTCGAGATCGACGAAGGCGCTGGCCTGAATTCGCTCGATGACCCGGATTGGAAACAAGCGCGAGACGCCGACGTAACAGGCAATGTTGGCGGCAAGGCTCCACAGCGTGCCGTTGGTCAGCGGATCGAAATTGAGACCGAACAGCGCCTCGGGGCGCAGGAAGGCAATGCCAAACGGCCCGTGCGCGACCAAATCGCGAAAATCCCATCCCGATTGCGCCAGCCCCGGCACCATCAGGCAGTAGGCCCAGAGGAGAAATCCGACGACGACCCCCGCGATGGCGCCCTTGGCGTTGCCGTTGCGCCAGATCAGGCCGCCCAACAGCGCCGGCGCGAACTGCGCGATGACGGCGAAACTGAGAAGGCCGATCTCGGCCAGGCCGGGGCCGTTCCCCGCCATGCGGCAATAGCCGTAACCGAGCAACATGACCGCGACGATCGCGGCGCGGCGGATCGCAAGAATAACCGCGCCCATGTTTTCCCGCTCGGTGAGGCCGAGGTGGCGACCGTGAAGGACGATTGGCATCACCAGGGCGTTGCTGACCATGGTCGACAACGCAACGCAACTCATGATCACCATGCCCGTTGCCGCCGAGAAGCCGCCGATAAAGGCGAGCAGCGCGACCCATTCCTGTTTCGCCGCCATCGGCAGGGCGATGACATAGAGATCGCCATTGACGCTGCCGCTCGGAAATGCCGACAGGCCGGCGATCGCGATCGGTACGACAAAGATGTTGATGGCGACAAGATAAAGCGGGAACAGCCACGCCGCGCGCCGCAAATCGCTCTCCCCGGCATTCTCCACTATGGTGACGTGGAACTGGCGCGGCAGACAAAGGGCGGCGGCAAAGGCCAAGCCGGTGATCGTGAGCCAGAGCGGACCGTCGGCGCCCGACCAGAACAGATGGCGCAGCCCCGGTGAGGCTTCGACGCGCGCAGCCAGATCGCCGAAGCCGCCGAACATGCCCCAGGTAACGAACGCGCCGACGCACAGGAAGGCGAACAGCTTGACGATCGACTCGAACGCGATCGCGAGAATCAAGCCGTCATGATGCTCGGTCGCTTCGATGCGACGCGTGCCGAACAGGATGGCGAATGTCGCCAGCAGCAGCGACACGCCGAGTTCCGTCCATGCCGCCGCGCCTGGCCGATTGACGAGCACCGATAGCGGTCCGTGCGCGTGCTCGGTCAGCATCGCAAAGCTGGCGGATACCGCCTTAAGCTGCAGCGCGGTGTAAGGCATGATCCCAATCACGGCGACAACGGTAACGGCTGCGGCGAGCCACTGACTTTTGCCGTGGCGCGCCGCGATGAAATCGGCGATCGAGGTGATGTTGTGCCGCTTCGACAACAGCACGATCCGGCGCAACAGCGGCCAGCACACGAGGAACAACAAGATCGGGCCGATATAGACCGGCAGGAAATTATAGCCGCTGGCGGCCGACAGGCCGACGCTGCCGTAGTAGGTCCAGGACGTGCAATAAACCGCCAGCGACAGCGAATAAACGAGCGGCCTCGACGTCAGCCGCCGCTCGCGGCGGCGCGCGCGCTGGTCGCCGTAATAGGCGACCGCAAATAGAAGCCCAACGTAACCCAGCGAGAACGCCACGACCGCCCAAGTCGGGACCATGCTCGATTTGACCTCCCTGGCGAGGACTAATCGCGCAAACCAGCCTGCTTGACCAGAGGGTAGGTCTCGCGCCGGAACTCCTCCATGCCCTCGATGTAGCGCGGCCAGGACAAGAGTGTGCCGTCGAATCCCGCCTGCGAAAGCGTGATCAGGCCATCGACGACCTGTTCCTTGGTACCGATCAGCGGAAAGCCGTTCCAGCCGGCCATGAAATGCTCCTTCAGTCTGGCCAGTGCGGTGGGCGCGAACGATTGCGAGGTGATTCCCATGATCGACACCAGATTATCGACCGCCGCCCAGTCGCCCTTCTCGAAAATGCAATAGCGGTAATAGTCGCGGGCTTCTCTCTCGGTCTCGCCCTGAAAGATGTAGGCGTTTGTCCAGACCTTTATGTCGCGGTGATGCTGGTCCCAGGCGTATTTGCGGTGTGCGTCGACGCGCGCGCGCATGCTGTCGAGATCGTGTGCCTCGAGCGCGGTGAAGCCGATGTCGGCATATCTGGCGGTGAATTCGCGACCGGCCGGCGAGGCGCCGGCGCACATGATGACGGGATGCGGCGTCTGCACCGCCTTCGGCCGCATAATTCCCTTCTTGATCTCGTAGTAGGCGCCGACGAAATCGAATTCCTCGTCTTCGGTCCACAATTTCTTGATGACGGTGATCCATTCCGCCGCCATCGCGTACCGACGATCGTGATCGAGGAACGGTGCGCCAAACATCTCGAGTTCGGGAGCGAACCAGCCGGTAACAACATTAAGGGTGAAGCGGCCCCCGCTGATATGGTCGATGGTCATACCCTGCTTTGCCGCCATGATCGGATGCACCGTGGGTACGTGCGAGGTGGCAAAGACTGCGGGATACTTCGTCAGCGCGCCGATACCGGCCGCCCAGGTATAGCATTCGAAACCGCGGCCGTTGAAATCGGTCGTGCCGCCCAGCCCTTTCCAGCGACCGACCGGCACCAGCGCCTCGAACTCCATCTCATCGGCGAGCCGCGCCAGCCTGGTGGTGCTTGGCCAATCGCAATCCAGCATGCCCTCCGCCTCGGACATGGTGCAGCCGCCCGAAAGGTTCGTGCAGAAGGTGCCTAGCTTGAGCTTGCGATGATTGAAGAGCGGGTTGGTGTCACGACGCCGGTCGTCGCTACGGTGTTCCGCGTCCATGGCTATTTTCCGTCGGTTAAGGGTTTCCGACCGCTGACGGATTCATGATCTACGACCGGCGAACGATTATCCGCTCCCATCGCGTGCCCTGCCCCCGCGTTCGCGGCCGATCGCGCGTTGCGCCATCGGCTTTGCCGCGATGCTGGCACGGCGCACCGCGAGCGGCAAGCTCGACTCCCGATGCCGTCCAGAATATGAGAGTAGCGGGAGGAAACATGAATAAGACTGAGCACTCGGCGAAAGGCGCGATACCGGAGGCCGCAGGCCCCCTTTCCGGCATTCGCGTGCTTGACATGACCGCCGTCGTCTTGGGTCCACTGGCAACGCAGACGCTGGGCGACTACGGCGCGGATGTCATCAAGGTGGAAAGCCCGGCCGGAGATTTGGTGCGCACGGGCAGCGCCACGCGCCGCCCCGGGATGGCCTCGGTATTTCTCGGCCTCAATCGCAACAAGCGCGCGTTATGCATCGATCTGCGTCAGCCGGAAGGAGTGGCAATATTGCGCCGCATCGTGCCGGGTTGCGACGTGCTGGTGCACAATATGCGGGTCGAGGCGATTGAACGCCTGGGCTTCGGCTATGGCGCGGTGACAGCATTGCGGCCCGATATCGTCTACTGTGCCGCCACCGGCTTTGACCAGGACGGGCCCGATGCCGGCAAGCCCGCTTTTGACGACGTGATCCAAGCGGCCAGCGGTCTGGTCGCCATCACCGGTCTCGGCAAGGACTCGCCCGACTTCATTCCAACCCTGGTCGCGGACAAGACCACCGGGCTGGTTCTCGTCAACGCGGTGCTAGCGGCATTGCTGCATCGCGAGCGTACCGGCGTTGGCCAGTATGTCGAGGTGCCGATGCTGGAGACGATGGCTTCCTTCGTGCTCGCCGAGCATATGGGTGCCATGACCTTCGACCCGCCGGGGCCAGCGGGCTATGTCCGCATTCTCGCCGGCGGGCGAAGCCCGTCGCCGACCAAGGACGGATATATTGGCATCCTGCCTTACACCGCCGACCGCTGGATGGCGTTTTTCGATGCAGTCGGACGCCGCGACCTGGCGGGTTTGCCATTGATCACCGACCGGGAGCAGCGCACTGTCCGCAGCAAGGAAGTGTACGCGCTGCTGGCGACGATCACGCAGACGCGCACCACCGCGGAGTGGATGAAGCTGTGCCACGAGCTCGATATTCCGGCGACGCCGGTTTATGGCCTCGATGATCTGCGCAATCATCCTCAGCTCGTGGCGACCGGGTTGTTTCAGACCGCCCAGCATCCGAGCGTCGGTACGGTGCGCTATACGCGCCCAGCGACCAAGTTTGCCGCCTCGCCGGCCTCGGTGCGCCGCCTGGCGCCGACCTTGGGCCAACACAATGAGGAAATCCTGCGCGAGGTTGGTTTCCGCGATGACGAGATCGCGGCGCTGCGCGAGCGCAAGATCCTCATCCAGAAGGAATAGCCGCTATGGAATTCGAGCTCGCCGAAGAACACAGTATGCTCAAGGAGCTGGTGCACAAATTCGTGCGCGACGATTTGCTGCCGCTCGAGCCGAGGGTGCTTGCGCGCGAACATGAAGGGCGCGGCCTGGCGCTGGACGCCGCGGATCAAGCGCGCCTCGACGAAGTCTCGAAGACGCTCGGACTGTGGGGGCTGGATGCGCCCCAGGACATCGGCGGCATGGATTTGCCGTCGGTGGCCCTGGTCGGCGTGAACGAGGAGTTGGGTCGGACCATTACTCCCTACACGCTGCCGCCGGACTCGCCCAACCTGCGCATGCTGATGGCGACGGTGAACGACCGCCAGCGCCAGGCCTATCTTGCGCCCTATGTCCGCGGCGAGACCGTGTCCGCGATCGCGGTGTCGGAACCGGGCGCCGGGTCCGATCCCGGTGCCCTCATCACCCGCGCCGAGCGCGACGGCGATGACTGGGTGCTGAACGGCCGCAAGATCTGGATCAGCCGCGCTGCCGATGCTGACTTCACCATCGTCATGGCGCGCACCGGCAAGTCCGAACGCGGCGCAATCTCGGCCTTCCTGGTCGACAAGGGCACTCCGGGTTTCACGGTGCTGCGCCGCATCCCGATGATCGGCGGCATGACCACTTATGAAGTGGTATTCGAGGATTGCCGCATCGAAGGGTGGAAGCTTCTCGGCAAGGAGGGCGCCGGTTTCGCGCCGATGCAATTGCGGTTTGGCACCCGGCGCGTTGAAATGGCGGCCTGGTCGATCGGACTGGCGCAGCGCGCGCTCGACATGATGTGCGAATACGCGCCACAGCGCGTCACCTTTGGCGCTCGATTGAGCGAGCGCCAGGCGATCCAATGGTGGGTTGCCGATGCCGCGACCAAAATCCACGCCGCGCGACTCATGACTTACGACTGCGCCGCCAAACTCGACAAGGGCCAGGAGGCGCGCGTCGAAATCTCGATGATCAAATCCTTTGCCGTCGAGGCGGCTTGGGAGGTCGTTGATCACGCCATGCAAATGTATGGCGCGATGGGCATGACCAAGGAAATGCCCCTGCAATTGATGGCCAACCGCTTGCGCACCATGCGCATCTATGACGGGCCCACTGAAGTGCACAAATGGGTGGTCGCGCGCAATCTCTTGGGAACGAAACGATGAGTGAAGACCGCTACGGCGAGGCGTCGCTGCGTCGCGACGGCCATGTGGCGCTGCTCGAAATCGATCGGCCGCCCCACAATCATGTCAACGTCGAGCTGATGCGCCACCTTGCCAACGCGCTCGCCGATATCGACCGCGAACGCGAGCTGCGCGTTAGCGTGCTCGGCTCTCGGGGCAAGAATTTTTCCGCGGGCGCGGACCTGGCGGCGCCGTCCGGCCTCGCCAACGGCGTCGGCGCGCTCTACGCCGAGGCGGTGCGTTTGTTCTCGGCGAAGAAGCCGATCGTCGCCGCGATCCAGGGCGCTGCGGTCGGCGCCGGTCTCGGCCTGGCCCTGGTCGCCGATTTCCGCATCGCCACGGCCGAGAGCCGCTTCGTCGCCAATTTCGTCAAGCTCGGCTTCCATCCGGGCTTTGCCATCACCCACACGCTGCCGCGGCTCATCGGCCCGCAGAAGGCGGCACTGATGTGCCTGACTGGCCGTCGTATCACGGGGACAGAGGCGCTCGCATGGGGTTTGGTCGACGAGTTGGTGCCGCTCGAAAGGTTGCCGGAAGCGGCACTGAGCCTCGCGCGGGAAATCGCGGAAAATGCCCCTCTCGCCGTCCAAGCCACCCGCACAACGTTGCGCGCGGAGCTGGCGGCCAAGGTCAAAGAGCAAATGGATGCCGAACTGGCAATTCAGACGGCGCTGCGCGAAACCGCCGACTTCGCCGAGGGCGTGCGCGCGGTCGCCGCGCGCCGGCCGGGCCGTTTCGTCGGTGCATGAGCTGGTCGTCCCGCAGACGATGTTCGAGACACGGCGAGCTCGGCGATGGCACGCGAGGCTGCGCCGTGGCCATCGCGGCCACTGACATGGCTCAATAGGATTTGGGCAAGCCGAGCACGCGTTCGGCGATATAGCACAGGATCAGTTGTGGGCTGATCGGCGCGATGCGCGGGATCATCGCTTCGCGCATGTACCGCTCGACGTGATATTCCTCGGCATAGCCGAAGCCGCCATGGGTGAGCATCGCGGTCTCGCACGCCTGGTAGCAGGCCTCGGCCGCCAAATACTTCGCCGCGTTGGCGTCGGCGCCGCACGGCATTCGCTCGTCATAACGCCAAGCCGCACGCAGCATCGTCAGGTTGGCGGCCTCGAGGTTCAACCAACATTCCGCAAGCGGATGCTGGATCGCTTGGTTCATGCCGATCGGCCGATCGAACACTTTGCGCGTTTGGGCATAAGCCGTCGCCTTGCGCAGGGCGGCGCGGCCGAGACCAACGCACTCCGCCGCGATCAGGATACGCTCCGGATTCATGCCATGAAGAATGTACTCGAAGCCCTTACCCTCTTCGCCGATACGATCGGCGACCGGAACGCGGAGACCGTCAAAGAACATCTGGTTTGAATCCACGGCGTGGCGGCCCATCTTCTCGATCTCGCGGATCTCGACGCATTCGCGGTCGATGTCGGTATAGAACAAACTCAGCCCCGCGCTCGGCCTTTCGAGCTGGTCGAGCGGCGTGGTACGCGCAAGCAACAGCATCTTGTTCGATTCCTGCGCGCCGCTAATCCAGACTTTCTCGCCGTCGACCACGTAGTGATCGCCATCGCGGCGCGCCCGCGTCTTGAGGCGGGTGGTATTGAGGCCGGTATCGGGTTCGGTCACTGCAAAGCAGGATTTCTGCTCGCCGCGCGCCACCGGCGGCAGCATGCGCTGCCTTTGCTCGTCGGTGCCGAAGACCACCACCGGATTGAGGCCGAAGATATTGAGGTGGATGGCGGAACAGCCGCTGAGGCCGGCGCCCGATTCGGCGATCGCCTGCATCATCAGCGACGCCTCCACGACACCAAGCCCCGATCCGCCGAAGGCTTGCGGAATGCAGATGCCCAGCCACCCATTCGCCGCCAGCGCCGCCCAAAATTCCTCGGGATAGCGGTGCTGACGGTCGCATTTGAGCCAATACTCGTCGCCGAAAGCCGTGCAAATGTTCGCGATGGCGGAGACGATGCTTTCTTGCTCCGGGGTCAGTTTGAAATCCACCACCCGCTCCCTGCAGTTTGCGGCTAGTCTAGCCGCCATGGCGACGACAATCGAGCGTGGTCGGCTGGATTTTCGCGAATTCGTGCGGCCGGACGACATGGTGGTATGGGGACAGGGGTGTGGCGAGCCGCGGTCGCTGACCGAATCGCTCATGGCCCAGCGTCGCGCCATCGGTCGGTTCAAGGTCTTTACCGGCCTGTGCTATTCGGAAACGCCCGATCCGCAATTCACCGACGCGGTCGAGTTTGTCTCTTACCATGGCGGGGGGTCCAACCAGCGGCTTGGCACAAAACTCGATATCCTGCCGTGTCATTATTTCCAGCTCCCGAACCTGTTGCGCGATCGATGCGACGTGCTGCTGTTGCAGCTTTCGCCTGGCGACCACGCGGGCAATCACAGCTTCGGTCTCAGCCACGATTACGTCGTTCCCCTGATCGACAGCGCCCGCGTCGTGATTGCCGAGGTCAATGACCAGGTCCCCTGGGTCGCCGGCGAGCGCACCATCAACGCAGCCGCCATTGATGTGCTGGTGCGCAGTTCGCGGCCGCCGATCGAAATCCCGTCGCGTGCGAGCGATGCCGTGGACCGAGCCATCGCCGCAAGGGCGGCCGGGCTGATCGAGGATGGTGCCACGCTGCAGATTGGCATCGGCGCCTTGCCGGCGGCAATTCTGGGGGCTTTATCCGGCCATCGCCGGTTGGGTATGCATTCCGGGTCGCTTTTCGATCCTGTCGTCGATTTGATTCAGTCGGGCGTGATCGACAATTCAAGGAAAGGCATTGACGACGGCCTGACGATCGCCGGCACGCTGCTCGGGACCCGCAAACTGTTTGCTTTCGCCGATCATAATCGCCAAATCCAAATGCGGTCTGCGACCTATACCCATGACAGCGAGCTGCTGGGTCGGCTCAACAAGTTCGTCGCGGTCAACTCGGCGATCGAGGTTGATCTGACTGGGCAGGTCAATGCCGAGCTGGCCGATGGTCGTTATCTCGGTGCGGTCGGCGGTGCCGTCGATTTTATTCGTGGCGCCCAGCGCTCGCGGGGCGGCCTAGCGATTACCGCCCTGAGGTCGCGCACCGGCGGCAAAGCCAAAATTGTCGCGCGGCTTTCCGGGCCGGTCAGCACCTCGCGTGCCGATACCGGCCTGGTGGTCACCGAACATGGCGTCGCCGATCTGCGCGGCCAGCCGCTGAAGGAACGCATCAAACGCATGATCGCCATCGCCCATCCTGACGATCGCGATGCGCTCGCCCGTCACCAGGCAATGTCGAGTATTTCCTCGATGTCCTGAGGGCCGGTAATCTTGCGCGGATTGGCGGGCACCGCCGGATCCCGCATCGTATGTTCGGCAATGGTCGCGAAATCCTCGCGCCGAATGCCGATATCGCGCAGCCTGGTCGGCAGTCCGAGACCGTCGATGATTTCTCGAATCAAATCGCTGGCGACGCGCTCGGGCGTGCCAATTAAGGCGCTGATGTGCCTTTGCCGCGGCGCGTTCACGCCGGCGTTCCAGCGCAACACCGCCGGTAAGGTGACACATGAGGTGATTCCGTGCGGCACGTGCATGCGCCCGCCCAGAATGTGGCCGATGGCGTGGCTGGCGCCGATCCCGATACCCTCTACCCCACCGGTGATTGACAGCCACATGCCGAGCTGGCCGTCGAGACGCGCCGGCAGCTCGTTCGGGCGCGCCTTGATCGCGGGCAAAGCCCGAGCGAGCAGACGGATCGCCTCGCTGGCGGTGGCATCCGAATAGGGATTGGTCTCGGTCGTGCAGAAACGTTCGACGGCATGGTCCAGCGCCTTCACGCCGGTCGACAGCAGCAGTTCGGGCGGTGTCGCCAAGGTCGCCGCGGGATCAAGCACCACGGTCTGTGGTATCAGCAGCGGATGCTCGAATCCTTCCTTCCCACCCCGGCCGGTGTTGGTTATGCCCGCGGCCGATGTGAATTCGGCGGCAGAGTAGGTGGTTGGCACCGCTAGCATGCGGATCGCATGTTCCATGCCTGCGGGTCGCCTGCTCGGGTCGAGGTGGGCGGCCTTGGCGCCGCCACGTCGATAAGGCTCCATCTCCTCGGTCTTGGTGAGACCGAACCACAGACACAAGAGCATCGCCTTGGTGGCGTCGATGACCGAGCCGCCGCCGACGGCGATCAGAAGCTGCGCGTCGGCGGTGCGGGCTCGCGCGGCGCCTTCGATCACGCACTCGCGAGGGGAATGCGCGGTGATGCCGGCATAAAGGCCGCGGCAATGAGGATCGAGAGCCGCCGCGATCTGTGACGCCAACTCGCCTTCGCCGCCCAAGGAGCGCGTGCTCATGACATAGACGCGATCGACGCCGAGCGACTTGACCTCGCTAGCGACCGCCGCGGCCGCCGGCTTGCCGTAGATAACCCGCTCTTGCAGCGGAAAGCGATGCGTGCCGTTCATGTGGGTGTGATGCTCCGAGCTGCGTTTCGCCAACCTTAGCAGAATGCGCTACGATGATCGCGAGACATGGCAGCGATCGGATGACGAGGGAGTAGCGATGAATGCACGGATGGAATCGTCCTATGCCGAAATCCGGGAAGGCGTGCGCAAATTGTGCGCCGCGTTTCCCGGCGAATATTGGCGCGCGCTTGACCGCGACCGCTCCTACCCGAGCGATTTCGTCCGAGCACTGACGGAGGCAGGCTACCTCGCGGCACTGATTCCTGAAGAGTATGGCGGCGCGGGGCTGCCGCTATCCGGCGCAGCCGCAATCATGGAGACGATCCAGCATGCCGGGTGCAACGGTGCCGCATGCCATGCTCAGATGTACATCATGGGGACGCTGTTGCGCCATGGCGGCACCGCGCAGAAGCAGAAATACCTGCCGAAAATCGCGGCGGGCGAACTGCGGCTGCAGGCTTTTGGCGTGACGGAACCAACCAGCGGCACGGATACGACCTCGCTCAAGACCAATGCACGACGAGACGGTAACCACTATATCATCAACGGCCAGAAGATCTGGACCTCACGCGCCGAGCATTCGGACCTGATGCTGCTTCTGGCGCGCACCACATCCAAGGATCGCGTAGCGAAGCGCACCGATGGCCTTTCTGTGTTCGTCGTCGAGATGCGGGCGGCGTTGGGCCACGGCCTTTCCATTCGCCCGATCCGAACCATGATGAACCATTCCACCACCGAGGTTTTCTTCGAGGATCTGCGTGTTCCGGCAGAGAATTTGCTGGGAGAAGAGGGCAAAGGCTTTCGCTATATTATTGCCGGCATGAACGCCGAACGAGTGCTGATCGCGGCGGAATGCGTCGGCGATGCCAAATGGTTCATTGACAAGGCAGTTGCTTATGCCGCGGACCGCGTCGTCTTCGACCGGCCGATCGGACAGAATCAAGGTGTACAGTTCCCGATCGCGCGCGCCTATGCCCAGATGCGCGCGGCGGAGCTAATGGTGGCCGAGGCGGCACGGTTGTTCGAGGCGGGCGCCGATTGCGGCGCCGAAGCCAACATGGCGAAGCTATTGGCTGCCGATGCTTCCTGGGCCGCGGCGGAGGCGTGCGTTCAGACGCACGGCGGCTTTGGCTTTGCCGAAGAATATGATATCGAGCGGAAGTTCCGCGAGACGCGGCTTTATCAGGTGGCGCCGATTTCGACCAACCTCATCCTGTCCTATATCGCCGAACACGTGCTGGGACTGCCACGCTCTTATTGACGATGATCCGACCGCTTGAAGGCATCCTCGTGGTCGCGGCGGAACAAGCCGTGGCCGCGCCGTTTTGCACCGCGCGATTGGCCGACGCCGGCGCGCGCGTCATCAAGATCGAACGGCCGGGCGGCGACTTCGCGCGCGGCTATGACGATGCCGCCAAGGGCCTCTCAAGCTATTTCGTCTGGCTCAACCGCGGCAAGGAATCGCTGGTGCTCGACCTTACCGGGGACCGCGACCGCGCCCGGTTGCGCGCACTGATCGCCGAGGCCGACATTCTGGTGCAGAACTTGAAGCCGGGCGCGTTGGCACGGCTCGGGTTCGACCTCATGGCGTTGCGGCGCGACCATCCGGGCCTCATTTGCTGCTCGATCAGCGGCTATGGCGACGACGGCCCGCTGGCCGGCCGCAAGGCCTATGACGCGCTGATCCAGGCCGAAACCGGCCTCGTCTCCATTACCGGCGGGCCCGAGGCACCCGCCCGTGTCGGTTTCTCTGTCGCCGATATCTCGACGGGTGCCACCGCGCACGCGGCCATTCTCGAGGCCCTGATCGCGCGCGGGCGCACCGGCCAGGGTGCGGATATCCGTATCTCGTTGTTCGATGTGATGGCGGATTGGTTGAGCGTGCCGCTGATCCACACGGACGCCGGTAGGCCGCCCCAGCGTGTCGGCTTGGCGCATCCCTCGATTGCACCGTACGGCGCATTTCTGTCGAAAGACGGCAAGCCGATCTTGATCTCGATCCAAAGTGAGCGCGAATGGCGCGCCCTCTGCGAGCACGTGCTGCAGCAGCCCGAGGCGCTCGGCGATCCCCGGTTCATGGACGGAGTTGCGCGCGTCGAGCATCGTTCCGCGACCGATGGCCTGGTCGCCGACACGTTTGCGATGCACGATCGTGACACGCTGATCGCGCGGCTGATCGCGGCGGACATCGCCTTCGCGGAAATCAACACGCTCGCCGACATGTTGCGTCATCCCCATCTCCGGCGCGTCACCGTGAAGACGGAAGCAGGACCCATCTCCTATCCCGCGCCGGCCGCAATCTTCGACGGCGAGCGGCGCGAATTGGGTGCCGTCCCGAAGCTCGACGAGCATCGCAACTGACGCTCACGCGTATCACGCTTCGGGCCCGACGATCGACTTTGTCGCGCCGCATCGCGCCGCGGGCTCGCTCGTCGCTCGGACGGTCCGACGCGCTGCGGGTCGAGTACCAGTGACGTTCCGGAACGTCATCGCCGATCTCCCACCCAAGCGGCGGGCGTGAGGGCGCGTCACAGCCCAAGCGTGCACGGGCGGGTGGCGGCTTACCTGGATCGCGCTTCCTGGATGGCGCGCCAGACGCGCTCGCTTGTCGCCGGCATGTCGAGAGAATGGACGCCGAGTGGCTTCAGCGCGTTCATGACCGCGATCATCACCGCCGGGAGGGCGCCGACGCAACCGGCCTCGCCGGCGCCCTTGACGCCGAGGGGGTTGGTTGCCGTCGGCACCGGTTTGCTCAGCACCTCGATGTTGCACATCACGTCGGCACGCGGCATGGCGTAGTCCATGAAGCTGGCGGACAGAAGCTGGCCGGTATCCGGTTCGTAGACTACGCCCTCGGTGAGGATTTGCCCGGCGCCCTGAGCGACGCCGCCATGGATCTGGCCTTTCAGAGTCAACGGATTGATGACCGTGCCGACATCGTCGACAACGAGATAGGCCACGAGTTCGACAACGCCGGTCTCACGATCAATTTCGACCTCGGCGATGTGACAGGAATTGGGATAGGTGTCGTGTGACGGCTGGTAGGTTGCACTCTCGAACAATCCTGGCTCCAGTCCGGGCGGCAAGCGGGCGGGCTGAAACGCAGCCTTCGCGACTTCCTTCAGCGCGATCGCACGGTCGGTGCCGGCCACGACGAACTGGTTATCGGCAAAGTCGATGTCGGCCTCAGCGGCTTCAAGGAGGTGCGCGGCGAGCTTCCGGCCTTTGGCAATGATCTTGTCGCTGGCACGCACCACCGCCGAACCGCCGGTCACCATGGACCGCGAGCCGTTCGACCCCATCCCGAAAGCCACCGCATCGGTGTCGCCGTCGATATATTGCACGTCCGCCGGATCGATCCCCAATTGTTGGTGCAGAATTTGTTTGAACGCGGTGTCGTGACCTTGTCCGTGCGTCTTGGTGCCGAGGAGCAGCAGCACGGTGCCGCTGGGATTGAACCGGATCTCGGCATATTCCGGCACCGGACCCGCGGCCTGCTCAATCACATTGGCGATGCCGATGCCGCGCAGTTTGCCGCGCGCCTTGGACTGCGCCGCGCGCGTCGCAAAGCCAGCGTGATCGACGGCATCGAGTGCCATGTCCAGATTCTTTGCGAAATCGCCACAATCGTAATGCGGGCCAAGCGGCGATTGAAAAGGCATGGCATCGGGTGGAATGGTGTTGCGGCGTCGCAACTCGATCGCATCGACACCGAGATCGTTGCCGGCATCCTCGAGCGCGCGTTCGATCAAGTAGCTTGCCTCCGGCCGGCCGGCACCGCGATAGGGCGCCGTCGGACTGGTATTGCTGAGAATCGCCCTAATCGCAACGTAGGCCGCCGGAATCCGGTAGACGCCGATCACGGTGCCGATCATGCCGAAGGGCGTGAGCAGCTGTCGGTCGGATGCGATATAGGCGCCGATATTGGCCAGCATGTTGAGCCGCAGGCCGATGATTTTGTAATCGGCATCGAACGCCAGTTCGATTTCGCCGAAATTGTCGCGCGCGTGCTCGTCGGCCAGCAGCACTTCGGAGCGCTCGCACAGCCATTTCACCGGGCGGCCGAGTTTGCGCGACGCCCATAGCACCAACCGGTCCTCGACATAGTGCCAGCCTTTGCTGCCGAAACCGCCGCCGACATCGTAGGTGACAACCCGGACTTTGCTCTCCGGCACCCTGAAGACCTGGTTCGCCAGCATGTTGCGGACGCGATGGGGATAATTGACATTGGCGTGAAGCGTGTAACGCTCCTGTCCGGCATCGTAGGTACCGATCAGCACACGCGGCTCCATGTACTGCGCGTGAACGCGGGTGATGACGTAGCGGTGCTTCACGGTATGCGCCGCGCGGGCGAACGCCGCGTCGGCCTGGGCCCTGTTTCCCCGCTCAACGAGGTGTGAGACGTTGTCCGGATTCTGCTCCCAGACCAGGGGCGCGTTCGGCAACGATGCCGCGACGACAGCGGTGACGGCCGGCAGCGGTTCGTAATCGACCTCGATCAGCTCCGCGGCGTCTTTTGCCTGGTTTAGGCTTGTCGCCACCACCATCGCCACCCCGTCGCCGACATAGCGCGCCCGATCGGTGACCAGCACCGGACGTTGCGGCGCGAACATGGGTGAGCCATCGGCCTTCTTGCGGGGCATGGTCGCCTTCGGGCTGCCGAGTCTGTCGGCGTCGTAGTCGGCACCGGTATAGACCGCCACGACGCCGGATGCGTCGGCGGCGGCACGCGTCTCGATTTTGCGGATGCGGGCATGGGCATGCGGTGAACGCAGGAATACGGCATAAAGTTGGTTCGGCAGATTGATGTCGTCGAGGAACCTGCCTTGGCCACGTAACAGGCGGACATCCTCGAAGCGCAGCACCGACTGGCCAACACCGAATTTCATCATGGTCCAAGCTTACTCGACTGCTTTGCGCGCCGATTCGTGGACATGCCATTGTGCGTCTATGACGGCATCTTGATGTTCATGCCCATAAATATCGGAATCGTAGTATTCCGATTGCGGCAATGCCGGTCGCGATCCCCAGGCGTATTCGAGCAACCAGCCCGACGGGTTGGCAAAATAGAACGAATAGAGATGATCGTTGGCGTGGCGGCCGAGATCGATGCCGATCGGAATTTGCTTCGCCTTGACCAGATTGTAGGTGAAGGCGAGGTCATCGAAGCTCTTGGCCTCAATCATCACATGATTGATGCGTTTCTCGACGCCGATGCCGAAGCCCAGCGTGTGCTGCCGATCGTTGCAATGAAAAAACAGGAACTCCCCAGTCGAGCCATCCGGCCGCACGGTGCGATATTGGATCGAGCCACGCATGCCGAGCATAGTGTAGAATCTGTAGGTGGCATCGAAGCCGTTGTTACGGATCAGGCAATGGCCCATGCCCGCGGTTCCCGTCGCGAAGCCGGCATACATACGGCGGCCGGGATGAAACGGCTTGCCGTACTGAACATGCGGACCGTGAAATATCTCGATCGGATTGCCGCTCGGGTCTTCCAGCGTCATGATATCGAGCACATGGCGGTCGGCGGCCATGGCGCGCGAACCGATTTCGTGGCGCACACCGGCCGCCGAGAGACGGCGATCCATCTCGGCAAATTCCTCGACGCCGGCGACGCGCAGGCCCAATGCGTTGAGATCATCGCTGCCGTCGTCTTCCAAGATGAAGCGGTGATGCCAGGAATCCATACGCAGGTAACCGCGGCGCGGCTCGCCCTCATCGCACCATTCGAGGCCTGCGATCTCGGTCGCGTATTCTCGCCAGCGGTTGAGATTGCTGACACCAAGACGCAGATAGCCGAGTTCGGTGATTCCGGACATCGTGTCACCCCTTGTTTATTCGCGTAACTCTTTCGCCAGCCGGTCGACGGCACCAGCCAGCAGCAGCGCGTCGACGCCCGCCGCGACAAAACTGCAACCGCGCGCGAACAGTCTTTTGGTATTGGCGGCACCGCCGGCAATGGTCCCAACCGGCTTGCCGGTCCCGACAATGCGATCGAACGTGCGGTCAATCGCCGCCGTGGCGTCGGGGTGTGCCATATCGCCGAGGTGACCGAGCGAAGCAGACAGATCGGCAGGCCCAACGAACAGCCCGTCGACGCCATCAATGGCCGCGATCGCCTCGAGATTATCCATACCCTTGCGGCTTTCGATCTGCACCAGCAGGCAGATCTCCTCGTCCGCCCGCTTCAGGTAATCGCCGATGCGGCCCCAACGGGAAGCGCGCCCCAGCACGTGCCCTACTCCGCGATAGCCGCGCGGTGGATAGCGCACCGCGCCGGCCAGCGCTATCGCCTGCTCGGCGCTCTCGACGTTCGGAACGAGAAGGGTCTGCACCCCCATGTCGAGCAACAGCTTCAGCAAATCCGGGTCGTGATTGACTGGACGCACGACCGGCGCAATTCCGTAGGGAGCAATCGCCTGCAACTGGTGCAAGATGCTTTCGAGTGTGTTGGGTGCGTGTTCGGCGTCGATCAGGACCCAATCGAAGCCGGCGCCGGCGCACAATTCGGCGCTATAGCCGTTCATCAACGCCAGCCAGAGTCCGATCTGCCGCTTGCCGGATTTTAGGCCGCCCTTGAAATGGTTGGTCATCAAATCCATGGCCCGCCCTCACTCAAATGACATGAAATCGCGGCGAGCCGGCGGCCGCCTATGGTCGCCCGAGACTACCGGTAGCGCATGCGTGAACGGCGGCGTGAACAGTACCGGACCTGGTTCGCATCCTATGCCCGAAGGTGCCGCGCTGGCGCGTTCGCCGAGCCGTTCGCCACATGATTGACCACGGTTGCGACAACGCCGGCTCTTCGCTCGTGGCGGCGAGAGGGCTGCCGACAGCTCTGCGACGAAGGCTGCAACAGCCTGCTGTTCGAGCATCGCATCTCTCCTCCCTAGGATACGTCGCAACGCCAGTTGTTGTCTGACCCTTACTATAGGAGCATGATCTCTTTTGACAAACAATTCGCTGGGAGGAACACAATGAGCGTCCTCGATGGTCCCCGCACCGAACGCCGTCACGTCATTCATGGCGGCAGCGAGTACTGGGCCGCCTACGAAAATGGTGAATTGCGGCTCAACGACGGGCGCCTGATCCCGGAGCGCGAGGTCACCTATCTGCCGCCGTGCCAGCCCACCAAAATCATCTGCATTCACCTCAATTACCTGTCACGCCTCTACGAGTTCACAGGTGCGAACAAGCCTCCAGCGACGCCTACCTATTTTCAGAAGCCGGTGACCGCGATCAACGCGCATAACGGCGAGTTAGTACGGCCCACGGGATACCAGTATCTGAATTACGAGGGCGAAGTAGCGGCGGTTATCGGCGAGGTCACGCGCAACATTACGCCCGACCGGGTTTGGGAGCATCTCGCCGGATTCGCGCCGGCCAACGATGTCGGCCTTCAGGACATGCGGGATACGGATGCGGGCTCGATGCTGCGTGTCAAGGGTGGCGACGGTTTCTGCCCCGTGGGACCTGGCATCGTTTCCGGCATCGATATCCGCAAGCAGACGCTGCGAACTTATCGCAACGGTGATTTGGTCCAGGAAGGCGCCATCGCGGAGATGCTGTTCGGTATCGACTACATCATCGCCGACATCGCCAGACACATTACCCTATTGCCCGGCGACGTGGTGATGACCGGCACGCCGGCCAACTCGCGGCCGATGGCGGTGGGCGACCTGATCGAGGTCGAAGTTAGCGGCCTCGGCCGGCTAAGCAATCGCGTGGTGGCGGCACCGGCGCCTCGGGCAGGCGTCGGCCACCAGCCGACCGACACCGATGCCGTGCGGCGTGTCGCGCTTGGCAACGACGAACGCCTACCGGCAAAGTTGAAGAAATAACCATGGCCAGGCGTCGGAGTATCCACATCGCCGGCTTCAAGCACGGCAATCCTATTCCTGCGGCGACGCGTCTTGGCCCTTTGGTGTTGTCGAGCGTCATCGTCGGGCGTGATCCCGTCAGCGGGAAAATGCCCGACAGCGTCGCCGAGCAATGTGTTCACATTTTCTCCCACGTCCGTGCCATGCTCGCGGAAGCGGGCGCCACGCCGGCCGATGTCGTCAAGATGGACTTCTGGGCGCCTGATCCGACGGAGGCGCGCGCGATCATCAATGAGGAATGGGTGAAGATGTTTCCCGATCTCGATTCTTGTCCGTCGCGGCACACTCATGCGACCGGCGACGGTAGGCAGAGCCTGCAAGCGACGTTCATCGCCTTTATCGATCGGGACTAGGAAACGCTGTCGGCGCAGCCCGCGCGCCGCGACTTTGAGCCCACCATTCTCTGCGCTCCGATCGCCCAACCGGGTGGATGGCCACGTGCTTTCTCCAAGCGAGCCGCCGGCGCGCCTCAGCTATCTGCGTAGACCGAGCGTTCCGCCTTGGCCCCGGGATGGGTCACTGCGCCCTTCTCGGCGTCGCCGACATTGTTGGCATAACGCCAAAGCGCGCCCGAGCCAAAGTTCGTCGTGCGCGGCTTCCATGCTTTCCGCCGTGCCGCGAGTTCGGCATCGCCGAGCTCGACCGTGAGGGTGAGAGCCTCGGCGTCGAGCGTGATGATGTCGCCGTCGCGCAGCAAGCCGATCGGACCGCCGACCGCTGCCTCCGGACCAACGTGACCGACGCAGAAACCCCGCGTTCCCCCCGAGAAGCGACCGTCGGTGATCAGCGCGACCTTGCCACCGGTGCCCTGGCCGTAAAGCGCCGCCGTGGTCGACAGCATCTCGCGCATGCCCGGGCCGCCGCGCGGTCCTTCATAACGGATAACGAGTACGTCGCCTTCCTTGTACTCCCGCTTCTCGACCGCGGCGAAACAATCCTCCTCGCGGTCGAAACAGCGCGCCGGACCGCGGAACTGAAGCTGTTCGCCCTGCATGCCCGCGACCTTTACGATCGCCCCCTGCGGTGCGAGATTGCCCTTGAGCACAACGACGCCGCCGGTTGGAGAAATGGCCCGTGACACAGGACGCACCACGTCCTGATTCTCGGGAACTTTCACCTTGGCAAGGTTTTCCGCCACCGTCTTGCCCGTGACGGTCAGGCAATCCCCATGAAGATACCCGCCGTCGAGCAGGGCCTTCATCAGCACCGGCACGCCGCCGACGTCGTAAAGGTCTTTCATCACGTAGCGGCCCCCCGGCTTGAAATCGCCGATATAGGGGGTACGCCTGAAGACCTCGCCGACCGCATGGAGGTCGAAATCGATGCCTGCCTCATGGGCGATGGCCGGCAGATGCAGAGCGGCATTGGTTGAGCCTCCCGACGCCGCGACCACGGTCGCTGCATTCTCGAGCGCCCTCAGTGTGACGATATCGCGCGGCCGAATATGACGGGCCAGCAGATTCATAACCGCCTTACCCGAGGCCTCGGCATAAGAATCGCGCGCTTCGAATGGCGCGGGCGTTCCGGCCGAGCCCGGTAACGCCAACCCCAACGCCTCCGAGACACAGGCCATGGTGTTCGCGGTGAATTGGCCACCGCAAGAACCGGCGGAGGGGCAAGCCACGCATTCGAGTTCGCGCAGCTCTTCCTCGCTCATGATCCCGGCGCTGTACTTTCCGACCGCTTCAAAGACATCTACGACGGTAACGTCCTTGCCGCGAAAGCGGCCCGGGAGGATTGAGCCGCCATAGAGAAACACCGCCGGCACATTGAGCCGCAACATTGCCATCATGATGCCCGGCAGCGACTTGTCGCATCCGGCGAGACCGACCAATGCATCGTAGCAATGGCCGCGCATGGAAAGTTCGACCGAATCCGCGATCACTTCGCGTGACACCAGCGATGACTTCATGCCGTCATGACCCATGGCGATGCCATCCGTCACGGTGATCGTGGTGAACTCCCGCGGTGTGCCACCGGCCTCGGCGACCCCGCGCTTCGCCGCCTGGGCCTGACGTCCGAGCGCGATATTGCAAGGCGCAGCCTCGTTCCAGGTACTGACGACGCCGACGAGCGGTTGCGCGATCTGCTCCGTGGTCAGGCCCATTGCATAAAGGAAAGAACGATGCGGCGCCCGTTCCGGCCCGACCGTGGTGTGGCGGCTCGGCAGCCGCGATTTATCGAATACGGGCTTAAATGCATCGTCCGGCATGGCGAACTCCCATTTCAGATTTTGCCGCCACGCTACCAAACCGCGCCGCGATGTAAAGCGGCGCCGTTTTTTTGACATGTTCTGCGCGGATTTACGGTGCCGGTGCCTCGACCATCGGCCAATAGGCGATGGATTCACCGTTAAACCACCCACAGGCTTGATGATTCCCACCGATCGCCGGCGCAGCCCTTCAAACGTGACATGCCCGCAGCGGACGTGCGCTTCTTTGAACCGGACATTTTGTCCTCGAAACGCACTCCAACGAAATCGCGGCTGCGATCGCGGAGTTTCGCCCGCATCACACATGAGCATAAAATTCGTCGTGATCCGGCCGGCACACCCTCATTGAGGATCAAAACGTACGATCGGCCAACTCGGTCTCTTTAGCTGTTCTGAAACCCACCACCCCACAAAGACCCGGCCGCACGATCGCCGCGTCCCATTAACGGGCTTTCCTCGCTGCGGCGTGCTAGGCTTGCGCCTCGACAGGAGGAGATCATGGACGGATTGCGCGAGGCCAATTATCCGCTCGAGAAGCGCGAGACATTGGCTGAGACGAGCGAGCTCAAATTGTCCGTGCTGACTCTGGCCAGCGGGCAGGAGGTGCCGTGGCATTGGCACACCCGGGTGAGCGACCAGATCCTCTGCATCGAGGGGCAGATGGTGGTTGAGACCCGCGCGCCGAGCGCACGCTTCGAATTGAAGCCCGGCGAGAGCTGCTCGGTGCCGGCCAAGCGCGCCCATCGCGTCAGTGGCAAAGACGGCGGACGTTGCCGTTTCGCCATCCTGCAAGGCGTCGGAAGCTACGACTTTAATCCGGTCGGCGGATAGCGCCGCAATCGGCTGCGGCCGCCACCTCGCTTCAGGACGATCCGGCGTCGATATCATCGACCCGATCCGGGCGTTTCTTGCGAGATCGCTTATTCGGAAGAAAGGTGTGCGCCTTTCTCTGCCACCGAGCGCTTCATAAACGGAACCAGGATCAGAAGCGCGAACGTCATTGCGGCGAAGATCCAAAAGGTGTCGAAGTAGGCGAGCGACGATGCCTGCTGCCCACGCAGATTTGCGAGTTCCTGCCAAGCGAATTGCTGCGAGGCGACCGGGTCGGCGGTGTACTGGAGAAAGAAGGCACGTGCGTTCGCGATGAAGGATTGGGCGGCGGCATTGAAAGGATCGAGATACTCGCCGAGGCGCAGGGTGTGGAATTGATCCCGCCGCTCGTTGAAGGTTTGGGCCAACGACGTCCCGACGCTGCCTCCTTCGTTGCGCAGCAGGCTCAATAACCCCACAGCTGCGCCACGCAATTCCTTCGGCGTATAGAGGTAGGCTGCCACATTCGCGGGTGCAAAACATATCGCGAGCCCGGCAATCAAGACGACTCGCGGCCAGATGATCTCGCCCGGACTGACGTCCAAATTCATCTGGGACACCCAATAGTTCCCAGCTGTCATGACAAACAGTCCTACGGCGATCAGCCACCGGGCATCCGTCCCGCGACCAAGCATGCGGGCAATGATGGGCATTGCCAGAACCGCTACGAATCCACCCGGGGACATTACCAGTCCGGCGTCCAGCGCATCATAACCAAACAACGACTGCAATAGCGCCGGCAGCGACGTACTCGCGCCGTAAAGCGCGGCGTAAGCAAAAAAGATGATGATACAACATGCTGCGAAATTGCGCTCACGCAAGGGCCGGAAATTGACCACCGGGCTGCGGTGACGCAACTCCCAAAAGACGAGCACAACCAGACCCACGACAAAGAGAATCGCCAAGATCTGTACACGCCAGGACGGGTCACTTAGCCAGTCCCACTCCTGACCTTTACTAAGCATCACTTCCCACGAGACCATGACGATGACCAGGAGTGAGAGGCCGATGCCATCGAATTGGAATGGGCGTTTTTTCAATTCAAGGCGCTGGGCGACCAGGTAATCCGGGTCACGGAGTTTGGCATAACACGCTCCAAGCGCGAGGATGCCGATGGGCACGTTGATCAGAAAGACCCATCGCCACGAGTATTGATCCGTTATCCAGCCGCCAAGGGTTGGCCCGATGACCGGCGCGATGAGGGCAGCTAAGCCGAACATCGTCATCGCCATCCCTTGCCTTTCAGCCGGGAAGGTATCGAGTAGCACGGCCTGACTCGAGGGCTGCAGGCCGCCGCCCGCCAGACCCTGGATGACGCGGAACAGGATCAGCTGACCGAGACTGGTCGCCATTCCGCACAGGGCGGAACTGAGGGTGAATACCGCGATCGACAGTAGAAAGTAGTTGCGGCGACCCAGATGCGCGCTCAACCAGCCGGTGATCGGCAAGATGATGGCATTAGCGGCCAGATAGCTGGTGAGCACCCATTCTCCATCATCGACCGTCGCCGACAAGCCGCCTGCAATATAGCGAAGCGCCACCACTGCAATCGTGGTATCGAGTACTTCCATGAACGTTGGAACCACCACTATCGCGGCTACCATCCACGGGCTCCCCGCCTGGGGTCGGGCGGGCGACAGCACCGCGGCCGTCATTGAGAGGCGCTCGGCGAGCGCTGAAGCGCATTGGTGGTTTGGGATTGAGGGACGATGCGGGCTTGCAGAAACTTTCCCGCATTCGGTCCAGTAGCTGGCCTGTTTATGTAAACGTATGGGACAACGGAAGTACCGATGAACAATGGAGTTTTGTCCGGGTTGTATCCTTCGAGTTCGATTCGGACCGGCAACCTCTGTACCACTTTGATGAAGTTGCCAGTTGCGTTCTCTGGCGGAAGCAACGCAAGCGTCGATCCCGTCCCCATCGTAAAGCCCGCGACGCGGCCTTTGAATACACGTCCTCCATACATGTCGACATCCAGATCGACCGGTTGGCCGATGCGCATGTCCCGCAACTGCGTCTCCTTGAAATTAGCGTCGATCCAGATCTCGTCGAGCGAGCGGATCGCCATGAGGTTCTGTCCGACTTGAACGTAGTCGCCCGGATTCACATTCCGGCGCGTGATCACGCCGTTAATCTTCGCGACGATGTCGCAGTAGCTCAGGTTCAGCTCGGCCTGGGCGAGATCACGTTGGGCGGATTCGAGTTTAGCTTGGGCTAACTTGATGGCCGGCGCTTCTACCAGGAGCCGAGCAAAAGTGCGGTCGATGTCGCCTTGTTCCGCGAACTGCTCGAGCATCTGCTTCGGGCTCTGTTCGTACGAATGGACAACGCCCAGCTGGGCGGCATTCTGGATCAGCTCTGACTGCGCCTCAAGGACGGAAGAAAACGTCTCGTCGAGATCAGGCGGCACATGGTCGAGAGCGTCGCCTTTGTCAGGTTGCGCAGGCAGGCCCAAAGAACTACGGATTTGCCGCACTTCGGCCAAGGCCTGAGCGACAGCATCCCCCGCCGACGTCAACGCTTCCTGCCGCTGGTCGTACAACTCTCGGGACACAAACCCTTTCCCGACCAAGTCCTTTGCCCGGGCGAACTCAACTTGTGCCAGACTCAACGCAGCCTTGTTCTGGTCGAGAACGGCAACTCTGGCATGTAAAAGAGCGACTTGGTTGTCGACGTCCTGCACCGCGTTTTGCAGTTTCCAGCGCGCGCTCCTGGCCTGCGCTTCGGTACCACGCACCGCAGCCGAAGCCACCTGCAGATCCGCGTTGGCCGTGTCGACCGCGGCTCTCTTTTCCGAGACCACGACCTGATACGGCTCCTTGTCCAGCTCAGCGATGAGATCTCCTTTGTGGACCCGGTTGTTGTCATCCACGAAAACGCGGGCTATCTGGCCTGCGACGCGCGGCGCAACGAATGTCACGTGACCGTTCACATAGGCGTCATCCGTTGAAACGGTATTGAGAGCATGCTGGATGTATGGAATGCCAAATCCGAGGACGGCCGCCAGGCCCACGATGCCCACCAGCGTTATCAGCACTTTTCGCTTTGGCGCGACCCGGGGGCCCTTGTGGCGCGATGGTGATGAGCGACTTTGCGTTTCCGCTGGCTCGGCCCCCTCGCCAGCGGAATAGGAGCTGCCCGAATTTGACGCGCTTGGCTGCTCGCTCATGTCGGTAGACATCCCCTTGATGCCTCGGATTCCGGCCGGAGGGGTAGATTATACTCGAGCCGCCGATCAATCCATCTTTGCTCATGAACCGTTCAGCCATACCCGGAACACCAAGGTCAACGATGTCGCCATCGGCGCCGTGACCCGCAAGCGACTACCTGAGCGAGGTCAGCCTATCCCACTCAGGTGCCTCTCGCAGGGACCCAGCCATCACAGTCACGCCCATGTTCTTCGCGCGGGCATTCAGGGCTATCTGGGCGATTGGTTTTTGGTGCGCTTGGCGAGCCAAGCAAGCAGTGGGTGGTCATGGGCAAGTTGATTGCACCCTAACTATCACAAAGCGGAGACCCGGGCAGCGCCACTTCGGGCGAGCAACCCGTCGAACGGAGCAAAAAGGTGCTTCCCGGGCCCGGCGCCTAGCACGCGGCGGCGAGACACCTTCGCCCGCGAGCGTAAGAAAAGTTGTAAAGTAATTTTGGGCTAGGCGATCGCCGGCGGAGACGCGATTCGGAGACGCGATTTATTGCGGGTACGGGAGACGCTATGGAACAACTCGAAGGAGTCAAGGTTCTGTTCATTGCTGGCTTTGGTCCCATCGTCCGCGACCCGACCGCGAGTCGCAAACTCTACAACCAGCTCCTCGGAATCGATTTCAAAGAGGAGACCGGTGGTTATCTTCATACCGAGGCCCTGAAAGGGGCGAACAGTTTCGCTCTGTGGCCGCTTTCGCAAGCCGCGCAGTCCTGCTTTGGGAAGGACTCCTGGCCGGACGACGTTCCTCTGCCACAAGCTTGGCTTGAGTTTGACGTCGAAAATGTGGAAAGGGCAACGACGGAACTCGAATCGCGAGGGTATCGAATGCTGGTCAAGAACAAGAAAGAGCCGTGGGGTCAGACTGTCAGCCGTTTCTTAGCGCCAGAAGGATTGTTGGTCGGGATCACCTTCACTCCGTGGCTGCGAGAAGAGAAACAGCGCTTGGCGCAGCGCACCGCGTCGACCACACTTCGGAACTCGACAACGGCTTCATCGCCGGTACGCTTCACGACACGACCGTAGTGGACGGCGATAATCGGATCGATCAGGTCGCTTCTGAGCGCGCTCAGACGCGCCAGTGTCGGTTCTTCGTCGCGGCCGGCAAGCGGCGAATAGTCGACAACATCGAAAACCAGAATCGCGGCGAGCTTTCGGGCTTCGCTCATTACCCCTGATCCCCCACTCTCCAAACAACCTAACATCTAATTTGTATTAGGGTGATCGGGTGGCGCGGATTTGGTTAATTCCGGGATCCACCGTGGCCGCAAATCCAGTCGGGCCCGGGTTCGTACGATCCTAATGTTTCGCGGTTTAGTGCGGGCGGCTGACGATCAGATTCAGTTCAGCGCTAGTGGGAATGACCTGTTCAAGTTCGAATCCCGCATCTTCGAGCAATCTGCGGTATTCGGTGGTGGTGCGTTCTTGGCCGCCGGTAAACATCAACATATTCAAATCAGCCCATTTGCTTGAAGCAAAGCCCGAGGTCTCCGGAATGATCTCTTCGATCAGAAAGACACGTGAATCCGGTTTTGTGGCCGCATGCACGTTCTTCAGAATCGTGATTGCCTGTGAATCGGGCCAGTCGTGAATGACGGTGCGAAGAATATAAGCATCGGCGTTCGTTGGTACCGCTTCGAAAAAGCTGCCACCTACACTTGCCATTCGGTCGTGCGGAATTGCTCGGTCAATGACATCCGGTTGGTCAAAGAGAAGCCCGTGGCATGACGGATGGCTCTCTAGAATGTCGACCAACTGCGTGCCAATGCCGCCACCAATGTCGGCTATCAAGGGGAAACGGTTCCAGCTGTAAGCAGCCGTCACGGCTGGTGTGACCACTGCGTGCCGAGCGCCCATGAATTGGCCAAAAAGCGTCTCTCGGGTGGGATCGCGCTGCAGAAATTCCCAGAGCGCGCACCCATGAATCAGTTCGAATGCGGTGCGACCGGTCCGGATGCTCTCTGGCAGGCCCGCGTATGCCTCGAACAAGCCACAGGAAAGCGGGGCACGCAAGCGGACCCATAGTGATCCTGGCACTCCTTTGCGAAGGAGTTCGCTGTCGGGGGTATTGGCAAAAACACGCGGCGCGACTTGTTCGAATATGCCAACGGATTCGAGCGCCCGCAGCAGGCGAAAGAGGCTTGGTGCATGGGCGTTTGCCCTGATGGTGAGTTCCTCGACGCTGAGGGGGCCATCTGCCAGATATTCCGCGATGTCCAGCTCTATTGCGGCACGAGCGGCGTGGATAACCGGCATGGCCGTTCCAGCAGACGCCACAAATTCGCGTAGCGTCGAAGTAGTTGGTGTCGCCGCAGCGGCCGTTTCCGTCATTGGCGGGCTAATTGACTTTGGGGCAGATCTCGAACGGCTCGATGTCGGTACCAGCTAACCACATCCATAAGACGGTCGTCCCCCAGAATATCTCACATTCAATGCAGAACGTGGCCGGGTCCTTCCTGAGCCCCTTCGTATTCACCCAACCGCCACGGCCTCAATCTCGACCAGAAGGTTTGGCTCGATGAGTTGTTTGATGAAGACGAGCGTCGATGCAGGCTTGTGCGCACCCAAGATCGAGGAACGGATGCGCGTGAACTCGGAAAAATCATCGGGGTGCACAAGAAATACCGTTGTTTTGACGATATTTTCGAAATCCATGCCAGCCTCGTTCAATATGGCTCGCAGATTCTCGAACGCTTGCGTGGTCTGCGCGACGATGCCCGGCGGTGAGGTCCCCTCTTTACTATTCCATCCGGCCTGACCCGCGATGTACAGCGTTCGCGACCCCGCCGGCGCCTCAATGGCATGGCTATAGCTTGTCGGCGCCGAAAGCTGCACAGGGTTGTAGATCTTGACCATGGTCTGCTCCTCCCTCTCTTGCTTAAGTTTTCTTGGCCGCGTCGGTCGAATCCCTCGTCGTGGAAAACCCGAGATAGCTTGTCTCGGGTTCGATCTCGGAATCAATCCGCCCGTGGCCCGCGCACCAGAAGGCCGCGCCTGACGGCGCCATCCACGCCTTGTCTAGAAACACCTGCTTGACGGTCAAACTCAGCACCGGAAAGTCCAGGGATCGTCTAGGTTTTCCGGCAAGGCGGGCAGGCGTCAAGAAAAATCTCAACTTCTGACGCTAGCGAGAAATCGGGCCTCTTGTGGTCGCGTTTGTTGCGGCGCGCCGACAGAACCTGCTGGCGCAGGCCGTGTAACTCGCTGTGCAATTAGCCCAGCCAAAAGAGCGTGCGCGTACCTGAATTGGTAAGGGACGCCGTCGGGGGCGACGCCGGCAAAATCCGGTTCCGGGTCATCAACGAACGTTTGGCCGGAATATGGGTATCCCCTCTAGTAAGGCCTTTGCTGCACGATGCATCCCATCCATGACGCGCCCGTCCGACGAAAGTATTACGGGGAAGCTCAAGCCCCTGCGTCAATCAATCGAGCATGTTCCGTCACGTTACAGCAAGTAGGCGGAACACCGTCACCAAGCCAATCAGGTTTATCCAATTCACTGATCGCTGAAACGGGAATTTGGACAACGGGCAACTCCTCAGCCAACGCGATCCGGCGGTGAATATCCCACGCCCAAGGCCATGCGGTCCTTGTCGAAAGTGATATTGCTCACTCAGTTTCGTCGGTTCTTTCATTCGTCAGGAACAGCTGCCGACCTGGAACGGGCGTTACGCAGCCTTGGATCAGATGCTTGTTGGTCTCTACTGCGTGCGCGGTGCCGGAGTGTACGGATCAGGAGTGCCGGGCGGGATGGGAGGTTCGGCCTTCAACGATGCCAAGTGTGCGGCCAGAGCCTCGGCAATGGGAAAACGGACCCACAAGTCTTGGGCTACATGCGGCTCGGTTGGGTGTTCTTCTTTCGGATCAGCGTGAAGATCGAAAAACAGCGGCGTGTTGTACTCTTGGACCGGCTCTCCGTAGCCCTTCCAGAGCACCTTTGTCATCATCTTCCAATTCCGCCATTTCACCCCGAAAAGATCGTTACCGACATAGACGATCACCGATTCCCTGTTCGAGCGTTCTTGCTTACCGCTTAGAAAATCCAGTTGGTCGATGCCGTCGATGATGCGGTCGCCAGGGAGCTTTCCTCCAACGATTCGGGCGAGCGTCGGGAAAAGATCCATTTCATGGACGATCTCGTTGCTGACGCTGCCGGAAGGAATTTGCCCCGGCCAGCGCATTAGAAACGGCACGCGTAGTGAGCCTTCCGCGCTGGTGAAGTACGTGCCGCGCCAGGGCCCCGCAAAGCCGTGATAAGGTTCCGTCATGTCCGGGCCATTATCGGACGTGAAGATAAAAATCGTATTATCTCTGACGTCCAGCTGATCGATACAGTCCAGTAAACGCCCCACGTAATCGTCAACCTCGGCGAGCACATCGGCAAAATCGCCGTTTCCGGTCCTGCCCTTGAATGCCGTTTCCGGTACGACGGGAAAATGCACAAGCGTGTAAGGGATGTACGCGAAGAAGGGTTTTTTCGCGGCGACCTGGCGACGCATGAACTCAACCGCGCGTTCGGTCAGCTCCCGGTCGATCATTGGCCGCTCATTCAAATCATAGACCTTGACGTTCTTCGGTGCCTCGCCCTTGCGCGATTCCATGATGTATTCCGGCTTCGCCAATGGGCTGACGCCCGGGCGGAAGCGCGAACTCTGCGGCCAGAAAGACTCGTCCGTTGAATTAGGAATACCGTACCATTCGTCGAACCCCTGGTCGGTGGGATAGCGACCGGGACTGTCGCCGAGGTGCCATTTGCCGAAGATTCCGGTGGCGTACCCCACGTCCGAAAGCATCTCTGCCATCGTGACTTCCCATCGCGTTAGACCGTAGACGGGGGTGAACAATGGCACAGTCCCGTTGCCGGTGCGGACCGCATATCTTCCAGTCAATAGGGCGGCCCGGCTCGGCGTGCACTGCGCCTCGACGTTGAAATTGAGTGCTCGAAAACCTTCGCTCGCCAGTTTGTCGAGCCGGGGTGTCGCCGCGCCGCGGATGATGCCGCCTCCGTAAACCCCGAGTTCGCCCCAACCCAGGTTGTCCATCAAAACCAAGACGACGTTCGGTTTGGTGTTTTGGGAGGATTGCATCGTTCCTTCTCTCGATTACTTGCGCTTTTCGGTGCCCGCTAGTCCACGGCGAGGTACAACGCCGCTGAGACGGCAGTTGGCAACATGCAACCGTAGGCCGACGCAAACCACGGTCAACTCTTGCCTTGGCGGTAGTTCGCAGAGCCAAGCGAGGAGGCGCTTGTCCCAGTCGTCGATCATTGATTCCGCGTTTGGGGACCAATTTGGGGACAGGTGTTTCTGTCCCTCAAAAAATGGCGGAAAACCTATATTGTTGGCGGAGAGGGTGGGATTCGAACCCACGGTACCCTTGCGGGCACAACGGTTTTCGAGACCGCCCCGATCGACCACTCCGGCACCTCTCCGCGGTACAATTTGGCCGATTGATGGATGAAGGACGCGGAAAATAGCGCTTTCAGGAATTGCCGCCAAGACGTTCGTGACAAGAGCCTAACTTATTGACTTGCTTGGCTTCGCCGCTATAGTGCGCCGCTCGCGGGGGGCATCGGGCCCGCTCCGCCTCCAGAACTGTGTGCACTCATGTTTGCTGTCATCCGCACCGGCGGAAAACAATATCGCGTCGCCAAAGACGACGTTATCACTGTCGAGAAGCTCGACGGCGATGTCGGCTCTTCCGTTACACTTGGGGACGTGCTAATGGCCGGCGAAGGCGGCGATGCGAGGATTGGCTCGGCGCTGAACGACGCGGCCGTGACGGCGGAAATCGTAGAGCATCGCCTGGCCGACAAGGTGCTTATTTTCAAGAAGCGGCGCCGACACAATTATCGCCGCAAGCGAGGTCACCGGCAGCCTCAGACTGTGCTACGCGTGACCGATATCCGGATCGGTTCGTAACGGAGTTTCACTATGGCGCATAAGAAGGCTGGCGGCTCCTCGCGCAACGGGCGCGATTCCAAGGGTCGACGTCTCGGCGTGAAAAAGTTCGGTGGCGAGATCGTTGTCCCAGGGAACATTTTGGTGCGACAGCGCGGCACTAAATTCCATGCTGGCGACAACGTCGGCATGGGACGCGACCACACACTGTTCGCGACGACAGCCGGCGCAGTTGAGTTCCGCACCTCGAGCGGGGGGCGCACCTTTGTCTCGGTGACACCGCGGCCCGAATCAGAATCCTGACGTCGCCCGCGCCGGCGCGGCGCGACGGGGCACGACGCCTCAAACCGATCACCTCGCCGATTCCAGGCATGGGGCTCATCGGTGTTCAGGGCGCGTTTGGTCCCGTGATTCTTTGGTTTGCACCGTCAGTATCCTCGCGGTGAGCCAACATGAAATTTCTCGATCAAGCCAAGATCTATGTGAAGTCAGGGGATGGCGGGCCAGGTTCGCTGTCGTTTCGGCGCGAGAAATTCATCGAGTTCGGCGGTCCCGACGGCGGTGATGGCGGACGTGGCGGCGATATCGTGTTCGAGGCCGTGGACAATCTCAATACACTGATCGACTACCGCTATCAGCAGCATTTCAGAGCGCGGAATGGAGGTGGCGGCGCCGGCAAGAACCGCACCGGTGCCGACGGTGCCGCACTCGTGTTACGCGTGCCGCCCGGAACGGAGGTGTTGGACGAGGACAATGAGACGGTATTTCTCGACCTGAAGCGTGTCGGCGAGCGCCGTGTGTTGCTCAAAGGCGGCGATGGCGGCTTCGGCAACGCGCATTACAAGAGCGCGACCAACCAGGCGCCGCGCCGTGCCGACAGGGGTTGGCCCGGCCAGGAGCGAACCATCTGGTTGCGCCTGAAGCTGATCGCTGACGTCGGATTGGTGGGTATGCCCAATGCCGGCAAGTCGACGCTGCTCGCCGCGGTCTCTCGCGCACGGCCTAAGATCGCGGACTATCCCTTCACCACGCTGAAACCCCAGCTTGGCGTGGTGGGCGTCCATGGCGACGAGTTTGTGCTCGCCGATTTGCCGGGACTGATCGAAGGCGCGAGCACGGGCGCTGGCCTAGGCCATCGTTTCCTTGGCCACCTCGAGCGCTGTGCGGCGATCTTCCACCTCGTCGATGCGACCAGGGACGACGTTGTCGGGGACTGGCGCACAGTACGGCAAGAGCTCGAACGCTACGGTCATGGTCTTGCCGAGAAGCCGGAAATCATCGGCCTCAACAAGATAGACGCCCTGCCCGCGGCTGAGGTCGCAAAGAGGCGGTTGGCGCTCAAGCGTGCAAGCAAGGGCGAAGTAGTGTTGCTTTCGGGCGCCAGCGGCCAGGGCGTAGCCCAAGCCATGTCGCGCCTGTTCGCTCTCGCACGGGGTACACGGATGGCGCGCGCCGAAACAGAGACCACATCATGAGCGCGACGCTAGCCCTCGGGCGTCGCCTCATTGTCAAGATTGGCTCGGCGTTATTGGTCGAGGAGAACGGCGAGATCAAGCATACTTGGCTCGACGCGCTTGCCGAAGACGTGGTGCGGTGCCGCCGGCGCGGCCAAGAGGTATTGATCGTCTCGTCGGGCGCGATCGCCGCAGGGCGGCGACAATTGGGTCTGGTCGGCCGAATTCTCAAGCTCGAGGAAAAGCAGGCAGCGGCCGCCGCGGGACAAATCCGGCTCGCTCATGCCTTTCAGGAGGCGCTGGCGAAGCACGGCGTCTCGGTAGCCCAGATTCTGCTGACACCCGAAGATACCGAAGAGCGTCGCCGCCATTTGAATGCTCGCGCAACCCTTGAAACGCTTTTCGGATTCGGCGCCCTGCCGGTGGTCAACGAAAACGACACCGTGGCAACCTCGGAAATTCGCTTCGGTGACAATGACCGGCTCGCTGCGCGCGTGGCGCAGATGATCAGCGCGGACACACTGGTTTTGCTCTCCGACATCGACGGGCTCTATACCGGCGATCCGCACGGCGACGCGACCGCGCGACACGTTCCTGTGGTGCGCGAGATCACCGCGGAAATCGCAGCCATGGCGGGCAAGGCGCCGCCCGGCTATTCCTCGGGCGGCATGGTGACAAAGCTGGTCGCGGCGCGGATCGCCCTCGGCGCCGGGTGCCGGATGGTGATCGCCAAGGGAGACTCGCTCGGCCCGCTTCGCCAAATCGAAGATGGGGCGCGTTGCACCTGGTTCCTGCCCTCGTCCGAGCCTCGGACGGCGCGCAAGCGTTGGATCGCCGGCATGCTCAATCCCGCGGGTTGCTTTACCGTCGATGATGGCGCCGCCGCGGCACTACGGCGGGGCACGAGCCTGCTGCCGGCCGGTGTGGTTGCGGTCGACGGCACGTTCGAGCGGGGCGATCCGGTGCTGGTGCGCAATCGTGCCGGCGTCGAGATCGGACGTGGGCTCAGCGCCTACTCGGCCGACGATGCGCGGGCGATCGCCGGCCACAAGAGCAGTGAAATCGAAGCGATTCTCGGCTACCGTGGCCGCGACGAAATCATCCACCGCGACGAGCTGGTTGTGTCATGAGCGTAGCGGAGACGACAACGGCGACTATGGCAGCCGACATGCACGCACTCGGCGTCCGTGCCCGTCATGCAGCGGCATCGATGGCGCTTGCCGATCCGGCGCGCAAGTCCGAAGCGCTGCAGCTTGCCGCCGCCGCGATCCGCGCCGACCGGGCCGCCATCCTCGCGGCCAATCAACGCGACCTGGCCGAAGCCGGCGCTCTATCCGGCGCGATGCGCGACCGGTTGCTGCTCAACGACGGGCGCAGCGAAGCTATGGCCAAGGGGCTCGAGGAGGTCGCCGCCCTCCCCGATCCGGTCGGCACGCAGCTGGCACGCTGGACGCGGCCGAACGGGCTGGACATTGCCCGTGTCCGCATCCCGATCGGGGTCATTGGCATCATTTATGAGTCCCGGCCGAATGTGACGGCCGACGCAGCGGGGCTATGCCTGCGCAGCGGCAACGCCGCGATCCTGCGCGGCGGCTCTGAGAGCTTTCATTCGTCGCACGCCATCGCGGCGTGCCTACGCCGCGGCATCCGCGAGGCCGGCCTGCCCGAAGACGCGGTGCAGCTAGTTCCGAGCCGCGACCGCGAGGCGGTCGGCATGATGCTGCGCCTCAATGGTCTCATCGACGTGGTCGTACCCCGGGGCGGCAAGGGTCTGATCGAGCGCGTCCAGCGCGAAGCGTCGATGCCGGTAATCGCGCATCTCGAAGGCAACTGCCATGTTTACATTCACGCCGAGGCGGATCCGGACGAAGCGAAGAAGATCGTGATTAACGCGAAGATGCGCCGTACTGGCGTGTGCGGCGCCGCCGAGACGCTGCTGATCGACCACGCGGTTGCCGGCCAGCACCTGCCCGCCATCCTCGCCGAATTGCACGGCGCGGGTTGCGAGATTCGTGGCGACGAGGCGGTACGCGCGCTTGATCCTGCAGCCCACATCGCCACGGAGCAGGATTGGTTTACCGAGTTTCTCGACGCGATACTCGCGGTGCGGGTCGTGGACGGGCTCGAGGCCGCCGTCGCGCATATCAATCACTATGGCTCGCACCACACGGACGCGATCGTCACCGAGAATGCCGAAGTGGCCGAAACTTTCCTCAGGCGAGTCGACAGCGCCATTGTGTTGTGGAACGCCTCGACCCAGTTCGCCGATGGCGGCGAGTTCGGCATGGGTGCCGAGATCGGTATCGGCACCGGGCGGCTTCCGCCGCGTGGCCCGGTCGGCGCAGAACAACTCACGAGCTACAAATACGTCGTGCGCGGCAACGGTCAGGTGCGCCCCTGAGCGTGCGGCTGGGTTTTCTTGCGCCGCGACGCGTCGGGCTGCTGGGTGGGTCGTTCAATCCCGCCCATGAGGGCCATCGCCATATCAGTCTCGAAGCATTGAAGCGGCTTCATCTCGATGAAGTCTGGTGGCTGGTGTCACCGCAGAATCCGTTGAAGGCGGACGATGGCATGGCGCCGTTCGCGACCCGCCTCGCCTCAGCCCGTGCCATCGCGAAATCGCCGCACATCAGGGTGCTCGATCTCGAAGCCAGGCTCGGTACGCGCTATACCGTCGACACGGTAACGGCGATCTGCCGATCTTTTCCGCGAACGCGCTTTGTCTGGCTGATGGGTGCCGATAATCTGAAACAGATTCGCCGCTGGCGTCGCTGGCGCGAGATTTTCCACCGCCTGCCCATTGCCGTCTTGAACCGTCCGACCTATTCTCTCGCCGCTTTGAGCGATCTCGCCGCGCAAGCCTTCGGCAGCCGCCGCGTCCCACCCGGCGCGGCACGCGGTCTCGCCGAATTGGCACCGCCGGCCTGGACCTTCCTCACTATCAAGCTTGATCCACATTCTGCTAGTGCCATCCGCGAAAAAAATTCGAGCCGCTAAGTCGACGGCGAAGCGCGCCAAGCCGAGCGTGCTCCTCGCCCTGTTGCAAGCGGCCCTTGAAGATGGCAAGGCCGAGGATATCGCGTGCATAGACCTTCGCGGGAAGTCCAGCATTGCCGACGATTTGCTGATCGCTTCAGGCCGCTCGGCGCGTCAGGTCGCGGCACTCGCCGATCGCGTGATGGAAGCGCTAGCCCAACGCGGACACAAGCGCGTACCGGTTGAGGGCCTGAAGACCGGTGATTGGGTGCTGATCGATGCCGGTGACGTCATTGTGCATCTCTTCCGTCCTGAGATTCGCGCGCGCTATAATCTTGAGAAAATGTGGGGTGCTGCATTCGATGGATCCGAATAACGCATGGCGTTGCATCTGACCATCATCGCCGTCGGCAAGAAGGGGGCGGGTCCGCTCGCCGACCTGCAGCATCTCTATTCCGAGCGAATCACTTGGCCGCTGACCATTCGCGAGGTCGAGGAGAAACGCCCCTCGCCCACCGCCGTCGAGCGCGTTCAGCGCGAAGGCAATTTGCTGCTGCAGGCGATCCCCAAGGGGGCAATCGTGGTTGCGGTTGACGGCAGGGGTACCGAGATTTCCAGTGAGGAATTCGCGCAGCGTCTAGGCAAATGGCGCGACAGCAGCGTGGCGGAAGTGATCTTCCTGATCGGCGGCGCCGATGGTCTCGCCGACAATGTCCGCGCCAAGGCAAATTACGTTATGTCGCTTGGCGCGATGACGTGGCCGCATCTCCTGGCGCGCGGCATGCTGCTCGAGCAGATCTACCGCGCCCAGACCATTCTCGCCGGGCATCCCTACCACCGGGCTTGAGCTTGACGTCCAGACCGCGACTTTCGTGGCTCGTGATTGCGCCGCTGAAATAGGGGCAGCCAGTCGTCGCCGAGGGGCCTAATCCGAGCGGCGGCGCCGATCGCAGGTAGCGGCACTCAATTCCTGATCTCGACCCGCGCGGCCGTCTCGAAGGCGCGTCGCTGGCACGGGGCAGCGCCAACGTTGCACGCGGCCAAGCGCGCGTCGTCAGGACCGGCAATTCCGGCTTTGATGAGTAGCCGACCGTCCGGCGTCTTCAATTTACCCTGATGCCTGCCGATCCGGTCGTGAACTGACCAATCTCGCAGGCCCGGGCAAAGCCGCGCGCGCCGAGCAATTTCAGGACGCCGGGCGCGGCAGAGGGTGCGCAGGCAATGAGTAATCCGCCGTTGGTCTGGGGGTCACACAAAAGATCGCGCTGCCAAGCCGCGATATCGTCGGCAAGCGTCACCTCGGCGCCGTAGCTCGCCCAGTTGCGCTTGGCGGCGCCAGTGCCAATGCCCGACTGCGCCAGCTTCAGCGCCCCGGCGAACAGGGGCAGGCGGGCAACATCGAGGGACAGGGACAGGCTGGCGCCGCGGCACATTTCGAGCGCGTGACCCAACAGCGCGAACCCGGTGACGTCGGTCACGGCGTGGACTTCGGCGAGGTCGGGCAGCTCGGCGCCGACCGCATTGAGCTGCGTCGTCGACGCAAGCATTTCCTCATAGCAGATTTCGTCTAGTTCGCCGCGTTTCAGAGCCGCACTGTAAATGCCGATGCCGAGCGGCTTGGTTAGAATCAGCGTATCACCGGCACGCGCCGTCGAGTTGCGCAACAGGCGCGCGGGGTCGACTAGACCAATGGCGGCAAGGCCATAGATCGGCTCCGGTGCATCAATGGAGTGGCCGCCGGCGATGGGGATGTTCGCGGCGGTGGCGATGGCGACGCCCCCGGCAAGAATTTGTTGCACCATTTCGGCCGGCAGCTTGTCGACTGGCATGCCGAGGATAGCCAGCGCCAGAATCGGCGTACCACCCATGGCATAGACATCGGACAATGCGTTGGCGGCGGCGATGCGTCCGAATTCGAATGGGTCATCGACAATCGGCAGGAAGAAATCCGTGGTCGCGACCAGCGCTTGTCGGTCGTTGAGGCGATAGACCGCGGCATCGTCGGCGGTCTCGGCCCCGACCAGCAGATTCGCGAACGGCGCGGCCGCCGGCATGTTCGCCAAGATGCTGTTCAGCACCGATGGCGCCAACTTGCAACCGCAACCGCCGCCGTGCGCCAGATCGGTCAACCGGGTGGTCTTCATTTGACATCGACTGTACCTTGTCGCCGATGAGAAATCATCGCCAAAGCAAGCTGACTTCATTGCATGGCCTGCCTTCCGTCGATGCGGTGCTGCGGGCCGATAGCGGACGGCGCACCGCCGAGACTTTCGGCCGCACCCGCACCGTCAAAGCCGTGCGGGCGACGCTCGCGCAACATCGTGCCAGTGCGCTGCGGGATATGCCCGACGCGGATGCGGTTGCTAACACGGCGCGGCGGCTCCTTGAGCGCGAGGACATGTCATCGCTGCGGCCGGTTTTCAATCTCACCGGTACGGTGCTGCATACCAATCTTGGCCGCGCGGTGTTGGCTGAGGCCGCCGTCGAAGCCGCGACGAAAGCCATGCGCCACGCGGTGGCGCTTGAATTCGACCTCGGCAGCGGCCGGCGCGGCGAGCGCGATGATCATCTGCGCGGGCTCCTATGCGAACTCACCGGCGCCGAAGACGCAACCATTGTCAACAACAACGCGGCGGCTGTGGTGCTTGTGCTCAACACGTTTGCCCGGGACCGCGAGGTGATCGTGTCGCGGGGTGAACTGATTGAGATCGGTGGCTCCTTCCGCATGCCCGACATCATGGCGCGGGCGGGTGCGCGGCTCATTGAAGTCGGCACCACGAACCGCACCCACCTCAAGGACTATGCCGCGGCGCTAGGCCCCGGTACTGGCCTCGTGCTCAAGGTTCATACATCGAATTACCGCATCGAGGGTTTCCGTGCCGAAGTCGCGGCATCGCGGCTCGCTGCCCTGGCCCACGAGCATGCAGCGTTGCTGGCCCACGATCTCGGTTCCGGTACGTTGATCGATCTGGCGCGCTGGGGCCTCGCGCATGAGCCGACCGTCGCCGAAGCGGTGCGAAACGGAGCCGATCTCGTCACTTTTTCCGGCGACAAGCTGCTGGGCGGACCGCAGGCTGGTTTCATCGTTGGTCGTCGCGACGCCATCGCGCCAATCAACCGCAACCCGCTGAAACGCGCACTCCGTGTCGACAAGATCCGGCTCGCGGCAATCGAGGCGACGCTGCGGCTCTACCGCGACCCGGACCGCCTCGCGTCTTGTTTGCCAACGCTCAAACATCTCAGCCGGCAGGCGGGCGACATTGAAGCGGTCGCTCACCGTATCGCGCCGGCGGTGAGCCGCGTCTTGGGTGGCGTCTTCACCGTCGCTGCGGCGCCGTGCAAAAGCCAAATCGGGTCAGGCGCCCTGCCGGTCGAAACCGTTGCGAGTTTTGGGCTGGCGATCCGGGGCAAAGGGCTCGATGAACTCGCCAAACGGCTACGGCTCTTGCCGATCCCTGTCGTCGGACGCATCGAGCGGCACACGCTGCTGCTCGATCTGCGCTGCCTCGACGACGAGGCCGGATTCATCGGCAATCTCGCGGCGCTGACACCGGCACCGTGACTGTTGGCGCCGCCGCGCAGGTTGGCATGGAAGAGAAGCGTCCCCGGTGGGGCGGCCGGACTTCAAATCCGGCAGGGGCCGTCAGCCGGTCCTTGGTGGGTTCGACCCCCACTCTCTTCCGCCAGCCGCTTGCCAAAACCGGGCGCAGCATAGAAGCTGATCCCATGACCGCCGACGACCATCACGATCACGGCTCGGAACTGTCGCCGATTGCGGCCCGGGTGCGTGCGCTCGAGACTATTCTCACCGAGAAAGGCTATGTCGAACCCGCGGTGCTCGATGAGATTGTGGAATCATTCGAGAGCCGCATCGGCCCGCGCTATGGCGCGCGGCTCGTGGCGCGTGCCTGGACCGACCCGGCGTTCAAGAAACGGCTCCTCGACGATGCGACTGCGGCAGCCAATTCGCTCGGCTTTGACAGCCCCGTTGGCAGCGATCTGATCGCGGTCGAGAACTCCCCGCAGACGCATAATATGGTCGTCTGCACCTTATGCTCTTGCTATCCGTGGGAAGTGTTGGGCTTACCCCCCGTCTGGTACAAATCCGCGCCATATCGCAGCCGCGCGGTAATCGAGCCACGGGCGGTGCTGGCGGAGTTCGGGGTCGCCCTGCCGCCCGACACGCAGATCCGCGTCTGGGATTCGACCGCCGAGACGCGATTCATCGTGCTGCCGATGCGTCCTGCCGGCACGGCGGACTGGAGCGAGGAGCGCCTCGCCGAGCTGGTGACGCGCGATAGCATGATCGGCACCGGCTTGCCGCGCACACCATGAATTCGATCCACGATATGGGCGGCATGCACGGCTTCGGTAGGGTCGAGACGGAAGCAGACGAGCCGGTCTTCCATCACTCTTGGGAAGGCCGCGTCATGGCGCTTTATCGCGCGATGGGGTTTGCCCGGCTGTGGACCATCGATGCCGGACGCGCGATGATCGAAGCCCTGCCGCCGCAGACATACCTGGCCGCTTCCTATTATGAGAAATGGCTGATGGGGCTCGAGAAGAGTGTCGAGCGCGCGGGCTTGGTCGGCACCGACGAGATCGCGGCACAGCGCTCGCTGCGTCCCGGTCCCTTTCCCACGCGCGTGATGTCGTCCGCCGATGTCGCGCGTCTCAAGCGCGGCGATTACACGCGGCCTGCCAGGACGCCGGCGCGCTTCAAGGTCGGAGATCGCGTCCGCACCGCTAACATCAATCCGACAACGCATACGCGTTTACCGCGCTACGCCCGTCACCGGCTCGGCAGCGTCGAAGCGGTGCGCGGTTGCTATGTTTATCCTGATACGGCGGCGATAGGCGCCGGCGAGGAGCCGCAGTGGCTCTACACCGTGGTATTCAGCGGCCGCGAACTGTGGGGCGACGCTGCCGATCCCGCCCTCACTGTTTCCATTGAAGCGTTCGAGCCCTACCTGTTGCCGGAATGAGTGACTTGGACGCCGCTCGGCCCACGGTACCGTCCGACGCGGACGGCCCGGTCTTTAGCGAACCATGGGAGGCGCAATCCTTCGCCATCGCGCTGGCACTGCACAAAGCCGGACTGTTCCCGTGGCGCGAATGGACGGCGATGCTCGCCGACGAGATCAAGCGAGCCCAGGCGGCCGGCGACCCCGACACCGGCACGACCTATTACCGGCACTGGCAGGCAGCACTGGAGCGGATGGTCGCCGCCAAGGGCCTGGCCGACGGCGCCGCGATCGACCGTTACAGCGATGCCTGGAGCCGCGCCGCCCGACGCACGCCGCACGGCAGTCCGATTGCGCTCGCGCCTGCTGATTTTGAGGGCTAGCCCTCGACCCTGTTGCGCCGATAAACCATCTCGGCCCAATATGCGGCAACCACAGGGAGTTCGCCGTGACCCACGCCAGAAATCTCAAGGCGGGTGTGTTCCTGCCGCCGTTCCATCCCACCGACGAGGATACCACGCTGTTGATGGAACGCGACATTGCGCTGATGCAGTGGCTCGACCAGGTTGGCTTCACCGAAGCCTGGATCGGCGAGCATCATTCCGGCGGTTTCGAGATCTACGGCTGCCCCGAAATGTTCATTGCCAGCGCGGCTATGGTGACCAAGAACATCCGGCTCGGCACCGGCGTTATTTCGGTGCCGTACCATAACCCGCTGATTCTTGCCGACCGTATTTGCCAGCTCGATCATCAGACGCGGGGCCGCGCGATGTTTGGCTTCGGCCCCGGCCTGTTGCCATCCGATGCGATGATGCTCGGGATCGACCCCGAAGTGCAGCGTGACCGCATGATCGAGGGCATCGACATCATCACGCGGCTGTTCGACGGCGAGATCATCACCAAAGAGACCGATTGGTACACGCTGAAGAACGCGCGCCTCCATCTCCAGCCCTACACCAAGCCGCGACCCTATATGGCGATCGCGAGTTCGGTGACACCCAATGGCGGCAAGGTCGCCGGCAAGCACGGCATCGGGATGATCAGCGTCGCCGCGGGCGCGCGCGACGGCTATGACGCGCTCGACACCAACTGGCGGCTCGCCAACGAAGTATCGGCGGCGCACGGCCGCGAGATGAAGCGCTCGGAATGGCGTTTGATGGCGCCGTTCCATATTGCCGACACCCGCGAGCAGGCGCTGGCCAATTGTCGCAAGGGTTTTGAGAAGTGGGAGGTCTACGCCTATTCCGTTAGCCCCAATGGCGGCGCGGCGATTGGCCTGCCGAGCCTCGAAGGCATCAACGCGAACGGTTTTGGCTGCATCGGCACCCCCGACGAGGCGCTCGTGGTGCTCGAGCGGTTCTGGGAGAAAACCGGCGGTTTCGGCACGATCCTGCTCCTGGCGCACGATTTCGCCGACTGGGAAGCGACCAAGCGCTCCTACGAATTGTTCGCGAACTACGTCCTGCCGAAATTCAACGCGACCAACCAATGGCGCAACGCGTCGATGGGTTGGCTAAAAGAGAACAACGTACCCTTCGCGCAGAAGCGCAACGACGCCATGATGCACACCATCCAAAAGCACTTCGCCGAGGAGGAAAAAAAGAAGGCGCACGCCGCTGAATAGGCCATTGCCGCGCCGCCACAGAAATGACTTGCGGCGGGCGCGGGCAATTGCCAGATTAAACACACGGCTGGGGTGCCGGCATTTTGCCGGCTGAGATTATACCCACGGAACCTGTCTGGATCATGCCAGCGAAGGGAGCCCGCCATCACCAAGTCGCATCGTAGATCGACCGAGCCGCGCATCGTCGTCGTTGGCGGTGGCGTCATCGGCCTAAGCATCGGCTGGCGTCTGGCACAGGCCGGCCGCGTCGTGGACCTATTCGAACGCGACCGGACCGGGCACGGGGCGAGCTGGGCCGCTGCCGGCATGCTGGCGGCCGGTCTCGAAGCCGAGCCGGGCGAGCAGGCGCTCTACGCGCTCAATCGCGCGAGTCAGCGCCTATGGCCCGATTTCGCGGCGGAGCTGGAGGACTGGGCTGCCATGCCCGTATTCCTGCGCCGCGAGGGAACCTTGATGCTCGCGCTTACCCGCGACGATGTCGCGCGGCTCAAATTCAACTTCGAGTTTCAACGCTCACTCGGCATCGATCTCGAATGGCTGAGCGGCACCCAGGCGCGTCAGCGCGAACCGCATCTCTCGCCGCATCTTGCCGCCGCCATCTTCAGCCCGGGCGATCACCAGGTCGAAAATCGGGCGCTGGTGCAGGCATTAGGTCGAGCCTTCACCAAGGCCGGCGGCACGCTTCACGAAGGCATGAAAGTCGACGCGATAGAGATCGCGAACGGGCGCCTCGTCGGCGTGCGCCTTGCCCAGCATGTCCATGCCGCCGACATTGTCGTGTTGGCGGCCGGCGCATGGTCGAGCGAGATTGGCGGCATTCTGCCCGAGCTGCGGCCTCCGGTCCGGCCGGTGAAAGGTCAGATGGTGGCGCTGCGGATGGAACCGGAATCACCGTTGATCCGCCATGTAGTGTGGGCGGCAAAAGCCTATATCGCGCCGCGCACCGATGGCCGGTTGGTCATCGGTGCCACGGTCGAGGAGCGCGGCTTCAACGCGGCTATGACTGCCGGCGGGGTGCTGGCGCTGCTCGAAGGCGCGTGGCGGGCCATCCCCGGTATCGAGGATCTGCCGATCGATGAGATGTGGAGCGGCTTCCGCCCCGGCTCCCGCGACGACGCGCCGATCCTGGGACCAACCAAACTCGAGGGCCTCCTTTACGCCACTGGCCATTACCGCAACGGCATCCTACTGACACCGATCACGGCCCGGGCTATCTCACACTATATTCTGAGCGGCGAGATCGAAGATGCCATCAGGCCATTTGCACTCGACCGATTCAAGGTCAGGACCGAGGCATGAGCGACGTCATCCGCATTAATGGCCGGGACGAGCTGTTTGCCGGCGGGTCCGTCGCGGCATTCATCGAGGCGCATGGCATGGCCGGCAAGCGTGGCCTGGCGATTGCGGTCAATGGTACGGTGGTGCCGGCGCGGCTCTGGCAAGAGACGCTGCTGTCCGCGGGTGACGAAGTCGAGATCGTTCGTCCTTTCGGAGGCGGCTAATGACGGCGATCATCGGTGCGCATACCGGGGCGCGGCCTCGAGCCGCTTTTCCTCTTCACGAAGGCAAAGATGTTCGGGACTTGGTTGCATGAGTGATTATCTTACCATTGCGAACCGCGCTTATCCCTCCCGTCTGTTCATGGGAACGGGGGGCTATCCCAATCACCAGGTCCTGCTCGATTCACTCGCGGCCGCCGAGCCGGCACTGGTCACGGTCTCGATAAGGCGGATTAGCCTCGACCCCTATTCCGGCAGCTTGATCGATCTGCTCGGCAATCACTACACGTTGTTGCCCAATACGGCGGGCTGTTCGACGGTAAAGGACGCCGTCTTGACCGCGCGTCTCGCGCGCGAGGCGCTGGCGACCGATCTCATAAAGCTCGAGCTCATCGGCGATCGCGAAACACTTTATCCCGATGTCGAGCATTTGTTGCAGGCGACCGACGAACTGGTGGCCGACGGCTTTACGGTGTTGCCCTATTGCAACGAAGATCCCGTCACCTGCCGCAAGCTTGCCGACCGCGGGGCGGCGGCGGTCATGCCACTGGGCTCGCCGATCGGCTCGGGCCTCGGCATTGTCAATCCGTTCGCGATTGAGCGCATTGTCGCCACCAGTTCAGTACCGGTTATCCTCGATGCCGGTATTGGCACCGCTTCCGACGCCGCGTTTGCGATGGAGTTGGGCTGCGACGGTGTTCTCCTCAACACCGCCATCGCCAAGGCGCGCGATCCGGCACGGATGGCCGGGGCGATGAAGGGGGCGGTGACTGCTGGCCGCGCTGCCCGTCTTGCCGGACGCATCCCCAAGCGTACGCATGGCGAGCCCTCGAGTCCGGAACTTGGCCTGATCGGCGGCTGAGCAGATGAAGGCGCTGCCCGTCCCGCCGCTGCTGGTCATTACCGATCGCAAGCAGTCGGCTAGGCCGCTATTGGCGATGGCGCAGGCACTGTTAGCCGGCGGCTGTCGCTGGATTTCCCTGCGCGAGCCCGATCTCTCGCGCGCGGAGCGCGTCGACCTGCTGCAACGCCTCGTCCGTTGCGGCGCCCCGTCGGGAGCCGCCATCAGCGTCCACGCCGATTGCGACGCCGCCATGGCGACCGCAGCCACCGGCGTGCATTTGCCGCGTCACGGCTCGATCACGGCGGCACGCGCCTATCTCGGCAATCGGGCGACGATCGGCATTTCGGCCCATGACCGCTACGAGCTGCGGCGCGCGGCCGAGCTCGGCGCCGACTACGTCACCCTGAGCCCGATCTTCGCGACCGCGAGCAAGCCGAATTATGGTCCATCGCTGGGTCTCGCCGGCTTGGCGGAACTTGCCAAGGCAGCCGCGATTCCGGTCTACGCGCTGGGCGGCATCGACGCAAGCAATGCCGCCCAATGCCGCGCCGCCGGTGCCGCCGGAGTCGCCATCATGGGCGCGGCGATGCGAGCGGACGATCCGGAAACGATGATTCGCGGCGTCATCGCCGTGCTTGATCAGACCCTTGTGGCCGCCCCGGAGGGAGGCCATAGTTCGGCCAAATTGGAGCCAATAGCGAGGCAACCGCCATGATCCAGCTCTATTACTGGCCGACGCCAAATGGTCACAAGGTCACACTCTTTCTGGAGGAGACCGGTCTGCCTTACGAGATCATTCCGGTGAACATTGGCAAGGGCGAACAGTTCAAGGCCGAATTCCTTGCCTTTTCTCCGAACAATCGCATGCCGGCGATCATCGACACCGATCCGGCCGACGGCGGCAAGCCGATTTCGCTGTTCGAGAGCGGCGCCATCCTGCTGTACCTCGCGGAAAAAACCGGAAAATTCATTCCCGCCGATCTGCGCGGCCGGGTCGAGGTCTTGCAATGGCTGTTCTGGCAAATGGGCGGGCTGGGTCCAATGGCCGGCCAGAACAATCATTTCGCCCACTACGCGCCGGAAAAGCTGTCTTATGCCATCGACCGCTATGTCAAAGAGACCGGACGCCTTTTTGCCGTTCTCGACAAGCGCCTTGCCGACCGGGCATTCGTCGCTGGCGACTATTCGATCGCCGATATGGCGTCCTATCCCTGGACGACGGCCTACGACCGCCTGGGCCAGAAGATTGACGATTTCCCTCACCTGAAGCGTTGGCAAGACACTATCAAGGCGCGTCCCGCGACGGTGCGCGCATACGACAAGGGCAAGCAATTCCAGTCGACGTCACCGACCAGCCCTGATGCGCGCAAAATCCTGTTCGGGCAGGATGCCTCGACCGTGCGTCGCGCTGCCGGATAGTGCCGACGCGCCCTAAACGGGAAAAATTTTTTGGAATGCGGGCAAATATTGGCTACGACCAGCGATCATCATGATACAATAACTAGCACGTCGGATCTGCCAGGATTCGAACGATAATCGCCGCCTCACCGGGGGGCTCTCTATCCAATAGGAGTATGTAATGAAGGCGTTGCTGACAGCATTTGCACTTCTGTCTTTCGTTGCCGCTTCCGCGCCGCCGATCATGGCATCGGCGCAAGAGACGAAGGGCGACCAGACCATGTCGAAGCCCGAGGGCATGTCGTCTGAAAAGGGCGCGACTGCGACTACGCCGAAAGGCTCGCACAAGGCGGCTAACCACAAGACCACGAAAAAGAAGAGCACCAGGAAAAAGTCCCATCACAAAAGCAGTGCGAAAAAGGGCAAGGCGCCAGAGACCACCCCGGCTCCGAAGGAGGGTTGATACCTGGTCCAATCGATCACCCGGCCTCCGGGCGGTTGTCCGGAGGCCGGTTTGATTCGCGGTCCCCTTGGAGGTTGGCCAGGGACCCGACGCAGTCATTCAGATCGGTTCGTGACGGTCATCGCTGCGCCGCCGCCAAACTATCGTGCAGATGTTGCCCGCTCGTTGGTCACGGTTTGGCCGGACCGAGATCACCTGACGCTGACGCCTGTCACGACCGCCGAACGGAAATACGCGGCCTACGCGCGCCAAAGCAGGCCACTCCATTGGATTGGCCGAGCCAGCCGGCACAGTATGCTTGCAATCTGCAGTCAAGGTTGACTTCTTCCTAAATCGACATTTGCCAAGCCGTCGGGGAATCCAGGTAGAACCAGCTATCGTGCGATTGACCAAGACGCTTGATCTGCCGCCATCGAGCCAGGAGCATGGAACGGGATGACTGCTCAGCGAGTAACTTTAGCGAGCTTTCGCATGGCTGTTATCGCAGCGGCTGCTACAAGCATTTTTCTCCTGTCAAATTCCACGCCACATGCCGGAGCACCGTTGGCGAGTCGATATGCCGATACGAGCACGGCCGCAGTCCCGGCCCAGGCAACACCCCCCGCCATGGGCGACGCCAACGAGGGCCGAAGGCTAGCACTCAGGGTGTGCTCGGCCTGTCATGTTGTCTCCCCAAAAGAGGAATTCAAACCGATCCTGCAACCGCCGGCACCATCATTCGCCAGAATCGCGAATCAGCCACGCACGACGGCGGCGACGCTTCGGCATTTCATCAGCACGACGCATAAAGGCATCGTTCCTCCGCATCAAATGCCAAATCCTGAGCTCTCCGGCGAACAGGTCGCAGATGTGGTTAGCTTCATCATGAGCCTTCGCGACCGTCGCTGAACCGGGTGATCAACAGCTGAAGGATGCGGGATTGCCAGAGCCGAACCCGCGGGAGTTCGTAGGTCCGATGGGGTGGAGGCTCGGCGCGCTCGGCCAACCCATCGGCCAGTCAGGCCGGCGGCTCGACAATCGATCGTTTGGCGGCGGCCATGGTAGCTCTGGATCGCCGCGCTGACCGCGTGATCGGAACCGGCGAACCACCGTGACGTCGAGGGACCGGGTCAAGGCCGCCCACGCCTCAGCAAGCTCGTTTCCAACCCCTCGGACGCTTGCCGTTCGGCTGCCGGCCGTCACCCTACCGGAGTGCGTTGCCGCCGGGCGCTGGAATTTTCGGCGTCGTCAGATCACTCGGCCGCGAGCGCCTTCTCCTGCTCGCGTTCGAGAGCCGCGGCTTCACGATGGTCGCGGGCCAGGAGCGTATAAAAGGTCGGCAACACGAACAGTGTGAACAGCGTGCCGATGGTCATACCGGCAACGATGACGATGCCGATGGAGAAGCGGCTCACCGCCCCCGCACCGGTCGCCGAGAGCAGCGGGAACAGGCCAACCACCATCGCTGCCGTGGTCATCAGAATCGGCCGCAACCGCACCGCGGCCGCGCGTTCAATGGCGTGGCGCTTATCGAGCCCTTCGCGCCGCTGCAGCTGGTTGGCAAACTCGGTCATCAAAATGCCGTGCTTGCTGATTAAGCCGATCAGCGTAACCAGACCGACCTGGGTATAGATGTTGAGGGTGGCGAGGCCGATGAACAACGGCAACAGGGCCCCGCAAATCGAGAGCGGCACCGAGATCAGGATCACCAGGGGATCGCGCAGGCTTTCGAACTGCGCCGCTAGTACCAGAAAAATAATGATCAGCGCGAAGATGAAGGTGACGGTGAGCTGATTGCCCTCCTCCACATACTGCCGCGACTCGGCAAGGAAATCGGAATGAAAACCAGCAGGCAGGATTTGGGCCGCTGTCTGCTGTAAGAATTCGACCGCTTCGCCCATGCTCACGCCGGGGAACGGCACGCCCGACAGGGTCGAAGAGTTAAGCTGATTGTAGTGGTAGTAGGCGTTGGGATCCGTCTTGGTGGTGAATGACACGACCGTTGACAACGGCACTAGACCGCCGCTCGCCGTCTTGACGAAAAATTTCTCCAACTCCTCCGGACTGAGCCGCTCACTGCGCGGCACTTGCGGGATCACCTGATAGGCGCGCCCGCTGAGATCGAATTGATTGACGTAGTTGCCGCCGACCATCAACGCCAGCGTCTCGCCGATCTCCTGCATGTTGATCCCAAGGTCGTTGGCCTTGGTGCGGTCGATATTGAGCTGCGTCACGGGCTGATCGTAGGCAAGATCGGTATCGACAAAGATGAATTTGTGGCTGCGCATGGCGCGCATCCTGATCTCTTGCATCAGCTTGAAGATGGTGTCGCTCGGCGCTGCGGCGCTGATGACGAACTGGACCGGCAAACCGCCGAACGCGCCCGGCAGGGCAGGCGGGCTGAAGGCGCTGGCGCGGACGCCGACAATGTCGTTGAGCTTGGCCTGCACCAGCGGCGACAAAGTCTTGGTCGAGCGCACGCGTTCGTCCCACGGCTTCAGCACCATCGCCGAAAAGCTGGTGTTGAGACCTTGGAAGCCGTTGATCATGAAGGTTGCGTCGGTCTCGGGAAATGAGCGATAGATCGCCTCGATCTCGCGGCCGAACGCTTCGGTATAGTCGAGATTGGCGTATTGCGGCCCCTTGCCGAGCGCAAACAGCACGCCTTGATCTTCTTGCGGCGCCAACTCCTTCTGCACATGCGTATAGAGGAAGATCAACATCGCGAAAATGCCGATGGCGAACACGACCACCACGGGTCGATAATCGAGCGTGCCGGCGAGGCGTCGCCCGTACCAGCGCGTCGCTGCGGAAAAGAACCGGTCGACTTGACGCGCGAACCACCCCTCCTGCGCCGTCGCGGTGAGAAACCGCGACGCCATCATCGGCGACAGGGTCAGCGCCACGATACCGGAGATGATCACCGAGCCGGCGAGCGTGAAGGCGAATTCGCGGAACAGTGTGCCGGTGAGGCCCGTCAGGAAGCCGATCGGAGCGTAAACCGCCGCGAGCGTGATGGTCATTGCCACCACCGGGCCGACGATTTCGCGCGCGCCGATGATCGCGGCGCGGAACGGTGTCTCGCCGTCCTCGATGTGGCGGTAGACGTTCTCGACGACGACGATCGCGTCGTCGACCACCAGTCCGATCGCCAGCACCATGGCCAACAGCGTCAGCAGGTTAAAACTGAACCCCATCGACAGCATGATGATGCCGGCGCCGACAAGCGAAAGCGGCATCGTCACCACTGGAATAATGACGGCGCGCAGGGTGCCCAGGAACAGGAAGATGACGATGATAACGATGCCGACCGCCATGGCCAGTGTGCGCTCGACCTCGGCAATCGACGAACGGATGAACTTGGTCGAATCGTAGGCGACCGTCATGCTGACCGTTGGCGGCAAGCTGCGCTCGATCGACGGCAGCAGGGCGCGCACATCGTTGACGATGTTGAGCGGGTTGCCGGTCGGCGTCGCGTTGATACCGATGAACACCGAGCGCTGGCCATTCATCAGCACCGAGACGTTGGTGCTTTGCGGCCCGAGATCGACGTCGGCGACGTCTTTCAAGCGCACCAGCGCACCGTTCTGTGCCTTGACTACCATCTCCTTGAACTGCTCGACCGATTTGAGATCGGTATTGGCGACCACGTTGGAGATGGTGAAATAGCCCTTCGCCTGGCCCGGCGCCGCCTGGTAGTTGTTCTGCAGCAGCGCCGTTGCGACATCGACTGCGGTAACGCCGTGGGCAGCCATTCGGGTCGAGTCGAGCCACACCCGCATCGCATAGGTCTGGCCGCCCAGGATATCGGCGGAGGCGACGCCGTTGACGGTCGCGATCAGCGGTTGGACGTTGCGGGCGAGGTAATCCGCCACCGCGGCGGCGCTCAATTGCGAACTGTGGAAGTTGATGTACATGACGCCGGTGGTCTGGCCGGTCGTCTTGATGATGATCGGGTCGAACGCCTCCTTCGGCAGCAGGTAGCGGACCTGGTTAGTCTTCGCCATGACGTCGGCCATGGCGGTGCCCGGATCGTAATTCAGCTTGATGTTGACGGTGATGGTACTGGTGCCGAGCACCGAGTTCGAGGTCATGTAGTCGATGCCCTCGGTTGAGGACACCGCTTGTTCAATCGGCTGTGTAATGAAGCCCTCAACCACCTCAGCCGGCGCGCCCGGGTAGATGGTGGTCACGGTGACCACCGTATTTTCCATTTTCGGGTATTGCCGCACCGGCAGGTCGTATAACGAGCGCAATCCGAGCAGGAGGATCAGCAGACTGACGACGATCGACAGGACCGGGCGGCGGATGAACAGGTCGGTAAACCGCATCGGCTTAGTCCCGCGGCGGTACCGGCGGCTGCTTCAGTTGACGGGTTGGCGACAGCCGCACCGGGGCACCGTTGATAATCTTGAGCTGGCCCGAGCTCGCAACCATTTCACCGGGCTTGAGGCCTTCGAGCACGGCGACATTGCCATCGCGCCGCTCGCCGAGCTTCACGAAGCTCTGCGTCGCGATGTATTTGACGTGTTCCTTGTCGTCCTTGCCAACCGGCTTGATGATATAGACCGAAGTCCCATAAGGTGTGTATTCGATCGCGGTCTCGGGTACCGTGACCACATCGTGCTGCGGCGGCAAAACCACGCGGGCATTGGCGAACATGCCCGGACGCAGCGCATGGTCGGCGTTTGGTATCGTCGCCTCGACCTTGATCGCGCGCGTCTGCGGGTCGATCTGGGGCTCGACCGTGGTCAGCTTGCCAGCGAACGTCCGGTTCGGAAACGCATCGACCGCAACGTCGATTTCCTGGCCGATTTTGAGTTTGGCGCTCGCCTGCTCCGGCAGGGTGAAGTCGACATACATGGTGTCGAGGTCGGTCAGTGTTGCGATCGGATTGCCCGGGTTAAGGTATTGACCGAGATTGACTTGGCGGATGCCGAGCTCGCCGGCGAACGGCGCGCGAACCAGCTTTTGCACGATAACGGCGTTGGTGTGCGCGATGCCGGCGCGCGCCTGGTCGAGCGCCATCTGCGCCTGATCTTCAGCCTGTTTGGAGCCGAATTCCTTCTGCGCCAGGGTGCGGGCGCGGCCGAGATTGACCTGGGCCAAGCGCTCCTGGGCCTCGTAATTGACGAGATCGGCACGGTCGGGCGCATCGTAGATCTGCACCAGCGGATCGCCGGCCTTCACCGTCTGTCCGGCCTCGAACATGATCTGGGTGACGCGACCCGCAACCTCGGGCGCGACGGTCACTTGTTTCACGGCCATGATCGTGCCGATGCCTTCGAGATAGCGCGGCATGTCCTGCAGCTTCGCCGTGACGGCCGCGACCGGCGCCGGCGGCGGGGCCATCTTGGACATGATCTGTCCGATCATGACGGTCTTGAAATTCTGAAACGCATAAAGGCCGAAGCCGACCGCGCCCATCAGCACGATCACCAGAATGAGGCGAAAAATCAGCCGCCCCCGGGTGCGGGGCTTGCGCGACCGCTCGGCCCTGCGCGGCAATGCATCGGTCATCGATTTGGTGCTCATACCCCTGCCACCCTATCCGCCATACGCGATCAAACCCCTCGTCGCCCGTTCCGCATTGCTGCCAGACCGACCGGGCGCTCGACATCCCCCTACCTATTCCTTAGGATTGTTCAACGCCTTAATATCTTAGCCAATAAGATACCAAAACGCCAAGCGGAGAAATATCGGGTGTCGAGGCCGTCTATTAACCGCGCCGAGCTGATGGCGGCCTTGGAACGCGCCACGAAGACGCTGAGTGCGCAGAATCTGGCCGTCAGCCAAGCCATCGCCGAGCGGCTGGGCATCAATGTCAGCGATCTTGAATGCCTCACCATGGCGCGCACTGCCGGTGACAACGGTGTGACCGCGGGCGACCTCGCGGCCGCCACCGCCCTGACCAGCGGCGCTATTACCGGGGTGATCGACCGTCTCGAAGGCGCCGGGCTGGTGCGGCGCGACCGCGACACCAGCGATCGCCGCAAGGTGATCGTGCGCCCGACCGAAAACGTCGAGAAAACCGTGCCCCCGCTGTTCGAGCCGCTGCATTGCTCGATGACCGAGATCTGGGCCTCGTACTCGGACGATGAGCTCGCTCTGATTCTCGATTTTCTCACCCGTGCGCGTGATGTCATGCGGGCCGAAGGAGCCGCCCTGCGCAACGCCCAGCGCAGCAGCACGCCCAGGAAGCATCATCCGCGCCGCGCCGCTTGAGGCGTCGTCCCGAGCGAGGCTGGCGCTGACGCATGCCCGCTTCGCCGTCTGTGGCAACCGCTCCTGTCCGCGGCACCTATGCCCATCGCGCCCTTCGGCCAATTTTTTAAGGGCCGACCGTTTCATTTTTGCGATCGGGGTTCCCAGAGCCTGACCTCGGGAAGCGGCAGGGCCGCTGCCGATGGCGAGGGAGCGAAACCCCAGGGGTCTTTGCCTCCTTGACGCCCGCCGCGTAATCTCCAATCATCCAACTGTTTCCAAGGGGTGCCCTCTCGAGGGGCTGAGATGCCGCTGCAGCGCGGGAACCCTTCGAACCTGATCCGGATCGTACCGGCGTAGGGAAAGGAACACCGAGACATCTCCTTTCTTTCGCCGGGCATTGACCGAAGGAGGTCCTATGCCCGAGGGCTCATTCAAACAAGATTTCAGCGTTTCCACCGGTCCGTTGCCGGCGTCGCGAAAAATTGCCATTGCCGGCAAGCGATTTCCGGAGCTGCGCGTCCAGATGCGCGAGATCGACGTCACCGCGGCGGCCCGGGAGGCGCCGGTGCGGGTCTATGATCCGTCCGGACCCTATACCGATCCCGCGATCAAGACCGACATTCGCGCCGGCCTGGCGCCAACTCGGGCCGCTTGGATCGCGGCGCGTGGCGACGTGGCCGCAACCGATGCCCGCGCCGTCAAGCCCGAAGACAACGGCCTCAGGCTTGGCGAAGTCAGCGAGGTGCCGTTGTTCGCGCGCGCCGCGCGCAAACCGCTGCGCGCCAAAGGCAATGCGGCCGTCACCCAGCTTGGCTATGCGCGGCGCGGCATCGTCACCCCGGAAATGGAATACGTCGCCATCCGCGAAAATCTCGGCCGGGACAGGGCGCTTGGCGACCGCCGCAGCGGCGAGGATTTCGGCGCCGCCATCCCCGATCTGGTCACGCCCGAATTCGTGCGCGACGAGGTCGCGCGCGGCCGCGCCATCATCCCGGCCAACGTCAACCATCCGGAATCGGAACCGATGATCATCGGTCGCAATTTTCTGGTGAAGATCAATGCCAATATCGGCAATTCCATCGTCACCTCGTCGGTTGCCGAGGAAGTTGACAAGTTGGTGTGGGCGATTCGCTGGGGTGCCGACACGGTGATGGATCTGTCGACCGGCAAGAATATCCACAACATCCGCGAATGGATCGTGCGCAATGCGCCGGTACCGATCGGCACGGTGCCGATCTATCAGGCATTGGAAAAGGTCGGCGGGCGCGCCGAGGAACTCACCTGGGAGATTTTCCGCGATACGCTGATCGAGCAGTGCGAGCAGGGTGTCGATTATTTCACCATCCACGCCGGCGTGCGCCTGCCCTTCATTCCGCTCACCGCGAAGCGCGTTACCGGGATTGTCTCGCGCGGCGGCTCGATTCTGGCGAAATGGTGCCTTGCGCATCACCAGGAAAACTTCCTCTATACCCACTTTCCCGACATCTGCGAAATCATGCGTGCCTACGATGTCAGCTTCTCGCTTGGCGACGGGTTGCGTCCCGGCTCGATCGCCGATGCCAATGACGAGGCGCAATTCGCCGAGCTGCGGACGCTGGGCGAACTGACCAAGATCGCCTGGGCGCACGACGTGCAAGTGATGATCGAAGGTCCGGGTCACGTGCCGATGCACAAGATCAAGGAGAACATGGACCTGCAGCTCGAACATTGCCACGAGGCCCCGTTCTATACGCTTGGCCCGCTCGCGACCGACATCGCGCCGGGCTACGACCACATCACCTCCGCCATCGGTGCGGCGATGATCGGCTGGTTTGGCACGGCAATGCTGTGCTACGTCACGCCGAAAGAGCATCTCGGACTGCCCGATCGCGATGACGTCAAGGTGGGCGTCATCGCCTACAAGATCGCGGCCCATGCCGCCGATCTTGCCAAGGGTCATCCTGGGGCCCAGGCGCGTGACGATGCCTTGTCGCGGGCCCGCTTCGAGTTCCGCTGGCGGGACCAGTTCAACCTCTCGCTCGATCCGGAGACAGCCGAGAAGTTCCACGATCAGACGCTGCCCGCCGACGGCGCCAAGCTCGCGCATTTCTGTTCGATGTGCGGGCCGAAATTCTGCTCGATGAAAATCTCGCAGGAGGTGCGCGACTACGCCCAAAGCGGCATGGCGCAGAAGTCACGCGAATTCCTCGATCAGGGCGGCGAAATCTACCAGGTGCGCGAAGGTCGAAAGATCGAGATCGAATAACGCGTTGTCTGAGCGCCGGTTGACAGAGAACCGATCGATCGAGCGATCGGGCGTGCTTCGCCGCCGCCGCCGAGGTTGCTGTCGGATGTCGGTCGTCGATGGTGCGCGCGCATGAGCGACCTCGCCGAAACGTCGCCGCCGGTCATCGGCTGCCTCGCCGTGGTCCGGCGTGGTCAGCAAATCCTGCTGGTGCAACGCGCGAAACCGCCGGGCATTGGCAAATGGGGCTTCCCCGGCGGTCATCTCGAGCACGGCGAGACCGTGGCCGAATGCGCCGTTCGGGAGTTGCGAGAGGAGACCGCGATCGCGGCCGACGCCGTTCAGATCCTAACCGCCTTCGATTTCATCAGCGGCGACACGGGCGCCTCGCGCCGCCATTACCGGCTGATCGCCATATTGTGCGATTGGCGCGAGGGCGAGGGCGAACTGCTGCAGGACGCCTCGGCGTTGGGTTGGTTCACGATTGCGGCGGCGGAAGAGCTCGACACGTTCCCGGACGCGCTCCCGGCGATGCGGCTGGCTTTGGGTGCCGATTAGCAGACGGGCACCCGGCGGCGCTGCGACGATCGTCTGCGCGATTGCAGCCGCGGCAACGCGAGGGCGGAACCCGCGAGGGACGCGGCCTGGGGCCAGAAATGAAAGGCCTCCGCCGCCACGCGAGGATGGCGGCTCGAAGAGGAGCCTTGCGCTCGGGCGAATCGCCCTCTAACCTGATGGCTCCCATTAACTAGGAAAGGAGGTGATCCCGTGTCTCATTGTCATCGACGCGCGTCGGACTTCGCCGTGATCGGGATCGCTGTTTTGACAGGGGTCACCCTCGCTTAGAGCGGATCGCGGCGATCCGTCGCCGCAGTCTGACAATCGTAGGAAGGGCCGCCCGCGGGCGGCCCTTCTGTTATTTGGAGACCGAAAGCCCCGTCGATCGAGAACTCTCGCGACCGAGCCGCTTTTTTCGGGTTGAGGCGTCACGCCGAATTTTCCGGGTCGCGGTCGAGCCGGATAATGACGTTCGCCAGCGCCGGCGATGCGGCGGGATAGATCTTCATCACCAGCGGGTCGTGACCTGGGATGATATGCTCGGGTGACGCCGCCAGGCGTTCGACGGTGCGATAAGCGTCGATCATGGCGCCGATATGGTACGCCACGGTAAAGACGCGATTGGAGCGGATGTGCTCGAAGTAATGGCTGGCGTCCGAGGCCAGCACGACCCAGCCGCGTGCGGTATGGACGCGTACGACCTGCAGGCCAGCGGTGTGGCCGCCGACATGATGAACCGAAATGCCGGGTGCGATCTCGGCCTCGCCGTCGTGGAACTCGACGCGGCCGCCAAAATTCAGCCGCACCATCGCGGTTACTTCGTCCACCTCGAAGGAATGCCCGAAGATCGGATAGCGCATGTGGCGACCGGTGACGAACTGCATCTCCCTTTCCTGGAGGTGGAAGCGCGCTTTTGGATACGAGGCGAAACCGCCGACATGGTCGTAATGCATGTGCGTCACGATGACATCGGTGAGCTCGCGATGATCGATGTCGAGCTGCGCCATCGTTTGTGCCGGATCGCGCAAATGCTTGCGTCCACGCCGGGTCCCGACCGGCTCGGTGAAGCCGGTATCGACGGCGAAGGTGCGGCCGCCGCCGCGCACGATCCAGGTGAAGTAGTCCATGGGCATCGGTGCGTCATGTGGATCGCCGCCGATGAAATGCTCGGCGCGCCTCGCGTTGCGCTCGGCGTAACGGATGGCAAAGATTTCGTAGTTCGGCACTGACATGTCCGGCGCCTCTCAGTTTTGTGCGACATTCGGCTCCAGCGGCGTGGGCGTCAAGCCATGGCGGGAGGGCGCGGCTCGGGCTATGGTCCGGCGGTGCGGGCTAAGACCGGCCCGCAGGAGCATGCGATGAAATCGGTAGCGACCGCCTTGGCGATCGTGCTTTTCGTGGCCGGAGCATCGGCACGAGCCGAGGACGCGCCCGGCGTCACGGCCACGAGCATCAAGATCGGCCAGACCATGAGCTATACCGGCGTCGCCGCCGCGGTCGCGGGGCCCCTGGGGCGCTCGGAACAAGCCTATTTCCGCATGATCAACGATCGGGGCGGCGTCAACGGTCGCCAGATCTTGCTCGAGAGCCTCGACGACGGTTTCGTTCCGGCAAGAGCTCTCGAATTGGTCAAAAAAATGGTCGAAGAGGACCATGTCGCGGCGATTTTTGGTGCCTTCTCCACACCGCAGAATTTGGCGATCCGCCCCTATCTCAACGAACACGGCATTCCTCAACTTTTCATCACCACCGGCGACGATTGGGTTATCGACCGCAAGACCTATCCCTGGACCATCGGCGGCGTGCCTGTCTTCCGCGTCGAAGCGCAAATTTTCGGGCGCTACATCCTGGTCAACACGCCGACCGCGAAGGTCGGCCTGATGCGCGCCCTCGACCAGATGGGCGATTCCTATCGCACCGGGCTAAGGCAAGCCCTCGGGGCCGATTATTACCGGATCGTCGTGAAGGAAGTACCGATCGCGACAACCGCGACCGACGTCGCTGCTCAATGGAAGGTGCTGCACGATGCCGGCGCGACGGCGGTGATCGTGGCGGCAGGGCCGCGGATCGGGGCAAGCGCCATTGCCAAGGCACATGACGAGGATTGGCATCCACAGCTGTTCATCAACTTCGCCGCCGCCGCCAGCTCGATCTCGCTGGCCGGCTCGGACAAGGCCAAAGGCATCATCACCGCCAACTCCTATCTCGATCCGACCGATCCGCGCTGGACCGAGGACGGGACGATCAAGCCGTTCACCGATTTCGTGGCGAAATACCTCCCCAGGAAAACGGGAGACGTCGGATACTACCTCGCCGGTTACGTGAGTTCGCAGGCGATGGTCCAGGTCCTGAAGCAATGCGGCGATGACCTCTCCCGCCAAAACATCATGCTGCAGGCGACCAATCTCAAGAATTTCCATCCGGTCGGGTTGTTGCCGGGTGTCACCTTCTTCACCAGCCGGACCAAATATCTACCGATTGTCGAGGCGGCGTTGACGCGTTTTGACGGTCGCCATTGGGTGCAGATGGGCGACGTGATGGCGGGATTCTGAACGGCGATCCTCTCGACCATGCGCTCGCTCAATCCCGTCTTCACCGCGCTCGGCACCACCGTGTTCTCGGTCATGTCGGCGCTCGCCGAAGAGCACGGCGCGGTCAATCTCGGCCAGGGTTTTCCCGACGCGGATGGGCCGCGCGAGATCGTGGAAGAAGCCGCGCGGCGTCTCATCGCCGGACCAAACCAGTATGCGGCAATGCCAGGGGTGCCGGAGCTACGCCAGGCCGTCGCCGCCCACGATCAACGCTTTTACGGCCTCGACTATGATTGGAAAAGCGAGGTCATCGTCACCTCGGGCGCTACCGAGGCGATTGCCGATTGCCTGATGGCGCTGTTGTCGCCGGGCGACGAGGTCGTGATGTTTGCGCCGTTTTACGATTGTTACCTTCCGATGGCGCGGCAAGCAGGGGCGGTGGTTCGGCCGATCTCGCTGGTGCCGCCCGACTGGAGTCTATCGCGCGCGGCCCTCGAAGCGGCCTTTTCGGCGCGCACCAAACTCGTGCTGCTAAACTCGCCGATGAATCCGACGAGCAAGGTCTTCAGCCGCCGCGAACTCGAGTGGATCGCCGACGCGGTGAAGGCGCACAACGCCTATGCGGTGTGCGACGAAGTTTATGAGCACATCACCTTTGACGGTCGCGTTCATGTCGCGCTGGCGACGCTGCCGGGAATGCGCGAGCGCACATTGCGCATCGGCTCGGCGGGCAAGACCTTTTCGCTGACCGGCTGGAAGGTCGGCTATGTGTCGGGGCCGGCACGCCTCATCGCGGTGGTCGAGAAGGCGCATCAATTCGTGACCTTCGCCACCAATGGCGCCTTGCAACACGCGGTTGCGGTAGGACTGGCTCTGCCCGACAAGTATTTCGCCACGCTTGCCACCGAGCAACAGGCGAAGCGCGACCGGCTGCGTGCGGCGCTCGATCGCGTCGGCCTCGCCACGCTGCCTTGCGAAGGTACCTATTTCATCACGTCCGATATTTCTCGGCTCGGCTTCAACGGTTCCGACTACGATTTTTGCAGCTACTTGACCGCGACGGTCGGGGTTGCCGCCATCCCTCTGAGCGTCTTCTATCATCCGGACGGCACCGACACGCCCAACCACCTCATCCGCTTCTGCTTCAGCAAAAAGGACGCCGTCTTGGCCGAGGCGGTGCGCCGGTTAGCAACCAACCTCAAGGGCGTGGCATGACGGCGCGATTGGCGGGGCCGTCAAACTGATCGGCGGCAGTGTCGTCACGCCGTGCGACCGAGGTTGGGGCACCGCGGGCGGCAAGCGCCCCGGGCGGCTCCGAACCACGACGGCGCAGGTACAAATGCCGCAGACAGAACCGCCGCAGGCGGGCCGATTAACTCTTCGCGGCTTCCGATTGAAGTTGGGTGTAATTCTCGATGCCGATCTTTTCGATCAACACCAGTTGCGTCTCGATGAAATCCACCGAGTCTTCCTCGGCATCGAGGATTTCGGAGAGAAGATCGCGCGAGACGAAATCGCGCACGCTTTCCAAATACTGAATGGCGTCGCGCAGATCTCCAATCCCGGCCCGTTCGAGCGTCAGATCGCAGTCGAGAATTTCCTTCACCTCTTCACCGATCAGGAGCTTGCCCAAATCCTGGAGATTGGGCAGGCCTTCGAGAAACAAGATGCGGTCGATCAGCCGATCGGCGTGCTTCATCTCGGTGACCGATTCATCATATTCGTAGTGGCCGAGTTTGGTGACGCCCCAATGCTTCAGCATCCGCGCGTGCAGGAAATACTGGTTGATCGCGGTCAGTTCGTTTTTGAGGATGCGATTGAGATGCTCGATGGTCTTGGCGTCGCCGCGCATGGCTTCCTCCCGCTCCTAAGGAGGAAACTTGTCACACTGCAGCCACTTCCGAGGCAAGTTCTTCCGTACTTTGCTGATGAACGGCATTGACGGTGGCACGGATGGTTGGGATGCACTTGCCGCATTGCGGCGTCGCGCCCAGCAAGCGATAGACGGCACCGATCGAGGAACATCGCGACGCGGCGGCACCCACTTGCCGCGTCGTTAAGCCATTGCAAACACACACATACATCGGCCGCCCCGCCTCCGGTGGGTAAGGAAATCGACTGGTTTATAGCATCGTCACCGGCGAATGCAAATGCGAATTATTCTCAGAAATATGATTGCAAATAAGAATGAATTGCATTAGTGCAAGGGTCCCGCGGCGGCTGGACCGCCCACGGCAAGAATTTGGGGGGTCGACCGGTGTCTGGCTTGGTTAAGATCGCGGCCTTGGGCCTCTTTTTGCTGGCGGCGATGCCCGCCCTCGGGCAAACACCGGACGGTTCCGGTTCCGTTTCCGCCTCCCCGCCACCACCCGATCTTTGGGCCAGTATCGCGCGCCGCAGCAACCTGCTCGGAGACATGGGCGGCATTCGCCCGTTTCTCGGCCAATACGGCATTACGTTGAGCCTCACGGAGACGAGCGAGGTGCTCGGTAATGTGACGGGCGGCGTAAGGCAGGGTTTCGCCTATGACGGGTTGACTACGGCGACGTTGCAGCTCGACACCCAGCGCGCCTTCAATTGGTACGGCGGCTTGTTCAATGTCAGCGCGCTCTGGATTCACGGCAGCAATTTGAGCGAAGAGAATCTTCTGTCGTTGCAGACAGCGAGCGGCATCGAGGCCGATCGCGCGCTGCGCCTGTGGGAACTGTGGTACCAGCAGAAATTTGCCGATGGCTTGGTCGATCTAAAAATCGGCCAGCAAAGCCTCGACCAGGAGTTCATCAACAGCATCAATGCCGCACTCTACGTCAACACAATGTTTGGCTGGCCCATGGTGCCGTCGGCCGATCTACCGGGGGGCGGTCCGGCCTATCCTTTGTCGGCGCTGGGCGTGCGCTTGCGCGCGCAGCCGGCGCCCGGCGTGACGATTCTCGCCGGCGTCTTCAACGGCAGCCCGTCGCCCGACAACAGCTTTCCACCACCAGATCCCCAGATTGCCAACCCCTCGGGCACCAGCTTTCCGCTGAATGGCGGAGTCCTCGCCATCGCGGAACTGCAATATTCCTATCCAGCACTGGGCGGCATGGTTACGAGCAACGAGACGAAGCCGCTCTCCGGCACTTATCGCCTGGGCTTCTGGTACGACAGCGAGTATTTCGCCGATCAGCGTTTTGACAATACAGGCCTGTCGCTCGCCAATCCGGCCTCAACGGGTATCCCCGAGATGCATCATGGCGATTACAGCATCTATGGCGTCGTCGATCAGATGCTGTGGCAGTCCGAGGAGGATGACAGCCGCATCCTGAGCGGCTTTGCGCGGGTCATGGGCACGCCGCAAAGCGACCGCAATCTGATCGACTTTAGCATGAATGCCGGGCTGAACCTGAAAGATCCGCTCCCCGATCGACCCGACGATACGTTCGGTGTTGCCATCGAGCTCGCTCATGTCAGTGGCCAGCGCGGCGCCCTGGACCAGGACATGAACGAGTTCGGCATCTTCACGCCCGTTCAGTCGGTCGAGACCGTGATCGAGGTGACCTATCAATACCAGGTGGCGCCATGGTGGCTATTGCAGCCCGACTTCCAATATGTGTTCAATCCCGGAGGCGGCATCGTCAATCCTGACATTCCGACCGAGAAGATCAAAAACGAGGCCGTCATCGGGTTGCGGACCAGCATTACCTTCTAGCGATGGCGGCCACGCGAAACTGATCAAGCTTTTTCCCTTGATCAAGTACCAACCACCATGGTAGCGAGTGCAAATCATTCGCATTCGCAACATGCTGTCATATCGTGCGGGCTGAGGAAAGGACGATGGTCGCCAAAACATTCTTTAGTCTGGGTCTTGTCGCGCTCGCCGCTGCCTTTGCCACCGCGGCCGCGGCCGCCGAGAACCGACATGGCTTTCTCGAAACCATTCATCGCCATAGCACGCTGACCTCGACCGTACCGGGCAACGGCGACCTCAACCCTTATGCCGTGGTGGTTGCGCCGGTATCGGCGGGCGCGATCCACCAGCACGATGTGCTGGTCGACAATTTTAACAACATCTCCAACCTGCAAGGCACCGGCACGACGATTGTCGATTACAATCCCGAGACCCGGAAGGTGGGGTTGTTTGCCAAGTTGCCACGGCAATTGACCGGCTGTCCGGGCGGGGTCGGACTGACGACCGCGATGACCATGCTGAAAAGTGGCTGGATCATCGTCGGCAGCACGCCGTCAACCGATGGCACCACCAAAACGAAGAACGATGGCTGCCTGATCGTTCTCGATGCCAACGGCAAGCTCGCCGGCACCATCGCGGGACCCAACATCAACGGCCCCTGGGGGAATATGGCGGTGATCGACAACGGCACGCGCGCGACGCTTTTTATCAGCATGGCAGGCACGGTACCCGGACCGGATGTAAAGGACGCCGCGACCGGTGACGCGGTAATCGTCAACAAGGCGACCGTCCTCCGGCTCGAGCTGTCGATTCCCGACGGCAGTCGGCCGGTCGTCACCGGCCAGACCGTTGTCGCCGACGGGTTTGGCGCCCAAGCCGACAAGGATGCCTTCATGATCGGGCCGACAGGTCTCGTGCTGGCCCCCGACGGCACCACGCTTTATATCTCGGATGCGGTCGGTAATCGGGTGGTAGCCGTTCCTGATGCGCCGACGCGCACCACCAGCGCCGGCACCGGGCGTGAAATAACCAAGGACGGACTGCTCAAACGCCCCCTGGCAATGGCGATGGCGCCAAACGGCAACCTTCTGGTGTGCAACGCGCTGAACGGCCAGGTGGTCGAAATCGATCCGCGCGACGGCAAACAGCTCTATGCGCAATGGATCGACACCGACCAGGCGCAGACGCCGCCGGGCAACGGCGATCTTTTCGGGATCGTGATGGCGCCGGACGGCAAGGGTTTCTATTACGTCGAGGACGATGTGAACACGGTGATGGAGGCGAGGTGACGTCCTCGAACCACGCCACGCGGCCATCGCGTCGCGGTTTTATCGTTGGCGCGGCGGGCGGACTGGCGGCCACCGCGGTCGGCAGCGCGCGGGCCACGGCTCCGACCACGCCGCCGGCGATCCCGGCAACGCCCGCCGATACCGAGCCGTTTTGGGGTGCGCATCAAGGCGGCATTCTGACGCCGCCGCAAAGTCACTGCTATTTTGCCGCCTTCGATCTCAACGCCACGAAACGCGACGAGGTCGTGTCGCTCTTGCAACGTTGGACGGCGGCGGCGGCGCGCCTCGCCAACGGTCTCACCGCGGCAGCGCTCGATCTCGACCCGGCGAAACCTGCGAGCGATAGCGGCGAGGCGCTGGGTCTCAAGCCCGGGCGGCTCACCCTCACTTTTGGCTTCGGTCCGGGCCTGTTCGAAAGGGACGGGCGCGACCGGTATGGGCTGGCCGCGCGACGGCCTGCGGCGCTGGTCGATTTGCCGCGCTTTAATGGTGACCAACTCCAAACCGAGCGCACCGGCGGCGATCTTTCGGTGCAGGCCTGCGCCGACGATCCCCAGATTGCATTTCACGCGGTGCGCCAATTGGCGCGGCTCGCATACGGCGTCGCCGCCATCCGCTGGGCGCAACACGGCTTCTTGTCGGAACCGGGCAAGGAGACGCCGCGCAATCTCATGGGCTTCAAGGACGGTACCGGCAATCCCGACACGAAGGACGCGAAGGCCGTCACCCGTCTGATCTGGGTCGGCGAAGAGGGTCCCGACTGGGTGCGTGGCGGCTCTTATCTGGTCGTGCGGCGCATCCGCATCGCGCTCGAACATTGGGACCGGATGAAGCTCGCCTTTCAGGAGCAGACCATTGGACGCCACAAATATTCGGGGGCTCCGCTCGGCCTGAAAGATGAATACGCGCCACTCAATCTCGAAGCGACCGACAAAGACGGCAACCCGATCATTGCCGAAAACGCGCATGTCCGGCTCGCCGCCGCCACCACCAATGACGGCGCTCAATTGCTGCGCCGCGGTTATTCCTACAATGACGGCGTCAATTTCACCGCAGAGCGGTGGCCGCCCTGGCGCCAAGGCATGGAATACGATGCCGGCCTATTCTTTCTGGCCTATCAACGCGATCCACGCAGCGGTTTCATCAAGATTTTCGAGCGCATGTCCAAGTTCGACATGCTCAACCAGTTCGTGACCCATACCGGTAGCGGAATCTTCGCCTGCCCTGGCGGCGCGGCCGAAGGCGAGTTCATCGGCCAGTCTCTGTTCCAGTCCGCCTGACATGGATTGTTCGGTTCAGCGCCTGATTCTGCCGATTATCATGACGGTTGTGTTAACCGCTGGCACTAGCGCATGGGCCGGAGGTGACAACGCCGCGAGCGCGCTCAAGAAGCATGAGTTCATACCCCGGACCCTGACGATTGCCGCGGGCAGCGGGTCAAGCTTATCGTCAAAAATCTCGAGGCAATGCCCGCTGAATTCGAGAGCCACACTTGCCACGCTGAAAAAATGGCGCCGGGCCACGGCCAGATCGTCGCTTATATCGCACCGCTCGAGGCAGGGACTGACGGTCTCTTCGATGATTTTCACGAAGACGCCACCAACGGCGAACCGATGGTGACGTAGGGATTTCCACGCGATGCTTGCCACCCTCGTCATTGTGTTCCGCGAGATCATCGAAGCCGGGCTGATCGTCGGCATCGTACTTGCCGCGGCAAAAGGGGTACGCGGCCGGGCCGTGTGGGTAGGCTACGGCATTGTCGCCGGCGTGGTCGGGGCCTGCGCGGTCGCAGCCTTCGCCGGCCAGATCAGCATGTTGTTCGAGGGCGCCGGCCAGGACCTGCTCAACGCCGCGATTCTGTTGCTCGCGGTGGTGATGCTGACTTGGCACAATGTCTGGATGGCAAGCCACGGGCGAGCCATGGCTCAAGAAATGCGCGAGATCGGCGCCGCCGTCGTCGCCGGAAGACGGCCGCTGTTCGCGTTGTCGATCGTGGTCGGGGTCGCGGTGCTTCGTGAAGGCTCGGAGATCGTGCTGTTTCTTTATGGGATTGCCGCCGCGGGCGGCACCAGCACGGTGGCGATGCTGATCGGCGGCGCACTCGGCCTGGCGGGCGGCGTTGCCGTCTCGGCGCTCTTGTATTTTGGCTTGCTCGCGGTGCCCGCGCATCGTCTTTTCACCGTCACATCCGGTTTGATTACCCTCCTCGCCGCGGGCCTTGCCGCGCAGGCCGTCTTGTTCCTGCAACAGGCGGGGTATGCCGAGACGCTGACGCGCACGGTCTGGAACAGCTCGGCGATCCTATCACAAGACAGCCTTCTCGGCCGGCTGCTGCACACGCTGATCGGCTATAGCGACCGGCCGAACGGCGCCCAGCTCCTCGTCTACCTGGTGACGATCCTGGTGATTCTGGTGCTGATGAAGCTGGTACGCGCGGCGCATCAGGCCCAGAAGCGGGCGGTACCGGCGGAGTAGCTATGGCCGGCGTTTGGCCGGATGCGCCTGCAACGCCTCCTCGTTGACCTCGGCGCCCCAACCTGGCGTCGTCGGCAGCACCAGCTCGCCGTTCTCGACCACGATTTTTTTTGTGACGAAGTCGTGCGTCCACGGCATATCGTCTGCCTCAAACTCCATAATGCGGAAATTTGGCACCGCGGCGCAAAAATGGGCGCTCATCAGGCTGGCGAGGTCGCCGTAGAAATTGTGCGGCGCGCAGTTCACATCGAACGAGTCGGCGACGGCAGCGATGCGCACGCTCTCCCATAGGCCGTTCCACGGTACGTCGATGATCGCGACGTCGACCGCCTGCTCCTCGAAAAAGGGCCGGAACTGCTTGACGCCGTAGATGGTTTCGAGCGACGCCACCGGCGTCGAGGTTGAGCGCCGGATCGCGGCAAGGCCGCGCGGATCGTGCAAGTCGATCTCCACCCAGGTCATGTCGAACGGTTCAATCGCCTTGGCGATGCGCTTATAGCCTTCGACATGTTGGCTGAAGTTGAGGTCGATCAGCAGTCCGGTCTCGACGCCGGCGCCGTCGCGGAACGCGGCGAGTTGATCCGTGATCGCGAAGATCAGCTTATTGTCGATGTTCTTATCGAGCATCGCCGTGCCGGGCTGGAAGCCCGCCGGCGCCATGCGCGGCTTGGGGCCATCAAAGAGCAAGGGATTGGTCTTGAGCGCCTTGAAGCCGCGCCTTACTGCTTCCTGGCCGAGAGCGCGCACATCGTGCAGGGTTTTGATCCCCGGGGTGCCGAGTTCCTTCTCGAAGAGCGCGGCGTGGGTAACCCGGAAACTGCCGCAATGCGACCAGTAGAGCTGGATGCGTTCGCGGAACGGACCGCCGAACAGGGCGCAGACAGGGACGCCCAGCGCCTTGGCCTTGATGTCGAGGCAGGCATTCTCGATCGCCGCAATCGCCTGATTATTGAGCCCGCCGGGCGCTAATTGCGTCTGCGCCCGGAGCGTTGCGCCGATCTTGCCGACCGGACGGGGATCGAGTCCTATGACCGCCGGCGCAAAGCGTCGGATCACATCGGTGGTGCCGCCGGCGCCAAAGCCTTCGTAGAATTCCGACCAGCCGACCAATCCCTCGTCGGTGGTGACCTTCAGATAGGACAGCGTGCGCCAACCGCCATCGGCATGAAAATCCTCAAGCTTGACGATCTTCATCGCGGATGGCGTCAAGACCAGACGGCGAATGCCGCGCCGATCCCCGTGCCGGCGGGCGTGCGGTAGAGCGGTTGATATTCCACCCAGCGATTGGTCATGCCTTCGACCGCACCGGCGACACAAATCCAATTGCGGATCTCCGAGGAGCCGGAATTGAGCGCGCCCGCGGGCAGGCTGCGCAGCAGGTCGGACTTCCCCTGTTCGAATCCCTTGAGGACGCGGCGGTCTAGTTCCTCATCGACGGTGAAGTGGCTGAGACCGCCCGATGCCATGACGGCGACGCGCAGATCTTCCCCGCTTGCCTCGATGCACTTGCGCAGAACGCGGCCAATATCGTGGCAGCGCGAAGCGCGCGGCGCGTTTGGCGGATAGTAGGTGTTGAGCAAGAGCGGGATCACCGGGATTTTCTTACCCCGGAAAATCCGCGTTTCAACGAAGCCGACGCCATGACCGAAACCGGATTTGTAGGGGTCCTGGATCTGGGCTGCCGCACCGACGTCGATATCGTGATCGATGAACGCTTCGATCAACGCGCGTGCGAAGCCCGCCATCGCGGGAAACCGATGCGGCTCGTCCATGCCATAGGTCTTGAGCATGGTCGGCATGTAGCTCGGCATCGGATCCGGCCGGTGGCGCGGATGGGTGATGATCTCCTCGCCGTAATAGATGGATACCGCGGGCGTATTCATCCGATCGAACAACTCGGTCTCGTCGTCGGTAACGATCACGACGACGTCGGGATCGGCCTTGGCGACATCGTCGCCGAGCCGGTCGAGCGCCCGCTGGCAGGCATCGCTCTTCGCGATGAAGGTCTCGAGCGTGGCAATCTCGGCATAACGCCCGCCGCGCATTTTATTGAGCTGCTCGTAACTGACCCAGCTCCCGTCCGACAGGTTCAAATTGTCACGCGTGTAGTCGCGCGCGATATATTCGTTCCACTTTTGCGCTTCAAAGGTGAGGAGTGGAGTGTGGGAGGTGCCCACCCCCATGATGATCTTGGCCATGTCGCCTTGCTCTCAAGCCGATAGTCGTTCGTCTCGACCCATCATATGCCGCCGCTGCGCCGACGTCACGCCGCTACCGGCGCCGGGGCGACCGTGCCCGATTGGTCGCCAACCGGGGCCGAACCGCTGAGATAGAAAGCGGTGCCGAGAAGCGCGATGTGCGAAAACGCCTGGGGAAAATTGCCGACCTGGCGCTTGATCCGCGGATCGTATTCCTCGGCCAGAAGACCGACATCGTTGCGCAGCGCCAAGAGGCGCTCGAACAGCTCGGTGGCCTCTGCCATGCGGCCCTGCATGGCATAATTGTCTGCAAGCCAAAAACTGCATGGTAGGAACGCGCCCTCGCCCGGCGGCAGGCCGTCGATATTGCTGTCGCTGCGATAGCGCGCGACGAAGCCGTCGAAGACAAGTTCGCGCTCGATCGCGGCGATGGTGCCCCTGATGCGCGGATCGTCGGGCGGCAGAAAGCCGACGATCGGCATCATCAGCAGGCTGGCATCGAGCTCGCTGTCGCCGAATGACTGCGTGAAGGCTTGTTTCTTCTGGCTGAACCCCTCGCGGCAGATGGTGCGATGGATTTCGCGGCACAGCGCCTGCCAACGACCGAGCGGCGCCTCGAGCCCGTATTTCCTTGCATCGCGCAACGCGCGCTCGATCGCAACCCAGGCCATCACCTTGGAGAAGGTGAATTGGCGCCGTCCGCCGCGTACCTCCCAGATGCCTTCATCGGGATCCGACCAGATCTTCTCGAGATGCTCGACGAGCTTGAGCTGCAGACTCCAGGCCGACGGGATCGAGGCCAGGCCCGCGTCGCGGGCGTGATGCAGGGCATTCATGACCTCGCCATAAACATCGAGTTGCAGCTGATCCGAGGCGGCGTTGCCGATGCGCACCGGCACGGAGCCCGCATAGCCCGGCAGCCATGGTACGCGTACTTCGGTCAACCGCCGCTCGCCGGCAATGCCATACATGATCTGAAGCTGATCAGGACTCCCCGCGACGCTGCGATGCAGCCAGTCGCGCCACTCGTGCGCCTCGTCATAATAGCCCGCCTGCATCAGCGCCAGCAGGGTCAGTGTCGCATCCCGCAGCCAGCAGAAACGATAGTCCCAGTTGCGGTTGCCGCCGATCTGCTCGGGCAAGGACGTGGTCGGGGCGGCGACGATCCCGCCCGTGTCACGGAAGGTCAGCGCCTTCAAGGTCAGCAAGGACCGGACCACCGCGTCGCGGTAGCGGCCGTGATATTGGCAGCGCGATGACCATTCCTGCCAAAACGCCTCGGTGGTGGCGAGCGCCTGTTCCGTATCGATGGCGGATGGAATGGGCCGATGCGAGCGGCCGTAAGACAAGACGAAGGACAACGACTCGCCCTCCGCCACGGCGAAGTCGGCGGTGGTGGCAAGGTCCTCGCCGTGGGTCTCGACCGGCGAGCGCAGCACCGCGCGATGCGGTCCGGCAATCGCGCTGATGCCCAGCCCGTCATCGAGTTTCGTCACCCACGGCACCGAAGATCCGAAATCGAAGCGCAGCGCCAGGTGGAGCTGCATCGGAACCTTGCCGCGCCGCCCTTCAACCATGCGGACGATGGCCGTACGCGCGCTGACCAGGCTCTGGCCATGCAACATCGGCATAAAATCAATCAACGCAACAGCGCCGCTTCTGGTCTCAAATATTGTTTCGAGCACCATGGTGTCGCCGCGATAGCTGCGTTCGACTCGAATCACAGGCTCGGCGGGCGCGATCGACCAATGGCCGTTATTTTCGTCGCCGAGCAACGCGGCGAGGCAAGCATCGGCATCGAAGCGGGGCCAACACAGCCAATCGATCGAACCGTTGCGCGCGACCAGGGCCGCGGTGACACAATCGCCGATCAATGCGTAATCCTCGATCGGCCGCGGATAGTTAGAAGTTTTCTCTGTCATAGTGATACAGGAAATTCTTAAGGCGATTCAGGTAATTTAACAACCAGCAGTCGAACCTTCATAGCTTGATATCTTTGATAAGGGGGTGCGTTACCGGTTGCGTTCCTCGGGGATGCACGCTTGGGCTCGGAGCGGAAATCGGCTTATCATCGAGCTCGCCCGTTCTCGCCTCGCGCTGGCACAGGAGGAAGCATGAAGTTCGTTCAAGCCGACCAACTGACCTTTGTCCGCGGACTCGAACACCGCGGCGGCACCTTTCATTCGATCATAATGATGGAAGGCGAGATCGGCACGGTCGACAATTTCCAAGTCTCCTACGGCAAAATCGGCGGCGATTTTTTCTCGCCGCGACACCGCCATAATTTTGAGCAAATTCGCTACCAGGTCCAGGGCACTCTCGACTTCGCCCGCGACGGCAAGCTCGAAGCGGGAATGGTGGGCTATTTCCCTGAAGGCGCTCCCTATGGCCCGCAGACGCAAAGCGCCGACGGCGAGGTCGCGACCATTGTCCTGCAGTGCGGCGGCGCCAGCGGCAGCGGTTATCTGTCGCAGGACGAAGTCCGCGCCGGCGCAGCCGCGCTCAAGGCCGAGGGTGAATTTAAGGACGGCGTATTCCACCGCCGCGTCGACGCGCCGGGCAAACGTAACGTCGATGGCTATCAAGCCATCTGGGAGCATGTGAACGGCCGCCCAATGACCTATCCCAAGGCGCGTTATTCGCGGCCCTTCATGATGAACCCGGAGCACTATTCCTGGGTGCCGCTCGAACAAGCGGCCGGTGTTTCGGAGAAATCCTTGGGAACATTCACCGAACGGCGCAGTTCGGTCTCGTTTCTCAAATTTGCGTCCGGCGCGCGCCACTATGCCTTTGGCCGCAACGTATTCGTGGTGCTCGCCGGCACCGGAAAGGCGGGTAACCAGCCGCTGCGCCGCCTGACGACGCTCTATCTCGATCGCGGCGAGCGGATCGACCTCGAAGCCGACGAAGCGATGGAAGTGTTGCGGATGGGTCTGCCCAATCTTGCGGATCTGTCGCAGCAAGTCGCCAAACGGGCGGCCTAGAGAAGCCGCAATGCCTTAGAGCAAGAAGCCGTTCCCTCATGGGCGCGGGCCGGTGAACGTCATCGAGCCTCATCACGTGGGGCGCGCGCCGTTACCATCGGCGAGGCGCCAAGAAACTCGCTCTCGAGCTGTGCTGCAAGGCGAAACAGCAGACCATCTTCGCCAAAGCGTGCCGCGCATTGCACGCCGATCGGCAAGCCGAGACTGCTCTTCAGCAGCGGCAGCGACATCGCGGGTTGGCCGCTGGCGCTGAACAATGGCGTGAACGGGCAATAGCGAAACGCCGCATCGACCGCACCCTTCCAGTCGTCGCCGTCGGTGCGCAACGTCCCGAGCTTCGCCGGTGGCTGCGCCAGGGTCGGGGTGATGACAATATCGACCTTGCGCCACAGGCGTGCCGCCTGGCGCACGACGCGGTTGATCCGAGCCAGCGCGCCGTGCATTTCCACCGCCAAGGTCGGGCGCCAGGCGGCGGCAACGGCGCGGGTCAACGGCTCGAGCTCGTCGGCCCTTGCCTTGCGCCCGAGTTCCGCCTCGCGCTGCGCAATCAGACCCGCGAGGCCGGAGAACAGAATTAGATTGCATGCGTCGATAAGCCCCTGCCCGTCATGGCCGAGATCGACAGGCTCGACGTGGTGGCCACGTTCCTCGCACAATTTTCCGGCGCGCTCGACGGCCGCCTTGCATTCCGGGTCCACGGGCGCGCCATTCGCTGCCTCGGTAACGAGGCCGATCCGCAATCGACCCGGGTCGCGGCCGACCTCGGACAAGAAGCTCTCCGTCGGCGGCGCGGTGAACCAGGGCGCACCCTCATCCGGTCCATTGGTGACGTCCAAGATCGCTGCACTGTCGCGCACGGACCGCGACACGCAGTGCTCGTGGCTCAACCCTTGCGTGGCATCGCCGCGGTGTGGACCGACCGGGTTGCGACCTCGCGTCGGTTTCAGCCCGACCAGGCCGCAGCAGCTCGCCGGCACGCGAATCGAGCCCATCGAATCCGTGGCGTGCGCGGCGGGCAACATGCCGGCCGCGACCGCCGCCGCCGCGCCGCCGCTCGAGCCACCGGTCGAATGGTCGAGCGCCCAGGGATTATGCGCAGCACCCCATAGCGCGGGCTCGGTCGAGACGTTCATGCCGAGTTCGGGCGCGTTGGTGCGACCGGCGATGACGAAGCCGGCGCCGCGCAGGCGCGCCACGGTCTCCGAGTCAAAATCGAACATGGTCGACCGCCACAGCCGCGAGGCATGACAGAGCGGCAGGCCGGCAACCGGCGCGTGGAGATCCTTGATGAGATAGGGCACTCCCGTGAACGGCCCGTCGGGCAGACCCGCGGCAATCGCGTCCCGTGCCTGGTCAAAGGCCGCAATCACGACGGCGTTCAGCTTGGGATTGCGTTCCTCGACCCGCTCGACCATCGCGTCCAAAATCTCTGCTGGCGTGATCTCGCGTCGCCTGACGAGAGCAGCAAGGCCGAGCGCGTCGTATTTGTCATATTCCGGGAATCGCATCGCGTTCATTTGTCGAGATCGAGAATCGCGCCTCGCCCTGCGGCCTCGGCGCGGCACAACAGCAAATGGGCGGTGGCCAGGTCCTGCGCGATGATGCCGAGCGAGCGATAGAGGGTGCGTTGGCGCTCCGAACCGCGCCCGGGCACTTTGCCCGACAGCACCTCGCCGATCTCGGGCAGCTCACGCTCCGGTTCGACCAGGCCCGCCGCGCGCGCCGCGATCAGTTCGCCTGCCTGCGCGTCCGCGGAGGGACGATAGTCCACCACCGTGCGACAAACACGGTGGCACTCGGGCGCTATTTCCTGGAACGACGGGATGGAAGCGCCAACGGCATTGACGTGGACGCCCTCCGGCAATTGCGCGGCATGGAGGATGGGCGTGGCTGCAGACGTCGCGGTGCAGATGATGTCGGCGCCGGCGCAGGCCTCATCGATGGTCGCGGCGACATGGGCATGCTCGTGCCGCTGCGCCAGCGCTGCCGCCTTGTCGGAGCTTCGCCCCCAGACGCGCACCTCGCGCAGCGGCCTGACCATGCCCATCGCTTCAATATGCCATGCCGCCTGCTCGCCCGTGCCCAGGATTGCCAGCGTCGCCGCGTCCTGGCGCGCGAGCGCATCTGTTGCGACCGCGCTTGCCGCAGCCGTGCGCAGCGCCGTCGGCAGACCCGAGTCCATGACGGCAACGGGCTCGCCGGTCTCGCCCTCGAACAGGATGAGCAGACCCGCGTGAGACGACCCCGTCTCGCGCCGCATCAGGGTGAGAAGCTTGGCGCCGTGTCCGATTCCCGCCATCGCACCCGTCATGACACCGAAGCCGGCGCCGGGTGCCAGCGGCACGACATGGCGCAGCGGCATCTCGACCCGCCGCTCCGATACCTGGCGCATCGTCGCCGCGATCACCGGAATTAAGGCAGGCAACGCGGCACTGGCCGCGATATCGGCGTGGCTCAGTGCACGAAGGCTCATTCGAGCGCGCTGCCGGTACGGTCGGTCAGCGGCAATACCGCAATCACGCCGACCACGGAGGCGGCCGTGACGTAATAGGCCGGCGACAACACATCGCCGGTATGGATGATCAGCCACGCGACGATGAACTGGCCGAATCCTCCGAAGATCGCCACCGCGATATTATAGGAAAGCGCCAGCGCCGTGTTGCGCACGCGGGTGGGGAACAGTTCGGCGAGCAAGGCCGGGGAGACGGCGGAATAGGTCGCGATCAGCAGCGCGAACACGGTTTGGATGATCAACAGCCGCGTCAGGCTCGGTTGCGCCGCGAGAAACGCGAACAGCGGATAGGTCAGGACTACCAGGCCGATGCTCGCGACCAGCAGCAGCGGCTTGCGCCCGATCCGATCCGAGAGCCAGCCCGCGATAACGGCCCAGATGACAGCGACCAAACTCATATAGGCGGTGGTGGCGAACGCATCCGACTGCGGCAGGTGGAATTGGCGCGTGGCGTAGCCGGGAAGGAACAGGACGAGCACATAGACGCAGACCGTGCCCAGCACGACCATGCCAAAGCCGCAGGCGATGACCTTGAAATGGCTGCCAAGCGCCTCGACGAGTGGTGAGTCGGCGAGCTTGGTCTGGGCGGTGAAGGCGGGCGTATCCTCGAGACGGCGGCGGATGTAGAACCCCACTGGCCCGATCAGCAATCCGATCGCGAACGGGATGCGCCAACCGTAAGCGGCAAGCGCGTCCGCGCTCAGATACCTGGTAATCAGCGCCGCGACCAGACCGCCGAGAAGCGAGGCCATGAACTGGCTCGACATCTGCCAGCTGACATAAAGACCGCGCTGATGCTGCAGAGAATATTCACTGAGATAGGAAGTCGTGCCGCCGAATTCGCCGCCGGCGGAAAACCCTTGGAACAGTCGCGCCAGCACCACCAGAACGGGCGCCAACATCCCGATCTGATCGTAGGTTGGGGTAAAGGTGAGAATGGCGATGCCCACGATCATCAACGCGATAGTCAAGGTGAGTGCCGCGCGCCGTCCGCGCCGATCGCCATAGACGCCGAGCACGATGGCGCCCAAGGGCCGCATGAAAAATCCGACGCCGAACGTTGCCAGACCGATCAGCAATTGCGAATTGGGGGCGGCGGCGGGAAAGAACAGCTTGCCGATCATCGCCGCAAAGAAACTGTAGACGATGAAGTCGTACCATTCGAGCGCGCTGCCGATGGTCGCGGCGGCCACCGCGCGCTTGCGCGTCCCGGCAGTCGTTGCCGGGACCGAAGCCGCGCTGACCCCAGTTTGTGTCGTCATCGGCCTCTTCCCCCTCTTGCTCTTGTTGCGGAACCCCCGGTTCCAGTAGGCGACGCACACTCTCGATGGTAGACCTAGATGCGTCAGAATCAATACTGTTAAATCGAGAGGACGCGCATGACGGGCAACGGCCCCAGATTTTCCCGACTGTCGCCGGAGCAATTGAGCGAAACGCAGAAACCGGTGGTTGCCCGGCTTGCGAGATCCGTGCGCAACGGTTTGGGCGGACCATTCGACGTCATGCTCCGCAGCCCGGAGATGGCGCACGGCATGGTCGAGCTGTTCGAGTATTATCGCTTCAAATCGAAATTGCCGCTTCGCCTCAAGGAACTTGCGATATTGATTCTGGCGCGCGAGTGGACCGCGCAGTTCGAGTGGTTCGCGCACCAGCCCGCCGCCAGGAATGCCGGCCTTGCCGACCCCGTCATCGAGGATTTGCGTTTCGGCAAGAGACCGGCGGCGATGGCGGCGGACGAAACCGTGATTTACGATTTCGCCATCGCGTTGATTCGCGCCCATGAAGTGAGTGACCCGGTCTTCGCCAAGGCGCGCGATCTTCTGGGTGATGAACAGCTCGTCGATTTGATCACGTTAATCGGCGAATACATGAAGGTGGCGCTGCTCCTCAACGTCGGACGTGTTGGTGTGCCCGAGGGCAATGAACCGCCGCTGCCGCCCCTCGCCACCGGAGCGGCGCGATGAGCGAGATGCGCTGCGTCGTCGACGCCCGCGCCGAGATCGGCGAGTGCCCGATCTGGGACGATTGGTATCAGCTACTCTATTGGCTCGATATTGCCGGCAAAAAGCTGCACCGTTTCGATCCTTCGACTGGCCATGATGCCGTCTGGGACATGCCCGCCGAGGCCGGGGCGGTCGGCTTGCGCGCACGGGGCGGCGTCGTGCTTGCCATGCGCCATGGCTTTTATACGTTCGACTTCACCGATCCGACCCCACGACTGGTGGCCATGATCGAGGGAGAGCCGACGACCAACCGCCTCAATGACGGGCGGGTGGACCCGGGGGGCCGATTCTGGTCAGGCACCGCCAACCACGCGAAACGCGAGCCCACCGGGGCCATGTATTGCCTCGGCATCGACGGCACCGTCGAAAAGAAATTCGGCGGCATCGACATTTCCAACGCGCTGTGTTGGTCGCCCGACGGCAAGACGATGTACCACGCCGATAGCTTTACCTGGAAAATCCAGGCGTGGGACTTCGATGCCGCGACCGGCGCCGTCGCTCGTCCCCGCACCTTCATCGACATCCCGCGCGAGGAAGGCTTCGCCGACGGGGCCACGGTCGACGCCGACGGCTGCCTCTGGGCGGCTCATTGGGGGCACGGCCATCTCAGCCGCTATGATCCGGCCGGCCGGCTGATGCACACGATCCAATTGCCGGTGACCAATATCACCTGTCCGTGCTTCGGCGGACGCGATCTCACCACGCTCTACGTCACCAGTGCCACCTTCCGCCTGTCGGACGACGAGCGGCAGCAACAGCCGCAAGCGGGCGGTTTGTTTGCGATCGAGACCGGCGTGAAGGGACGGCCCGAGCGCCGCTATGCCGGTTAGCGGTAGTCGGCGACCGCGGTTTCGTCTTCGTTGTCGGCGGCACCGACGCCGCGGAATACGATCGTGAGCACGATCGCGACCGCCAGATTGACGAGGACCGAATAAAACGCGGCATAGCCGGGCATCGTGAAGCCGCCAACCGTGAGCGGATAGGTCGAGCTCTTGAAGTCAAGCACCGCCGCCATCCAGGTGCCGCTGGCGATGCCGGCCAGCCAGCCCAACAGCAACGCCTTCGGTTCGAGCCAACGCGTATAGAGGCCAAGGATTACGGCCGGCAGGGTTTGTACAATCCAGACACCGCCAAGCAGCTGCAGTTGTATAGCGTATTGTTGTGGCAGCAGGATAATGAACAGCAGCGCGCCGAATTTCACCACCAGTGAAACCCACTTCGCCATTTGCGCTTCCTGCGCCGGCGAGCAGTCGGGTCTGAAATAGGCGCGATAGATGTTGCGCGTGAAGAGATTGGCCGCCGCGATCGACATGATCGCCGCCGGCACCAGCGCGCCGATGCCGATGGCCGCGAAGGCAAAGCCCGCGAACCAATTCGGGAAGGCTTGAAGGATCAATGCCGGCACCGCGAAGTTGGCGCCATATTGCTTGAACAGCGGCGCGGATTCCGGTGCCTTTGCGACGCCCGCGGCCAGGGCCATGAAGCCCAGCAGCGCGATCAGCGCCAGCACAATCGAATAGGCCGGCAGCAGCGCCGAATTGCGGCGGATGGCCCGGCGGCTCGCCGCGCTCAGGACGCCGGTCACGGCGTGGGGATAAAGAAACAGCGCCAGCGCTGAGCCGAAAGCCAACGTGGCGAAGGCGCTGTAGCTGCCGAACGTGCCCGGACCGGGGTGCGGCAGGATCAGCTTTGCCGGCGGCACGGCCGCAAAAATGCGGCCGAAACCCCCAAGTTGCATCGGAACGACGACGATCGCAGTGACGACGGTGACGTAGATCATCACGTCCTTAACGATGGCGATCGCGGCCGGCGCGCGTAGTCCGCTGGTATAGGTGAAGGCGGCCAAAATGACGAACGCGATGATAAGAGGCAGCTCACCGACAACGCCGGCGGCCTGTACTCCCATCGCCGCGATCACCACTTCGATGCCGACGAGCTGCAGCGCGATATAAGGCATGGTTGCGACGATTCCGGTGACAGCGACCGCCAGGGCAAGACTGCGATTGCCGAAACGGCCACGGACGAAATCAGCCGCGGTAATGTAGCGGTGCCGGCGCGACACCGACCACAGGCGGGGAAACACCACGAAGACGAAGGGGTAGACGAGGATCGTGTAGGGGACGGCGAAGAAAGCGATGGCGCCGGCGCCGAAGGCCAGGGCCGGGACCGCGATGAAGGTGTAAGCGGTATAGAGATCGCCGCCCAAAAGGAACCAGGTGACCATGGTGCCAAAGCGGCCGCCCGCCAAACCCCACTCGCTGAGGAGACTGAGATCGCCCTTGCGCCAGCGTGACGCGACAAACCCCAGGATCGTGACCGCACCGAAAAACAGCACGAAGACGGTGAGCGCAGTCCAGTTGACGACCATCCTAGTCGTTTTTGGTCATGAAATAGGCCAATGCCGTCAGCACGGCGCCGATGACGATGCTCAACAACTGGAACCAGTAGAAAAACGGAAAACCCGCCAGCGTCGGTTCGACCCGGTTATAGAGCGGGACCCACATCGTCAAAGGCACAAGGATCAGGAGCAGCCACAAACTCCAGCTGGCGCGGCGCCGGCCCGCCGGTCTGCCTTCCGATGAATCCGCCATCGCGTTTCCCCCATGGATTTGCTGTTGACCTCGGGTAACACAGCGTCACCCGGCTGACAAGAAAACCTCGATTGGGTGATCTCGGCACCGATGAGCGACGGGCGGGTGTCCGGCGCCGCGGTTGCCGGCCGCTCTATTGCTCCACTCGACTTGATCTCGCCCGATGACATTTCCGCGGGCGCCGTTCGGGCGCTTCATTCTTGGCGCCGGCGCGACGGCGCTTTAGACTTTGAGGCGATGAGCCGTCAGGATCTGTTTCCGCCGATCGAGCCCTACGCCTCAGGCATGCTGCGGCTCGACGGAACCTACAGTATGTATTGGGAGCAGTCGGGTAATCCTCATGGCATCCCTGCGGTATTCCTCCATGGCGGACCGGGTGCCGGAGCGACCGCGACCCATCGGCGTTTTTTCGATCCGGACGGCTATCGCATCGTGATTTTCGATCAGCGCGGCGCCGGCCGCTCGACCCCCCTTGGTGGGACGACAGACAACACACTGGCCCACCTCGTCGCCGACACCGAGCTGCTGCGTGAGTATCTCGGCATCGAGCGCTGGCTCCTGTTCGGCGGTTCCTGGGGCTCGACGCTGGCGCTGGCCTATGCCGAAACCTATCCCGAGCGGTGCCGGGCGATGGTTTTGCGCGGCATCTTTCTGTGCCGACGCGCGGAGATCGATTGGTTCCTCTACGGCATGCGCACGATCTATCCGGAAGCTTGGCGCGCCTTCGTGGGCCATTTGGCGGAGGATGAGCGCAGCGACATTCTTGCCGCCTATCATCGGCGCCTCGCCGATCCCGATCCGGCGGTGCATCTCGCCGCCGCCCGCGCCTGGAGCAGCTATGAAGGCAGTTGCTCGACGCTGCTTCCTAGTCCCGACACGGTCGCCGCGTTCGGCGAGGAGCGGATGGCATTGGGCCTGGCGCGCATCGAGACGCATTACTTCCGCCACAATCTCATTCCGCCCGAAGAGGACTTGGTCGCGCGGGTCGGCCGCATTCGCCATCTGCCGGCGACCATCGTCCAAGGCCGTTACGATATGGTGTGCCCGATCGTAGGCGCCGACGAGCTTGCCCGCGCCTGGCCGGAAGCCGACTACATCATCGTGCCGGATGCCGGCCACTCGGCGATGGAGCCGGGCATCCGCGCCGCGCTGGTCGCCGCAATCGAGCAGCATCGCCAGCGATGACGGCGCGGTGCGAACGCTGTGGCGCCCGGTTCGAATGTCGCCCGGGTCAGGATTGCTGGTGCGAAGCGATGCCGCAGCAGCTGCCGTTGCGCGGCGAAACCTGCCTCTGCCCTGCCTGCCTTGAACGCGCGATCAAGAGTGCCGATCCGCATTCGGCCGAACGCCAATAACCAAGCCGCGCAGAATTGACCCGGGTCGCGACGCCCGACCGCCGGCGCCGGCCACGACTGGACCGGCGGCATTCCGAGCCGGCGACGCCTGCAAGGAGGTGCCGGCGCCGCGTCAACCCTTGGCGACCGCGACCAAGGCCGGGCGCAGCAGCCGGTCGTGAATGACGTAGCCCGGCTGCAATACCTGAACGATGGTGCCGGAAGGTTGGCCGGTGTCGTCGACCTCGAACATCGCCTGATGATAGTTGTGATCGAAACGCTCGCCCTTGGGATCGATGCGTCTAATGCCGTGACGCTCGAGCGCGGCCTGCAATTCGCGTTCGGTTGCGGCCACGCCCGCGAGCAGATTGCGCGTCAACTCGTCCCATTCGCTTTCAGCGGGTGCGCTCGCGAGTGCGCGATGCAAATTGTCGGCGACGTCGAGCATGTCCTTGGCGAAGGATGACGCCGCGTATTTGCCGGCTTCCTCGCGCTCGCGTTGCGCCCGCTTGCGCAGATTTTCGGCTTCCGCCAGCGCCCGCAACAGTTTGTCGCGCGTCGCAGCCAGTTCGGCTTCGGCTTCGGCAAGCCTGTCTTCGAGGCCGGTCGTGGCGGCTTCGGGGGGCGGGGCCTCAGGGATATCGTTATCGTCCTGCATGATCCTATCCGAGGAGTCGCCCGATCACCTTGGCGGTATAGTCCACCAGCGGGATGATGCGGGCGTAGTTGATGCGGGTCGGGCCGATCACGCCGATCACCCCAACCACACGTTCGCGACTGTTGCCGTAGGGCGCCACAATCATTGAGCAGCCGGTGGCGCCAAAGAGCGGATTGTCGGCGCCAAAAAAGATTTGAACGCCCTCGCCGTCGCGCGTCGCCTCCAGAAGCTTGACCATGGCCTCCTTGGTTTCGAGCGCGTCGAAGAGCACGCGCAGCCGCTCCAGATCACCGAGCGCGGTGACGTCCTGCAAGAGCTTCGCCTGTCCGCGAACGATCAGGGCCGGAGAGCCATTGCCGCCAGCCCAGGACGCGAGACCCGCTTGCACCAGCCTTTTGGTCAGCTCGTCAAGCTCCGCACGATTGGATTCGATCTCCGCGGCGATGAGGTGACGCGCCTCGTCGGCGGTGCGGCCGATCAGCCGAGAGCCGAGGAAATTCCCAGCCTGGATGAGGGTCGAATGCGGCGTGCCGAGCGGTACCTCGATCAGCCGGTTCTCGACCAGGCCGTCCTCCGTCACCATCACCACCAGGGCGCGGCCTGGCGACAGCGGTACGAACTCGATATGCTTCAGCGGCCGGTCGATCTTCGGCGCCAGCACAATGCCGGCGGCGCGCGCCAGGCCGGACAAGGTCTCGGTCGCCTGCTCCAAGGCGTCGGGCAGGCTGCGGTTCCCGGGGGCGAGACGGCCGTCGAGATCGCGCCGTTCCTCTTCGCTCAAGCCGCCGATTTCGAGGATGCCATTGACGAATAATTTAAGACCCGCTTCGGTCGGCAGTCGCCCGGCCGAGGTATGCGGGGCGAACAGCAAGCCGGCCTCTTCGAGGTCGGCCATCACGTTGCGAATGGTCGCCGGCGACAATTCGAATCGGCCGCGGCGCGACAGCGTGCGCGAGCCCACGGGCTCGCCGGTCTCGACGTATGATTCGACGATCATCCTGAAGATTTCGCGACTGCGGTCGTTCAGCTCGGTAATCATGACGCTGGTGATGTGGCCTGAAACACGGCGCCCAAGATTTAGGGGCGGCGATGCCGATGGTCAACCTCGGGACTGGACGGAGGCGGTGTCCGTTACTAACTTTCTGCCGTCAGGGAAAGGATCGCATCAGAATGGCGCGACCATCGGGGCGCGCGGTCGACGCGCTGCGTGCGGTATCGCTGGAACCGGGCTTCAGTAAGCATGCTGAAGGCTCTTGTCTGGTCCGGTTCGGGGACACCCATGTGCTGTGCACCGCCAGCGTCGAAGAGAGGCTGCCGCCCTTCCTGCGCAATACCGGGCGTGGCTGGATCACCGCCGAGTACGGCATGTTGCCGCGCTCGACCCATTCCCGCAGCGACCGCGAGGCGGCGCGCGGCAGGCAATCGGGCCGGACCCAGGAAATCCAGCGCCTTATCGGTCGCAGCCTCCGCGCCGTCGCCGATCTCACCAAGCTGGGGGAGCGCCAGATCGTGATCGATTGCGACGTCATACAGGCGGACGGCGGAACGCGCACGGCGGCAATCACCGGAAGCTATGTTGCCGTCCACCAGGCGGTGAGCAAGCTAATCGAGAACGGCTTGCTCACCGCGATGCCGCTCATTGACGCGGTCGCGGCGGTGTCCTGCGGCATCCATCAGGGCGTGCCGATACTCGATCTCGATTATGCCGAGGATTCCGCCGCCGAGGCCGATGCTAATTTCGTGCTGACCGCGTCAGGCGGCATCGTCGAGGTCCAGGCGACCGCCGAGCGGGCGCCCTTCACCGAGCCGGAGCTGGCCGAGCTCCTGGTGCTGGCGCGCAAAGGCGCGGCGGAGCTTCACGGTCTACAGCGCCGAGCCCTGGGTCTTGAATAGGCTCCTCGGCCAACGATTGGTGATCGCCACCCACAATCCCGGCAAGTTGCGCGAGATCGCGGAGCTGGTCGCTCCCCGTGGCATTACCGCGCTCGGCGCCGCCGAACTCGGCCTTCCGGAGCCGGAGGAGACCGGCACGACCTTCGAAGCCAATGCCGAATTGAAGGCACGCGCCGCCGCGACCGCGAGCGGCCTGCCGGCGCTCGCCGACGATTCCGGCCTGGTCGTGCCGGCACTCAACGGCGCACCCGGGATCTATTCGGCGCGGTGGGCAGGAGCAGCCAGGGATTTTTCCGTGGCGATGGCGAAGGTCGAAGAACAGTTGGCCGGGAAACTTGACCGCCGCGCTTATTTCGTCGCCGTGCTGGCGCTGGCATGGCCGGACGGTGCCGTGACGACGTTTCGCGGCGAGGCTCATGGCGACCTGGTTTGGCCGCCGCGTGGCAAAAACGGCTTCGGCTACGACCCGATGTTCCGGCCCGAGGGCCGTGGCATGACCTTCGGCGAGATGCCGCCCGCGGAAAAGCGCGAGCTGAACCACCGCGCCCGCGCGTTCGCGAAGTTCGAGGCGGCGTGCTTGCAATGACATCGCTCGCGCTCTACATCCACTGGCCGTTCTGCAAATCGAAATGCCCATACTGTGACTTCAATTCGCATGTGCGCGCGAGCATCGATGAGCCGCGCTGGCGGGCGGCGTTGCTGCGCGAGTTGGCAAGCGGTGCCGAGGCGACGCGCGGTCGCGAACTCGGCTCGATCTTTATCGGCGGCGGCACACCATCGCTGATGGCCCCCACCACCGTGGCGGCGCTGCTGGAGCGGGCAGCCGCGCATTGGTCCTTTGCGTCGGATATCGAGATCACCCTCGAGGCCAATCCCAATTCCGCCGAGGCGGCGCGATTCCGGGAGATTGCGGCGGCTGGCGTCAATCGGCTGTCGCTCGGCGTACAGGCGCTCGACGATAGGGCGCTGCGCTTTCTCGGACGCGGGCATGATCGCGCCGAGGCCTTGGCTGCGATCGAACTGGCGCACGCGCATTTCGCGCGATTTTCCTTCGACCTGATCTACGCGCGGCCAAACCAGACCGTCGCCGCCTGGCGCAGCGAATTGGGCGAGGCGCTACGCCGCGCCGGCGACCACCTCTCCGTCTATCAGCTTACCATCGAGCCGGGCACGGCGTTCGCCACGGCCTACGCCCGAGGCGATTTCGAGTTATTGGATGACGACACGCAGGGCGCCCTTTACGAGGCGACACAACAGGTGCTCGGCACGGCCGGCTTGCCGGCCTACGAGATTTCCAATCATGCCCGCGCCGGACAAGAGAGTCGGCACAATCTCGCCTATTGGCGTTACCGCGATTATCTCGGCATTGGCCCTGGCGCTCATGGCCGTCTCACGATTGACGGCGGCAAATATGCCATCGCCAACCACCGCGTCCCCGAGACCTGGCTCGGCGCCGTCGAGCGCGATGCACGGGGTAGCGTGGCGCGCGCGGCGCTCACGGCCGCGGAGCGGCGCAACGAAATGACGATGATGGGGCTGCGCCTCGCCGCCGGCCTGTCGCGCCACGACTTTCGCACCGAGACAGGCGACGAGATCGAGACGGCCTTCGCGCGCGACCGGCTCGACGCCCTGGTCGGCGGCGGTTTCCTGGAGTTGGACAGCGCGGGCCTGCGCGCCACCGCCGCCGGCCGCCAGCGTCTCAACGCGGTCTTGGAGCGCTTGCTCGCCTAGAGCGCGTTCGCGATCAGAATCGCGGCGAGACCTTCCGGCATGTCGATCATCGCATCATGGCCGCACGCGAGTTCGAAACGCGTCCAGCCCGGCTGATCCTTGACCTGTTCATAGTAGCGGCGAAAGCCCCGACCGCTACCCCAGTTGGCGGCGAGAACGTAGATTTTGCGGGGCACCGCGGACACGCCGCCGCCCGTGAATCTGATCCGCTCGTTCATGCAGCCAATCGGCTGCGGCGTGCACATGGCGTCGACCCAGGCGCGGTCCTTTTCGTTGACCTCGAAGGCAAGTGCCGGGGTCGGCGGCACCGCGACGCCCCCGCTTGCTGCAGCTCCCTCGATCTGCAGCTTGACGATCTCCGGCGGCGCGAGATCGAACACCGACTGACCGTCGTGGGGAATCATGGCATCGAGATAGACCAGCGCCGAAATCCGGGCTGCGGCGCGATCAGCGACGCCGCTGATCACCATACCGCCATAGGAATGGCCAAGCAGCACGACCCGATCGAGGCGCTCCCACTGGATCAGGTTGAGAATGTCGGTGATGTGGGTGCTGAGATTGATGGCGCCGCTGAATTGATGGGAGCGCTCCCCCAGCCCCGATAATGTCGGGGCGAAAACGTGGTGACCCTTGGCGCGCAGCAAGTCGGCAAGGCGTGCGTAGCACCAACCGCCATGCCACGCGCCATGCACTAGAACGAAATTCGCCATGTCTAGCCCTCAGGATGGCAACGCTATTCCGTCGCCCCGACAAAACTTTGCGGCGCCGGGTCGATCACACGGGCGCCGCCGCGCTCGACCTCGAGCACGGCAAGCCCGCGCTCGACCAGCCCGTCGCGGTTCAAGCGGAAGACGCCATCGAGACCGACAAAGCCGCTGGGGTTGGTCAGGGCCGCCACCGAATAATCGGGCCCTTGCGGGCTCTTCGCCAACACCGCCGCCAGCGCCGTTGCATCGTAGGCGAGCGTCGCCAGCCGCGGTGGCGGATGGCCTTCGGCATCACGGAAGCGTCGTTCGAAGCTGCGCCGTCCCTCGGGGTCGGGGGCCGCATACCAGCCATGGACCAAGGTCGCCTCGTTGCCCAGGCTGGCATCGTCCCAAAGGCCGGTGCCAAGCAGACGAATCTTGTCGGTGTCGATATTGTAATAGGCAAGATACGGCGCCAGCGCCTTGAGGCGGGTACCGCCATCAGGCAGCAAGAGAGCGTCGTAATTCGTGCCTTGCTGCGCGAAGCGCTGCGCCGCGTCGTTGAGGCTCGACAGGTTCGGCGCATAGTCGCCGCTGACGACCAGCTGCGACTGGTTCGCCGCCACCGCTTCCTGCAGCGCCGCGGTGGCGAGCTGGCCATAGGGCGTGCGCGGCGCCAAGATCGCGAACCGGTTGATGCCCTTGCCGTGAGCATAGGCAACGATCCTTCCGATTTCTTGGCGCGGCTGGAAGCTCAGAAGATAGACGCCGGCGCCGGCGAGGCTCGCGGTGGTCGAGAATGCGAGCACCGGCACGTTCGCGGCCTGCGCGACCGGCTTCACCGCTTCGACATCGGCCGCCAGCAACGGGCCGATGATCAGCCGCGCGCCGTCTTTGATGGCGGCACGCGCGCCATCGGCAGCGGCCCGCGGACCAGCGCCCGTATCGTGGGGCATTAATCGGACCTGATCTGCCGCGGCATCGTAGACCGCCATCAAGGCAGCGTCGAGCATGCCTTGGCCGAGCGCGGCGCTCGGGCCGGTCAACGGCAGCAGCAACGCCACCGGCACCTTGCTGCCGGGCGGCAGCGGCGTTGGCTGCACCGCCTCCGGGCCCGGTGACGGCGGCGGTGGCGGCACGAACGGCTGCGCTTGCGGCATTGGCTCCGGTGCCGGTACGTTCGTCATGCAGGCACCGACCGTCGCGCTGAACAAGATGGCGACGGCAAGCCGCACGGTGCGCGGGCGCGAAGGAATTGAGCGAACAGCAATCAAAGACGACCTCCCTCGCGAACCGATCGCGCGCCGAGCCTAATCAGCGCATCCGGGGAAGTAAACATGCCGAGGCGAAAGTCGCTCCCGGGCTCTATCTGGTTGCGGTGCCGATCGGCCACGCCCAGGATCTGACGTTGCGCGCCCGCGACTTCTTGGGCCGCGTCGACGCCATCGCCTGCGAAGATACGCGTGTCACGGCAAAGCTGCTGACACTTCACGGCATACGCGCGCCGCTCGTGCCCTACCACGAGCACAATGCCGAACGCATGCGTCCGCTGCTGCTCGAGCGTCTGCGGGCCGGGGAGGTGATCGCCCTCGTCAGTGACGCGGGTACACCGTTGATTTCCGACCCCGGGTATCGGCTGGTGCGCGAGGCGGCGGCGGAAGGCTTGCCGGTCACGAGTCTACCCGGCGCCTCGGCGGTGTTGACGGCGCTGATTGTCTCGGGTCTACCGCCCAACCGGTTCCTGTTCGCGGGCTTCCTGCCGCCCAAAGGGGCGTCGCGGCGCGCGGTGCTGGCCGAGTTGCGCCCGGTGCCCGCCACACTCATCTGGTTTGAGACCGGACCGCGGCTGGTCGCTTCGCTCGGCGACGCCGCCGACATTCTCGGCGACCGGCCGGCGGCGGTGGCGCGCGAATTGACGAAGCTGCATGAGGAGGTCCGGCGCGGCAGTCTGCGCGCGCTCGCACGACATTACGCCGCTGCCGGTGAACCGAAGGGCGAGATCGTGGTGGTCGCGGCGCCGCCCCTGCCCGCGCCGGTGGCCGACGCCGACGAGGTCGAGGATCGGCTCAACGCGGCGCTGCAAAATGCGAGCGTCCGCGAAGCGGCAGCGATGGTCGCCGCGGCCACCGGCCTGCCGCGGCGGCAGGTTTATGCGCGAGCGCTCGCGCTAAAGCGGGAGCCACGCGGACCTCGATAAGGAGGCGACGCCGAGGCCGGCAATCGTGGCGCGGCCGGTGCGGTTTTTTCGGCCGGCGAGAGCACGATCGCGACTGTGGCCGCCAAAGCGCAACCTTTGGGCGCGCGGCACCACCATCGGAACGGGCGAGCTCCCTGGCGGCGCGGCCATTCTGCTGCCGGCGCCGGGGCGCGAGGCAGCGGCCAGCACCCGCGGCGCCCTTGCGCGATAGCGCGACTCGGCCAACAGTGGCGCGCTCTTAACTGGGAGATACTGGTGTCGCCAACTGCTTCTCATGCCGCGATAGCCGCGGCCTTGGCCGCGCTGCTCGCCACGGGTACGGCTTTGTCCGGGTGTATTGTCGCCGCCGGCGGCGGCGCCGTCGCGGGCTACTCGGTGCTGGCCGAAGACTTGTCGCCGGAGCAACAGCTCCGAGATTACGCCATCAAGGCCGAAGTCCAGGCATCCTGGGGCGCCTACGATCAGGGGCTGGCACACGATCTCGACGTCACCGTGTTCGACGGCCAGGTGCTGATCACCGGCCATGTTCCCGACCGGCGCTGGAAGGAGGAAGCGGTGCGGCGCGCCGAGAATGTCAAGGATGTGCGGCGCGTCTTCGACGAAGTGGAGGTCGGCCCCGACACGCATTTCATCGACGACGCGCGCGACACGTGGATCACGACGCAGCTGCGCAGTGAGCTCGTTGCCGACGTCGATATCAAATCGATCAACTACACGATCAAAACCACGGACGGGGTCACCTACATACTGGGGTTCGCCCGCACCGAACCCGAGCTCAACAAGGTGGTCGGCCATGCCCGCACCATCGCCGGCGTTCGCCGGGTGACGCCGTTGGTGCGCGTTCTCGAGGCCGCCGACGTTAATGGCCCTGGCGAGGAACAGGCGATGCCGCCCGAGGAGGATGTCAACCAAGCGGCGCCTGCGGACCACGAGGCACCCTATTCAGCGCCCCCCGATAGGGGCACGATCAAGTCCGAGCCGCTGCCCTGATCGGGCTTTGGCCGGGTGAGGAATCGCATGAGTCTCGCGGTTGCCTTTCAAATGGACCCGATGGAGAGCCTCCATATTGAGGGCGATTCCACCTTCGCCCTGCAATTGGAGGCGCAGGCGCGCGGCCACGCTCTCTACCATTACCTGCCCCGGGAATTATCGCTGCGCGGCCGCCGTCTCCGCGCCAGGGCGCGCCCGGTGCAGGTGAAGCGCGAGCAGGGGAACCATTTCAAATACGGTGCGCCCGAGAATCTCGACCTCACGACGATGGACGTCATCCTGATGCGCCAGGATCCGCCGTTCGACATGGCCTATATCACGGCGACCCATCTTCTCGAGCATCTGCGTGACGAAGTGCTGATCGTCAACGACCCGGTCAGTGTGCGAAACGCGCCGGAGAAACTGTTCGCCACGCATTTCGACGGGCTGATGCCGCCGACCCTCATTACCAGCGATCGCGAGGCGGTCGCCGAATTCCGTGCCGAGCACGGCGAGCTCATTCTAAAGCCGCTGTTCGGCAACGGCGGGGCCGGCGTGTTCCATCTCCGCAGCGACGACGACAATCTCAACGCGCTGCTCGAGTTGTTTACCGGCATGAGCCGCGAACCGATCATCGTGCAGCGCTATTTGCCGGAAATTCGACGCGGCGACAAACGTATCATCCTGGTCGAAGGCAAGCCCGTCGGCGCGGTGCTCCGTGTTCCGCCACCGGGCGAGGCCCGTGCCAACCTTCATGTCGGCGGTCGCGCCGAGAAGACGACACTGACAACGCGCGAGCGCGACATCTGTGCCGCCATCGGCCCCGCCCTGACGGAGCAGGGTCTCGTCTTTGTCGGCGTCGACGTCATCGGCGACTTTCTCACCGAGATCAATGTCACCTCGCCCACGGGCATTCAGGAAATCAACCGGCTCGACGGCGTCAAACTCGAGACGCTGGTGTGGGACGCAATCGAGGCCCGCCTTGCCGCGCGCGGACGAAAAACGGACTAATACTGAGGCGAGCAGCCTGGCACCCCAAGGCGATGCCCGGCGCGGGCCACGACCGGAGGCATTTGCCGTGGCGATGGCGAGCGCCGCAGCACCCTTCGATTAAAATTAAAGAGGGCGTCTCATCGCCATCATCGGCGGCCGCTCACCGGTGCCGGCGCCGCCGGCGCGGGTTGGAGCGCCAGCCAAGGTGCTGCCGGCGGTTCCGCGGCGGTGCGCCGGTGCGCCGATGCCATGTCGCCCCGTTATTTTGCCGGCAGTTCCGATGTGCAGTTCGGGCAGCGGGTCGCGGCAAGCGGGATCGCGGAAATACAATAGGGACAGTCCTTCGTCGTCGGTTCGGCCGGCGGGGGTTTCGGTAACATCTTGTTAACGTACCGCATCACCAGGAACACGACGAGGGCGACGATAATGAAGTCGATGACGGCGTTGACGAAGACGCCGATATTGATGGTCGGCGCACCTGCCGCCTTTGCCGCCGCGATCGTGTCGTAGTGATGGGACGATAGGGTGATGAAGATGCTGGAAAAATCGACCTCGCCCAAAATCAGGCCAATCGGCGGCATGATGATATCGCTGACGAGCGAACTGACGATTCGGCCGAAGGCCGCGCCGATGATCACGCCGATCGCGAGATCGACCACGTTGCCGCGCATGACAAAGGCGCGGAAATCGTTCCACATCGCGTCCTCCCTGTGCCCGCGCCGCCGGCTCAGCACCGACCCAAGATTAGCGCTTGCAGCAAATTTGAGGCAAAAAGACTCAGGCGACCCCAAAATTCATAAACAATTAAGAAGTCCGTGGCAGACTTGCCGCCATGAACACGACGATCACGGCGTTCCGCTTCGGGGATAGTGACACTGAGCAGCTCGACCTCATGTCACCCATCGAGTTTGACTCGCTGAGTTTTGGCATTATTCGCCTCGATTTGGAAGGCCGCGTTTTGGCCTACAATCGCGCCGAGAGCCTCTATTCCGGCATGCGGCAGCAGCACGTTATCGGCCGCGATTGGTTTCGCGATCTCGCGCCATGCACCAATACCGCGAAATTTTACGGCAAGTTCAAGGAAGGCCTCGCCAAGGGCACCGTCGACAGCCAGTTCGACTACGTGTTCACGCGCTTCAGCGAGCCCATCGTGCGCGTCCACATGCTCAAGGCGCCAGGCGAGGATTTCTGGTTTCTGATCAACCGCCTGTAGCGCGTACCGCCTTACCCTCGATCCATTGTTCGGGCACCTCGCCGTAGGGCCGGGTGATGAGTTCGAACAGGTGCCCGCTCGGATCTTCGAAATAGACACCTCGTCCGCCATAGTTGCGATTGATCTCACCCGGCCCGGTGCGGTCGAACTCGGCGAAAAATCGAATTCCTGCCTTTTTGATGCGGTCGAGCGCCGCATCAAACTCCGCCTCGCCGAGAAGGAAGGCGCAGTGATGGTGGGAAAAGTCCTTGGCATTGTCGAAGTCGATGGTCACGCGGCCGACGCGGACCGGCACAAAATGCGCCCATTCGGGCCCCGCTTCGACGCCAAGGATTCGACCGAGAAATCGCGCGGACTCCCACTTATCCTTGGCTGGAACAATGATATGGTTGAGTTCGGTGCTCATAGGCAAGCATAGGTCCGGACCACGTTTTTCGGCAAGACCGGGGCGTCGACGGCGATAGCGTGAGGGCGCGTCGGGGTCAGCTCGCGGGTGTCGGCGTACGGGGGCCAAAGACGGAGTTTGGAGCGCCTCGCCCGCGACCTGGTCTAGCGCTCCGACAAGGGCATGCCACCATCTCCCGCCCGCGGTCGCACTCTGGCATTTTTTTTCTGGACGGCCGATCAACCGACGTGAGCGTGGCAACCGCGAAGGGCTGCCTTGGCGGCGAGCGGGCAACGGCGCAACATCGGCTTCTCGCGCTTCTCGGCGCGAGGGACCAAGAATGGGATGCTGCCGCTCGCAGCATGGCATTCTCGGTGAGCGCCGTTTGCTCGGGAAGGCGAGGACCATGGACCTGCCGGCACCGCGGCCCGATTGGGCGTTGTTCTTCGATATCGACGGCACGCTGATCGAGCTGGCACCGACGCCCGAAGCGGTGGTCGTGCCCGCGGCGCTGCGAGAGGATTTGGCAGCACTCGATCGCGCGCTGGGCGCCGTCGCACTCATCAGCGGCCGGTCGCTCAGCAGCATCGATGCCTTGTTCAATCCGCTCGTGCTGCCGGCATCGGGACAGCACGGCGCCGAGGCAAGGATTGGCGGTCAGACGCTCGTGGTTCCACCTCTCCCGGGATTGCGCGCCATCGTCGCGCCGTTGAGACAATTCGCTGCGCGCCACCCTGGTATTTTAATCGAGGACAAGGGCAACAGCGTGGCGATCCATTACCGCACGGCGCCCGCGCTCGCCGACGAGGTCGCAGCGGTGACGCGCAGCCTGATCGCAGACTGTGCCCAACTGGAGGCCTTGTCGTCAAAAATGGCCGTCGACATCAAGCCCCGTGCGGTTTCCAAGGGCGGTGCCGTCGCCTGGTTCATGACCCAGCCGTCTTTTGCCACGCGAGTCCCGGTATTTGTGGGCGACGACCGCACCGACGAGGCGGGCTTTGTAACCGTCAACCAGCGGGGCGGGCTTTCCATTCGGGTCGGTGAAAGGCAGGGAAGCTCCGCTCGCTATTCGCTTGATTCTCCTGCCGCAGTGCGGGAATGGATAGCGGGCTTGGCGCGTTACTATAGCTGAGGCACGGCAGGTTCCTGATCGGTCTGGTTGGTTCATCCAATTGAATCTAGTCGGCCCGATTGAAGCGGACCGGTCCAATTGCATAAGTATGGCATGGGACGTTGGGAGACAGTGTCAAATGGGAGACAGTGTCGGTGTCGCGGCTCATCATCGTTTCTAATCGCGTGGCCTATCCCAGCGAAGGCGGCGTGCGCGCCGGCGGGCTGGCCGTGGCAATGTATGAGGCGCTCGACCACTACGGCGGCCTGTGGTTTGGCTGGAGCGGCCAAACCAAGGACGACGCGACAATGGAGCCTCGGATCGCGGAATCGTCCAATGTCACTTATGTAACGGTCGATCTTAAGACCGAGGATTATCAAGATTATTATATCGGCTACGCCAATGGCACGCTCTGGCCGCTGTTCCACAATCAAATTGGTCTGATTAAATTCTCGCGCGCCGCGTTCGATGGTTATCTTCGGGTCAACGCGCGCATGGCCGCCCTGCTGGCACCGATGATTGGGCCCGATGATGTCATCTGGGTTCACGACTATCACTTGATCCCGTTTGGCGACGAACTGCGTAAGCTCGGCATCAACAACCAGATCGGGTTTTTCCTGCACACGCCATTCCCGCCCCGCCAACTGCTTGAAACCTTGCCGCGCCATGCACTGTTGCTGCACAGTTTCGCCGCCTACGATCTCGTCGGCTTCCAGACCGAAGAGTCGCTTCACGCCTTTCAGGATTCGGTAATCGAACTGACACGCGGGCGCTGTTACGGCGGCGGCGCATTTGTGTTGGGCGAACGGCGGGGCAATGCCGCGGTATTTCCGATTGGCATCGACACTGAACGCTTCGCCAAGTATGCGCGCCGGACCGCGCGCTCGCGCCACACCACCCGGCTTAAGGAAAGCCTTTCGGGACGGGCATTGATCATCGGGGTCGACCGCCTCGACTACAGCAAGGGAATTCCCAACCGTTTCGAGGCGATTGACGCGCTTCTGACGGATCATCCGGAACACCGCAACCAGGTCAGCTTTCTGCAGATAGCACCGCATTCGCGTTCCGACGTCGCCGAGTACAAGGCATTGCGCCGCGACCTCGAAGCGGCGGTCGGGGCCGTCAACGGCAAGTTTGCCGAATATGATTGGACGCCGTTGCGCTACATCAACCGCGCCTTTTCACGACTGGTGCTGGCAGGTTTTTTCCGCGCGGCGCGCATCGGGCTAGTCACGCCGTTGCGTGACGGCATGAATCTTGTCGCCAAGGAATACGTTGCAGCACAGGACCCGGAAGATCCGGGCGTCTTAGTGCTGTCACGCTTCGCCGGTGCCGCCAACGAGCTGAAAGCCGCGCTTCTGGTCAATCCCTACGATGCCGACGATATCGCCTCGGCGATCCATCGCGGCCTGCGCATGTCGCTCGACGAACGCCAAATGCGCTGGCGGCATATGATGGATGTCGTCAGCGACAACACGGTAACGACGTGGCGCGAAAGCTACCTCTGTAGCCTATACGAGACCCAGCTCGAGCGGGTCGCCGCCGTCGGCTGAAGCCTAGGCACTTTGGCGCAATTCCGCCGCCCGCTGCAGGTCGACAGAGACGACTTGCGAGACGCCCTGCTCCGCCATCGTCACGCCGTAGAGCCGATCCATTCGCGCCATCGTCAGGCGATGATGGGTAATGATGAGAAACCGCGTGTCAGCCTGATCCGCGATTTCCGCCACGAGGTCGCAAAACCGGTCCACGTTGGCATCGTCAAGCGGCGCATCGACCTCGTCCAACACGCAGACCGGCGCGGGATTGGTCAAAAAAACCGCAAAGATCAGGGCCAAAGCCGTAAGCGCCTGTTCGCCGCCGGACAATAATGAAATCGCCTGCAGCTTTTTTCCGGGCGGGCTGGCAAGAATTTCAAGTCCCGCCTCAAGCGGATCGACGGCGCCGTCACCGGCGGCGGCATCGGTTTCCGAGCCGTCTTCGCCCGGGGCAGGTTCGGGCGCGACCCGGTCCATCCTCAAGAACGCTCGGCCGCCGCCGAACAATCGTTCGAACAGCTTCCCGAAATGCTCATTGACCATCGCGAATGCCGCCAACATGCGATCGCGGCCTTCGCGGTTGAGGGCACTGATACCGTGGCGCAGCCGCGCGATCGCGGCGGTAAGATCCTCGCGTTCGTGCGCAAGCCCGTCGTAGCGCGCCTCGATCTCGGCGGCTTCGGTGTCGGCGACCAGGTTGACCGGCCCCATGTTGTCGCGCTCGCGCAACAGCTGTTCGAGCCGGGTCTCCGCTTCCGACAACGCCGGCAGCTCGTCGTCCCGATCGATGTTCGCGTTGTCGAGAATTTCCGCCGGGTCGCAGCCGAGCCGCTCGGCCACGCGCGCCTCGACCTCGCTCCGATGCTCGCGCGAATGATTGCGCTCGGCCTCGACGCGCACCCGCTCCTCGCGGGCGGATGCCAATGACCTGTCGGCCTCCTTCGCCGCTGCCTCGGCCTCGCTGAGCCGGGTTTCACCTTCGGCCAGCACGTCGCCGGCCGCGCTGCGCCGTCCGGTCGAGGCGGCGATGCTGGCCGCCAGGCGCTCGCGCTCCGCGGCGATTTCGGCCGGCCGGCGCTCGAGCTGCTCAAGGCCTGCCAGCAACGCGGCCTGGCGGTCGGCGACACGTTGGCGCTGCAGCTTCGCCGCATCGGCACGGCCACGCCAGGAATCGGCCTCGCGGAGTACGGCCGCCAGGCGTTCGCCCCGCTGCGCGGCGTCGCGCTTCAGCCGGTCATTGGCCGCGCGTGCCTCGGCTTCGATGCCGCGCTGGATCGACAGCGATGACCGCAGCGCCGCGATCGCGTCGTGATGGTGCGCCGGTTCGGGTATGGTCGCGATTGCGGTCCGGGCTTCAGTCTCGCGTGTCGTCGCTTCGTCCAACTCGACAGCCAGCCGCGCCTCGCTCTCCTGCAGCGCGGCGCGGCGCGCCGCGATCGCCGCTTCGGTCTCGCGATATTCGGCGTCGGCTTTCTGCGCATCGGCCAACACCGCCAGTGCCTGGCGCATTGCCTCACGGCCGGCTCGCTCAGCTGCACCCGCCTCGTCAACCGCGCGCTGTGCCGCGTCGAAGCGCTGGGCAAAGATCGCGGCCTCGCCATCCGATTTGAGCTTCTCCTCCGCGAGCTCGGCGAGCCGGTTGCGGTGCTTGAGACGCTGTCCGGCAGCACTGGGCGTGCCCGGCGCCCGCCGCAGCCCGTCCCAGCGCCAACAGCCGCCATCGCGTGTCACCAACCGTTGCCCGGGCGCCAACGCGCTTTGCCAGCGCGCCGCGCTCTCGGCGTCTGCAACCACCCCGACCTGGGAGAGACGCCGCCTCAGCACGGCCGGCGCGGTGACGAAATTTGCCAGCGGTTGCGCATCGCCCGGCAGCGCCAGATCGTAACTGTAGGCCGGCAGCTCGTGCCAATGGATCGCGGCGCCGGTCTTGACCGGCGCGGTCAGATCGTCGCCAAGAGCCGCGCCGAGCGCGGCCTCGTAGCCGACCTGCACCGCTAGTGAATCCAATACCGGCGCGCCGCTCTTGTGGGCGATCGCGGCGAGCAGTTCCTCGAGCGCCGCGATTTCGGCCTCGATCCTGGTGCGCCGTGCGAGCGCCTCCTGCCAGGGCGCACGTGCCGCCACCGCCGCGGCTTCGGCCTCGCGCATGGTGTCGGCGGCCCTCTCGGCCGCCGCGCCCGTCGCCTCGACCCGATCGTCGGCGTCGGCAATCGCTCCTTCGACACCGGCTCGCCGGGGCACCGCTGCCGCCTCGACGTCGAGCGCGGCGGAGTGTCGGCGCAATTCGGTTTGCCGCGCCAGCAACTGGCCATGCTGCTCGGCGGCCGCCGCGATCTCCCGCTGCCAGGCGCCGCGGCGACCCTCCTCGTCCACCAAGATCCGGGTTCGTTGGCTCAGCTCGGTTTCGAGTGCATCGACTTGTTGGCTCGCAAGCGAGAGCGCCCCGACCGCTTGGGTCTCGGCCTCGCCTTCAAGGGCTTGCGCCGCCCGCAGCGCATCACGCTCGCCGGCCAGGTTTTCGATCGCGGTCTCGGCATCTTCGATGAGTTCGTCTTCGCGCGCGCGGTCGGACGCGAGTTGTACCAGCCGCTCTTGGGAGGTCAGCCGGGCCGCCGCCACGCGCCGCTCTTCATCGTCAAAGGCCTGCATCGCGAGGGTGAGCCGTTGCAGCTCTGCCGCTGCCGCCGCTTCGGCATGGCGGAGGCCGGGCAAGGCGTCGGCCGCTTCCTCGCGCACCCGTGCGGTCGCAAGGCAGATCTGGGTGCGCTCGGCGACCGCTCGCTCGGCGGCATCGAGCCGCGTCTGCGCTCCGGCGAGCGAGGCCGTGGCCGCCTGCCAATGACGATGCAGGACCACTGCCTCGAGTCGGCGAATTCGCTCCGCAATCCGGCGATAGCGCTGGGCTTGTCTTGCCTGTTTGCGCAGACCGTCGAGTTGGGTCGCCATCGTCGCGATGACGTCATCGAGTCGCGCGAGATTGGCCTCGGCTGCCTTCAGCCGCAATTCGGCTTCATGACGACGGGCATGGAGGCCGGCGACGCCCGCGGCTTCCTCCAGAATGGCGCGCCGCTCGACCGGCTTGTCATTGATGACGGCGGCGACGCGGCCCTGTCCGACCATCGCGGCGGAATGAGCGCCCGAGGCGACATCGGCAAACAGCAACTGCACGTCGCGCGCGCGCACTTCGCGATGGTTGATGCGGTAGCCGGAACCCGAGCCGCGCTCAATGCGGCGCGTGACTTCAATCTCGTCTTCCTCGGCATAGGCGCCTGGCGCCCGACGCCGATGATTGTCCAAGAGCAGCGTCACCTCGGCAATGTTGCGCGCCGGACGGGACTCGGTGCCGGCGAAGATGACATCGTCCATTTCGCCGCCGCGCATGCGCTTGGCGGAAGTCTCGCCCATAGCCCAACGCAGCGCCTCGACCAGATTGGACTTGCCGCAACCATTAGGGCCGACCACGCCGGTCAAACCGGGCTCGATCGCCAGTTCAGTGGCGTCGACGAAGGTCTTAAAACCGCTGAGCTTTAGTTTGGAGAAATGCAATTGGCCGACCCGTCAGCTCTTGGGCATCGCGTCGCCGAGCGCCTTGGCAAAGTCGGCATAAGGCAGATCGCCGACCAATCTGGTGCTGACGCCGTTGGGCCCGATGACGAAAAACGTGGGGGTCGATTCGACCGCGTAATTGTTCTTGGCTTCTTCCGCGCCGGCCACGATCGCTTCCTGCAGTTTGGTGTCGGCGCGACATTTGTCGACCGCGGCGCCGTCCATGCCGCCAAGCCGTACCACGCGCTTTAGTGCGTCGACCGGATCTTGCGCCAGCACCCAGCGGCTTTGGCTCTCGAACAACGAGCCGATGAAGGCAAAATAGCGGTCAGTTGGGGCGCAGCGCGCGATGGCGGCAGCCAACAGTGCGGCGCCATCGAGCGGAAAATCGCGATAGACCAGCTTGACCTTGCCGGTATCGATCCAGTCCTTGCGAATGAGGGGCAGCTTTTCCTGGTCGAACGCCGCGCAATGGGGGCAAGTGAGCGAGGCGTACATGATGAGTGTCACGGGCGCGTTACTCTTGCCGAGAACGCGGTCCGCCGCGGTCACCGTGGGTGTCTTGTCGTCGGCGAGGGCCCCAGGCACCTTTATGCCTAGCATCGCAACGCAGAGTAACAGCGCTGCAACCGACAATATCTTAGGCATATCGATCTCCAAGCCACTAGATGTTGATGCTATGACCTATTTTGGCGGATGGCTAGTCATTTTCGCTGGGTCGCCAGGATCGCCGCGCCCAGTCGTAGGAGGGCCGTCCGCAGGCCGGTGTCGGCAATGGCGCCAACACGCCGTTCGAGTTCGGTCGCCTCCGCCTCGCTCAACGGCCGCGGAGGCGCCGGCCGAGCGCTTGGCGCCGGTCCGGTCTGCTGCAAGCTGAGCCGTGCCACCATCCGATAGCCAAAAAAGCCGTTGATGCGCTCAAGCAGGACCGGTTCGTCGTGCTGGATTTCCAGTGCGACCCCGGGCGCAACCCGCAATCTCAGGGTGCCGTCGCGGCGGCCACCTCGCGGAAAATTGAGCTTCAGGGGGCTGGCGTCCTTGGCCAGACGCTCGCCGACGATTTCGGTCCAATGCCGGACCAGTTGCGCCTCGCCAAACCCCCGTTTTCCCAATGTCTTGCCGGCGATTCGGGGCAGGACTGCACCGACCATCTGCAATCGCCCGCGCCGCGCTTCGGTCATCGGCGCCAAGACTAATGGATCGCGACAAAGAGGTCGAGATTTCGGCAAATGGTTGACGGAAACATGCCGATCTCCCACCTTTGACATTGCATGCCAAGCGAAACCACCGTTCTGCCGCAGTCGCAGCCTCCGGATCGCAGCTTCGCAGGTCTTTTTGGCGATGAAGTTCTCGGCCACCGCATCATCGAGTTGCATCGCTGGGCATTGCGTCAAGGGTTGCAAGGCAGCTCGATCGAGCAATTGTTCAATGGCTTCTGCCGCCAACTCGTGGCTGACGGTGTCAAGCTGTGGCGCGGCTACGCCGGGATGCGGACGCTTCATCCGCAATGGTCGGGATATGGCTTCACCTGGCGGCGCGAGCACACCGCGGTCGAGGAAGAGCAGTTCGAGCGCAAGGGCCGCGCGGAACCCTCGTTCGATACCAGTCCCGTGCGTCACCTTATGGCCCGTGCCGAACAGGGCGAGCCCGACCCGCGCATGCGACGGCGCTTGGCGGCAGGCATTGACGAACGCGATTTTCCGGTCCTCGAGGAATTTTACGCGGCCGGCGCCAGCGACTATTACGCGCAAGTTTTTTCCTTCGGCGACAATGATCAATCCGCCGGCACGGGCGTGTTTCTTTCGTTCACGAGCGACGGACCCGCGGGTTTCACTGAGTCCGACCTGAACTTGATACAGATGACACTGCCGGCGCTGGCATTGGCGATCAAAGCCGAGGCTTCCCACGTCGTCGCCTCGGGTTTGCTAGCGGCCTATCTGGGCGAGGATGCGGGGCGCCGCGTCCACGCCGGCGCGATCGAGCGCGGTTCCGTCGAGAGCATGCACGCAATACTGTGGTATGCCGACATTCGCGGCTTTACCGGCATCGCCGACAGCGAGCCCGGCCTCAACGTCGTGCGGCTGCTTGACGAAGTGTTCGAGACACTGACCGCGCCGCTGCGCCGCCGCGGTGGTCAGGTGATGAAGTTCATCGGCGACGGCATGCTTGCGACCTTTGCCTTTGACGCGGGCGACCGAGCGCAGATTTGTCAACTTGCGCTCGACGCGGCGGAGGAAGCGATGCAGGCGCTCGACATCATGAACAGCGGCCGCGAATACACGATGCTGCCGGCGGCCAGGGTCGATTTCGCGCTGCATTTGGGCGATGTCCTCTATGGCAATATCGGCGCCGCAGACCGGCTCGACTTCACCGTGATCGGCCCTGCGGTCAACGAGGTGGACCGGATCGAGAAATTGTGCGAGCCCCTGGGCCGCTCGGTGTTGGTGTCCGCCGAATTCGCGGCCGCAGCGGCGCTGCCCGACCGCCTCATGTCCTTGGGCGAACACATGCTGCGCGGCGTGCGCGAGCCGCGGGAGATTTTCGGTCTAACCGCCGAGTCATAACCGCCCGGGTGAACGAACTGGGGTAACGCAGATGTGACGCGCGGCATGGCGGCGCGCCCGCGGACTTCATGGTAAAAGCCCGCCGAGCCTACCATCGAACGGGAGGAAGCAATGACCAGAGCAGGTACATGGATGCTGGCGGCAGCGTTGATGCTGACGGCATTTCCGTCTTTGGCACAGCAGAACCAGGCACCCGCCGGGCCGCCAACACGGCTTCGCGCCACCATCGAAAAGTTCGACAATGGCATGGCCACGATCAAGACTCAGGCCGGGGATACCGCGCTCGTGGCCGTGGGGCCGAAGACGAACATCTCTGGCGTCGCTGCCAGGCAGCTCTCCGACATCAAGCCGAACGACTTTATCGGCATCACCGCCATGACCGACAAGGATGGGATGATGCACGCGACCGAGGTCCATATCTTTCCCGCACAGATGCGGGGCGCTGGCGAAGGCCATTATCCCTGGGATAAGGGTCCGACCAGCACGATGACCAATGCCGCCGTCGCCGGCATGGTCGATTCGTCCGACGGCAAAGTCTTCACCATGTCTTATAAGGACCGTAGCAGCGGACAGATGGGCGAGGTGAAGATTGACATCAGCCCGACAATTCCGATCGTCGCCTTTGTTCGCGGCGATCAGAGTCTGCTCAAGCCTGGCGCTCAGGTCGTCATGTTCGCGCGCAAGAATCCCGATGGCAACTACATGGCCTTAGCCATCGTCGCGGAAAAGGACGGGGTAAAGCCACCCATGTGAGCTGAGCGGCAACCTGCCCTAATTTGCCGAGTTGCCGCTGCTGCAGGCGGTGAACGAAGCGATGCCGGTGCTGCGGTAGTAGAGGCAGGATCGCGTCGTATGGGCTTCGCCTTCGCCGTCGTGGTAGTCGAGCCGGCCGACGATCCACATCGTGTCCTTGCCTTCCCTGATGCGCTGGACCTCATCGGCCGTCATCACCGAGTCGCGTACCGACAGTTTGTAGGAAACGACGCCTTCCGGCAGCAACACGCTGCGCACGCAGCTCGCGCATTGGTCGGCGAGCAGAGCAGGAGGATTGTTGGGCGGCGAGATATAGACAAGAAACAGCCCCTGCACGTCGCTCGAAGGTGTTCGGCCCGAATTGCGTACCCGGACTTCGATGTTGAGCGGCTGACCGACTTCGAATGGGCTGGCTTCGACAGCGTCGACGCCGATCCAGGGTCGCGTCGAGCTGGCCAACGATTGACCCGCGATCTCGTTGGCCTGGGTTGCCGCGTCGGCCAGACGGCCAGCGGCATCGGCAATCTTGTTGTTTTGCGCGACTGCGGCCCGGAGGTCGCTCATTTGGGCTCGCAAAAGGTAAAGCTGCCAGGCGAGCAGACCGGCACCGAGAAGCCCCAATACCAGCAGCAGGATGAAAAGCAGCGATAGTGCCGGCTGGCGAACGGCGACGACCTCGCTCGCGCCGGCTCCCTGCCTCGTCCGTTCTGGCGCGTTCGTCACTTGCTTGGGCGGCTCACGCACCGCATCATTGTCGCGGCGAAACTCCTGGAACGGGGCGCGCGCCGGACTGCGAACGCGCGCTTGTGATCTGTCACGGTCGTCGCCCGACGTATCCGAAGCGGGATCGGGCGTTTGGGTGTGGGCGCCCGTTTCGGCGCGCGGCCCCGGCTCCCGCGGTTCCGGGCCGGTCTGGCCATCGGCCGCACGGGTCCCGGATGCGTCGGTGACGCCGTTTTCACTCACGAAACCCAACCTTTCGACCTGCGTTACCGGTAACGGCCAGAGCCCCCCCGACGGTAGCGGAAGCCCCGGCCTTACGCCAAGAGGTCTATTTGCTCGTCGCTGAGCGCGCCCGGCACGACGGTAATGGGAACCCTTAATCGCCCCGAGAGACGGCCAACGAGCTGGCTGATCAGCGGCCCGGGCCCTTCGGAGCCGGTTCCCGCCGCCAGAACCAGGATCGATATGTCAGGTTCTTCTTCGATCAGATTGAGCAATTGGTGCGCGCGGTCGCCGTTACGCAAGTGGACGACGGGGAGTTGCCCGGAGAGTTCGACCACCTCGGCCGACATTTTTTGCATGAGTTCCTCGGCTTGGGCACGCTGCTCGGCCAAGATCAACTCCGCGACCTGACGGAAAGGTTGTGGGTCGGCCGGCTCGATCACGTGAAGCAGCGCCACCCGGCCGCCGGTATGGCGGGCGCGCCGGCAGGCATAGCGCAGCGCCACGTGCATTTCCTCGGTATCGTCGACGACGACAAGGAAGACACGCTGGAGATCGGATGGGTCTGTCATCGAGCCGGGTCACCTGGTGCGGAAAGGTAAGCTTGCAAGCCATCCTGCCATTGCCGTGGCCGCGACGGCAATTAAGGCGTAAGCCAACGCTTCGCTCTGGGCAAATTGCGTGACATTGGAATCGACCCCCGCCTCGGTCACCGTCAGCGGCACCGTCTCCCGTCCGATCACGGCACCGTCGCGGAAAAGGAAAACTTCGACCGTATAGGTGCCCACCGGGACATTCGAAGGAAACGCGACGGTGGTGCGGAATAAGTGCTCACCGATGAACTTGATCTGTCCGACACTCTGGAAAAATCGACCGTTGCGCTCTTGGCGGCGGACCAGGGCTTCGCGAAAGGCCGCTTCACGCTTGGCGCCCAGGTCGCGCGGCGAATGCAGCGGAGGATGCAAATATTGAATTCCGATGGCGTGCAGGCGCAGGATCGGTTCGGGCGCGATCTGATCGAGCGGCTGATTGCTGATGATGGCATAAAAGGCCGGCACATCGTCGAAGGTTGCGCGTTCGGTATTGATCCAGAATCCCAAGACGTGATGGCGTCGGCGCACCACCGCGCGGCTGAGCGGGCCACGTACCACGATCACGACCTCACCGGTCTCTTGCCGGGTACCGAAGAGAACCAGGCTCGTGCCGGTAAATCCGGTCGTGATGGCGACGAGGTGATTCGAGAGGTCGGCTTTGAGCGCTTCGACACTGTGTGCAGCTGCCGGCACAAACACCATCGCCAGCACCGCCAGCGCCGCCGGCAAGGGTCTCATGGCACGCGCAGCTCAAGGGAGTAGAGATCGCGCGGCGTGATGGTGAGGTCGGCCGCCAGTTTTGCCGCTGCCGCCAGCACCAACATACCGAGCAAGGCGCGGAAATATTCACCCTTGAGCCGCGATCCCACGTGCAACCCGAAGTTGACGCCTACCACGCCGCCGAGCACGAGTATCAGCGCCAGCACGATGTCGACGGTACCGTTCTCGACCGCTTGTTGGATGGTCACGGCGGCGGCGACAAAAATAATCTGAAACAATGACGTGCCCGGTACCAGGGAAACCGGCATATCGAGCACGTAGATCATCGCCGGCACCATCAAAAAGCCGCCGCCGACGCCCAACACACCCGAGAGAAAGCCGCCGGCGAACCCGACGGCCCCGGGCACGATTGCGCTGATATAGAGTTTGGAGCGGCGAAACCGCATTTTGAAAGGCAGGCCGTGCGTCCAGTTGTGCTGATGCAGCTTGCGCAGCGCCACAGGGCGCGGAACCAATATCGCGCGCACGCTTTCCAGCAGCATGAAAGCGCCGAGAATCCCGAGCATCACAATATAGGCGAAGCTGATCGCGATCTCGATCTGACCGATGCGACGAAGTATTGCAAATAGCCAAACGCCGAGGCCCGATCCGATCAGGCCACCGGCCAGCAGAACGAGTCCCATACTAAAGTCGATGTTGCCGCGCCGCCATTGCGCCAGCGTTCCACTCACCGAACTGCCGACGATTTGATTGGCCGACGCGGCAACCGCGAAGCTCGGCGGGATGCCGATAAAGATCAGGAGGGGCGTCATCAGCCACCCGCCGCCGACACCAAATAGTCCGGACAAAAAACCGACGGCGCCACCCAGGACCAAAAGCACGGCCACGCTCTGCGACATGCCGGCGATGGGCAGGTAAATGTCCATAGCGCCATAACGGACGAATTGGCACCTTAATTCAAGCGACGACGCTGAACGGACGAGCCCGCCGTCAGAACCACCAGGTCGTCGGATTTGGCACCGGCTCCCCCTCTCCCGCCAACTTCAGACCTCTGACGCAACGTACCAGATACCAGATCAGCCAAAACAGCAAGATCAGCCAACCGATAAACAGGTACACCGTGATGGCGCCGATAAAAACGTAAAGCAGTCCAATCCAGAAGGTGCGAATCTGATAGTGATAATGCGTGCGCAGCCAATACGGAGAATCGTCGCGATAGACGTAGGCCATCGCCAATCCGATGATCGGGGTGATGCCGATCACCAACCCCGCCAGATAGAGCACATAGATGATGGTGGCCGTCCTGCCGCCGGTTTGCACCGTACCGGTTTCCCCCATCAGGCTCTCCCGGAGAACGCTCTTGGTGGATGGCATTCTAGCAGTGCGCGCGCGCCGCTAACAGCGCGGTAGCGCGCACCAATCCCAGAGGGCTCGATACCGCCGCGGCGAAGGGCTCAGGGCACCCCGCCAAGCCCGCGGCGGGGATGCTCGCTGGCAGGCCATCAAGGTGCCGTGGCCAGCGGCCCCGCAGCGAGGCGCGGCGGGCGGGCACAGGGGATGATCACGTCCTGCGGCTTGGCGTCACGGCGACCATGTGAAGCGGTTCTGCCTTGGCGGCCGCGGTCAAGGGCGCAACAGCCCCATCATGTCGAAGACGAGGTGCAGATGTTCGACGGCGATCGCCTCGGCGCGTTCGGCGCCCCGCCGCAGCACCCCGTCGATATAGCCCGGATCGGCCAGCATCCGCCTCATCTCGCCGGCGATGCGTCCGAGCGACGCCACCGCGCGCTCCGCAAGCGCCGGCTTGAAGTCAGAGAAATTGCGTCCGGCAAAGTGTGCCACGACGGTTTCCATGGTTTCGTCGGTCAGGGCGGCATAGATGCCGAGAAGATTGGCAGCCTCGGGACGCGTCGCCACGTCCTCTACGGTCGCCGGCAGTGGCAGCGGGTCGGTCTTTGCCCGGCGAATCTTGAGGGCGATGGCATCGGCATCGTCCGTCATGTTGATGCGTGAAAAATCGGATTCGTCCGACTTCGACATTTTTTTGGTGCCGTCGCGTAGACTCATCACCCGGGTCGCGGTGCCGAAGATTTGCGGTTCCGGCAGCGGGAAGAACTCGGTGTTGTAGCGCCGGTTAAAGGCGGCAGCGATGTCGCGGGCCAACTCGACATGCTGCTTCTGGTCCTCGCCGACGGGCACATGGGTCGCGCGATAGAGGAGGATGTCCGCTGCCATGAGCACCGGATAGGAATAAAGCCCAAGCCCGGCTGTCTCACGGTCCTTGCCGGCCTTGTCCTTGAACTGAGTCATGCGGTTGAGCCAGCCCAGCGGCGTGATGCAGCCGAACAGCCAGGCGAGCTGCGCATGTGCCGGAACCATGCTCTGGTTGAAGATGATGCAGCGTTCGGGATCGATGCCCGCGGCGATATAGGCCGCGGTGACCTCTCGGGTGGCGTGGCGCAGTTCGGTCGGGTCCTGCGGCAAGGTGAGCGCATGGAGATCGACGATGCAAAAGATGCATTCGTAATCGGCCTGCAGCGTCACCCAATTGCGGATCGCGCCGAGATAGTTGCCGAGATGTAGATTTCCGGTGGGCTGGATGCCCGAAAAAATGCGTGGCATGACGGTTTTATCGCCGTGCCTATGCGGCGGGTCAAGCTGTCTGCCGTCGCAAGCGGCGCATTAACGCGACGCGGTCGATGCCAGAGAATGCCAAGGCCAGCGCGAAGAACGCCGCGATGCCGCCGCCCAGGAGCAAGGCCAGCGCAGCGCCCCGTTCGCCTAGATTGCCGCCGAGCGCGCCATTGAGGGCATACTCGAGCAGCGCCAGCACCACGCCCGTGCCAATTGCCGCGGCGCCGAGGCGGGGCAATCGGTGCCGCGCCCCACTATCGAGTTGAAAATGGCCGCGCCGGGCCAGTGTCAGGCTCAGCCCTACGGCGTTGACCCAACCGGCAATGCTGGTAGCCATGGCAACGCCGACATGCGCGAGCCCGGTGCCGAGGCCCAATCCGACGGTGAGTACGACGTTGATCGCCACCGTGACCGCGCCAATGACCACCGGTGTGCGCGTATCATGACGCGCGAAAAAGCCGGGTGCCATCACCTTGATGAGGACAAATGCCGGAAGGCCGCCGGCGTAGGCCGCGAGCGCCGGCGCCGTGGCTCGCGCATCCGCCACCGAGAAGCGGCCATGCTGGAACAGCACCGTCAGGATGGGTAAGGCCGCGACTGCCAGCGCTATCGCCGCTGGCAACGTCAACAGCAGCGCCAGTTCGAGGCCGCGATTCTGTGTGTCGTTGGCGGCTCTGTGGTCGCCCGTCCTTACCTGGCGCGACACCGTCGGTAAAATCGCCGTCCCTACCGCGATGCCGATCACCGCCAACGGCAACTGATTCAAACGGTCGGCATAGTTGAGGAACGAGACCGAGCCGGTCGGCAACAGCGAAGCGATCGCCGTCGAGACCAGAAGGTTGATTTGCGTCACGCCGGCGCCGAACACGCCCGGCAGCATGATGCGCAGCAACCGCCGCAACTCCGGGGTCAAGCGCGGCACCGGGAGTGACAGCGCCATGCCGGCGCGCCCGCAAGACACCATCAGCCAGATGAACTGGGCAATGCCCGACGCGGTCACGGCCCAGGCCAGCGCCTCTCCGGTCAACGGCCGGACGCCGACGAGAGCACCGATCAGAAACACATTCAGCAACACCGGAGTGATCGCCGCCGCAGCGAAACGGTCGAGCGAATTCAAGACTCCGCCCAGCAACGCCACCAGAGAGATGAACACCAGATAGGGAAACATGATGCGCGTCAGATCGAGCGCCAGCGCGAATTTATCCGCGTCGACGCGGAAGCCCGGAGCGATCACATCCAAAATCCACGGCGCGCAAATCTCGCCGAACAGCAGAAAAAGCAGCAGCGCAACCAGCAGGATGGCTAGTGCGTCCTCGGCAAAGCGCTTCGCTTCGGCCCGGCCGTCGACCGCCACCTTACCGGCAAAAATCGGCACGAAGGCGATGCTGAACGCGCCCTCTGCGAACAGGCTGCGGAACATGTTGGGCAGACGGAGCGCGACGAAGAATGCGTCGCTGACAGCGCTGGCGCCGAGAAAATTGGCGGTCAATATCTCGCGCACAAAACCCAGCACCCGGCTGATCATGGTATAAGAGCCGAGGGTCGCGACGGAACGGATCAGCGCCATGGCGTTGATTTAGTGCGAATCGGTCTGGGACGCAAAGACAGGGGCAAGAACACGTGACCAGCTTGGGCATCGGCATCAGCGGCTGCGCGGGGCGAATGGGGCGAATGCTCGTGGCGGAGGCGTCGAGCACGCCGGGTTGTCGCGTGGTCGCCGGCAGCGAAGTCAAAGGCCATCCGGCCGTGGGCCGCGATCTGGGCGAGCTCGCCGGCATCGGCGCCATCGGGGTTGCGGCGAGTGACGATCCGGCCGTGCTGTTTCGCCTCGCCGACGTGGTGGTCGACTTCTCGACGCCGGAGGCGGCAGCGGTTTCCGCGCGCGCGGCCGCAGCGAGCCAGAAACCGTTGTTGCTCGGCACCACTGGGCTCGACCCCGAGCAGGGCGAGGCGGTGCGGGCGGCAGCGAAGATAGTGCCAATCGTGTGGCCGCCTAACACCAGCCTCGGCATCACGTTGCTGTTGGCGATGGTGGAGGATGCGGCACGGCGGCTCGGCCCCGAATGGGACATCGAGATCGTCGAGATGCACCACAAGCACAAGGTCGACGCGCCGTCGGGTACCGCCTTGGCGCTTGGCCAGGCCGCCGCCACGGGACGCGGCGTCGACCTCGTCGCCAACAGCGTGCGCGGCCGCGACGGCATTACCGGCGGGCGCAGAGAAGCCACGATCGGTTTCGCGGCGCTGCGGGGCGGCGACGTTGCCGGCGATCACACGGTAATCTTTGCTGGTGCCGGCGAGCGGCTTGAACTCACCCACCGGGCCGCATCGCGCCAGATCTTTGCCAAAGGTGCGATCAAGGCCGCGTTCTGGCTCGGCCGGCCCGATCGCCGGCCCGGCCTCTATGGCATGAAGGACGTGCTTGGACTATAGCGCCCTGTCGACCGGGCCGCCGACGATCCGCCGACCTGGCCAGGACACAGGCCGCGGCAGCAGCGGCGATGCCGGTCGCCCGCAATTGCCTTGGCATCGGCGCCGTCAAGAATCGTAGCCGACGACTGATGTGAATGGCACATCGAGTCGGCCGCGGCCATTCAGAAACTCGAGTTCAATGATGCAGGCAGCAGCGGCGACCTCGCCGCCGACAAGCCGGACAAGACGGATTGCCGCCGACAGCGTGCCGCCGGTCGCGAGCAGATCGTCGACAATCACGACACGCTGCCCGGGTTTCACGGCATCGGCTTGAATCTCGATCGTGTCGGTGCCGTATTCGAGATCGTAGGTATGGGGAATGATTTGGCCGGGCAGTTTGCCCTTTTTGCGCACCATCACGAAACCACAGCCCAGGCAATAGGCGAGCGGTGCCGAGACCAGAAATCCGCGCGATTCGATGCCGACCAGCAGCTCTGGCCGATGCGGACGCAACGCCGCGGTGAGGCGCTCGACCGTCGTCTTCCATGCCCCAGCGTGAGCCAGCAGCGTCGAAATATCGTAAAATAATATTCCCGGCCGAGGAAAATCCGGCACGCCGCGAATGTGACTTTTCAGGTCCATGACTGCCTCCCGCGGCACTCTAGCGAATTTTGTGCCGCGGCACAGGACCTGCTTGGCGATCTCGACGGTCGCGCCGGTCGCCGGCGGCTGCCAATGATGGCCGTCACGCCGCCGCCGAGATCGAAACCCCGAAGCCCGACATCCGCTGCCGCGGCCATGAACCAAGGCAGACTGCCGCCAAGCCCAGGGCGGATTGTCGGAACGGCGCGAATCGCTAGACTGAGCCCATGGCAGAGGCGGGCATTTTCTTCGAACGGCGCCAGGTACCGGGGAGTACGCTGGTGGCCTTGCGCGGCAATTGGCAGGTCGAAAGCGCCGCGGCACTGGACCGGGCTTTGACCGATCTGCGTCGGGCGGCGCCAGGCGCCTTCCGCTTCGACCTTGCCGACATTGGCGGGCTCGACACGGTTGGCGCTTTCCTCCTGTTGCGCACGGCGCGGTCGCTCAATGCGTCGCTCGAAAACGTGCCGCAGCATTTCCTGACTCTTCTGGAGCATGTCGAGCAGGCGGCCGCGGCCAAAGACACACATCCGCGCCGCCGCCACCGCCATTTCAATGTCGCCGAATGGCTCGATCATCTCGGGACGCAGGTTTTCCGGATCGCCGCCACCGCCGCCGCGCTCCTCGCTTTTTTCGGCCGAATCATGGTCACCGCCGCACGCGTCGTGGTTCATCCGTCGCGGGTGCGCGGCGTGGCGCTGCTTTCCCAGTTGCAGCACAATGGCTGGGCCGCACTGCCGATTGTTGGCATGCTGAATTTCCTGATCGGCGTGGTGATCGCCTACCAGGGTGCCGATCAGCTCGCGCAATTCGGGGCGCAGATCCTGACGGTAAATCTGCTGGGCATCAGTGTCTTGCGTGAATTGGGTGTCCTGATCACGGCCATCATCGTTGCCGGGCGATCCGGAAGCGCCTTCACCGCCGAAATCGGTGCGATGCGGGTCAACGAGGAGATTGACGCGATGCGCGTGCTCGGCCTCGACCCCGTCGAGGTGCTGGTCATGCCGCGCCTGATCGGGTTGTTGATTTCGCTGCCGCTCTTGACCTTCTTCGCCAATTTTGTCGCAATTGCCGGCGGCGGCATGTTGTGCTGGCTAGCGCTCGATATCACGCCGCCAGTGTTCCTCGATCAGCTTCGATCGGCGCTTTATCCCTTGACCTTCTGGCTCGGCGTCATCAAGTCACCCTTCTTCGCCTTCGTTATCGCCATGGTCGGGTGCCATGCCGGGCTTTCGGTCGAGCGAAGCGCCGAAAGCGTTGGCCACTTCACGACCATGTCGGTGGTGCGCTCAATCTTCTTGGTGATCGTGATCGATGCTCTCTTCTCTGTCCTGTTCTCCCAGCTAAATGTCTGACCCGCGCCCGACCGACGGCCAGGACAATGGCCACGATGCGCCCCTGGTTCGGGTCCGCGGTCTGGTGACACGGATCGGCGACCGCACCATCCATGACGGCGTCAATCTCGAACTGCGGCGCGGCGAAGTGCTGGGCGTGGTCGGTGGCTCAGGTGCCGGGAAGTCCGTGCTGCTGAGGACGATTGTCGGTCTCATGACCCCTGCCGCAGGCAGCGTCGAAGTGTTCGGCCAGCGGCTGGCCGATCTCAATGACCATCAGCTGCACCAGCTCGAAGCGCGTTGGGGTGTGCTGTTCCAGGACGGTGCCCTGTTCAGCTCGCTGACCGTTGCGGAGAATATCGACGTGCCCCTGAAGGAACAATTTGATCTGCCGCACCACCTTCTGGTGGAGATCGCTCACCTCAAACTGTCGCTGGTTGGCTTGGCGCCCGAAACCGCCGCACTCCATCCCGCCGAATTGTCGGGAGGCATGCGCAAGCGCGCGGGATTGGCGCGCGCCCTGGCACTCGATCCGGGACTGTTGTTTCTGGATGAGCCGACGTCGGGCCTCGACCCGATTTCGGCCGGGGATTTCGATCGGTTGATCAATGATTTGAAGAGCAGCCTCGGGCTGACGGTGTTTATGGTGACGCACGACCTCGATTCGCTGGTGGCGATTTGCGACCGAATCGCCGTTCTCGTCGACAAGCGCTTGAAAATTGGCACTATAACGGAACTCATGCGCGATCCCCATCCGTGGCTGCAAGCCTATTTCAACGGGCCGCGGGGGCGCGCCGCGCTCGACGGCAAGACAGCTTAAGCGCGCGGAAGGGCGAGAGCAGCGATGGAAACACGCGCTAATTACGTCGCTGTCGGCGCGTTCGTGGTGATCCTGCTGCTCGGCGCAGCGGGCGTCATGCTGTGGGTGTTGGGCGGCCAGTTCAACGCCAAGCGCGCCTTCTTCCATATGAGCTTCGCCGGTTCGGTGGCTGGCCTCACCAAGGATTCGGGGGTGCGCTACAATGGCGTCCCGGTCGGCAAGGTCACCGACATCTTCATCGAGAAGGAGCACCCCAATCATGTCACCGTTGTGGTCGCGCTCGATCCGACGACGCAGATTCGCCAGGACGCGATCGCAACGTTGGCAACCCAGGGCTTGACGGGCGGGTCCTATATCGAAATCAGCGGCGGCACCCCCGAGACGCCGCCCTTCGTCAACGAATTCGCGCCGGTGGGCCCGCTCATCGCGTCTCGCACCGGCGGCCTGCAAAGCGTCTTCGACAGAGCGCCGGAGTTGATGGATAAATTCCTGGCAATCGAAGACGAGATTCACGACATACTCGGCGGCAAAAACCGCATCGCGATCGACCAGGTCATCGAGAACGTCCGCAAGCTGAGCGCCGCACTGGCCAGTCACAGCGACGACGTCGAACAGATCCTGGCCAACACCGCCGATGCCACCAAAAAAATTGACCAACTGGCAACCACGGCCAATCAGGTGGTGGAGAAGGCCGGTGGTTTGGTTGATCATGTTGATACCACCGTCGGTCACGTCAACACCGCGGTCGGCCATGTCGACAAATTGATCGGCCATGCCGACAAACTTGTTGGCAACGTTGACGGCACCGTTACCGAAATGCGCCCGGGTTTGCGCGATCTCTCGCAACGTGGCGTGAGACAGATCGAACAGCTGGTGATCAATCTCAACGACCTCGTCGCCAAAGTCGGCCGGGTCGTCGACGAACTCGAACGCAACCCGTCACGGTTCCTGTTCGGTGACCACGATGCGGGATATCAGCCAAGATGACACCGATCTCTCGACGGATGGTGATCGCCTCGATGACGCTCGGCTTGGCGGGATGCGGCGGCTTGTTGGGGGGTGGCGGTCCGCCTCCCGCGCTCTACACGCTCACAGCCCTCACCGATTTTTCCTGCGGCCGCCCGGCGCCCAGGCTCGAGCTTTTGATCGACAAGCCGACCTCATCCGATGCTCTCGACACCGTGCGCATCGCGCTGCGCCGCAATCAGCTCAGCTTCGATTATTTCGCCAATGCCGCTTGGACGGATTCGGCCCCGGTGATGGTCCAGTCGCTGCTTGTCGATTCATTACAACGTTCTTCCTGTGTGGCGGCGGTGACCCGGGACACTTTGGCGATACGCGGCAATTTCGAACTGCGGATCGAGCTCCGGCATTTCGAGGCCGAATATCTCGGTGACGCCGGTTTGCCGACGGTGCGGATCGAGTTGGGTCTGATCGTCGTACGCGTCGACGACCGCAAGGTTGTCGGAACGAGAACCGTGACGGCGGCGGCGCACCCGGTCAAGAACGACATACCGGCGATCGTGGCGGCTTTCGATAACGCGCTGCATACGGCGATGCGCGATACATTGACCTGGACGTTGCTGATCGCGCATTAGCTTGCATTGGGTGCTGCGTATGGATGTTGAGTGTTTGAACCCCGCCGAACTTAGGGCGATGCAACAGGCCGGGCGCGAATTGCTGGACTGGCAGCGCATCTTGGCTAAGTCCGGCGACACCATCTTCGACCAGTTGTTGGGCAAGCGCGAGGGCGGCGGGCTCACCGATTGGACACATTATCCACCAGGCGATGTCTATGACGTCGCCACCCATGCCCAATATTTTTATCATCGCCACGCCGCCGATCCACCGCCACGTCACCGTTTGCACGAGCACGGCCATTTCCATACCTTTATGCGGCCGCGTGGCATGCCGGCGGGAACCCGCCCTCTGGTAATGCCCGAACTCGCCATCGCCGACGCGCCGTCGCAGCCGATCGATCCCCCCTCGCCGCCCGCGCCACAGCCCAACCAGGGCGACGGCAACGACAAGTTCAGCCACATCATCGCGATCTCGTTGGATGAAGCGGGCGCGCCGACGCGGCTCTTCACCACCAACCGCTGGGTGACCGGCGAGACCTGGTATGCCGCCGAGGATGTCGCCGGCATGCTCGACCGCTTCTCGATCGAACTGGCGCGCCCCGGCTGGCCGGTCAATCGTTGGCTGTGTGCGCTGACGCGGCTTTATCGCCCGGACATAGTCGCTCTCTTGAACGAGCGCGACGCCGCTCTGATGGCCTGGCGCCGCCGCCGTCGCGGCAAGATTCATGTCTTCGAGGATGCCCGCCTCGAAATCCTGTCATCCGCCACCATCGATCCTCCCGATCGGCTGCGTCGCGTTGAGCGCGCACTCGACAAGATCGGCTGATCGAGGCGGATTCCGTTCCGTCCGTCGCCTTCTCGCGATCGCGAAGCCGGGCGGGGAAGGCCGCGCATCGATGCTAATGGCGACGAATGCGGGGCGCTTTGGTGCCAGGCGGATGCACAGAGCTTGGGTGGCGCTTCTCGGGGTTGGAGGGATCGCCCTGACTTCAGGGAAACCCGTACCGCGCGCCCCGCCCCTTTAGCGCGAGCGTGCCTTGGTGATCCAGTATTGTATTGGGTACAATGATCGCATCCAGCGAAGAGGCAGGTGATGGCGGCCATCGAGGAGCGCAAATTAGGCAGCTTGACAGTCCCAGCGATCGGGCTTGGCTGCATGTCCATGTCGAGCATCTACGGTCCCGCCGATGATGAAGCGTCGATCGCCCTCATCCATCACGCGCTCGAGCGCGGGCTAAACCTGCTCGACAGCGCTGATGTCTATGGCAACGGCCATAACGAGGAACTGATCGCGCGCGCCATCAAGGGACGCCGCGGAGAGGTGATCCTCGCCACCAAGTTCGGCCAGAAGCGCGGCGCGGCCGGCTTCGCCGTCGATGGCAGCCCCGCCTATGTGCAAAGTGCATGCGACGCGAGCCTTAGGCGCCTCGGGGTCGATTATGTCGATCTCTATTACCAGCACCGTGTCGACCCCAACACACCGATCGAAGACACGGTCGGTGCAATGGCAAAGCTCGTGGCCCAAGGCAAGGTGCGGCACATTGGCTTGAGCGAGGCTGCGCCCGACACCATTCGCCGCGCCCAAAAGGTGCATCCGATCGCCGCGGTGCAGACGGAATTCTCACTGCTCTATCGTGCCGAGGCCGAGGCGACGCGGCGGGTAACGCGCGAGTTGGGCATCGGTTTCGTGGCGTATTCGCCGCTCGGACGCGGCTTCCTCACCGACGCGGTGAAGACCATTTCCGATGCGCCGGCCGGGGGCATGATGCCGCGCTATGCGGAAGAGAATTTTGCCCACAACCGCGCGCTGGTCGACAAGATCGAGGTGATCGCGCGGGCCAAAGGCTGCACCACGGCACAGCTCGCGCTGGCTTGGTTGCTGGCACAAGGGAGTGAGGTGGTGCCGATCCCGGGCACCAAGCGCGCGCAGCGGCTCGATGAAAACCTTGGTGCGTTGTCGATCAAGCTCAGCGCCGAGGAGGTGGCAAAACTCGGTGCGGCGATTCCACCCGGCGCCGCGGCTGGTACACGCTACCCGCCCGCGGCAATGGCGCATCTACAGCACTAGGTCCGCAGCCGTCCCCAATCCGAAATCGCGTCCCCCGGTATGCGCTGTGCGTGCGTTGCGCCGGCGCCGTTCTCGCGACGATCCGCGCATCTGCTTGTGCCGGAGTTGCGTCGTGATCCTGCTAATAAACCGCCTCCGTTCCCCTATCCCAGGCTCTTCTCTCGGCACCGAGCGGGTCGTTTTCGACCCGGCATTGCAGGTCAAAAATCATGGTAGGACGCGCGATCGCGTCATAAGCGGGCCAATAGGGAATCCCGGCATGGTTGGGACTGTCCTTGTAGGCGAATTCAATCCAGGCGCGGCTCATGGCCTCTGCCAGCATGCCGCGCGTCGGCGCGTCGCCGGTGAGCCGTGTCTTGTCGAGATTGTCGAAGACGAACGGGATTTCGAGGGCGTGGCAGGATCCGAGCTTGCCGTCCGCCACCTTGGTCTCCCACGTGAAAAGATAGACGTAGGTGGGTGCTGCGCGTAATGCCACCTTGCGATCGGCGATCGTAAGCGACGGTATTCGCACGGCCTGGTCCGTGGCAATGCGGAGCACAATGTCGCGCGGGCTCGCGTGGGGCTCTGCCGCGCGATAGGCGGCGACGATCGCTGCCGTGCGATCACCTAGAAAAGGCCGTGCGGCATCGGCGAGCCGATCCTCCGCCAGACCTTCGGTCCATGGCGCCATGCCAAAGAACAGATTCATTTCGTCCCTGTTGGTGCCGATCATCAAGGGCACATCGGCGGAAATCGCCGGCGCCGCGGGGGCAAACGGTCCGCCCGGCAAAATCACGCCGTCGATGACCGGGTTGAATCCCTGGCGGCGGCGATTGGCGAACGACAAGGCACCGATCCGCCCCAGTACGCTGTTCTGCGCCGCCAACAATGTCGCGGCCGGCGTCGCGGCCAGATCCGGTACCGACGAGACACCGAGTGCTTGCATCACTTGCCGCGCGGTACCGGTGGCGGCCGCCGCGGTCATGGTCTCGACGCTGGGGCCACTTTGCACAATGGCTTTGTGAAACAAGCCCTGCGCCGCCGGCATCGCCATAAGGATGCAGGTTTTGGCGCCGCCGCCGCTCTCGCCAAAAACGGTAACGTTGCCGGGATCGCCACCGAACGCCGTGGCGTTGTCGCGCACCCATTCGAGCGCGGCGACAATGTCGAGCATGCCGACATTGCCCGACTGCGCATACTCGCCGCCGCCTAGCTCCGCGAGGTGAAGATAGCCGAACGCGCCAAGCCGGTGGTTTAGCGTGACCACCACGACGTTGCCCTTGCGGGCGAGGTTGGTGCCATCGTAGGGATCCGAGGCACCGGAACCGGCGATGAAGCCGCCGCCATGCAGCCACACCATCACCGGCCGGTCGCCGCCATCGTCGAGCGCAGGCGTCCAGACATTGATGAACAGGCAATCCTCGCTCATCGGCTCTCTTGCGGGCGCCGTGAAGACCGCGCGGATCGCCGGCGCAAGATTGAAGGCGTCGTCGTTCTGCATCGCACGCGCGCCAAAGCGTGTGGCGGCGCGGACGCTCGACCAAGGCCCAAGCCTAACCGGCGGTTTGAAACGCAGCGAACCCACCGGCGGCGCTGCGTAGGGAATACCCCTGAAGCTCAAGATGCCGTCAGCGAGGGCACCCTCAATCTTCCCGGTCGCGATATTGGCGACCAATTCACTCGGCATGACGGTTCCCTATTGCGGTTTTACGCTATCATAGCGACCCGGAACCGTGGGAAAAGTCGCCACGATTTGTCGCCTGTGGGTCTGGCTCAAAACAGGAGGAGCATCATGAAAATCGCCATCGTCGGAGGCACCGGCAATATCGGCACGCGCCTCACCAGGGAAGCGCTGTCGCGCGGCCATTCTGTCACCGCGATCTCGCGCCATCCCGAAAAGGCGCACAAGGACGCCAAGGTCACGGCCAAGAAAGGCGACGTGACCGATCCCGGCGCGCTGGCGCCGCTGCTCTCAGGACATGACGTGGTGATCAGCGCGGTGCGTTTTTCGGAATCGCCGGCGGAGAACATCATCGATGCGGCCAAGAGCGCCGGGGTGAAGCGGCTGCTGGTGGTCGGCGGTGCCGCCAGTCTTCGGGGCGCCGACGGCAAGCTGGTGTTTGAGAGCCTGCCCGAGGCGTGGCGCGGCGAGGCCGGCGCCGGCATTGCATTCCTCGACAAGCTCAAGGGTGAGGGCGCGCTCGACTGGACCTTCCTTTCGCCCTCGGCACTGATCGGACCGGGGGAGCGGACCGGAAAGTTCCGGCTCGGCCTCGAGCAGTTGCTTACCGATGCCAGCGGCAAAAGCCATATTTCCTACGAGGATTACGCCATTGCCATGATCGACGAGGTGGAAAAGCCCAAGCACGCCCGAAAACGGTTCACGGTTGGCTATTGATCCCTCGCCGCATTTTCGTTATATCTAAGTAACATCGAAATGCGAAAAGGATTATGTCGATGTCGACAATGAACGCGGCGGCGCCCCCACCGACGCCGGAGATGCGGCGGCCGCCGGCCCGGCTTTGGTCGCTGGAAGTGGTGGCAGCCCAGGATCTCAACCCGCGCATGCGGCGGATAACCCTGACGGGAAGCGATCTCGGCGAGCTCACCTATAAACCCGGCCAGGACCTGGTGCTGCAAATGCCGCTCGGTGACGGTACATACGGAAGGCGGCATTATACGATTCGCGGCCTCGACACGGCGGCAAAGCGCCTGGATATCGATTTTGTGCTGCATGGCGACAGCCCATCGGGCAACTGGGCGCGCAATGTCCAAGCCGGGATGCGCATCGATGCGAACGGCCCGCGCGGCCGGACCGTGTTCAATCCCCGTGCGGACTGGCATCTGTTCACCGGCGACGAGACTTGCATCCCCGGCATCCTCGGCATCCTGGAGACTTTGCCTTCCCACGCCCACGTCTGGGCGCTGATCGAGATCGCCGACGGGGCCGACCGCCAATCGGTGAGCTGCAAAGCGCGTCTTGATTTCGAGTGGCTGGAGCGTCACGGGCCGGGCGGACCAAGCGAGTTCATGCTGGAGCGCGTCAAAGCCTTCAAGCTGCCTCCTGGGCAAGGCCATGCCTACATCATCGGCGAGACCAGCAATGTCCGTGCGCAGCGCCACGACCTTCTCGCGCGGGGTCTGGCGAAGGATCAGATTTCCGCCGAAGGGTACTGGCGCCCGGGCCGCATCGGCGGCCACGATCATATCGAGGAACGACCGCATTGACCCGGTGCCGAGCCGAAGGACAACGACATCATCGCCGATCAGCATGAATCGAGTGGCGACGAAGGGCCGTTTCGTCGTCGCGGCGCGCTCGCCCGGACAAACAGCGTCGCGTCCGGCGTCCATGCGCCGCGATGCCGGCACGGTGCGCCGGTCCCGGGCGCGTTAGCGTCAGCCAAGCGCAGGTTGCTCTCGCTCTCCTTAGTCGGTGCCGGCAAATCGCCAGCGGCGCCGCCGCCGGACCAGCAAGCGCATCGCGAACGGCTCAAGTCGGGCCGGGGCACCGTCGGTAGTTCGGTTGAAGCCCAGCGCACTTCGCCCGGCATTGCCGCAATCGAAGCGAAAGCCCGCAGGCTCTGCGGCGCGACATCGGATGACCGAAAATGAGAAGCATTGCCCTCGAGACCTGTCACCGCCTGCTGTCCCAAATGGGCGTTTCGCCCGAAGAGACCGGCGGCAGCATCGTGATTACCGGCGCCGATCCAATCGTTGCCAGTCCGCATCGACTCGGCGCCGCTTCGGCGGCAGCGCTGGCGGCGCAGGGGGCGGCGATTGCCGCCGTCTGGCGCATGCGGAGCGGCCGAGGCCAAGATGTGACGGTCGATCTGCGCCGCGCCGTCGTGCCTGGTCTCAGGACCGTGTTCCACGTCGCTCAAGGCGGCAAAGGTCTGCGCGCCCGCGACGCCTACGGCGGGGCGCATTTCTTCCGCACCCGCGACAATCGCCAGATCTACCTGCTGCGCGCATCAATCTACGTGAAAATGCTGATCGGGCTGCTCGATCTACTGAAATGTCGGAGTGACGATGCCTCGATCGCCAAGGCGGTGGCGCAATGGCACAGTGGCGAACTCGAGGATGCGATCGCCGAGCACAAGCTGGTCGGCGTGGTTGCGCGGCGGCGCCAGGAATGGCTCGAACATCCGCAAGGCAGCTGGCTTGCCGCGCGTCCGGCCATCGCGTTGGCGCAGCTCGGCGCCGGCGCGCCCGAGCGATTAGGACCGGCCGCACGGCCTCTCTCCGGCGTGCGCGTCCTCGACGTGACGCACGTGCTTGCTGGGCCGGCGTCGGCCCGCGTCCTGGCGGAGCAAGGCGCCGACGTCCTTCACATCATTTCACCGAAATACACCGATACCGCCGACAAAATGATCGATACCAGTTTCGGAAAGCGCTCGGCCTATCTCGATCTCGACCAGGCGGCCGATCACGCCAAGCTCGAGGAGCTGGTTCGCGGCTGCGACGTGTTCGTGCAAAGCTGGCGTCAGGGTGCGCTGGCGCGCCGCGGCTTTGGCCTTCACGACCTCGCCCGGATGCGGCCCGGCATCGTCGTCGTCTCGGTCAGCGCCTATGGCGGCGGCGGGCCATGGGCGACGCGGGCCGGTTATGATCCCGTCGGCTGCGTGGCAAGCGGTCTTGCCGTCGAGCAAGGATCGTACGAAGCCCCGGCATTGCCCCCCACCGGCACGCTCAACGACTACCTGACCGCTTATCTCGCCGCGGCCGGCGCGCTTGGCGGACTGCTGCGGCGCGCCCATGACGGTGGCAGTTTCGCCGTCGATGTGTCGCTGACCCGTTCCTCGATGCTGGTGCTCGAGTTAGGGACACTCGATGCGCCGCCCAAGACGGAGCAGGTTTTCGGACTCGAGCCGCTGCCTTCCGATCTGCGGGTGATGCGGACGCCGTTGGGCGAGGTAACCTACCCCGGCCCGATCACCGACTATTCCGAGACGAAACCTTATTGGGAGCGGCCGTGCGGCTATGTCGGCGCGGACCAGCCGGTTTGGCTGCCGCGATAGTTCCTGCGTCAGGCGGGGGGTCAGCGCGCGACGCTGGCCGCATCGGCCAGGATCGAATTAGCGGCCGATCATGTCCCCCTGTCGGCAACCTGTCATCGCCATCCGGTGGACATGCCGTAGGGAAAAAAATCGAGGACCGCCTCTATACCGGTGATCTTGCCGCCGCGAACCTGGAACAATTCCGCGATCAGCGCCGTCGAGGGGCGTTGCGTGAACGCCGGCAGGACAATATCGCCTTTGCCCTTGACATGGACCGACTTCATGGTGGCGGGATGATCGAACGCGACGACACCCATGATCAGCCCGTGTTCTTCGTCGATCACCGGATAGCGGCGGTCGCGAATCGCCTCGATATAAGCGTAATAGCCGGTGCCGATCTGGGCGGCGACCGGCATGCCCCATAACGGATAGGCCTGTTTGCCGCCGAGCTCCGGGTTGAGCGTCGTCTGCACGCCATTCTCGACGCGGGCGCAATCGTCGGCCGACGGGATGATGTCGCCATTGGATTGCTCGATCCCATCAAAATAGGCGTTGGCAGCATCCCGCAGAGCCTGGCGGGATGCGCGTTCGGCTTTTGGCACCACGGTGTCGAAGGCCGCGCGCGGAACCATGCCCGCCGGATTGAAGATGCGCTCATGGCCGCGGCACACCACGGTCTCGATTTCGATAACGCCATCACCTGTCGCCTTCAACCGCAGCGCCAGCACAATCGGATTGCCATTCTCGCCAATAGCGCCGATCCATCCCGCTTGTCCCGACACCAGGTCCGCCGACACCGCTCGGCGGGCGGTGCCGGGGTTTGCGGTTGCCCAGAGGCCCTTGCCGATCGCAAGCCCCTGGCCGTTCTCGGTATAACGCGCGTTCACCGCCAGCGGCGCGCGCCCCGGTTCACGGTGCGTGATTGCATCGAGCGTGCGATCAGTGAGATCGATCAGTTCCCGGCGCTCCATCGTGTCCTCCCATAAAAGACCCAGGTCGATTTGCAGCTGCGAGAGGAGCGATTTTCGCGCGGGGTGATTCGGTTCCCCGACGCCTCTCCTCTGCCACAGCGATTATCTCGCCCGCCGCCGTCGCCAGCGGCGCCGGACGCTTGTGGCGCGTCCCCGCTGTTCCGATGTCATGATAAGGTGGCGGCTCAAGCAAAGGGAGAGGATCTGTGCGCGCTTGGCTCGTCGAACAAATATCACCAGAAGGCACGATGCGTCTTGCCGACATTGCGGCGCCTCAGCCAAAAGGTGACGAGACGCTGTTACGTGTCGAAGCGGCGGGACTGAATTTTCTCGACACGCTCGTCGTGCGCGGCCAGTACCAGGTCAAGCCACCGCTGCCCTTCTCCCCCGGCGTCGAGATCGCCGGCACTGTGGCCGCGGTAGGGCCCGAATCGCCCTACAAGGTCGGCGATCGGCTCGCCGCGCCTTGCAACTTTGGCGGTTTTGCGGAGTATGCCATCGCGCCGCGCGACGGTTCGCAACTCCTGCCGGCCGAGATGCCGTCGCATGACGGTGTCGCCATGCTAACCACCTATCCGACCGCGTACTTGGCACTGCGCAAACGCGCCGCCATGAAGCCGGGTGACTTGGTGCTGGTGACGGCCGCCGCTGGCGGCGTCGGCTCGGCGTCCATTCATCTCGCCAAGCATTGGGGCGCGAAGGTAATTGCTGCGGTGGGAAGCGCCGACAAGGCCGCCCTATGTCACACTCTCGGCGCCGATCATGTCATCGATTATAGCGCTGAGAAAATCGTCGAGGCGGTGCGCCGCATCGCGACCGCAGAAAGAGTTGAAGGCGTCGACATCGCGATCGATTCCGTCGGCGGTGCCATAGCGGTCGATTGCCTGCGCTGTCTCGGTTGGCAGGGGCGTCTGATGATTGTCGGTTTCGCTGGCGGCAGCATTGCCGAGCTGCCGTCGAACCGGCTGCTGTTGAAGAATGCGGCGGCGATGGGAGTCTATTGGGGCGAGGAGCGTCGTCGCGACCCGGCCTTGGCAGATATGATCTTCAAGGAATTGTTTGAGCTTTATCGTGCCGGCGTCTTCCGCCCGCTGGTACGTGATGTCTTCGAATTCAATGACGCCCCTGCCGCTGTCGCGGCGCTTGGAGCGCGCCGCACGGTCGGCAAGGTCGTGGTCACGACCTGAGCCGGAAGCGGCGCGCGCGACGGTCTTGACGCAGCGCTCAAGCCCGCTTTCAGCTCCGCATAAGGGATCGCAGCTAGACGTTTAGTCGCGGCATTTTGCGAGGCGGATAAAGCGTGAATCGATCAGGCGCCTCTGTCCGTACCTTGTAGATGTATTCATAAGGTGTGAGATCTCCGCGCGTCTTAAGCCGTTGCACGAAGCTATCGGGAGTGCGAAGTCGGCGGGATGGCTGCGGCGCCGGTCGTGAGTTTCGTAGTAGAACCGGTTCACGGTCGCGTCCTTGACGGGCCGATCGTTCCGGCCGGTGACACGGGGGGGCGTCCCCGATCCAATTTTTTCGATGCCGGGCGCCAAGCCAAGCACGACCTCGACCGATCGACGAGAATCAACTCGACGCCCGAGCCGCACCGAATTGTGGAGATGTCCCTGGCTCCTCCAGATTCAAAAAACGAGGCCGAATTCCATTGTGCCGATAAGCGTATCTCGCTGTGTACCCGAGTTGCCGTATCCCGAGACGGGCGTGCCCAAATTCAGCAAGTGCGCATAGCCGACGTTGAGGCGGGCAAAGATTTGTTTGTATTTCCAGGCCGGCGCGATCGCCAAACCGACCAGTTTTTGATTGGGCGCGGCGAACCAAACGTCCTGATCCCCCGAGCCGTTGCTCGTGCCATAGTTTACCCAACCCGAAATCGAAAAATTGGTGTTCGGGATTTTGTAGATGCCGAACAGTGCGGCGACAAAAGCGGACGTGTATCCCGGAATGTCGTCCGAGAAGCCGCCGGACGTGTCCGCCGCATATTTGGTCAGCGCCGGCGTGAATTGATACTGTAATTCGGGGATGATCTGCAGGTTCCCGTATCGCCACGTGTACCAAGCACCGATCATGGTGGAATTGACAACGGCGAGTTGCTGCTGACCGCCAACGCCGAATTTACCACCGCTTGGCATCCCGCCCTCGCCATAGGCAAAGGCATCCGGTCCGGTACTCCCGAAGTGTGTGCCACCGTAAATGCTAAGCTCGTTGTTGGCGTCGAATTTGACGGACCCTAGCCAGGTAAAATAGTTGAAAACGTCGGTATCGTAACCATCGCTGAACATCAGCGCGCCGGTGTACGGCCCACTGGTATAGTCAAGCTCGACACCTTTGCTGTTGCTGTTTTGCCCCGGGTTGACCGCCGTCCGTAACATCGAAGGATTATTCCACGGAAAGACCGATTCATATCCTTCCAGTGACGGAAGTTGCCCGCCCGAGATTTTGAAACCGGGTGCCGGTGAGATCCCTAGATACGCGGTACGGATCGGACCGGTTTGAAACCTGTCGCCGTTGACATTCTTTGGCGCATTCAGCCCCAAATTGATGTCTTGGTATTCAGCGGCCTGAACGCCAAATCCCCAAAAATTGGTGAAGGTAGTTGGTCTAACGACTTCGATTTCCCAAGCGTTGACCTTGGCACCCGTCGTATGATTGCCGACCGTGCTGCTGTCCCCTGCGCCGGTCTGGGCGAAAAAATATCCATCGAGCGCGGCATTGCCCTGCAACTGGCCCAACGGACCGCCATCGAACGCGTACGACTGAGGATGCGCGAACTGTGACATTTCCTCGTCGGATGCGCGAACTGACGTAAGAACCGTCGTAAACGACGACGTTTCCTGCGCGTAGACAGGAATTGAGGCAACCAAAAGACGCGTAACGATAGCTACGCCGATGCAGAGACACCTGCGGCTTGCGACGATCATGTGATCCCCCAGCGATTGGCTGATTTTGTATTTCGATACGCTATATTCTACGAGATATATATTCGGGGAGATATAACCCCTCGTCAACCTCAGACATCGTTGCGGGCAATGATTTTTCCGGCCTCGGGGCGGCGGAGCTGCGACGGTTCAACCCCGGGCTTTTGGCCTCGAAGCATGAGCCCGATTAAGAAATCCCGAAACCAAGGAGGCACAGGGTCGCCGGGTTGGTCGGCTGGCGCGAGGGACCAGGTCGATGGCATCGGGGTGACGAGGATTGTCGGCATCGTCACCTGGCGCAGCGCGCGCCTTGCCCACTCGTCGCTTTCCACTTCCGGCGCCGAGAGTCAGCGGTGAGGATCGGAACGAGTGGTCGTCCTGCGACGGCGGGCGATGGCGCGACGCCTAGTCCCGCGGGCGCCAAGCGTCGTTTTCGGCGGCGGCGAAGAAATCGGCGAGCGCGCGGTTGAACGCCGCGGGTTCCTCCAAATTGACGGCATGGCCGGTGCGCGGGACCAACCACAGCCCGGCGGTGGGCATCACCCGCTTCAGCCAGATGTTGGTTTCGATGCAGGGCTCGTCCTCGTCGCCGCAGACCAGCAACACCGGCATCGCCAGCTGGCCGAGTGCCGCGGCAAAATCCTCGAGCGACGGCCGCTTGCCCTGGTAATTGCGACCGACGAGGGCCATGCCGACATTGGAATGCTCGCGCAGATGCGCGAGAAAATCCTCGTAGCCGCGGGGATCCTTGGCGCGCAAACGGATGCGCGTGGGGCTAATGGCCATGGTCTCGGCCACTCGGGCGCTGCCCTCCGCGAGGAACCGTTCGGCGGTGGCGAGCGTGTTCTGCACGAACTCCGCGCGCGCCGCCGGCGGCGAACCCGAGCCGACGCCCGCCACCACCAGCGCTCGCGCCATCTGCGGATAGCGCAGGCCGAATTGCAGCGTCGCATAAGCGCCCTGGCTCAAGCCGACGATGTAGGCCTGCGGAACCCCCAGGTGATGAAGAACGCGCGCGGCATCGTCGCGCGACTGTTCATAACCATAATCGGCATCCTTGGTCGGCACGTCCGACGGGGGATAGCCGCGCGCATTGTAGGTGATGCAGCGATAGCGCCGAGAAAAGTACCGGACCTGGCTCTCCCACTCGCGATAATCGGAGCCATATTCGTGGATAAAGAGGATGGGAAAGCCGGTGCCGGTCTCCTCGTAGTACAGTTTGACCGGGTCCGAGTCGACGAAAGGCATCTATTCCGCCGGCACTGGTTCGCGCTTGTCGGCGCGGAAGAAATTGCCCGAGCGGACATGAATGACCGAATTCGCCGGATCGAAGATCACGCCCGCCGGATCGCCGCCCTCCTGCACGATCTTGATCTGCTGTTCCAGAAAGCGGCGCTGCATGACGATGCCGCGATCGCTTTGCGCCAGATGCTCCTCGGAGTGGAGAGAGATCGTGCCCTGCCCGAACTGCGCCTCAAAATCGCCCGGCACCGCCTGCCGTTCCTGTTCGGTCTTTTCGCCCCAAAGCTTGCCATCGATCGCGAGCGCGAACGGCCGTTTCTCGCGCACCTTCTGAACGAAGACCTGAAAATAGCTCTCATCGTCGGCGGGAACGACCCAGCTCACGCCGGTCGACGGGCCGCTGTCCATGCGGATGCTCGGCACGCTCATGATGTTTGGGCTGATCCAATGGGAGATGCGATCGACCTCGCGACCGTCATCGAGCTGGCGATAGGCGGAATAATAAACGCCGTCCTCGACCGGAACGAAGTCGCATGTCGGCATGACTTTGAATTCGGCGGCGAACTGCACCACGGTGAATGTCGAGTGCAGGACCTGCACATGGAATGGGTCCAGTACATTATCGTTCATGTGGAGCCAGCTATAGGGCAGGACTTCAAAACTGTCGTCCCCGGTGGCACCCTGGCCGCCAATGACCTGCTGATACTGCTCGCCGGGTGCCAGACGCTCGAGAATGTCATAGCGCGGCAGGATTGGCTTCTTTTCGGGCGGCCCCAGATAGGCGAACACCAGCCCATAGCGTTCCTCGACCGGGTACCAGGGCTGGCGCGCGACCTCGCGGTGGAGCCCGTGCTCCGGCTCGCACGGCTGGTCGAGGCACGTGCCGTCGACGCCGAACAGCCAGCCGTGATAGCAGCAGCGGATGCCTTCGTCCTCGACCTTGCCATAGAA